>NZ_FOIH01000003.1:0-675407 GCF_900111535.1 Pseudomonas sp. NFR09
ACCGCACTGGTGCGATACAACCGCGTCCACTCAAACGGCAAGATCCCGTCCAGCGTCCCATCGGTGAGGGTCAGGAGTTCCTCGCCGGTGACCATCGACACCGGGCACCCATTGGTCGCGGTCTTGTCCGAAGATGCCGCCGCATCCCCATTCGGGTTGCGAGCAGAAACCGGCACGTCATCCACGGTCTCCTGCCGCACCAACGCGGTTCGCTGGGACTTGTTGCGCACCACCGGCACCGCGTTGGAGACCACCTGATCCCCAGCCTTCAACGGCGCATCCGGAATCACCCGGACCGGCGTCGCGGAGCTACCCAGCAGCAACGGCCTGGCCGCCTCGACATGCGCCTCCAACCGAGGCCCGACCAACTGGTCCGCGAGCATCTCCAGCCACTGGCGAGCCCGGCCAGGCTTGATGTGACTCATCACTTGGGCACCCAGGCGCACGGTCACGCCCATGGCTCCCGCAACCCTCACCAACAGCAAAGCGATCAACACGTCGCCGGTGATTTCCCCCATCACCTCGCTCATCGCTTGCGGCGGCAACATCCGTATCCAACTGCAGATCGCCGACAGGTAGATAAACATCAGCGGCTCGTCGCAGAGCACCAGCAGGCCATGGGCGATGGCGTCCTTGCCCAGTTTCAGCAGGTCATCCAGTTCGGTCTGGGAGACGTATTGCAGCAACTTCTGGCTGTTGCTCTTGAGGTCCGCCAGCAGGTCGTACAGTTGTGTGAAATTGTCCCAAAGGCTGTAGAACGCCTTACCCATGCCATGAAGAAACGCCTTCTCCAGCAGCCTGCGTTGATCAAGCGGGCTGGCGTCTGTGTAGTCTTTCCACTGGGCTTCGAAGGTGTTTTTCCACTCTTCGCGCAGGCGAACTTCCAACCCATCAATCACCGATTGATAAGACGCATACAGCGCCTTGAGGTGATCCTCGGAAACGTTGGGATAGAAGCTGACCCGGTATTGCTGGTCGCGCTCACACTGGTCGATTTCGAGGATGCCGCTGGGGCCGATGGTCGTGTGGATCGGCTCGCCCAGTGGGCCGCCGTTGGGGTCGACACGCTGCACCATCACCGGCGTGTTGCCGATGGGTACAAATCGCGTGCTTTGGAACAGGTGCACCAGGGTCAGCTTGCCGTTGGCCTGGCAAGTCGCAACGGTGGTGCTTGGGTAAAGAGAACGGTTGATCGGCGCGACCAGCGCCACTTCATCCCCGACCTTGAAGACTTGCTCGACATCCAGCGCCGAAACGCTCCAAAAGCTTGAAGCCCACGCGTCAAAGGTATTCAGGCATTCCCGGAAATCGCGAAAGACGCGCTCGATATCGACCGTCTTCACATCCATTGGGGTCAGGGCCAGCCTGCCAATGGCCGGGTTCAAGAAACAGCTCCAACAACCAGAAAGTCCATCTGCAATCCCTCGCACTGTGTAGTCAGGCGAGGGACTTTGCGGACCTTTTCAGGGGAGGGGAGTAGAGCTTATCCGGCGCTTACGTGGGACGTTTCGACAACTCTCGTCTTCTCCCGCCCCAGCACCAGGCTGCACAGCGCCGGCAAGAACAACAGCGTCAACACGGTGCCCACCAGCACCCCACCGATCAGCACGTAGGCCAGGGACGACCAGAAGACCGACAACGTCAGCGGAATAAACGCCAGCGCCGCCGCCAGCGCGGTCAGGATCACCGGCCGTGCACGCCGCACGGTGGCTTCGATGATTGCCTCGCGAATGGCCATGCCGTGGTCCTGGTTCTGGCGAATCTGGTCGGTAAAGATCAGCGTGTTGCGCATCAGTATCCCGCCAATCCCGATCAAGCCCAGGATTGCGTTGAACCCGAACGGCTGGTTGAACAGCAGCAAGGTCGGCACCGCACCGATCAAGCCCAGCGGCGTCGTGGCGAAGACCATGAACATCACGCCGAACGAGCGCACCTGGAACATGATCACCGTGAGGGTCAGCAGGATCATGATCGGGAACAGCGCGGCCAGGGCGACGTTGGCCTTGGCGCTTTCTTCCACCGGGCCGCCGATGTCGATCTGGTAACCGGCGGGCAGTGTGGCAATCAGCGGCTGCAGGTCTTTGTACACGGCCATTTCCACGTCGGGCGGTTGCACGCCGTCGATGATGTCGGCGCGCACTTCGACGGTGGTCGCGCGGTTGCGGCGCTTGAGGATCGGTTCTTCCATCACCGCCTGGAAATGCCCGACCTGGGCCAGCGGCACGGAGGTGCCGGCGCTGTTGGTGAGGGTCATGTTGTTGAGGTTGCCGAGGTCTTCGCGCTGGCTGCCCTGGGCGCGAGCGACCACGGAGACGGTACGGTTGCCTTCGCGCACTTCGGTGATGGGATTGCCGCTGAGCAGTGCGTTGAGCTGGGATTTGACCTCGTTGGGGGTGAAGCCCAGCAAACGCAGGCGGTCCTGATCCAGTACCAGGCGATAGCCGCTGGTGCGCTCGCCCCAATCGAGGAAGGCATCCTTGGTCAACTTGTTGGCGGCGACGACTTTGCGCACGGCTTCGGACACGCCACGCAGCACATCCACATTCGGGCCGGACACACGGAACACCACCGGGAACGGCACAGGCGGGCCGAACAGCAACTGCGTGACGCGTACCCGCGCCGCCGGGAACTCACCGGCCGCAATCCGCTCGCGCATGCGCAGTTTCAATGCATCGCGGGCATGGGAGTCCGGGGTCTGCACGATCAGCTTGGCAAACGCCGGGTCCGGCAGTTCAGGGTTCAGCGACAGGAAAAAGCGTGGCGCACCGCCGCCCACATAGGTGTCGACCATCGTGGTTTGAGGCTCTTGCAGCAGGGCTTTTTCCAACTGTGCGGCTACCGCTTCGGTACTTTTAAAGGCGCTGCCCGGCGGCATGTACACCTCAAGAATCAGTTCGGAACGGTCGGAGTTGGGAAAGAACTGCTTCTTCACCACACCCATGCCCAGCCCGCACAGCACAAACGCCGCCACCACCAGCCCGGTCACCAGCCAGCGCCTGCGCACACAGGCCTCCACCAGCGTGCGCAGTTTCTGGTAGTAGCGCCCGGCGTAGATTGCGTCATGCCCGCCGGGCACCGGCTTGATCTGCGGTAGCAGCTTCACGCCCAGGTAAGGTGTGAACACCACCGCCACCAGCCAGGATGAAATCAGCGCAAAACCGACGATCCAGAAGATATTGCCGGCATATTCCCCGGCGCCGGAGCGCGCAAAACCCACCGGTAGAAAGCCGATGATGGTCACCAGCGTGCCGGTGAGCATCGGCGCCGCCGTGGAGCTCCAGGCAAAGGTGGCGGCGTGGATGCGGTCGAAACCTTCCTCCAGTTTCACCACCATCATCTCGATGGCGATGATCGCGTCATCCACCAACAACCCCAGGGAAATAATCAGCGCGCCCAGGGTAATGCGGTCGAATTCACGCCCGGTCAGCAGCATGATCACAAACACCACCGACAAGGTCAGCGGCACCGCAGCGGCCACCACCAGGCCGACACGAAAGCCCAAGGCCAACAGGCTGATGACCATCACCACGGCGAGGGCAACGAAGAACTTGAGCATGAACTCGTTGACCGCCAGGCTGATGTTTTTCGCCTGGTCGGAGACTTTGGCGAAGTTGACCCCGAGCGGCAGGTCGGCCTGGATTCTGGCTTCCTGGGCCTTGAGGCTCTTGTCCAGTTCCAGGCCGTTCCAGTGTTTCTCCATGATCACGCCGAGCATCAGCGCCGGGTCGCCCTGGTGGCGGATGCGGTAGCTGGGCGGGTCTTCATAACCTCGGCTGACGGTGGCCACATCGGCGATGCGCAGCACGCGGCCGTTGACTTCCAGCGGCACGTTTTCGATCAGTGACAGGCTGTCGAACGCGCCGTCGATACGGATGTAGGCACGGGCGCCGGCGGTCTCGACAAAGCCCGACGGCGCCACGGCGTTCTGCGCGGCCAACGCCGAGAAAATCTGATCCGGCTTGATGCCCAGGGTCGCCAGGCGCTCATAGGAAAACTCCACGAACACCCGTTGCGCCTGCTCGCCGAGGATATTGACCTTCTTCACCCCTGGCAGGTTGAGGAAACCCTGGCGCAGTTCCTCAGCCATCTGCACCTGCTGTCGATGGGGCAGGTGTTCGGCCTCCAGGGCGTACAGCGCAAAATACACATCGGAATATTCATCGTTGAAGAACGGCCCGCTCACGCCCTTGGGCAGTCTGGCGGCTTCATCGCTGAGTTTTTTTCGGGTCTGGTAGAACAGGTCCTGGATTTCGCTGGGCCGCGTGGACTCCTTGTACGTCATGCGCATCGACACGAAACCCGGCTGGGCGATGGTCTCGACGCGGTCGTAGTAGTCCAGTTCCTGCAGGCGTTTTTCCAGGCGGTCGGCCACTTGCTCCTGCATTTCCTGGGCGGTGGCGCCGGGCCAGGCGGCAGTGATGGTCATCACCTTGACGGTGAAGGACGGGTCTTCGGCGCGACCGAGCTTGCCAAACGAGAACACCCCGGCGGCCAGGATCGCAATGATCAGGAACAACGTGACCGCACGGTGCTTGACCGCCAGTTCAGAGAGGTTGATACCACGCATGCTCAGTTGTCCTGTTTGCGGTTGAGGGCCAGGACCTGGGCGGGCAGCAGGCGTACGGCGTCACCGTCGTGCAGCAGGTGCGCACCCAGGGCGACGACGATTTGACCGGGGGTTACACCACTGTCGAGCAGCGCGTCTTCCTGGCCGAGGCTGGCGACTTTCACCGGGGCGAAACTGACCTTGTCGTCTGTGCCGATTACCCAGACACCGGTGCCTTGCCCGGCATCCTGCAAGGCGCCGATGGGCACGCGAGTTTGCTGGGCCTGGCCGTTGCCTTGCAGGCGCACGGTGATGGTCGAGCCGAGGGCGAAGCGATCGACGGCGCCATGCAATACGTAGCGGGCGCGGTAGGTGCGGGTGGTCGGGTCAGCGCTGGCGGACAGTTCGCGCAAGGTGGCGGTCACCGCTTGGTCCGGGGCGCCGAAGGCGAAGGCCAGGGCTTTCTGCGAGGCTTGTTCGCGTTGGTTTTCCGGCAGGTTGACGATAGCTTCACGGGCACCGTCGTGGGCCAGGCGCGCGACGATCTGTCCTTCGGCGACCACCTGGCCGCGGTCTGCCCGCACATCGGTGATGATGCCGTCGCCATCGGCCTTGAGCACCGAGTAGGTGCGGCGGTTTTCGATCTGGCTGGCGTCGGATTGCGCCGCGGCCAGTTCGGCTTCGGCCACGCGCAGGTTGGTTGCCGATTGGTCGAAGATCTGCCGCGACACGGCGCCGGTGCTGGCCAGGCGCTGATAGCGGTTTTCGTCGTCACGGCGTTGGCGCAATTGTGCCTGGGCGGCGCTGACGCGGTTTTTTGCCGAGCGCAGGGCCAGTTCGAAGTCGCCGATATCCAGCACCAGCAGGGTGTCGCCACGGGACGCATGCTGGCCGGGGTCGACCTTGCGTTCGATGACCTTGCCGCCGACCCGGAACCCCAGGTCGCTTTCGGTACGCGCCGCGACCACGCCGGTATAGGCGCTTTGCTGGGTGTCGGCCGCTTCGACTTTGGCGGCCAGGACAGGGCGAGGTTGAGGAACTTCGGCGGCGGTGTCGGCCTTGCTGTTGCAGCCATTGAGGACGATCAACAGGGCCAAGGGCGTGAGAAGACGCAGGGGGAGAGGGTGCATGGCGGGCTCCGGGGTAACCATTGGGCAAAAAATTATGGACATAATTTTTTACGCATATTATGGTCGAAATATAAATTAATCCAGCCCCCGGATGCTCCCCATGACAAACGCCCCGCTCCCATCGCGAAGCCTGCTGTTTTTACTGGTGGCCCTGACGGCACTGGGTGAGGTCTCGACCCAATTGATCATTCCCGGCCTGGGCGCCATCGAGCAGGCGCTGGCGGCGCCGGCGGGTTCGGCACTGATGGCGCTCTCGGCATTTGTCGCCGCTTTCGGCCTTGGGCAACTGTTGTTCGGCCCGCTGTCGGACCGTATCGGCCGGCGCCCGGTGCTGATCGGCGGCCTGGTGCTGTACGTGCTGGCAACCTTGTCGATGCTGCTGGTCCACGACATCCACCAGTTCATTGCCGCCCGCGTGCTGCAAGGCCTGGGCGCCTGTGCTGCGCTGGTGCTGGCGCGCACGGTGGTGCGGGATGTGTGGAAGGCCGAAGCCGGGCCGGCCCTGGCGCTGACCATGATCGGCATGCTCTACGCCATCGTGGTGGCGCCGATGGTCGGTGGCCTGCTGATCAATCTGTTCGGCTGGCACGCGCCGATCCTCCTGGCGCTGGCGATTGGCAGCGTGGTGCTGTTGCTGGCGTTGCTGTTCTTTCGCGAGAGCAACCACTACCTAGACCCCAAGGCCGGTCACTGGCGTACCCTCGGCGGGCAATACCTGGACCTGCTCAAGGGGCGCCAGTACCGGGCGTTCGCCGTGGCATTGGCGTGCACCTATGGCGCCATGTTTGCGGTAATCGCCGGTTCGTCGGCGGTGTTCATCAACCTGCTGGGCTTCAGCAGCCTGGAGTACGGCATCAATTTCGGCCTGATCGTATCGATGCTGATCGTGGGGTCCACCTATACCCGCCGCAACATCATGCGTCTGGGGCCTCAGCGGATTGTGGCGATGGGCGTGACGATGGTCGCCGCCGGCGGGGTGTCGGCCGTGGTCATTTATGAACTGTTCGGCCTGTCGGTGCTCGGCCTGGACATCCCGATTGCGCTGGTCACCCTGGGCGGTGGTCTGGTGTTGCCGGGCGCGGTGACCGGTGGGGTAATGCCCAATGCGCATCGTGCAGGCCTGGCGGCGGGACTGATGGGGTTTGCGCAGATGTTCGGCGCCACCTGCAGCGGTGTCTTGTTGAGCCAGTTGCGGGACGGCAGTGCCGCGCCGATGATCATCATCCAGGCCAGCTTCGCGCTGACGGCGTTCGTGGCGTTTCACCTGCTGCGGCAACGTCAGGCCAAGGGATTGTCCTATACGTAGGACGAACAGGGCTGCTTTTGCCGGCTAGTGCTCAACCGCCAGCAGCCTTATGGTGTATGCACTTTGGAGGTACACCATGAAAAAGCTTATCGGCATCTACACCAGCCCCCGCGCCCATTGGGTCGGCGACGGCTTCCCGGTGCGCACGTTGTTTTCCTACGACGCCATGGGCAAGCACATCAGCCCATTCCTGTTGCTGGACCACGCCGGCCCGGCCGATTTCACCCCGACCGAGCAACGTCGCGGCGTCGGCCAGCACCCCCATCGCGGCTTTGAAACCGTGACCATCGTCTACGACGGCGAAGTCGAACACCGCGATTCCACGGGTGCCGGCGGCACCATCGGCCCCGGCGACGTGCAATGGATGACCGCTGCCAAAGGCATCCTCCACGAAGAGTTCCACTCCGCCGCCTTCGCCCGCCAGGGCGGCGCGCTGGAGATGGTGCAACTGTGGGTCAACCTGCCGGCCAAGGACAAAATGGCCGATGCCGGTTACCAGACGATTGTGGATGGCGACATCCCGGTACTGCCCTTGGCCGACGACGCCGGGCAACTGCGCCTGATTGCCGGTGAGTTTGCCGGCACCCAGGGCCCGGCCCGTACCTTTACGCCGATTGACGTGTGGGACCTGCGCCTGAACCCCGGCAAGCCCGTCACCCTGGACCTGCACGAAGGGCGCAACACCGCCCTGGTGATCCTGCGCGGCACGGTACTGGTCAATGGCGAGCAAGTTGCGCGGCAGGGGCAATTGGCGTTGTTCGAGCGCGAGGGTAGCCAACTGACACTGGAGTCCAATGATGACGCCAAGGTGCTGCTGCTCAGCGGTGAGCCGATTGACGAGCCGATCGTCGGGCACGGGCCGTTTGTGATGAATACCGAGCAGGAGATTCACCAGGCGTTCGTGGACTTTCAGTCGGGTCGTTTCGGGCAGATGTAAGCACACCCGCTATACCCTGGCGCGGCATTTCATGCGATCTTCACGGCATTCGCCCTGGAGTCGCCTGGATGCCCTCATTTATCGCTGATCACCCGATGCTGTGCGCCCTGGCGCTGATCTTGATCGACATCGCCGTGTGGCGCCTGATTTCCGCCAACCTCGCCAACTGGAAGCTGGCGGCGCGGTTGGTGATCTTCGCGGTGTTCAGCGCGGTGCTGTTCAACGACGGCATGAACCCCATGCAACTGGCGCCCTATGCGGACAACACCGCCTTGCACCTGGCCGCCACAGCGTTGCAGATCGGCTGGTGGCTGTTCGCGGCGCGTACGCTGACCGTGTTGCTCGGCACGCTCATGATGCAGAGGGTCGGGCATACCGGCCGCCTGTTGCAGGACCTGATGGGGGCGGTGATCTTCCTGATCGCGATCATTGCCGCCATGGCCTACGTGCTCGACTTGCCGGTCAAGGGTGTGCTCGCCACCTCCGGCGCGGTAGCGATCATTGTCGGCCTGGCGCTGCAAAGTACCTTGAGTGACGTGTTCTCCGGGATCGTCCTCAACACCACCAAGCCTTATCAAATCGATGACTGGATCTCCATCGACGGCACCGAAGGCCGGGTGACGGACATCGATTGGCGCGCCACGCGCCTGCAAACCTCCCAGGGCAGCATGGCGGTGATTCCCAACTCCCTGGCGGCCAAGGCCAAGATCATCAATTTCTCGCGCCCGGCGGACATGTTCGGCCTGGCGGTCAGCCTGCAGGTCAGCCCCCATGCGCGGCCGCAAACGGTGATCGAAGCCCTGGAGCGGGCGATGCAAGGGTGTCGGCCGCTGCTGGGCACGCCGGCGCCAAGTGTGGCGTTCAAGACGTCGGCCAGTGGTGGCGTCGAGTATGAAATCAGCGGATTCGTACCGGCCATGGCCCTCAAGCGCGAAGTGCGCAACCAGCTTTACGACCTGGCTTTCCGGCATTTGCAGGCGGCGGGCGTCGGCGTGCTGTCGGCCACTGAAAGCAGCGCGCCACCGGCCATGTCCGCAGCGCGCGCTTTATTGGAGCGTTCGTCGATTTTTTCCACCCTGCGCCAGGAAGAGAAAGACACCTTCAGCCAGAACATGACCCTGCACACCTATCGCGCCGGCGAGATGATCCTGCCGGCCGGGGAGGTCAGCGATCATTTGTTCATCGTTGAGTCCGGTGTGGTCTCGGTGATGCTGACCAAGGGCGGGCACAAATTCGAAGCCGGGCGCATGGGGCCGGGTGAGGTGATCGGCGAGGCCGGGATCCTGTCGGACCAGGCGACGCTGGCGGATTTCTCGGCCAAGACGTTCTGCACCCTGTACCGCATCGAGAAGGAATACTTGAAGCCGTGCCTGGATGCGCGCCACGACATCGGCGAAGCGATGAAGGCCTTGCTGGATTTCCGTGTGCACGCCGCGCAGGCGCTGACGCAAGAGGCACCGGTGGTGCCCGTCAAGAAAGGCTTTCTGCAGTGGTTGCGCCAGCGTGGTCTCTGACCGCACGCCTCGGGTACGGGCGCCACACTGAGGGGCAGGGGGTAAATTGACGCCCTGTCCAGGACTGGATATGTTGTCTTGCATGAAAACCACCTCTCCCGACGATACTCACTTGATCAGCCAGCTCGAACAGATCGCCGAGGGCCTGAGCAAGACCTTCAGCCCCTTCTGCGAAGTGGTCCTGCACGACTTGCGCGACCCCCGGCACTCGATCCTGGCCATCCACAACAACTTGTCCGGGCGTGCACCGGGCGACCCGACCACCGAGCTGGGCCTGGCGCGCATTGCCGACCCCGACTACCCGCAAGTCATCGCCAACTACCAGAACCAGTTCAGCGACGGCCGCCAGGTCAAGAGCACGTCGATCGGCATCAAGGGCGCCGGCGGCGAGTACGTCGCGGCCTTGTGCATGAACGTCGACCTCTCGTTGTTCCGGGGCTTGCAAGGCATGCTCGAACAATTCGGCTCGGTCAGCGGCGACAAACTCATCGAGTCCCTGGACCCTTCCGGCGCCGACGTGATCCGTGCGCGCATCGACCAGTTCGCCGCACGCCTGGCCACCACTCCGCGCGCGCTGAAGACGGCCGACCGGCGTGTGCTGATGCAGGAACTCAAGGACTCGGGTTGCCTGGACATCCGCCGGGCCATGGAAACGGTGGCGTCCCATCTGGGCGTGTCGCGTGCGGCGGTCTACACCTACGCCAAGTAGCGTGCCATGGCCTCGATCTCGATCAGGTAACCGTGGTGCAACTCCGGCACCGGCACCACCGCACGGGCAGGGCGGTGCTCGCCCAGCGCGGCAGCATAAAGGCCATCGAAGGCCGGCCAATGCTCGACGCCGGCTACGTACACGGTGACCTTCACCAGGTCCTGCGCGGTTCCGCCGGCGGCGTTGAGGATGGCCAATAGATTATCCAGGGCAATCCGCGCCTGTTCGGCAAATGACGCTGCCAGGTTGTGCCGCCCATCCGGGCTCACCGGCAATTGGCCGGAGATATACAGCGTGTCGCCGTGGCGGATGGCTTGCGAGTAATGGCCGGCAGGCTGTGCCGCATGGGCGGTCTGGATGATGTTCATGAGGCCTCGCAGAGCAGGGCCGCGTACTTTTCGATATCGACGTTGCCACCGGTGACGATAATGCCCACGCGCTGGCCCTTGAAACGTTCACCCTCGTTGAGCAACGCGGCCAGGCCCAGGCAGCCGGTGGGCTCGACCACCATTTTCATGCGTTGCATAAAGAACTTCATGGCGCCGACCAACTCGGCATCCGACACGGTGAGGATGTCATTGACCTGGTCGCGGATGATCGGGAAGGTGCAGTTGCCCAGGTGCTGGGTCTGGGCACCATCGGCAATGGTCGCCGGCGTATCGATGTGCACGATGCTGCCGCTGCGGAACGAGCGCTGGCCGTCATTGCCGGCTTCGGGTTCCACGCCGTACAGCTGGCAATCCGGCGCCAGGGCACGGGTCGACAACGCCGTGCCCGAGAGCATGCCGCCACCACCCAGGCCAACGAACAATCCATCCAGCGGGCCGGTGAACTCCAGCAGTTCCTTGGCGGCGGTGCCTTGCCCGGCAAGGATATGCGGGTGGTCGTAGGGCGGGATCAGGGTCAGGCCCTGCTCGGTGGCCAGGTCGCGGCCGATCTGTTCGCGGTCTTCGGTGAAGCGGTCATACAGCACCACACTGGCGCCGTAGCCACGGGTCGCCGCGACCTTGGCCGCCGGCGCATCGCTGGGCATCACGATGGTTGCCGGCATGCCCAGCAACTGCGCCGCCAGGGCAATGCCCTGGGCGTGGTTGCCGGACGAGAACGCCACCACCCCGGCCTTGCGCTGCTGTGCATCGAACTGCGACAGGGCATTGAACGCACCCCGGAACTTGAAGGAACCGGCGCGTTGCAGGTTTTCGCACTTGATGAACACTTGGGCGCCGGTCAGTGCGTCGAGGGTGCGCGAGGTGAACACAGGGGTGTGATGGGCGACACCGTCAAGGCGTTGGGCGGCAGCGATGACATCTTGGTAAGTCGGCAATGGCATGGGACGGACCTCATTGACTGATCTGGATAAAATATCCATAACAAGACAAACAGTAAAGTCTGGTGTGCGCATGTTAGCGTTTTGCACTTCTCTGACCACCGGAGGATTCAACATTGATCCGCCTCACCGACTATATTTCAGACTTCGCCCACTCTCCTCTTGCACCCTGGGCTGATCTCGCGCCCTGGGCGCTGGCCGCCCAGGCGCCAGCCGTTGTTCGCCAACTCCTGGCCGAACTGCCGGCAGACCAGTACGTCATCCAGGGCGAGATCGCCATCCACCGTACCGCCACCGTCGAACCGGGCGCGCTGCTCAAGCCACCCCTGATCATCGGCGCCCATTGCTTTATCGCCAGCGGTTCGCTGCTGCGCGGCGGCTGCTGGCTGGAGGAACACTGCATCATCGGCCCGGGTGCCGAGTTGAAGACCTCCTTCATGTTCAGCGGCAGCAAGCTGGCGCACTTCAATTTCGTCGGTGATTCGGTGCTGGGGCACGGCATCAACCTGGAGGCGGGGAGCATCGTCGCCAACTACCGTAACGAGCGTGATGACAAGGAGGTGCGAGTGCGGGTCGACGGCACCTTGCAGCGTACCGGTTGCGACAAGTTTGGCGCGTTGCTCGGCGACCAGTGCCGTATCGGCGCCAATGCGGTGTTGGCGCCGGGGGCGGTGCTCAAGCCGGGGAGTGTGGTGGGGCGTGGGCAGCTGTTCGATGCTGAAGCCTCCCTATAAACACAGTGTTGAAAAGATCATGGTCAGTCAGCGCGATATTAAATAGAATGAATCTCATTTGAGACTCACTCGCGCCGCGCAGGTCGCTTGCCATGAATGATGCTGTTGTTCCGACCCACGCCCCCGAACTGACCTTGTCGAGCCTGTACCGCGACCATCGCAGTTGGCTGGAAAGCTGGCTGCGCCGGCGCCTGGGCAATGCCTGGGATGCTGCCGACCTGAGCCAGGATACGTTCCTGCGCGTACTCGCCAGCGCCCAGCCGATTGCGCAGATGCAGGAGCCGCGTGCTTATCTGGTGACCGTCGGCAAACGCCTGCTGGTCAATTTCCATCAGCGACGCAGCCTTGAGCAGGCCTATTTGAACGCGCTGGCGAGCCTGCCGGAAGCCTGCGTGCCATCGCCCGAACAGCGCTGGCTGGTGCTCGAGACCCTGCAAGCCCTGGACGAGTTGCTCGATGGCTTGCCGGTGCTGGTGCGCCGTGCCTTCCTGTGGAGCCAGCTGGAAGGCCTGGGCTATCGGGAGATCGCCGATCGGCTCGAGGTGTCTGAGCGCACGGTCAAACGCTACATGGCCCAGGCCTACGAACATTGCCTGCTGGTGGACCTGTGAGCCGTGACGTCGCCCGCGCCGCTGCCCAATGGCTGGCGCTGCTCGAATCCGGCGCGGCCACTGAGCGTGACCACGCCGCGTTGCAGCACTGGCGAGACAGCCACCCCCAGCACGAGCAGACCTGGCAAAAAGCCCAGGCCCTGCGCCAGCGTTTCAGTGACTTGCCCCAGGCCCTGGCGATGGCCAGCCTCGACCGTCCGCAACTGGGGCGGCGCGCGGTGCTCAAGCGCGCATTGGGTATCGCAGCCTTGGTGCCGACGGCCTGGCTGGTCAGCCGCCAGTTGCCCATCGAGGCGTGGCGCGCCGACCTGCACACCGCCACCGGCGAGCGCAGGCGCATGTCCTTGGCCGATGGCGGCAGCTTGCAGCTCAACACGGCGACAGCGGTGGACATGGACCTTGCACAGCGGCGCATCACACTGGTGAACGGTGAGCTGGCGCTGAATGTGCCAGGGGCGGCGGCGATGACGGTGCAGACCCGCTATGGCGAGTTGCGGGTCAGCCAGGCTGAGATGTGTGTCCGTCAGATGACCAAGGGCTGTCTAGTGTCGGTGCTCCAGGGCTCGGTTCAAGTACGCGACTTGACCGGGCAAATGGCGTCGTTGCCGGGTGGTCGGCAAGCCTCGCTGCAAGCCGAGGGGCTCGGCGCCTGGGCTCCGTTCGATGTGTTGCAACCGGGCTGGCGCGACGGTGTGCTGACCGCACAGAACCAGGCACTGGGCGACTTTTTACGGGAGTTGGAGCGTTATCGTCCCGGTGTGTTGCGCTGGGATCCGAGCCTGGAAACATTGCGAGTGACCGGCAGTTTTCGCCTGGACGACACTGACCGCATCCTCAACCTGCTGGCCCAGACCCTGGGGCTCGAGGTGCAGGCGCGGACGCGGTACTGGGTGACCTTGCGCAAGATCGCCTAGATCACGTGTGCCTGCTGCAACGCCGTCAGTGACAGCGCCTTCAGTTGCGCCAGCCGCGGATCACGCCGGTCCCTGGGGTGTGGCAATTCCACTGCAAGCGCCTGGCGAATGCTGCTCGGCCGGTTATCCATCACCAGCACCCGATCACTCAAATACAACGCCTCGTCGACATCATGGGTCACCAGCAACAAGGCGATGGCATGGTGTTCGGCCAGTTGCAGCAGCAGGTCCTGCAGCTTCATGCGGGTAAACGCATCCACCGCGCTGAACGGTTCATCCAGCAGCAATACCTGTGGGCGTGAGTACAAACCGCGTGCGATGGCTACTCGCTGCGCCATGCCGCCGGACAATGCCTTGGGCAACGCCTGGGCAAAGCCCTTGAGGCCGACTTCCTCTATCAGTTGCGTGACCCAGGCCCTGTCGTAATGGTTGTCGTCGCTGAAACCGATGTTCTGTTCCACCGTGAGCCAGGGCATCAGTCGGGGTTCCTGGAACACAAAGGCGACTTCGCCGTCGGGGCTGCGCAGTTCGCCCTGGAAGTCCTGTTCCAGGCCGGCGACGATGCGCAGCAAGGTGCTTTTGCCGCAACCACTGGGCCCCAGCAGGCTCACGGCTTCGCGAGGTTGCAGGGCCAGGCGCACGTCTTTCAGCACGGTGGTGTCGGCGAAACGCTTGCGCGCTACATGAATATCCAACAACGCTCGCACGCTCATTGCCCAGCTCCCTGGAAGGTATCGCGCCAGGCCAGGCAACGCTTTTCCAGCGCGGCGAGCAGGCCATCGCTGACCTTGCCCAGCAGCGCCAACACGATGATCGCCGCCAGCACGATGTCCGGCCGCGAGGTCTCCCGCCCATCGCTGAGCAGGTAACCCAAGCCTTTGGTGGCGGCGATCAACTCGGCTGCCACCAGAAACATCCACGCCAGGCTCAAGCCGCTGCGCAACCCGGTGAACAGGCCGGGCAGGGCGGCCGGCAACAGGATACGACGCACCAGGCGCCGCCGACTGAAACCGTGCATCTGCCCGACTTCCACCAGCTTGCGGTCGATGTCGCGGATGGCCGCCACGCCGTTGAGGTACACCGGGAAAAACGCGCCAATTGCGATCAGTACGATCTTCGAGGTTTCGTCGATGCCCAACCACAGCAGCAACAGCGGCACCCAGGCCAGGCTGGGGATCGAGCGCAAGCCGGCGAAGGTCGGTTCCAGATAGGCCTCGGCTTCACGGCTCAACCCCACCCAGGAGGCAAACACCAACGCCAGGCTGGCACCAATGACGAACCCCAGCACTACCCGGCCGAGGCTGGCGCTGATGTGTTTCCACAGTGCGCCTTCGGCCAGGTCGGTGAGGGTCAGCGCAATTTCGCTGGGCGCCGGCATCTGGTAGGACGGCAGCCAGCCCACTCGAACCACTACCTCCAGCACCAGCAGGATCAGCACCGGCAACACCAGGCCCTTGAGGCGCCTCGGCCAGGCACTGCGATTGATCGCCAAGGGCGTGGCAAGAGGCACTGCTTGGGTTTTGCTGGTCATCACGTGCTCCTCAGTGGCCGAACGAAGTGTCGATCAACTGGTCGATCACCTGGTCCACATTCACGCCTTTGCGCACCAACTCTTCGGACACCAGGATCGGTGCGGCGGCCTTGGACGACACCACGTCCTTGCTGCTCAAGAACGGCGTGCTCAGGTCGGTACGCGAGAGTTGCAGCCTGGCCACTTCCAACGGCAGGCCGGACTCGTCGGCCAGCAGCCTGGCAAATTCATCCGGGTGCTTGACCGCCCAGTCCCGGGCCTTTTCATAGGCGCCGATGACCTTGGTGATGGTTTGCGGATGAGCCTTGGCGAACTTCTCGGTGACGCTCACCACACCGTAGCTGTTGAAGTCCTTGTTGCGGTACAACAGGCGCGAACCAGCCTGGATTTGACTGGCGGCCATGTGCGGGTCGAGACCGGCCCAGGCATCCACGTCACCTTTTTCCAGGGCGGTGCGGCCGTCCGGGTGTTGCAGGTGCACCAGCTCCACGTCGTCCTTTTTCAGCCCGGCCTTTTGCAGGCTGCGCAAGGTGAACAGGTACGGGTCGGTGCCTTTGGTGGCGGCGATTTTCTTGCCCTTGAGGTCGGTGACGCTGTTGAGCGGTGAATCCTTGCGCACCACCAGGGCGGTCCATTCGGCGCGGCTGTAGACGTACACAGACTTGATCGGGCTGCCGTTGGCGCGGCTCAGTACTGCGGACAGGCTGGCCGAAGAAGCGAAATCCACGCCGCCACTGTTGAGGTATTCCAGGGACCGGTTACTGCCCTGGCTCAATACCCAGCCCACTTTGGAGTCCGGCAAGGCTTGTTCGAGCCAGCCGAAATGCTTGAGCACCAGGCTGACAGGCGAGTAGTACGCGTAGTCCAGGTTGACTTCGGCTGGATCGGTTTCGGTGGCGTGGGCCAGCGGTTGCATGCACAGGGCAAGGGCGCAGGCGCCCAATAGACGTTGGGTGAAGGGGTTCATGGAACAGCTCCGGCAAGGCGTTGAGAGAAGGTTTTTCTTATATTCAGAAAAATAACACCGCATGCTCTATCATGCTTTTAAAGAATATGCAGTCTCTGTGCCATTGGCTTTTGACGCCTAATCACGGGGGCTTCGAGGGGGAAGGGCTGTGGTGGGAGAGGGCAAACTGTTGATCAGCTGTTTATGGTGCAACAGCTTTTATATATCAATAAAGAATAAATAAAGAGATATATATTCCTTTTAATATCTTCGTCGATGGCGCATTTTGAGGGCCTGCGCATTCGTGCGGATTGACCCAACAGCCTGAAGGAAAGCCGACATGACCATTAAAGCCATCAATGTGCGCAACCAGTTCAAGGGCGTGATCAAGGAAATCCTGCAAGGGGAAGTGGTGTCGGAAATCGACGTGCAGACCGCGTCCGGCATCGTCACATCGGTGATCACCACCCGTTCGGTGCGTGACCTGGAATTGAAAGTAGGCAGTGAAGTGATTGCCTTTGTGAAGTCCACCGAAGTGTCCATCGCCAAGTTGTAAATGACAGCCCCCGCACTCAGGCGGGGGCTGGCATGACTCAAGCGATCTTCGGGCCACTGCCACCCGGTGGATGCGGCTGCGGTCTCTCCGGCGGCGCATCCGTCGGCAGGCTCTTGGGTTTCTCGTTCGGGTCCTTGTAGCCCTTGTGCAAGCCGCCATCCAGGCGGTTGCTCGACGAGCCGCCTTTTTGTGGCGTCTGGTCGAAGTGTTCCCACTCCGATTGCTGGAAGCGGAAGATGCTGTCGTCGGTCGGCGCGTCACGGCCACCGTAATGGTGGATTTCGTAGTGGGCGTATTCGACCTTGTCGGCCCAGTTGTCCTGCAACAGACCGTCGCCCGCCAGGTCGCGGTACCAGTCGTTTTCCTTCTCGGTGGCCTTCTGCTTTTTGTTGTGGTCGACAAAGTAGCCGATGATCCCGCCGACCACCGCCAGCACCACACCCACCAGGAACAACGGCCCGGTCAACGCCGCCGCCGTGCCCGCGCCAAACAGGGCCGCAGCCCCCAGTACCCCGGCCGATGCACCGAACGCACCGCCGGCCACTTGCAGGCCGCCGGCCGCCTGGGCCAAGGGGTCTTTGTCCTTCACGCCGCTCTTGATCGCCAGTGCGCCCAGTACGATGTCGGCAAAACCGCCGGCAATGTCCGTGGCCGGGCCCAGCACCTTGATCACGGAACCGGCGATCTTCGCCGATTTGGACGCGCCGAGCTTGGCCGCGCCCGCAGCGGCCAGGCCGTCATCCAGGTGGGTGGCCAGGCCTTCGGTGGCCTCGGTGACGGCCTTGTCGCCCTCGCCGAACATCTTGGCGATGCCGTCGTACTGGCTGTCCGGCACCGCATCGAGGGCCGTGGCGATCTTGGCTTTGACATCCGAGGGCAGTTCGCTGACGCGGAATTCGAAGTTCGGCTCCTGCATGCCGGTCTTGCCCCAGATCTCCGGCAGAGTCTTGTCCAGCCCGAGGAAATCCACCAGGCCGCCTTTGCCCAGGCTCTCGCCGATCTTGTCGCCCAGGCGCACAAAGTGGCTGGAGCCGCCGGCAAAACTCAGGAAGTCCTTGGCGATGGTCATGCGTTGCGCTGGGGTTTCGCCGAGCTTGCCGCCTTTGCCCACCAGTTGGTAAATCCCGGAAAACAGGCTCACACCGGCGCCCAGTGAACCGAGGATGCCTTTGCTGTTGAGGGTGTTGAACACCTCGCCGAGCATGCCGCGATCGGCCACCGGAATGTAGGGTTTGCTCAGGGCGGTTTTCAGGTCGGCTTCGCTGATCACGCCGTTTTTCTGGTACACGGCGCCCAGCTCTTCCAGGGCCTTGGTGACAGCGGCGGATTTTTCCTTGCCTTGCAGGCCTTCGTTAAGGAATTTCTCCAGGGTTTCCTGGGTGCGGCGCGGCAAGTCCAGCACGTTGCCCTTGAGCACGCCTTTGAGCAGGCCGAACAGGTCCTTGGTCGCCAGCTCCTTGTTCTCGTCGGAGATTTTGCTCGGGTCCGACAGAATGGCATTCAGGTCGGTGGTCAAGCCGTCCGCCTGGATGTTCTGCGCGGCTTTGCTGGCGGCCGCCGGGTCGAACAGCGACAGCGACGTCAGGGTGTCGCTGAGGTCTTTCTGCGCCTCGTAGGTCTTGCCCTGGCTTTGCAGGTCCTTGAGGTACAGCACGTAGTCCGGGTTGGAGGTGAGGTCGAGCAGCTTCTGTTTGATCTCGTCCTTGTTCGGCAGCTTGTTGATCGCCTCGTCCATCTTCGACTTATAGTCGGCCTGCACGGTGGGGTCGTTGAACAGTTCGCCGATCTGCTTCTGCACGGCCTTGCCGTCGATGATGTCGTGCATGTCGGCCGAGGTCAGCTCGGTCTGCTTGTCATCGAACTCGCGCCAGGTCGTGCCGAATGGGCGCTTGGCTTCTTCGTAGCCGGTGATGCCATGGCCGTTCTGGTACGCGGCTTGCGCTTCGAGGGCCCGGACCAGCTTCGCACGCGGGTCGTCCTTGGGGATCGAGCCGTTCTTCACGCCTTCGCGGTAGGTGTCGATCAGTTGCGTGGTGGCCAGCTCGCTGACGCTGAGGGTCGGCGATTTGTCGTCCTTTTCATCGGCGTGCACGCCGGTGTCCAGGTTCAGCACATCCAGGTCGTCGGCCTTGGGCAGGTTGTGCTTGGCGCGGGTATCGTCCACCGAGCTGGCGCTCCAGGCTTCCCATTTGGCCGCCACGTCGTCGTAGAGCTGCGGGCTGAGCTCCTTGGAGACGATCACCTTGCCTTCGCTGGTTTCATAGCGGATCAGGCCGTCGCCCAGTTCATCCGGGGAGCCGAAGGTGATATCGGTGTTTTTCAGGAAGTCATTCGGCCCGGCCAGCTTGTAGCCTTCGCCCTCGCTGGTGTGGATCTTGGCCCAGGTGTCATTGGCGGTGGCGACGCTCTTGAACAGCTCGGGGCTGACGTCGGACGACACCACCACCTTGGTGCCGTCATGCAGCTCGTAGGTGAGGATGTGGTCTTTCTGGTCGTTGTTCCAACTGAAGTTCTTGTAGTCGTTCAGGCCCGGCAACGGGGTGTTGGCATCGGCCAGTACCGCGCCGTTGTTCAGTTCGCCTTCCACCACGGCTTTCTTGCCGGGGTCGGTGTAGACCGCGTGCAGGCCTGCCAGGTAGTCGAACAGCTTGGGGTTGTCGTCGCGGGCCACCACCATTTTCTGGCCGTTGCTTTCAAAGCGGATCAGGCCCGGGCCGACTTCATCCACAGGGCCCACCGTGGTACCCGCGTAGGGCGGCCACACTTCATTGTCGCTGGCGCGCTTGTACCCGGCGTCTTCACTGCTGGACAGGCCGGTAAAGCTGGCATAGGCGTCCTTGGCTTTCTGGAAGGCTTCGGGGTTGTCACGCTGGCTGATGACGACCTTGGTGCCGTCCTGGGTCTCGTAGCGGATCACACCCGGTCCGGTTTCATCCGGTGGGCCGAGGGATTTGTAATCGGCGAGTTTGCCCGGCGCAGTGCCGTCGGCGCCGAGGCTCTGGTAGCCGGCATTCTGGCTGGCGACCACGCCGGTCAGTGCCTTGAAATCCTGGCTGACCTGCTTGAACAGCTCGGGGCTGTCCTGTTCGCTGACGATGATTTTCTTGCCGTCCTGGGTCTCATAGCGAATCAACCCGGGGCCGACTTCATCGGGCGGGCCGATGGCCTTGTAGTCGGCCAACGTCTCTGGCGGCGTGGCATCCTTGGCGGCCAACTCATAGCCGTCTTTTTTACTGGCCTCCAGCCCCGATGGTGTCTTGTCCTGGGCCTCGACCTTTTTGTTGTTGGCGCTTTGCTTGAGCAACGCATGGAACTGCGTGCCTGACTTGGGCGGCGTGCGGGGGAGGACTTTGGGGTCGGACGAGCGATCGAGGGGCTGGGTCGTCATGCCATGAAACTCCTGCTGTTACCGGTGGGGCGTATCGGCAAAAACAGTAACAGCAGGCGTTCGGCACGCGTTGCGAAAAATTGTGAATTAGGCTTGGCGGTGACGCAGGGCGCGCTCCATGCGCTGCAAGCCTTCCTCCAGCATCGCCCGTGGGCAGCCGAAGTTAAGGCGCACGAATTGCTGGCTGTCGTCACCGAATTCGATCCCTGCGCTCAAGCCAACCTTGGCCTGTTCCAGGAAGAACTGCTGCGGGTCATCCAGGCCCAACGCGCTGCAATCCAGCCAGGCCAGGAAGGTGCCTTGCGGCGCGTGCATGACCACGCCGGGCAGGCGGGTCTGCACGGCGTCGAGCAGGTAGTCGCGGTTGGCTTGCAGGTACTGCACCAAGGCATCGAGCCAGTCGGCGCATTCACTGTAGGCGGCGCGGGTGGCTTCCAGGCCCAGGGGGCTGACGCTGTCGACCATGCCGCACCGGGCCTGGTTGAAGCGCTCGCGGATCTCGGCGTTCTGCACCACGGCAAAGCAGGTCTTCAGGCCGGCGACGTTATAGGCCTTGCTCGCCGACATCAGCGTGATGGTGCGCTGGGCAATCTCGGGGCTGAGGCTGGCGGTGGGGATATGGCGACGACCGTCAAAGCACAGCTCGGCGTGGATTTCGTCGGAGATGATCAACGCGCCGTGTTCCAGGCAGGCATTGGCCACGGCCAGCAGTTCATCGCGAGGGAAGACTTTGCCCATAGGGTTGTGCGGGTTGCTCAACAACAGCGCGCCGGCGCCGGTCAGCGCCTGGCGCATTGCTGGCATTGGCGTGAGGTATTCACCGTTGACCCACTCGAACGGCACTTCGATGCGCGGCAGGTTCCAGTGCCCCGGCGCCAGGCGGATCGGCCGGTAGTTGGGGGTTTGCAGCACCACCGGCTGGCCCGGCTCTACAAATGCATGCAGCGCCATATTGAAACCCGGCTCCACACCCGGCAAAAACAGCAACTCATCCGGCTGCACGCGCCAGGCGTACTTGTTCCACAGGTCGGCAATGATCGCCTCGCGCACATCCGGCCCCGCGACGCTGTAGCCCAGCACCTGTTGGTCGAGGCGTGCGTGCAGGGCCTTCAGCACGGCGGGTGGGGCGGCGATGTCCATGTCGGCGATCCACATCGGCAAAACGTCTTGCGGGTAGCGGTTCCACTTGGTGCTGCCGGTGCCGAGGCGGGGGTGGATCGTGTCGAAATCAAAGCTCATGGGGGGCTCGTATCAGGGCGTCAGGCGCAGGAATGGCGCTGATTCTAGCGCCATTATTTTTATAGGCCAGAGCTGATTGCGAGCGACAGTTGCCGGTGCGCCTGTTCCAGCGCGCGATTGACCGCTTCTTCACCGCGCACCATGGCCGGCAGGTACACAAAATCTACCGACTCAATACCCACCGTCGCCAGGATCGCGGTCATGTACGGGGTAAGGAAGTCCGGTTCATGGCCTTTGCGGGCGTTACCCGAGCTGACCAGCACAAAGGTGCGCCGGTCCTCCAGCAAGCCGACCTTGGCC
This sequence comes from Pseudomonas sp. NFR09, assembly GCF_900111535.1. Classification (NCBI taxonomy): domain Bacteria; kingdom Pseudomonadati; phylum Pseudomonadota; class Gammaproteobacteria; order Pseudomonadales; family Pseudomonadaceae; genus Pseudomonas; species Pseudomonas sp. NFR09. The sequence continues at coordinate 21,689 of NZ_FOIH01000003.1, forward strand.
AATTGCGCATTCACCGTAAAGCTGCGCTGGATGCGCACCACGTGGTCGATCCAGGCCTTGAGCGCCGCCGGCACGGTGAAATTGTGCACCGGGGTGCACAGGATCAGCAGGTCGCAGGCTTCCAGTTCCACGATCAACTGTTCCGAGAGTGCCGTCGCCTTGCCGCTCAAGCCCCCCGCTGTGGTGAGTGCGTTGGCATATTCACGGGTCAGCGGCGGCAGCGCCTGGCCGCCATAGTCACGCTCGGTCACCTCGGCATCCGGTACCAGGTCGCGCAGCAGGGCACGGGCCAGTTTGAAGGTCTGCGCGGCTTTACCGTGGGGGCTGAAACCGAGGAGCAGGGCGCGAGTCATTGGCTGAGGTCCTGGGAAAAGTGCATGCCCAGGGGCAACAGGCCCTGGCGGAAATAGAAGCGTTGGGCCAGGGCCATGTGCATGCCGGTGTCCAGCACCAGCCAGCGATAGCCGTGGGCGCGGGTTGCGTCACGCACGTGGTCAAGCAGTCGTTCACCGAGGCGGCGCCGCTGCAACGTGGCGTCTACCACCAGGTCATCGACGTAGATAAAGCGGCCATACAGGGTGTTCTCGGTCAACCGGTAGCCGGCCAGGCCGATCACCTGGCCGTGTTCCCGCGCGGCGAGCAGGCGATACCCGTTTTGCCGTTGGCGCTGGACTTGCTCGGCGAACGCCTTGGCGTCGGTGAGGTGCGGGCGCAGCTGCTGCATCACTGCAAAGCTGGCGACGCAATCGGCCTCGGTTTCCATCTGGACGAACTCGACGTGTTCATTCATGGCCGTGGTTCTCCAGGTGAGCCTTGATTGCCGCCGGCACTTTGCGAAAGCTGATGGCGACACGATTGAGGGCGTTCATCAAGCCGATGGCCAGGGTCAGGTCGGCGAGTTCCTTGTCGCTGAACACCGCCGCGACCTGTGCGTAATCCGCATCCGGCACCTGGGTTTGCGCGACCGGCGTCACCACTTCGGCCCAGGCCAGGGCGGCCTGCTCACGCGGGGTGTACAGCGGCAGACCTTCGCGCCAGGCGGCCAGCAGCATGATTTTTTCCAGGCTTACGCCCAGCTTGAGCAGGTCGCGGGAATGGCTATCCAGGCAATAGGCGCAGCCGTTGAGTTGCGAGACTCGCAGGTACACCAGGTCGATCAGTTCTTTTTCCAAGCCGCAGCCGTGGATATAGCTGTGCACCGAGCCCAGGGCTTTATAACCGGCGGGGGCGGCCAGGGCGTAGTCGAGACGGTGTTTCATGGGCGATCCTTATTGCGGTGAAGAGATGCGCCATTTTCGTGGCTGGCCAGGTGGCCTGACAGGGGCATGATTGGACAAGTGGGTTGGGACATGATCAGACTTCGGCCTGTCTTCCCGCCGAGCCACTTGCGATGTCGTCGCTGCCCAAATACCAGGAAATCTACCGGCGTTTTCGCCAGGCCATCGACCAGGGCCAATTGCGCGCCGGCGAGCGCGTGCCCTCGGTGCGGGCGCTGGCCCAGGAGCTCAAGGTGGCGCGGGGCACGGTGGAGGCGGCGTATCAACTGCTGGTCAGCGAAGGTTTCTTCGAGGCGCGCGGGCAAGCGGGGACCGTGATTGCCGAGGCGCTGCCGCAGGTGTCGGTGAAACCCATGCCGGTTGCGCTGCCGGTGACTTCAGGCCCTCGGCCGTTGCAAATGGGCCTGCCCGCCCTGGATGCGTTCCCCCGCAAATTGTGGGCACGCCTGGTGACCCAGCAAGTGCGCCGCACCGATGCGGACAGCCTGGCGATGGGCGACGTGCGCGGCACCCAGGCGCTGCGTGTGGCGATTGCCAGCTACCTGGCGTTGTATCGCGGCGTGGAGTGCACGCCCCAGCAGGTGTTTGTGTGTGCCGGGTATGCGGGCGGCCTCACCCTGGTCTGCGAAACGCTGGCGATGGCGGGGCAGCGCTGCTGGTTCGAAGATCCCGGGTACTTGCATGCGCGGCAGTTGTTGAGGCATCGCGGTGTGGAACTGGTGCCGGTGCCGGTGGATCGCGATGGGCTGGATGTCGCGCAGGGCATTGCACGGGGGCGTGGGGCGCGACTGGCGATAGTCACCCCGGCGCATCAGAGCCCCTTGGGTGTGGCGTTGAACCCGCTGCGGCGGCAGGCCTTGCTGGAATGGGCGCGAGAGCAGGGCAGTTGGGTGGTAGAGGATGACTATGACAGTGAATTTCGCTATCGCGGGCAGCCGTTGGCGGCGCTCAAGAGCCAGGATACGGATGACCGAGTGATCTATGCCGGAAGCTTCAGCAAGATGCTGTTCCCGGGGTTGCGCTTGGGGTATCTGGTGGTGCCTGTGTCGTTGGTGTCGGCGTTTGAACGTGCGGCCGAGGCGTTGCAGCAGCGTGGGGCGCAGTTGTTGCAATTGACTGCGGCGGATTTTCTCGAGCAGGGGCATTTCACCCGGCATTTGAAGAAGATGCGCCTGTTGTATGCGCAGCGCAGGGCGTATCTGGTGGAGGCGTTGCGCGTGCATTGTGCGGGGTATCTGCGGGTGGATGAGCAGGCGGGCGGGATTAATTTGCTGGCGCGGTTGGTGGTGGATGTGCCGGACCTTGTCGTGGCTGAGGCCGCTGGTAGAGCGGGGTTGGCGGTGCAGGCACTGTCTTCCTGGACGCTTGAGACTGGGCGGGGGCAGGGGGTGTTGATGGGGTTTACCAATGTGGCTTCTATGTCGGATGCGGTGGGGATTGTAGTGGTTTTGCGTGAGGTGATTGATAAGTGCATAACCGTTGACCAATAACGGATATGTACTCAACGCTGAGCGACTGAAAAAGAATGCGCTCCCACGCAAGGTGAGAGCGCCCGGCCGGTCAGTGCTTGACCGGCGTCGGCAGGGTCACGAGGTTGACGTAGCCATCCCGGAATTTCTTCTGGTCGACACCGAACACCACCTTGGCCTTCTGCGTGCCTATCAAGAAGCCTTGCATGGTGGTTCATCCGGAATAATTGGGGTTATCAGCGGTTCACCAGTTTCGCCGGCAAGGCGATGACCAGGAAGCTGCTGAGAATCAGGCAGCCGGCGAAAAACCACAAGGCACCCGCGCTGCTGCCTGTGACGTCAATCGCAACGCCCATCAACGAGTTGCTCACCAGACCGGCAATATTCGCCACCGAACAGGCCAGGGCAAAGCCGGTGGCCGCCGCGGTGCCTTTGAGGAACGTCGCCGGCAGGCTGAAAAACACCGGCACCGCGCCGATGATCGCCGCCGAAGCAATTGCGAACAGCGCCACGGTAGCCGCTACGTTATGGGTGAAGAAGGTGCTGGTGGCCATCGCCGCCGCGCCGATGAAGAACGGCACGATGATGTGCCAGCGGCGTTCGCGGTGTTTGTCGGAACTGGCGCCGATCAACAGCATGCCGAGCAGGGCGGCGACGCTCGGCAAGGCGGTGAGCACACCGATATGGAAGGTGTCGGTGACCCCGGCGTTGCGGATGAACGTCGGCATCCAGAAACCCATGGCGTAGGCGCTGAGCAGGATCGAGAAGTCGATACCGCCGAGCATCCACACCTTGAGGTTGAAGAACCCGTCGCGGAAGCTGTGCTTGCTGGCGGTGCCATCGGCGTCGTCCTTGTGCAGTTCGGTTTCCAGCAGGGCCTTTTCCTCGTCCGACAGCCATTTGGCTTGCTGGTAGGTGTTGGGCAGCGCCCAGAAGGTCAGCACGCCGAGCAATACGCTGGGCACCGCCTCGATCAGGAACAGCCACTGCCAGCCGCGCAGACCGCCGATGTGGTCGAAGTGACCCATGATCCAGCCGGACAGCGGGCCGCCGATCACGCTGGACAGCGGCAGGCCGATCATGAACAGCGCGATGATGCGCCCACGTCGGTGGGTGGGGAACCAGGTGGTCAGGTAGTACAGCACGCCCGGTAGAAAGCCCGCTTCGGCCGCGCCGAGCAAAAAGCGCAGGATGTAGAACTGGGTGGTGGAGGTGACCAGCATGGTGCAGGCCGAGAGCAGGCCCCAGGTGATCATGATGCGCGCGATCCAGATCTTCGCGCCGACCCGTTCCAGCACCAGGTTGCTTGGCACTTCAAAGATGATGTAGCCGACAAAGAACAGGCCGGCACCGAGGCCGAACGCGGTTTCGCTGAACTGCAACTGGTCGAGCATCTGCAATTTGGCGAAACCGATATTGATCCGGTCCAGATAGGCGGCCAGATAACAGAAGCACAGGAACGGAATCAGTTTCCAGGTGATCTTGTGGTAAAGCGTGTTGACGGGATCGGCGACCGTGGTCGCCGGCGCTGCATTCGCAATGGGCATGGGGTGTCTCCTGGCGGTGACTTATGGTTTTTATACAGCCGCTTTTGTTCCAGCACTTCGGAGTGCTGTAGAAGCGACGTCCAAAGGCAGTGTCAGAAGACTGGGGCGTGTACCCCAGTTTTAGGCGAGACCGCACTCTATGGCGCGATTCTCGGTACCGTTTATTGCTCCCTGAATTTGCGCATTGCCTCCTGCTTGCTCACCACGTCGCCATACTTGCTGTCGATATCGAACAGATTGGCTTCATGGGGGGCCGGGTGCCGGTCGCCGACGCATTCGCGCACGACGATGGTGCGAAACCCGTGTTGCACTGCATCCACCGCTGTGGCGCGGATGCAGCCGCTGGTGGAACACCCGGCCAGTACCACGGTGTCGATGCCCTGTGCATGCAGCATCGGCGCCAGGCTGCTGCCGAAAAACGCACTGGCGTACTGTTTGGTGATCACCACTTCATCGGCCTGGGGCAGTACCTCGGCGCAGAACGCGGCCAGTGGGTTGCCTTCGACCATGTCTTTCATCACCGGGGCCTTCTTGACCCATATGCCTCCATCCAGGAAATGGCCGGGATGGTAGCGGATATTGGTGTGGACGACTGCAATCCCGTGCTGGCGCGCGCTGGCCAGCAGCTCCACGCTTTCAGCCACGGCTGTGACCACACCCGGCGCGAACAGCGGCGCGCCTTCGGTGGTGTAGCCTTGCATGAAATCGATCATCAACAGCGCGGCCTTTTTGCCAAAGCCGATGCGGTTGCCCCATACGCCCTGGTAATTGGCGTCGGCGGATTGTTCGCTCATCGTTTAACCCCCTCATTTCTGGACAGTGCACTTACCTTGTGGCGAGCGGGCTTGTCCCGCGTTGGAGTGCGTAGCGCTCCCGCTTTTTTTTGGGCCGCTTCGCAGCCCAACGCGGGGCAAGCCCGCTCGCCACAACTTGCCCGCTTGCCACAGAAGCCCGCTCGCCACACATTAATAGGCGCCGGAGAGCAGGGCTCCCGCGCCGGGTACGATGGGCTCCAGGTCCAGGGCCTTGAGCATGGCGTAGGTGGTGGCGATAGCGGCGGTGAGCACCGGCTTGCCGGTTTGCGCCTCGACCTTGGCCACCACCGGCAGCGACTGCATCTGCACGCAGGCGGACAGCACGATCACGTCGACACCTTCCAGGTTCATGCCGGCGACGATGGCCGGCAGGTTGGCCGGGTCGTGGCGGGCCACTTCGAGGTTGTCGGGGATCTCCAGGGCGCGCCAGTCCACCACATCAAAGCCTTCTTCGCGGATGTAGTTCACCACCAGTTCGGTCAACGGCTTCATGTACGGTGCAACAATCGCGATGCGCTTGGCGCCCATGACTTTCAGGCCTTCGATCAAGGCGCCGGCGCTGGTGATGACCGGGGCGTTGGCATCGTTGTCGGCAGTGGCCTTGCGCAGGCGTTGTTCGGAGTTGCGGTGATACCCCAGCCCCATGGCCATGATCGCCACCAGGCACGCATAACCCAGCACGTCTACCTTGGCGTCGGACAACTCGACGGCGCAACGGTCGGACTCACCGTCCATGGCCGCCAGTTCTTCCTTGCGCACCTGCTTCATGCGCATGCGGCTGGAGTGAAAGGTAAAACGCTCGGGACGGATCGCCTGGCGCGCGGTGAGCATCGCCGGGATTTCGGTTTCCATGGTGGTGTTGGAGCTCGGCACGATCTGGCCGATGCGGTAAGGCTTCTGCATGGTGGTCTCCGTTTTTATTGTGTGAGGAAGTCGCCGAGGGCGTGGAAGAAACCGTCGAAGTCATCCCACGGAATCATGTGCCCGGCGTTGGGTACGCGGGCGACCTGGATGCGCGGTTGCAGGCCCTGGATTTCGGCAATGTCCTCATCGAGGATCACCCCGCCGCGACCGGCCACCATCAACAGGGCAGGGGCCTTGAGGTGGGGCAGGTCCTGGTGGAAATCCACGGTGTGGAAATCATTGAAGGCGCGCACGATGGCGGGCTCAAAACAGGTGTGCAGCCATTCGGCACGCAGTTGCAGTTGTTCGTCGGTCCAGGTGGCACAGAAGGCGCGCATCGCCTCGGCATCCATGCCGACCAGGGATTGGCGGATCGAATCCACGTACCACGGCAGTTTGCTCGGGTACTCACGCCGACCCGGGCCAGACACCGGCGGGTCGATCAGCACCACGCGCTTCACGCCCTGCGGATGTTTGACCGCACTGCGCAAGGCAAAACGGGCGCCCATGGAATGGCCCATCAGGTGATAGCTGTCCAGGTTCAGCGCATCGGCAAAGGCACCGATGTCGTCGGCGCAGGTGTCCGCGCTGTAGTCGAGTTCGGGGCCGGTGGAGGACAGCCCGCGACCGCGCACGTCCAGCACATAGGTGTCGAACTGTGCGCCCAGGCGCTCCGCGACGAACCCCCAGGTGATCGCCGGGCTGGTGATGCCCGGGATCAGGATCAACGCCGGGCCTTTGCCGCCGTAACGCAAGTAATGCTGGCGAATGCCGTTGGCCTGCACGTTGCCACCGTAGAGGAAGGTGCTCACGCGGCCACCCCCGATTTCAGTTCCTGGGCGTACAGGTCATAGCCGTAGACCCAGGCCGGGTCTTCCTGGGTGCGCAGCCAGGTGTTGGCGTTGGACACTGCCTGCACCCGGGAGGCACGTTCCTTGCGGTTGGCTTCGTACAGCTCGAAGGCGGTGCGGTAGTCGCTGATGCCGGTTTCCTGCAGGCAGCGGGTGAGCATGGCGGCGTCTTCGATGGCCATGCCGGCGCCCTGGGCCATGTGCGGTTTCATCGGGTGACAGGCGTCGCCGAGCAATACCAGGCGACCACGGCTCCACAGCGGCAGTGGGTTGCGGTTGCGCAGCGGCCATTTGGTCACGCTGTCGGTGGATTCGATCAAGGCTTGCACAGTGGGGTGGTAGCCCTTGAAGGCGTCGAACATCTCTTCGCGGCTGCTGTCGACGAACGCGCCCTGGAAGTCCCATTCAGCGTGGGGTACGCCGGTCACGTAGTAGTACTCGTCGCGTTTGCCGGTGGTGTAGTAGACCATCATGTGGCGGTCCTCGGTCCACCACTTGATGCAGTCTTCGAACTTCAAGTCGTACTTGGCGAGTTGGTCGCCACGGATCAGTGCGCGGTGTGCGACCCAGCCGCTGTACAGCGGTTTTTCCACGCCCAGCAGTTCTTCGCGGATCTTGGAATTGATGCCGTCGGCGCCGATCACGATGTCGGCGTAGGTCACTTGGCCGTCGGCGAAGGTCAGGCGCACCTGGGTGTCGGTTTCCTCAAGGCTTTCCAGGCGCTTGTTGAAGTGCAGGGTGCCGGGCTTGAGGGTGGACATTTGCAGCGCATGCAGGTCGCCACGGTGCACCGTGATGTAGGACGCGCCGTAGCCGGTGAGCGGGATGCGCGAGAGGTAGTCGCCGGTTTCGCCGCAGCGGCTGAACCAGTGCTCGGGGTGCGAGCCCATCAGGTCCAACTGCTTTTCGATGCCCATGCGGCGAAAGATTTTCATGATATTGGGGCCCATGTGGATCCCCGCGCCCAATCGGGAAAACTCCGACGCCTGCTCATATACATCCACGTCGAAGCCGGCTTGCTGCAACAGGGTGGCAGCGGCGGCACCGCCCAGGCCTGCGCCGACGATGGCGATTTTTTGCGTGCTTCCCATGGGGCGTATTCCTCTGTCTTTGTGATTTTCGGTAGCGTCTGTCCGCAAGGTTTTTAAAGTGTATACGCTCATTTTTTGAAATGGGAAGCCTGTCTCTGAAAATTTATTTTCTGGCCGTACGGCTCCTGTGTAACGGTATGTAGCCAATTAACATTGGAGTTGTTCCGATAGGTAACGTTGTGGCGCGCCGCTTGCAGTCTGTTCGCAATTCGGGTCTTATCGTTATTAAATGGCGTATACGCTATAAAAGTGCACTAGAGTGAAGCGCAGTGCCTGAACTTGGTGCGGGCCCACAGGAGACAGGAAAATGCCGGTAAGCGATTGCGAATTGACCCAGATGTTCGAGCACGTGTTGAAGCTGTCCAGGGTCGACCCGACCCAGAGCGTCGCCGTGCTCAAGAGCCATTATTCCGACCCGCGCACCGTGCGCGCCGCGATGGACGCCGCGCAGCGCCTGGGGGCCAAGGTGTATGCGGTGGAGTTGCCATCGTTCAACCATCCCAAGGCCATGGGCAACGACATGACCGCCTACTGCGGCGACACCGCGCTCACCGGTAATATCGCCGCCCAGCGCGCCCTGGAGGCGGCGGATCTGATCGTCGACACCATGATGCTGCTGCACTCGCCGGAGCAGGAGCAGATCCTCAAGACCGGCACGCGCATTCTGCTGGCCGTGGAACCTCCGGAAGTGCTGGCGCGCATGCTGCCCACCGAAGAGGACAAGGTGCGTGTGCTGGCGGCCGAGCAGTTGTTGAAGAAGGCGCGTTCGATCCATGTCAAATCCCGCGCCGGCAGTGACTTCCGTGCCGCCCTGGGGCAATACCCCTGCGTGACCGAATACGGCTTTGCCGATGAACCGGGGCGCTGGGACCACTGGCCCAGCGGTTTCCTGTTTTCCTGGCCCAACGAAGAAACCGCCGAGGGCGTGCTGGTGCTGGACATCGGCGACATCCTGCTGCCCTTCAAGACCTACACCCGCGAGAAGATCACCCTGGAGATCGAGAAGGGCTTCATCACGAAGATCCACGGGGGGTTCGAGGCCGAGTACCTGCGTGACTACATGAAGTACTTCAACGACCCCGAGGTGTACGGCATCTCCCATATCGGCTGGGGCCTGCAGCCACGGGCGCAGTGGACCGCCATGGGCCTGCACGACAAGAACGACGGCATGTGCATGGATGCGCGGGCGTTCTATGGCAATTTCCTGTTCTCCACCGGGCCGAACACCGAAGTCGGCGGGACACGCAAGACGCCGTGCCATATGGACATTCCGCTGCGCAATTGCGATGTGTACCTGGATGATGAGGCCGTCGTGATTGCAGGGGATGTGGTTGCCCCAGCAGGCTCCCTGGCCCGCTGATTAACCCGTGTGGGAGGGGGCTTGCCCCCGATGGCGGAGGAGCAGCTGGAAATTAGCTCGCTGATACACCGCCATCGGGGGCAAGCCCCCTCCCACATGTAGACTACATTCGAGCATGAGAAACTTGAGTGCATCCAACAACGAAGCCATCATGCTTCCCCATCGCCAGCCATCCACCGAGCCAAGCCGTGCCTGATTCCTACGTCTTTTCTGAACAAGTTGGCCACCTGCTGCGCAAGGCCTACCAGCGCCACCTGGCGATCTTTCAGCAGAATGTCGGCGACTCACAGCTCACCGCCGTGCAGTTCGTGACCCTGTGCGCACTGCGCGATCACGGTGCAAGTTCGCTGACCGAGTTGGTCAAGGCGACTGCGGTGGACCAGGCGACCATCCGTGGGATCGTCGAGCGGCTCAAGGCCAAGGCACTGATCAGCCTGGAACCGGACCCGCAGGACAAGCGCAAGGTGGTGGTGGACCTGTCCCCGGCAGGCGCCGAACTGGTCGCCCAGACCACGCCCCGTGCCGCGCAGATCAGTGAATTGACCATGAGCAATCTCAACCCCGCCGAACGGGTGGCGGTGCTGTTCCTGCTGCGCAAGATGATTGACGATCCCCAGGACTGATTGGGGTGGGCGCGCCCCCCCCTCACCACAACATCCTCTGGCACCGATCTTGCTCTAAGTTCGTGTAGTAATCACTTCACCAGTCAAGTGTGTCGCGAGGCCCCAGGTCCGCGACGCTTTTTTTTGACTGTTTCATGTAGTGGGTACTTCATCAACTGTTACGGGCGAAGCACATGATCAGCCAGCACATCACAGTAGCGCTTGAGGTCAACGGGCAAACACACGAAGTCAGCGCCATGGCGGACACGCCGCTGTTGCTGGTGCTGCGCAATGACCTGGAACTCAATGGTCCCAAATATGGCTGTGGCCTGGGGGAGTGCGGTGCCTGCACCGTGATCATCGATGGGGTGGCGGCGCGCGCCTGCGTGTTTCCGTTGTCGGGGACCGTGGGCCGCGAGATTGTCACCCTCGAAGGCCTGGGCACGCGCCAGGCGCCGCACCCGGTGCAACAAGCCTTTATCGACGAGCAGGCCGCGCAATGTGGCTACTGCCTCAACGGCATGATCATGACCGCCAAGGCCTTGCTCGACCGTAACCCCAACCCCAGCGAAGCCCAGGTGCGCAACGAGCTGTCGGGCAACCTCTGCCGCTGCGGCACCCATATCGAAATCCTGCGCGCCGTGCTGCGTGCGGCCCGCCTGATGACCGTGGAGTGATGACCATGCCGAACATTCCGCTTTCCCGTGACCAATGGCTGGCCAAGGCCGGTGTCCTGTTGATCGTCGATGATGTGCTGCCGCCCTCGGGGCCGGTGGCCAAGGGTGGCACGCCCACGGTCAAGCCCAAGGAGCTTGGGCTGTTTATTGCGGTCAACGATGACGGCCTGGTGTATGCGTTCAACGGCCATGTGGACCTGGGCACCGGCATCCGTACGTCGCTGGCGCAGATCGTGGCCGAGGAACTGGACCTGGCGATGGACCAGGTGCAGATGGTGCTTGGGGATACCGAGCGCGTGCCCAACCAGGGCGCGACGATTGCCAGCGCTACGTTGCAGATATCAGCAATCCCCCTGCGCAACGCGGCCGCCGAAGCCCGGCGTTTTCTGTTGGCGCGGGCAGCGGGGCGCTGGGGCGTGAGTACAGCCGGCCTGAAAGTGGATGCTGGCGTTATTCAAGCGCCGGATGGGCGCACCACCACCTATAGCGAACTGGTCAGCGGCCAGCACGACCAACTGCGCATCAGCGGCGACGCGCCGCTAAAGGCCACTGAGGACTATCGCTTGGTGGGCAAGGGCGCCGCACGGGTGGATATCCCCGGTAAGGCCACCGGTGAGCTGACTTACGTGCACGACATGCGCGTACCGGGCATGCTCCATGGCCGGGTGATCCGCCCACCGTATGCGGGGCTGGATTGCGGCGATTTTGTCGGCAACAGCCTGTTGAGCGTGGATGAGTCGTCCATCGCCCATATTCCCGGCATTGTTGCGGTGGTGGTCATCCGCGATTTTGTCGGCGTGGTCGCGTTGCGTGAGGAGCAGGCGATCAAGGCCGCCAGCGCCTTGCAGGTGCACTGGAAACCCTGGAACAACGCCTTGCCGGACATGCGTGATGTCGAGCAGGCCATCCGCGACAACCCTCGCGTGCGCCGCACCGTGCTTGACCAGGGCAATGTCGATGAAGCCCTGGCGGGTGCCAGCCAGCGCATGCCGCGCAGTTACCTGTGGCCGTACCAGATGCACGGCTCGATCGGCCCCTCCTGTGGCGTGGCGGATTACTCGCCGGCCGGCAGCCGGGTGTGGTCGGGCAGCCAGAACCCGCACCTGCTGCGCGCCGACCTGGCGTGGCTGTTGGAGTGTGATGAGGCGCTGATCGATGTGATCCGCATGGAAGCCGCCGGCTGTTATGGGCGCAATTGCGCGGATGATGTGTGTGCCGATGCCTTGTTGCTGTCCCGTGCAGTCGGCAAACCGGTACGCGTGCAATTGAGCCGTGAACAGGAACACCTGTGGGAGCCCAAGGGCACTGCGCAGTTGATGGATGTGGATGGCGGCCTGAACGCCGATGGCAGCATTGCCGCCTACGACTTTGAAACCAGCTACCCCTCCAACGGCGCGCCAACCCTGGCGTTGTTGCTGACCGGCCGCGTGGAACCGGTGGCGGCGATGTTTGAGATGGGCGACCGCACCTCGATTCCGCCCTACGACATCGACAACATGCGCGTGAGCATCAACGACATGGCGCCCATTGTGCGCGCCTCGTGGATGCGCGGCGTGTCGGCGTTGCCCAACACCTTTGCCCACGAATCCTATATCGATGAACTGGCCTTCGCCGCCGGTGTCGACCCGGTGGAGTATCGCCTGCGCTACCTCAAGGACGAACGCGCCATCGACTTGGTCAAATCCACCGCCGAGCGCGCCAATTGGGCCCCGCGCACCGCGCCGATGCAGACCGCCAATGAGGACCACCTGCTGCGTGGCCGGGGCTTTGCCTACGCGCGCTACATCCACAGCAAGTTCCCCGGTTTCGGCGCGGCGTGGGCGGCGTGGGTGGCGGACGTGGCCATCGACAAGCAGACCGGCGATGTGTCGGTGACCCGCGTGGTGATCGGCCATGACTCGGGGATGATGATCAACCCGACCGGGGTGCAGCATCAGATCCACGGCAATGTGATCCAGTCCACCAGCCGTGTGCTGAAAGAGCGCGTGACCTTTGAAGAATCGACGGTGGCGAGCAAGGAGTGGGGCGGTTACCCGATCCTGACCTTCCCTGAAGTGCCGCAGATTGACGTGATGATGATGCCGCGCCAGGACCAGCCGCCCCTGGGCGCCGGTGAGTCGGCATCGGTGCCCAGCGCGGCGGCGATTGCCAATGCGATCTACGACGCCACCGGCATTCGTTTTCGCGAGTTGCCGATCACCCCGGAGCGGGTGTTGGCGGCGCTGAATGCCGGCACCCTGGGCGAGCCGGCCAAGTCGCCGGAGAAACGGCGCAAATGGTGGTTCGGCGCGCTGTTCGCCACCCTGGGCGCGGTGCTGGCGACGGCCTGGCCATTCCACAATGAAATCGCCCCGATTGCGCCGCCCAGCGCCGGCACCTGGTCCAAGGCCACTCTGGAACGCGGGCGCTTGCTCGCGGCAGTCGGCGATTGCGCGGTGTGCCATACGGCGCCGGGCGGCGCGACCAATGCCGGTGGGCTGGCGATGCAAACCCCCTTCGGCACGCTGTACAGCAGCAATATCACCCCGGACGTGGAGACCGGCATCGGTGCCTGGTCGTACCCGGCGTTCGAGCGTGCGATGCGCGACGGTATCGGCCGCGACGGGCGCAACCTATACCCGGCGTTTCCCTACACGGCGTTCCGTAATATCAACGATGCGGACATGCAGGCGCTGTACGCCTACCTGATGTCCCAGGCGCCGGTGAGTCAGGCGCCGACGCCGAATGCCATGGGCTTTCCGTTCAACATCAGGCCGTTGATGGCGGGGTGGAATGCACTGAACCTGCGACGTGGCGAAATCACCCCGCAGCCGGAGCGTGGCGAGCAATGGAATCGTGGCAACTACCTGGTCAATGGCCTGGGGCATTGTGCGGCCTGTCATTCCCCTCGCAATGTGATGGGAGCGGAGAAGGGCGGCAAGGCGTTCCTGGCCGGGGGCATGGTCGATGGATGGGAAGCACCGGCACTGACCGGCCTGTCCAAGGCGCCGACGCCATGGACCGAAGACCAGTTGTTCACCTATTTGAGTACCGGCTATTCCGACGCCCATGGCGTGGCCGCAGGTCCGATGGGACCGGTGGTGAGTGAATTGTCCAAACTGCCCAAGGCGGATATCCGCGCCATGGCGGTGTACCTGGCGTCGCTCAATGGCGAAGCCGCAGCCGAGGCCCAGGTGGCGGCCGCCGTCAGCGTGCCGAATCCCAATGGCCGACGCGTATTTGAAGGTTCATGCAAGGCCTGCCATGCCGAGGGGCTGGGGCCGAAGCTGTTTGGGGTAAGCCCGTCGCTGGCGACCAATACCAATGTGCACAGCGACCAGCCGGATAACTTGATCAAGGTGATTCTGCAAGGCATCAGCCACCCGGCGACCAAGGACCTGGGGTATATGCCGGGATTCAAGGACAGTCTGTCGAACAGCCAGGTGGCGGATCTGGCGGCGTATCTGCGCGGGCAATTTGCGCCGAATGCGCCGCAGTGGAAGGGGTTGGAGCAGAAGGTGGCGCATCTGCGCGCCAACCCCGGCACCCATTGACGCAATGGGGTAAAACATGTGGGAGGGGGCTTGCCCCCGATGGCGGTGCATCAGCCAGCCTATGTTTAGCTGACCCACCGCTATCGCGGGCAAGCCCTCTCCCACAGTTGGATTCGGTTCTTACAGGGAGGTCGGGGTGACGCCGCGTACCACTAAATCGCTGATAAACCCCAGCCAATCCTGCTGCTGCCCTTTGTTCGCCAGGTCTTCACCGAGGAATGAGCTGAGGGTATGCCGGTTGGAGTTATAGAAGTAGCAGAGCGAGGCGATCATCAGGTACACGTGCTTGAGGTCGACATCCTGGCGAAACACGCCCTGGGCCTGGCCGGCTTCGATGATCGGCTTCAAGACGCCCACGGCCTCCCCCGACAACCTGCGCATCTCGCCGGATTGCTGGGCATGCTTGCCCTGGTGCAGGTTCTCGATGCTCAGGATCGCCACGAATTCCGGGTGCTTGACGTAGTAATTCCAGATAAACGCCACCAGGTCGCGCAGGGCCTGCTCCGGTGCGCCCAGGTCCAGCTTGAGCTTGCTTTCGGCTTGGTTGAACTGCTCATAGATGTGTTCCAGCACGCAGACGAACAGGTGTTCCTTGCTGCCGAAATAGTAATAAAGCATGCGGTCGTTGGAGTCGGCTTCCTTGGAAATGCTGTCGACGCGCCCGCCGGAATAACCGTCACGGGTGAACACCTTGACCGCCGCCTGGAGGATGCGCGCGCGGGTCTGGTCGGCCTGTTGGGCGCGAATGCCGGTCTTCTTGATCACCATGTCAGAGCGCCTTGCAGGACAGTCAGGGCGCGAAATATAGCATGGGCTTTTTCACGTCCGTTCCATGACCGACAAGTTCTGTAATAAAAACGCCATTGCGCTGGGGATTAAATCCGCAACGGGCTATTTTGGTGCGTCTCAATAACTAGAGTAGCCATGGATGAAATACCAACCTTTCAGCCGTACCTTGATTGCCACCGCCCTGGTGTTGACCGTCAGTGGTGTGCAGGCCGCTTCCCAGGCCCCGGTGGCCGGTGAAAACGGCATGGTGGTAACGGCCCAGCATTTGGCCACTCATGTGGGGGTAGACGTGCTCAAGGCCGGCGGTAATGCGGTCGACGCTGCTGTGGCCGTGGGCTATGCGCTGGCGGTGGTGTACCCGGCGGCGGGTAACCTGGGCGGCGGCGGTTTCATGACCGTGCAACTGGCGGACGGGCGCAAGACCTTCCTCGACTTCCGCGAAAAAGCCCCGTTGGCGGCGACCGCCGACATGTACCTGGACAAGGACGGCAACGTCATCGACGGCCTCAGCGCCAAGGGCCACCTGGCTGTCGGCGTCCCCGGCACCGTGTCGGGCATGGAACTGGCGCTGAGCAAATACGGCACCCTCAAGCGCGCCCAGGTCATCGCCCCGGCGATCAAGCTGGCGGAAAACGGCTTTGCCCTGGAGCAGGGCGATATCGACCTGCTGCACACCGCCACCGGCGAATTCGAAAAAGACAAGGACATGCGCGCAATCTTCCTGCACAACGGCCAGCCGATGCAGGTCGGCCAGAAGCTGGTGCAGAAAGACCTGGCCAAGACCCTCAAGGAAATCTCGGCCAAGGGCAGCGATGGTTTCTATAAAGGCTGGGTGGCCAAGGCGCTGGTGGATTCCAGCCAGGCCGGCAAGGGCATCATCACCCAGGCGGACCTCGACAAGTACAAGACCCGCGAACTGGCACCCATCGAGTGCGACTACCGTGGCTACCACGTGGTCTCGGCACCGCCTCCAAGCTCGGGTGGCGTAGTGATCTGCCAGATCATGAACATTCTCGAAGGCTACCCGATGGCCGACCTGGGCTATCACTCGGCCCAGGGCCTGCACTACCAGATCGAAGCCATGCGCCACGCCTACGTGGACCGCAACAGCTACCTCGGCGACCCGGACTTCGTGAAGAACCCGATCGAGCACCTGCTGGACAAAAACTACGCAGCCAAACTGCGTGACGCCATCGAACCGCAAAAAGCTGGCGATTCCCAGGCGATCAAGCCGGGCGTGTCGCCCCATGAAGGCAACAACACCACTCACTACTCCATCGTCGACAAGTGGGGCAACGCGGTGTCGGTCACTTACACCCTCAACGACTGGTTCGGTGCGGGCGTAATGGCGAGCAAGACCGGGGTGATCCTCAACGATGAAATGGACGACTTCACCGTCAAGGTCGGCGTGCCGAACATGTACGGCCTGGTCCAGGGTGAAGCCAACGCCATCGCACCGGGCAAGGCGCCGCTGTCGTCGATGAGCCCGACCATCGTGACCAAGGATGGCAAGGCGGTGATGGTGGTCGGTACGCCGGGTGGCAGTCGCATCATCACGGCGACCTTGCTGACCATCCTGAATGTCATCGACTACAAGATGAACATCCAGGAAGCCGTGGACGCACCGCGTTTCCACCAGCAGTGGATGCCGGAAACCACCAACCTCGAGCGGTTTGCAGTGAGCCCGGATACCCAGAAGATCCTCGAAAGCTGGGGCCACAAGTTTGCCGGCCCGCAGGATGCCAACCACCTGGCGGCGATCCTGGTGGGCGCGCCGTCCCTGGATGGCAAGCCGGTGGGTAACAACCGCTTCTATGGGGCGAATGACCCGCGTCGCAATACGGGGCTGTCGTTGGGCTACTGAGGCGTGAGGTGGTGATGCAGGTGGGCCAGGGACAGCGCCAGGCTGTCGTGGGATAACTGGATGGCGGCGGCTTCGGCGCTGCCCTGGGCCGCCGGTATCACTCGTTCGAACATGTGGTTTTCATAGGCCTGCACTGCTGATGAGCAGTCGGGTGTCTCCAGCAGGTGCCGCGCCAGTTCGGCCGCATCCAGCATCGCCGCGTTCACCCCTTCGCCGCCAAACGGCGACATCAGATGGGCCGCATCGCCGATCAGCGTCAACCCCTGGCGGTGGGACCAGCGATGGCCGACGGGCAGGGCGTGGATCGGTCTCGCCAGTAGCGTCTCGTTCGCCGCATCAAACAATGCCAATACCTGCGGGTGCCAGCCATGGAACTGGGCTTTCAGTGCGGGCAGGCTGAGGTGATCGGCGCACCAGTCTGAAGGCACGCGAAAGATCGCATAGCCGCGCAAATGCGCGTTGGCGTTGCGCTGCACGATGATCGCCCTGGCTTCGCCGGCAACCTGCAGGGTGCCTCGGCCGACCAGTGCGGCGAGGTGCGGGTGCTGACGGTCTGCATCGTCGATGCCGAACTCGATGAAGGTCAACCCGCTGTATTGCGGCTGATAGGTCGACAGCAGCGGGCGTATTTTCGACCAGGCGCCGTCGGCACCCACCACCAGGTCGAAGGGGCCGTGGGTGAGGGCGCCTTGATGCAGTGTCCAGCGTTCATCACCGGTCGGGCGAACGTCGGTGACGCTGACACCCCAGCTCACACAGTCTGGCGGCAGTGAGTCCAGCAGCGCCTGGCGCAAGGCGGTACGGTCGACTTCAGGGCGGTCGCCCGCGTCCGGGTTGGGGGCTTCGAACAGCAAGCGACCGTGCTGATCCATCAAGCGCGAGCCTTGGTCTTCGTAACGGGCGATGCGTTTGAATGCATCCTCCAGGCCGGCACGCTGCAAGGCGAGTTGGCCGGATTCGGCATGCAGGTCCAGCGTGCCACCTTGTGGGCGCTCCAGCGGGCTGCGTTCACGTTCAAATACGCTGGCGTGGACGCCATGGCGGTAAAGGATTCGCGCCAAGGTCAACCCGCCGGGGCCGGCGCCGACGATGGCGATGCGCAATGAGGTATTCATGAAATTGTCCTTGGCGATGTTTATAGGATCCTATACATTTAGTTCATAGGATCCTATGGAAAGTCAACGCCCTCATGAAGACTCAAACGCCTGCTCCAAACCCCATGCAACAGATCGGCCTGGCGAACCGCGGTTTCATCCGCCTCTACGAAGGTCGCCTGAGAGAGCTGGGCTTTGCTGTCGCGCAGATTCCGGTGCTGGCGGCGCTCAAGCACAGCGAGGGTTTGCCCCAGGCCGAACTGGTGCGCATTGCCCGTGTCGAGCAGTCGAGCATGGCCCAGTTGCTGGGCCGTATGGAGCGTGACGGCATGATCGAGCGGGTGGCTGACCCGGCTGATAAACGCAGCCGCTTGATTACCCTGACCGATGCGGCGCGCGAACGCATGCCCGCCGCCCGCGCGATCATGCTGCAAGGCAGCGCGCAGGCGCTGGAGGGGTTCAGTGAAGAGGAAGAGGCGACCTTGCTGGCGTTGCTGCTAAGGGTGAATGCCAACCTGGAGCGTGCCGGCGAGTAGCTGTTCAACCGCGGCCAACGCGGTGGCGCGGCGCTGTGCCCAATGACCACGAATCACCAGGGCGGGCTGCTGATGGTGCTCGAGCCACTCCAGGCTGCCACGGAAGAACGCTCGGCGATCCGCCAGGTCCGGCTGGCAGCGCTGCCCGTCGGCGGTCCATTCCACATCCTCCGGCGATAATAACAAGTGCAGGTCGTAATGGCGGGCCAGCAGTTCGCTGTCGAGCCAGGCCGGGTAGTCGCCGAACAGGGTCTGGCTCCAGAGCTTGTTGGTCAGCAAATGCGTGTCGAGGATCAACAGCGCAGGCTGTTGGGCGCGGGCGGCGTCTTCCCAGGCCAGTTGACCACGGGCAATGGCCGGGATATCGGCCAGGGTGGTGTCGCGCTGATGGTGATCGATGAAATGGCGCACATATTCACCGACCATCAACCCGCCGAAATGCGCCTGCAACTCTGCGGCCAGCCAGCTTTTGCCGCTGGATTCCGGGCCGGCCAGTACCACCACCTTCATGCGTGCAACGCCGGATCGGCGCGCCATTCACGCCAGCCTTGCACGGCGATCACGGTAAACAGTGCATAGAGCGCGGCGGTAAGGTACAGGCCTTTGTAGAGGAACAGCCCGACGAAGATCACATCCACTGCGATCCACAGTGGCCAGCACTGCACGCGTTTCTGCGCCATCCACATCTGCGCCACCAGGCTGAAGCCGGTGAGGGCGGCGTCCAGCCAGGGCTGGGCGGCATCGGTCCAGTGCGCCATGGCGGCGCCGAGCAACAGGCTGCCCACTGCGCCCACGGCCAGGCTGGCCATGATCGCCGGCACTCCCAGGCTGGTGACCTGGCGCCCTTGCTTGACCTCGCCGGCGCGGGTCCACTGCCACCACCCGTAGACCTGCAGCGCGGCGTAGACCACCTGCAAGAGCATGTCGGAATAGAGCTTCACATCGAAGAACACCCAGGTGTACAGCAGCACCATGACCAGGCCGATGGGCCAGCACCAGGGGTTTTGCTTGACGGTCAGCCACACCGCGATCACCCCGAGGGCGGCGGCGAACAGTTCAAGCCCGGACATGGTGGTTCCTTGGGAGAGTGGGAGAGGGCGGGGATTGTAACCAAAGAAGAATGCTGCGGGCATTATCTCTGTGGCGAGCGGGCTTGCCCCGCGTTGGGCTGCGTAGCAGCCCCAATAAATACGCCGCGTACTGTCTGACAGTATGCGGTGTCTGGTTTTAGGGCTGCTGTGCAGCCCAACGCGGGGCGAGCCCGCTCGCCACATTAAGCGGGCTCGCCACAAGCAGCATCAGATCTTGAATTGGCGCAGCAGGCCGTCGAGCTGGTCGCTCAGGCCACGCAACTGTGCACTTGCCAGACTCGACTGCTCCGCCGCCAGTGCCGTGCTGTGGGACAACCCGGCCGCCTGGGTGACGTTCTGGTTGATGTCTTCCACCACATGGGCCTGTTGCAGCGTCGCGCTGGCAATCGAGGCGTTGAGGCCGTTGAGGTTGCGCAATGCCTGGCCGATGGCGGTCAGGCTGGCCCCGGCCTGGCCGGCTTGTTCGATGGTCAGTTGGGAGGCGCTGTGGCTGTCGCTGATCACCTTGACCGCCGCTTCCGAGTGGCCCTGCAGGCGCTCGATCATGCCCTGGATCTCGGCGGTGGACTTTTGTGTGCGCTGGGCCAGCAGCCGCACTTCATCGGCCACCACGGCAAAGCCGCGGCCTTGCTCGCCGGCACGCGCCGCTTCAATTGCCGCGTTGAGGGCCAGCAGGTTGGTCTGGTCGGCGATCGAGCGGATCACTTCGAGCACGCTGCCGATCTGGGTGCTTTCGGCGGACAGGGTACGGATCACCTCCACCGCCTGGCTGATGGTGCCGGAGAGCTGGTCGATCTGTTGCAGGCTGCCGTCGATATTGACCTGGCCTTGTTGCGCCTGGGCCTGGGCGTCGCGCATTTCGCTGGCGGCGTGTTCGGCGTTCTTGGCTACGTCCTGCACGCCGTAGGTGACTTCGTTGATGGCAGTAGCCACCAGCTCCATCTGCTGGGACTGCTGCTGGCTGCGATCATGGGCCTGGGTCGCATTGGTGCCCAGTTCCTGGGACGACTGGCCCAAGGCGTTGGCGCATTCCTGCAACTGGCTGGCCACCTGGCGCAGCTTGGCGGTGAAGCTGTTGAAGTGCCGGGCCAGTTGGGTGACTTCGTCCTGGCCATGGGTGTCGAGGCTGCGGGTCAGGTCGCTTTCGCCGCTGGCGATGTTGCCCATGGCGTTCACCGCATCCTGCAACGGCCGCACGATGCTGCGGGCGATCAGCGCTACCAGCAATGCCATGAGCACCGCGATACCCAGGCCGATAAACGAGGCTTTCCACACCTGGCCGCTGAACTCGGCCTGCACATCGTCCACGTACACGCCGGAGCCGATGATCCAGCCCCACGGCTCGAACAACTGGATATACGAGGTCTTGGCCACCGGCGCTTCGGCACCCGGTTTCGGCCAGCGATAGTTGACGATGCCGGCGCCCTTGGCCTTGGCCAGGCTCACGAATTCATTGAACACCGCAAACCCGTCGGGGTCGCGGATGGCCGAGAGGTTCTGGCCGTCGAGCTTGGGGTTGGCCGGGTGCATGATCATCACCGGCGTGAGGTCGTTGATCCAGAAGTAGTCGTCATGGTCATAGCGCAAACCGCGCACGGCACTCAGGGCCTGTTTCTGGGCGGCTTCGCGGGTCATGACGCCGGTAGTTTCCAGGCCGTGATAAAACGTCAGGATCCCGCTGGCGGTCTGGACCACGTGTTGGGTCTGTTGGCGCTTGGCCTGGTAAAGGTCGTCGTGGATCTGCTTGAGCATCAATAAACCCAGGGCCAGCAGCATCAGCACGGCGACTATCAGGATCAGCCAGAGGCGCCGGCTGATCGACATATTGCGCAAACTGTTCATCGTCCTGTCACTCCGTGCTTTTTATAATTGTGGGCGCTGCATCGACTTTTCCGCCTTGTCTGATAGGCTTTCGGCCTGTATTCGGAAAACCTGAGTACTGTCTGATTTTTCACAAGATTTTTGCGTACCGGGTGTGAGAGTCACCCCCGGGTCTTGTCGTCAGTGAACCATTAAAAAGATCAACAAGGCTTGCCATAGAGCAAGACCTTTGGGGGAAGCATGGATTTTTGGACCGCCATACAGGCATTGATTCTTGGCGTTGTGGAGGGGCTGACCGAGTTCCTGCCGATTTCCAGCACCGGCCACCAGATCATCGTCGCCGACTTGATCGGCTTCGGCGGCGAGCGTTTCGAAGCCTTCAACATCATCATCCAGCTGGGTGCGATCCTTGCCGTGGTCTGGGAGTTTCGCCGCAAGATTCTCGACGTGGTCATCGGTTTGCCGACCCAGCGCAATGCCCAGCGCTTTACCATCAACCTGATCATTGCCGTGTTGCCGGCAGTGGTGTTGGGGGTGATCTTCGCCGACCTGATCAAGCACTACCTGTTCAACCCGATCACCGTGGCAACCGCCTTGGTGGTAGGTGGCATCATCATGTTGTGGGCCGAGCAGCGTCAGCACCGTAGCCACGCCAACACCGTCGACGAGATCACCTGGAAAGACGCGGTCAAGATCGGCTTCGCCCAGTGCCTGGCCATGATCCCCGGCACGTCGCGCTCCGGTGCGACCATCATTGGCGGCCTGTTGTTCGGCCTGTCGCGCAAGACCGCGACCGAGTTCTCGTTCTTCCTGGCCATGCCGACCATGGTCGGTGCTGCGCTGTACTCGGGCTACAAGTACCGTGACCTGTTCCAGCCAGCGGATTTCCCGGTGTTCGCCATCGGCTTCGTGACCTCGTTCATCTTCGCGATGATTGCGGTCAAGGGCTTGCTCAAGTTCATCGCCAGCCACAGCTACGCGGCATTTGCCTGGTACCGCATCGCATTCGGCCTGCTGATCCTGGCGACCTGGCAGTTCGGCTGGATCGACTGGACGGCGGTCAAGCCTTGAACATCCAGTATCCGCGTTTGAAGGCGGCGATCTTCGCGCTGTTGTGCGCGCCGCCGTTGATAGGGGCCGCGCTGGTCTGGTATCGCGGCGAGACGCTGATCCCGCTGGCCGCCTATGGTGTCGTCAGCGTGATCGCGTTTTTCCTGTACTGGAGCGACAAGCGCAAAGCGCAGACCGACCGCTGGCGCACCCCGGAAAACATCCTGCACGCCGTGGAGCTGGCGGGTGGCTGGCCGGGAGCGTTGATTGCCCAGCAGGTGTTCCGGCACAAGACGCGCAAGGTGTCGTACCAGGTGCTGTTCTGGGTGATCGTGCTGTTGCATGAGGTGTTCTGGCTGGACCAGTTGTTCCTCGGCGGCACCTTGCTCTCAGTCCTCTAGCCGCAACCCGACCTGCGTGCGCTTGGGCAACTTGCTCACCACCAACTGGTGGGAACGCTGCAACAAGCCGCGCAGTTCTTCGGCGCCCAGTGGGTAGGGCGTGTTCATGATGATCCACTGTGCACGCGCCAGGTACGGCGCCGGGTGGATGCCGGGGCGATCCACATGGCCCAGGAACAGTTCCTTGTCGACCTTGAACGCCAGCGAGTCACCGCGCAGGTTTTGCAGGGCGAACATCTTGTTGCCGGCAATCGAGAACACCCGCACGCCGCCCCATTTGTAGTCTTCGCGCGCGCCGGGCAGCGCCAGGCAGAACGCCGCGACTTGTGCTTCGGTCATCTTCATAGCAAGCGGTCTCCACAGCCTTTGAAACCTTCTTCGAGGTAGTCGATCCAGGCCCGGATCGCCGGCAGCACGCCGCGCCGATGCGGGTAGACGGCCTGGAGCCAACCGCCCGGCAACGACCATTCGGGCAACAGTTGCACCAACCGGCCGTTTGCCAGTTCCTCTTCACAGTACATCATCGGCAGTACGGTAAAGCCCAGGCCCATGATGGCGCTGGCTTTGCGCACGATAAAGTCGTCGATACCCAGGCGGGCTTCCATCGCCAGGTCGTGGGCGTTGCCCAGGGGATCGAGAATGCGCTGGTGCACCAGCCGGTCCGCCTCCAGTGCACCGAGGATCGGCAGCTGCTTGAGGTCGTCCAGGGTCGTGACCTGACGCCCGAGCATCAGTGCGGGGCTGGCCACCAGCACGGTCTGGGCCTGGCGCAGGCGTTTGGTCACCAACAGCGGGTCCTCATCGCCCAGCTCACGCACGCGCAAGGCCACATCGATGCCTTCGGCCACCAGGTCGACGCGGCGGTTGACCAGGGTCATCTCCAACTGCACCTGAGGGTGGGCGGCAAGAAAACCGGCGACCAGCTCCGGCAGGATGTGCTGGGCCATGCCCACCGGGCAGCTCACCCGCAGTCGCCCACGGGGCTCGCTGGACATGCTGGCTACGGCCTCATCGGCCATTTCCGCCTCCAGCAGCATGGCCTGGCAATGGCGCAGGTAGCGTTCGCCGACGGCGGTGAGGGTAAGCTGGCGGGTGGTACGTTGCAGCAGGCGTGCACCGAGGCGCTCTTCCAGCTCGGCGATGCGCCGCGACAGCCGCGACTTGGGAATTCCCAGCAGCCGGCCGGCGGCGGCGAAACCGCCGGCTTCGACGACTTTGGCGAAATAATAGAGGTCGTTGAGGTCTTGCATGGTCAGCCCATTGTCCTGTCAATGGGACGAACTATCCGCGCCTGACGAGGGCAAATCCACTACAAATGCGCACCGCCCATCAACACATACTTCACCTGCACATACTCTTCGATCCCGTAATAGCTGCCTTCGCGGCCATACCCGGACTGCTTGATCCCGCCAAACGGCACCGACGCGGTGCCGACCGAGCCTGAGTTGAGAATCACCATCCCGGCCTCCAACTGGTGCGACAGGCGCAACGATCGCCCCAGCGCGCTGGTGTAGGCATAGGCGACCAGGCCGAACTCCGTCTGGTTAGCGCGGGCGATCACTTCTTCTTCGTCCTTGAACGAGTAGATGGCGAACACCGGCCCGAAGATCTCCTCGGTCGCCAGGGGGGAGTCGTCCCGCAAACCGGTCAACACCGTCGGCTCGTAGAACAGGCCGCCCCTGGCGTGGGGCCTGCCGCCCATCAGCACGCTGGCTCCGGCAGCCTTGGCGGCTTCCACCAGGCGCACGACCTTGTCAAAGCCCGCTTGATTGACCAGCGGGCCGACCACAAAACCTTCACGCAGGCCCTGGTCCACTTCGATCCCGGCCACTGCATGCTGCACGCGCTGGATGAAGTCCTCGAGGATGCTGTGCTGCACAAATATCCGGTTCGGCGAGATGCATACCTGGCCTGAGTTGCGCAGCTTGGCACCGACCAGTCCCTTCACTGCCTCATCCAGATCGGCGTCCTGGAACACGATAAACGGGGCGTTGCCGCCCAGCTCCAGGGTCATCTTCTTGATGCTTGCCGCGCATTGTGCGGCAAGCAATTTGCCAACGCCGGTGGAACCGGTAAACGAGATCTTGCGGATACGCGGGTCGCCCGTGAGGATCAGGCCGATCTCCCTGGGGTCGCCCGCTACCACCTCCAGCACGCCTTCCGGGATGCCAGCCTTGCGTGCGTACTCCAGCAATTTGAAGGCCGTCAGCGGTGTATCCTCGGCAGGCTTGATCACCATGGTGCAACCGGCGGCCAGGGCCGTGGCGACCTTGCGGGTGATCATCATGAACGGGAAATTCCACGGGGTGATGGCGGCGACCGGGCCGATGGCCTCCTTGGTCACCAGCACGTTGGCGTTGCGGTCATGGGTGGGGATCGTGTCGCCGTACACGCGCTTGGCCTCTTCGGCATACCACTCGATAAAGCCCAGGCCGTAGTCGATCTCGCCACGGGCTTCACTGAGGCATTTGCCGTTTTCGCGGCAGAGCAATTCGGCGAAGGCTTCCTTGTCGGCCTTGACCGCGTCATGCCAGTGGCGCAGGAGGTCGCTGCGCTCCTTGGCCAGCCTGGACGACCATGCGGGAAAGGCGGCACAGGCACGGTCGACGGCGGCCTTGACCTGGTGGGTGGTGTTCTGGGCGACGCGGCCGACTTCTTCGCCGGTAGCAGGGTTGTAGACGATAAGCATGGGGAGTCTCCGAGGGCTGAAAGTGCGGTTCCAGGCTACGCAGAGACAGTGTTTGAGCGAATATCCATTCCAATGTGCTGATTGCCTATTCCTATGAGGCCGTAGCCTGGATGCGGATTGCGCGCTACCGTGGCACTTTGCACAGAGGCCAGGATCCATGGACCGTACAGACAGAATCATCGCGCTGATGGACACCCTGGCGCCTGTCGAGGGCTATAACCTCAGCGCTCTGGATGACGTGCGCTTCCTGCGCTCCAACCGCCCCTTGCAGCGGGTGCCGGTGCTGTATGACCCCGGCATCGTGATGGTCTGCCAGGGGCGCAAGCGCGGTTACCTGGGGGAGGAGGTTTACCTGTACGACGCCCGGCATTACCTGGTGGTGTCAGTGCCGGTGCCGTTCACCATGGAGACCGACGCCAGCGAAGCCGAGCCCATGCTGGCGGTGTACCTGCGCCTGGACTTCACCCTCGCGGCCGAACTGATGGTGGCGCTGGATGAGTTTCCGGCGCTGGTCGACGCCAAACCGCGGGGCATGTATTCATCGCCCATGGATGACTTGCTCAGCGAGTCGCTGTTGCGCTTCCTGCAAGCCATGGGCACGCCGATGGACGCGCACATCCTTGGCCCGGCGTTGATGCGCGAAATCTACTACCGGATCCTCACGGGCGAGCAGGGCGGTTCGATGCGCGCCGCGTTGAATCGCCAGGGGCAGTTCGGCAAGGTGGCGCGGGCGATTCGCAAGATCCATGGGTGTTATGCCCAGCACCTGGACGTGGAGGCGTTGGCCCGGGAGGCGATGATGAGCGTGCCGAGCTTTCACGCGCATTTCCGCACGGTCACCGACACCTCGCCGATGCAGTACCTCAAGTCCACGCGCCTGCACCAGGCGCGTTTGCTGATGCTGCGCAGCGATATCAGCGCCGCCACGGCAAGTGCCAAGGTCGGCTATGAAAGCCCTTCGCAGTTCAGTCGCGAGTTCAAGCGCTTCTTCGGGCGCACACCCCAGGCGGAAATCCAGTGGATGAAACGCACCTATGCGTTGCCGGCGCCTACGTCGGCGTCGATTTACGTGTCGTCCCATTGAACATTGTCCTGCTGGCGGGACAAACAGTCGCGTTTCAATGGTCTAATCCTTTATTCGGATCATCTGTAGGATGAACCTCACTCGAACGCCCCACGGCGATCCTCACTTGGAGATTCCGCATGAAACTGTTGCATATCGATTCCAGCATCCTCGGCGACAACTCGGCGTCCCGTCAGCTCAGCGCGGGCGTGGTCAAGGCCTGGCAAGCGGCTGAACCGGGTGTGGAAGTGACCTACCGTGACCTGGCCAGCGAAGGCATCAACCACTTTTCCGGCGCAACCCTCGGCGCCCTAGGCACCGCCGCCGAACTGCGTGATGCCGCGCAGAAGCATGAGGCTGACCTGAGCGCTTCGTCGCTGGCTGAATTCCTCGCCGCCGACGCAGTAGTAGTTGGCGCACCGATGTACAACTTCACCATTCCGACCCAGTTGAAAGCCTGGATCGACCGTATCGCCGTCGCCGGCCAGACTTTTCGCTACAGCGAAGCCGGCCCTGAAGGCCTGTGCGGCAACAAGAAGGTCATCATCGTGTCCACCGCAGGCGGCCTGCACGCCGGCCAGGCCTCGGGTGCTGCCCATGAAGGCTACCTGAAGCTGCTGTTTGGCTTCCTGGGTATCACCGATATCGAAATCGTACGCGCCGAAGGCCTGGCCTACGGTGATGAAGTGCGCAGCAAAGCCCTGAACGACGCCAACGCAGTCATCAACGAACAATTGTTCGCCACCGCGTAAGGCTTGTGTAAATTCCGCCTTCCCTCGGTTTCATTCTGAAGCCGGGCGCCTAAACTCTGTATTCTGCTCGCCTCAAAGCGAACGGAGTACGGAGTTTTTTCGTTTGTGCGCTGTCATTACTTTGGCCCAGGTTGTGCAAGCGTGGGTTTAACACCCTGGACTTTTTTCGATATGTCGGTTCTCACGCAGCAAAGGTGGACATCCCCATGATGCGTCTTTGTGCCGTTATGGTTCTTTCCCTGCTCGGCGGCCTGATTTCAGTGCACGCCGCACCTGCGCCGCACCCGCATTGGAGTGTGGGCTTCCATCGCATGACGTTTCTGGATCCGTTGGATCTGCAGCCGATGAAAGCCGTGGCGTTCTACCCGTCCACCGGCCTTGAGCACACCACGCAACTGGGCGCCTACCACGTCGCCGCTACCGAAGATGCCAAGATCGCCATCGGCCGTTTCCCGATGCTGATGCTGTCCCACGGCAACACCGGCACGCCGCTGGCGCTGCATGACCTGGCCACCTCCCTGGCGCGCAAGGGCTTTGTAGTGGTAGCGGTGCTGCACCCTGGCGACAATTACAAGGATCACAGTCGCCTGGGCACGGTGAGCAACCTGTACGGGCGACCGATCCAGATTTCCGAAGCGATTACCGCCACCCTGGGCGACCCGATGCTCTCGCCATTCGTCAACGTGGACCAGGTGGGTGTCATTGGCTATTCAGCCGGGGGTGAGACCGCGTTGATCCTGGCCGGCGCCAAGCCGGATTTCGACCGCCTGCGCCGGTATTGCCAGGAGCGTCCGGAAGATCGCGACGCCTGCACCACCAAGGGCGAACTGGTGGTGGACCGTGATGACCTGCAACCGCAATCCGACCCGCGCATTCATGCCTTGATGTTGATGGCGCCGCTGAGCCTGATGTTCGGCCGTCACACCCTGGCCGATGTGCATGTGCCCGTGCTGCTCTACAGCGGCGACGGCGACAAGTTGGTGGCGGTGGACAAGAACGCCGCCGCGCTGGCGCGCAAACTGCCGGAGCCGCCGGACTTCAAGCTCTTGGCCGGGGCAGGGCACTTCGTGTTCATGGCGCCGTGCGACAGCGATCAGTTGGCAACAATGCCGGCGATCTGCACGGATGCCGATGGGGTTGACCGTGAAGGCATTCACCGCGACCTGATCTCCGAGGCGGGGCGGTTCTTCAGTCACACCCTCGGCCAATCTACCCGGGCAGGCTTGCAGACCGCTGATCAGTAAGCGCGGCGCATAAGCAGCAGGGTCACGCCCAGGGCCGTGACCGACAACAGTGCGGCACAGAAGAAGATCCAGCCGTAGCCGAGGTTCAGCGCCACGGCGCCCATCAACGGCCCGGCAATCGCCAGGGCCAGGTCAAAAAACACCGCATACGCACTCAGCCCCGCGCCACGGCTGCTGTTGGGCACCTGCTTGATGGCTTCCACACCCAGCGCCGGGTACACCAGCGACAAGCCAAAGCCGGTCAGCCCGGCGCCGATCAATGCCACCCCGGTGGACGGCGCCAGCCACAGCAGGGTCAGGCCGAGGGTCTCGATGGTCATGCAGGCAACGGCTGCGCGAAAACCGCCGAAACGGCTGATGGCAGAGATAAACACCAGTCGCGACAGGATAAAGCACACGCCGAATACCGTGAGGCAGTAAGCCGCGCCGGCCCAGCCACGATTGAGGTAGTACAGGGTGATAAAGGTGGTGAGGGTGCCGTAGCCAATCGAAGCCAGGCACAGGCTGGCGCCAAACGGCGCGATACGTCCGAATACCGCCCAGAACGGCAGCCGTTCGCCACGTACCACCGGCACCGAGGGTTTATTGCGGATCAGCACCAGCCCTAGCGCGGACAATACCGTCAGTGCGATGCCGAGGCTGTGGTAGCCATATTCCGCGACCATCACCACGCCAAGCGGTGCCCCAATCGCGATGGCACCGTAGGAGGCAATACCATTCCACGAGATCGACCGTGCGGTGTGTTCCGCACCCACCGCGCCCATGCACCAACTGATGGTGCCCACGCCGATCAGCCCCTGGGCCACCCCCAGCAGCAGCCGCGCGACGATCAGGATGCCCAGGCTCAACGATGGCAGGCTTGCCACCAGCGTGGCGAAGAACGTCAGTACGCCACTCACTAGAATCCCGGCCAGGCCCAGCACGATCGCACGCTTGGTGCCGACGTTGTCTGACATGCGCCCGGCCATGGGGCGGCTGAGCAGCGTCGCCAGGTACTGCGAGCCGATGGTGATCCCGGCCACTACCGCGCTGAAACCCAGTTGTTCGTGTACATAGCCAGGAATCACCGCAATCGGCAGGCCGATGCAGATAAATGCGATGAAGGTGTAGAAGACAATGGAAACGATCTGCAGGGTGATCGATATCGAGCTGGGGGCGGCGGCAGGCATGGGCACTCGTTCGCGGGCGGGCGGTGCGGGCATGATGGCAAGGGCGCGGGGGAAAAGGAAGCTGGCTAACGACTTTGTCTGATGAATAGGCTTTGTGCGGTAAACGATGCTGTTGTGGCGAGCGGGCTTGTTGTGGCGAGCGGGCCCGTTCAATCACAACGGGCCCGCTTGGCACGGCTTTTTGGCGGAGTGCTTTAGAACACCACACCCTGGCTACGCAGGTAGTCGTCATAGCTGCCGCTGAAGTCGATCACGCCGGTGGCGCTCAACTCGATGATACGGGTGGCCAGGGACGAGACGAACTCACGGTCGTGGCTGACGAAGATCAGCGTGCCCGGGTAGTTCTCCAGCGCCAGGTTCAGCGCTTCGATGGATTCCATGTCCAAGTGGTTGGTCGGTTCGTCCATGATCAGTACGTTCGGCTTTTGCAGGATCAGCTTGCCGAACAACATGCGGCCTTGCTCACCACCGGAAATCACCTTGACCGACTTCTGGATCTCGTCGTTGGAGAACAGCATACGGCCCAGGGTGCCACGGATCATTTGCTCGCCCTGGGTCCACTGGCCCATCCAGTCGAACAGGGTCACGTCGTCTTCGAAGTCATGCGCATGGTCCTGGGCGTAGTAGCCCAGTTCCGCGGCGTCGGTCCACTTGATGCTGCCGGCGTCCGGGGTCAGTTCGTTGACCAGGGTGCGCAGCAGGGTGGTCTTGCCGATACCGTTCGGGCCGATGATCGCCACGCGTTCGCCAGCTTCGACCTGGAAGCTGAAGTCCTTGAACAGCGGCTTGCCGTCGAAGCCCTTGGCCATTTTTTCGACCATGACTGCCTGGCGGTGCAGCTTCTTGTTCTGCTCGAAACGGATGAACGGGCTGACCCGGCTCGACGGCTTGACTTCGGCCAGCTGGATCTTGTCGATCGCCTTGGCACGGGAGGTGGCCTGCTTGGCTTTGGAGGCGTTGGCCGAGAAGCGGCTGACGAAGGATTGCAGTTCGGAGATCTGCGCCTTCTTCTTGGCGTTGTCCGACAGCAGTTGCTCGCGGGACTGGGTCGCCACGGTCATGTACTCGTCGTAGTTGCCCGGGAACAGGCGCAGCTCGCCGTAGTCCAGGTCAGCCATGTGGGTGCACACGCTGTTCAGAAAGTGACGGTCGTGAGAGATGATGATCATCAGGCTGGAGCGCTGGGTCAGGATGTTTTCCAGCCAGCGGATGGTGTTGATGTCCAGGTGGTTGGTCGGTTCGTCGAGCAACAGCACTTCAGGATCGGAGAACAGCGCCTGGGCCAGCAATACGCGCAGTTTCCAGCCTGGAGACACTTCGCTCATCGGGCCGAAGTGCTGTTCCAGGGGAATGCCCAGGCCCAGCAGCAGCTCACCGGCGCGGGATTCGGCGGTGTAGCCGTCCATCTCGGCGAACTCGGTTTCCAGCTCGGCCACGGCCATGCCGTCTTCTTCGCTCATTTCCGGCAACGAGTAGATGCGGTCGCGCTCGGCCTTGACCTTCCACAGCTCTTCATGGCCCATGATCACGGTGTCGAGCACGGTGAATTCTTCGTACGCGAACTGGTCCTGGCGCAGTTTACCCAGGCGTACGTTCGGTTCCAGCATGACCTGGCCGCCGGACGGGTCGAGGTCGCCGCCGAGGATTTTCATGAAGGTCGACTTGCCGCAACCGTTGGCACCGATCAAGCCATAACGGTTGCCAGCGCCGAACTTGACCGAGACATTCTCGAAGAGCGGCTTGGCGCCGAACTGCATGGTGATGTTAGCTGTGGAGATCAATTACTTTACCTATCAATGGGTTGCGAGCGTGTTGGCAAGAGCCTTCAGGCATGCGTCAACAGCGACATCAAGGCGCGAAACCCGGTCGCTGAGCAGAAAATGGGGGATGTGTGTTGGAATTTGGCGCGCATTGTCGCATATGTCAGGCGACAGTTGTATGTCCGGCGAAGGAAGGTTTCTCCAAGGTCTCCGGCATCGCCAGCCATAACAACGCCAAGGCCAGCGCCGCAACGCCGGCAAGCGTCAGGAAGGCAGCGTTGTAGCCGGCTTGCTGCACCACGAAACCCGCCAGGCTGCTGCTCAACGCCGCGCCCAGGCCAAACACGGTGGAGAGGGCGCCCAGGCTGACGTTGAAGCGGCCGGTGCCTTGGGTCAGGTCCTTGACGATCACCGGGAACAGCGCGCCGAAGATCCCCGCGCCAATGCCGTCGAGCATTTGCACGGCCACCAGCCAGTAAGGATCATTGGACAAGGTGTAGAGCACGCCGCGCAGCGGCAGGATCATGAAGCCGATCATCAACAACGGTTTGCGCCCCCACAGGTCAGCCTTGAGTCCGACCAGCCAGGCCATCGGTACCATCACCAACTGCGCGGCGACGATGCACGCCGAGGTCAGCGGCGTGGCCATCTGCAGGTTGATCTGCGACAGTTTCTGGCTGACCAGCGGCAGCATGGCGGCGTTGGCCAAGTGAAACAGGGCGCAGCAAATGGCAAACAGCAACAGCGGACGATTGGCCAGCAGCACTTTCATCCCGGATGGTTGTTCATGGTCGGTGTGATGTTCCGGGTCGAAGCCGCGGGCCACTTCATGGTCGATGGCCTCGGCGGACACACAGCTGATCGCAATGATGCTGGCGAGCGCCATGAACGCCATCAGGTAAAACACCACCACCGGACCAAACAAGTAGGCCAGGCCGCCGGCCAACAGGGCAGCCACGGCATTGCCGGCGTGGTTGAAGGTTTCGTTGCGTCCGGTGCGGCGGGTGAACGCGCGCGGTCCGGTGATTCCCAGGGAAATCGCGGAAATCGCCGGCGCGAACACCGAGGCAGCGACAGCGCTGGCTGCCTGTGTCAATGCCACCAGGCTGAACGAGCTGACAAAGGGCAGCATCAGGCAACTGACGGTTACCACAATGGCGGCCAGCGCAATCACCGCGCGCTTGCTGCGGGTGCGGTCGATCAACGCGCCCGCCGGGCCTTGGGTGATCAATGCCGCGATGCCTGCCAGGGTCATGACCACGCCGATGCTGGCCGGGTCCCATTTGTGCACGGCCAGCAGGTAAATGGCCAGGTAGGGACCGAGGCCGTCGCGCACATCCGCGAGGAAGAAATTCAGGCTGTCGAGGGACAAGGTATTACGCAGGTCGGAATGGTTGGCCACGGCGAGCACTTCGCAAGCGGTGTTCAAGGACTGAACACGCATTGCGTTAGTGACCCGTTGGCCTTGCGTTAAGTTTCGTGCATTAGCTGGGTTTTATTCCGTGGGGACATGGCTTATTTTCTGAGCCCCTTTTTATGGATTACCTGGAGACGCAATGGACATGCCCTCAGCTCAACAGGCAATTGCCTGCAACAAAGACGCCTGGGATCAATCGGCCGGCCTGCACAAGACCACCGACACCTGGAACGCGTTGCTCAACAGCGTCGGCCAGGCGGACTTTTCCTGCCTGGACCCCACGATTACCGGGCTGCTGCAAGACATTGGCGTGGCCGGCAAGGACGTGGTGCAGCTGTGCTGCAACAATGGCCGCGAAAGCCTGTCGCTGTTTGGCCTGGGCGCACGTTCGGTGGTAGGGGTGGATCAATCCCCGGCGTTCCTCCAGCAGGCCCGGGAGTTGGCCGATGTCTCGCCGCACAACCCTGAGTTCATCGAGAGTGACATCCATCATCTGCCGCCAGCGTTGCACGGGCGCTTCGATATTGCCCTGGTTACGATTGGGGTGTTGGGCTGGATGCCGGATGCAGCGCTGTTCATGCAGCATGTTGCGCGCACCCTCAAGCCGGGGGGCACGTTGGTGATGTATGAAACCCACCCGTTTCTGGAGGTGTTCGATCCCCGGGCGCAAAACCCATTCCTGCCGGCCAGTTCCTACTTTCAGCGCGAGCCGTTCGTGCTGCAGGAGTCGATTGTCTATGAAGGCCAGGGTGAAGTGGCCGGACCGACCTCCTATTGGTACGTGCATACCTTAGGCGACATAGTCAGTGCCGCGATCGGCGCGCAGTTGCAGATCGGCCACCTGCAGGAATATCCCCATTCCAATCGCGAAGAACTGTACGACCAGTACGAGCACCAGCCCGCACAATTGCCGATGTGCTTTACCTTGACCGCCACCAGGCGTCTTGAGTGAGAGGGCTTTTCCAAAAGCAAAAACGCGCTGGTCAGGCGCGACGCACGAAAGTACGCATGGTTTGACCTGGGCCGGTATTGAATATGATTGGCCTGGGCATGCCTTCATCTGCAGCGATAAAAACGAATTCATCCCCTTCCAGGCGATAGCTTGCGGGCAATCGCTTGCCGGCATCTTCGCCGATGGAATCGATCCAAGTGATGCTTTTAGGAAGTGTGCGGCTGTCGAGGAAAAACTGGCCAGCCAGGAGCACTTCACCATTGACCGTAAGCACTTCAAATTGGTCACCGCTGATGGTGGTCAGTGCACCGGGCGCGCTATGGGCATCGTCAACGGGGTTTGGCACGCCGTTGTCTTCAAGGGCGATTTGCTCCCAGACGCCTTGGAGCAGTTGGTAATCCGGATCGCGAGTAATCGGCATAGAGAGTCCTTTCGGGTTTATTTCGGTTTCAAGGCAATTATTCAACTGAAGTTGTCTATTCTTATGACAAGCATATTTCCAGTCGTTGATGTCTGTAGGAATATTTACGCAACGCGCGGCGAACATAGTTTAATGGGTTGGGATTTTTCATTACCCTGAGTTGTCAGATTGCTCCGAAGACTTGTACATCGGTGTCGCAGGGCGTTGCCCCTGGCCCTTCAACGGGCTTTCCAAACATTTGCGGTGATGGCCGTTTAATGTCATTTTTTTAGGTGAGCTAATTTTGAATCGAAACGTCCCGCTTCATGTGACTCCTTCTTCAGATGAAATTGACCTGTACGACCTCTTTCATTCGATCTGGCGGCAAAAAAGACTGGTCCTTGGGTGTGCGATCATTGCGGGGGTTTTGGGGGGCGGTTACGCGCTTTTGGCGCCCCGGACTTATGAGGTCAGTAGTGTATTGCGTCCTGCCGCGCTGAATGAGCTGGACGCGTTGAACCGTTCCGAGGTTTATAAGCTACCGCCCGCCGATGCGCTGTCAAAGGTGGGGTCGCAATTGGACTCTTACGAAACACGGCTGGAATTTTTCAAGTCGCACCAGCAATTGTTCAAGGCATTTCAGAAACCAGGCCAAAGCCTGGAGCAGTCTTTCGAAGACTTCAATCGCAACGCGGTCAACCTCATTCTGCCTGACCCCAAAAAGGCTGACTCGTTGAGCAGTTACATCCGCCTGGAGTTGCAGTACCCCGCCGATGTCGATGGTGTGGCGATTCTCAACGGGTTTGTCGATTACGCTATTGGCGCCGAGCGCGAGCAAGTGGGCGCGGACCTCAAGGTGATCGTCAATAACCGCTTGAACGAGCTCAAGGGCAAGATTGATGCCGCTCGCGCCAATTATGAGAACGAGAAAGAGTCGAAGATCGCCTCACTGCTGGAAAGCGACCGGCTCAAGCGTGCCCAGTTGCAAGATGAGCTCAGTGCGCTGCGTCTGCAGATGAAGATGGAGCGCAGTGATCGGCTGGCAGAACTGACCGAGGCCATCGCCATTGCCAAGTCCCTGGGAATCAAAACCCCGACGACGCCGTCGGCAATGGCGGATGCATCACGCGGTGGGAGCGGGCAGGTCATGCGTACTGAAGTCAACAACCAGAAAATCCCGCTGTATTTCATGGGCTCCAATGCGCTTGAAGCGGAGCGCGACGCACTCCAGCGACGCACCAGCGACGATTTCACCAACGCCCGCGTCGCCGAGATCGGCAAAGAATTGCAAATGTTAGAGGTGAACCGTAAGGTCGAGGTACTGCGCAGGCGCGACAATGAGGACATTTTCCTGCAGGATGTCGAACCGCTGCGTGCCGAAGTCGCGCGGTTGCGCAACTTGAACATCGATATGAGCAACCTCAAACTGGTGACCATTGATCGTCGCGCCCAGGAGCCGCTGGCGCCGATAAAGCCGAAGAAAGCGCTGGTGGTTGCCTTGAGCCTGACTGCAGGGCTGGTGCTGGGGCTGGTCATCGCGTTGATCCGCTACGTTGTGCAGAATCGTGGACAACCGGCACCTTACTCGCCGCTGGAAGAGGGGCGTTTTTCCCGCCGAGAGCGCAAGGACGATGAACCTTTGCTGTAACAGCATCGCGCACAACGGCGGTTCATGCCCAGTGGTTGTGCGCCTTCGCAACATCCG
This sequence comes from Pseudomonas sp. NFR09, assembly GCF_900111535.1. Taxonomy (NCBI): domain Bacteria; kingdom Pseudomonadati; phylum Pseudomonadota; class Gammaproteobacteria; order Pseudomonadales; family Pseudomonadaceae; genus Pseudomonas; species Pseudomonas sp. NFR09. The sequence goes on from NZ_FOIH01000003.1 coordinate 57,611, forward strand.
TCAGAAGACAGCTTTTCACAATTCTTAGTTAACTTTTGGTTACAACCTGTGGCTAAATAACTGCAAAGGGCCACGCGCCGGGTGGTCACTCAGCCGGTCGTGCCGATTGTGTGAATTGTGATTTCAGGTGCTGCTATCCATCCTCGTCCGTTGTGGGCACGCAGGAGCAGCCTGTTCTCTTCTGACTTGTGACGAAATCCCTTGAAACTCATCATTGTTATTCTCTACGTTGCCTCGATTGCGTATGTACACCTGCGTGGGCGGGTGCGGCACAAGCTGGGGCGCCAACTCAGTGATCATTCGACCTTCCTCGCGCCGATCAACTGCTTTCTCTACCTCTTTTCCAGGCTGCCCAGCCGACCTTATCTGTCGCCCAGCGATTTCCCGGACCTGAGCCCGCTCCAGGAGCATTGGCAGGAGATTCGCGAGGAAGGCCAGAACCTGCTGCGCGCCGGCGAAATCAAGCGCTCGGAACAGTACAACGACGTAGGTTTCAATTCGTTCTTCAAGTCCGGCTGGAAGCGCTTCTATCTGAAATGGTATGGCGACAGCCACCCGTCGGCGATGAAGCTGTGCCCGCGTACCACCGAGCTGGTGCAGGGCATCGGTTCGATCAAGGCCGCGATGTTCGCCGAACTGCCGCCGGGGTCCAGGCTGGTGCGCCATCGCGACCCGTATGCCGGCTCGTATCGCTATCACCTGGGCCTGGACACGCCGAACGACCCGGGCTGCTACATCAACGTGGACGGTGAGAACTACTACTGGCGTGATGGCGAGCCGGTAATGTTTGACGAGACCTACATCCACTACGCGGAAAACACCACGCAGCAGAACCGCATCATTCTGTTCTGCGATATCGAGCGCCCGATGAAATACCGTTGGGCCGCTGCGTTCAATCGCTGGTTCAGCCGCAACGTAATGGCGGCTGCGGGCTCGCCCAACGATGCCGGTGACAAGACGGGCGGGCTCAACCGCGCCTTCACCCGGCTGTACAAGATTCGCTTGCGCGGCAAAGAGCTGAAAAAGCGCAACCGTACGCGTTATTACCTGGAAAAATGGGCGATCTTTGCAGGGTTGGCCGCCATTTTCCTGCTGATCTGAGTGCTTCGGGCGCCATTCACTCCGGTGGATGGGCGTCCAGTTTGTCCCACATCTTTTTGCTGATCTTCTGTCGATTGGTATAGCCGTCCCAGGGATCGTTCTTCAAGCCGTCCAAGCGCTGCTGCAGATTGGCGACGGTCCATTGTTGGGCCCCGCGCAATCCCTTCAATTCCTCGCGACTGACCGGTACCGACACCGGCAAACCTGGCCGCGCCCTTACCGAATAAGCGGCCACGGTACTGGCGCCCCTTGCGTTGCGCAGGTAGTCGATGAAGATCTTGCCCACCCGGTTTTTTGGCCCTGACGTCGCGGTGAAGCGTTCGGGCAGTTGCTCGGTCATGAATTGGGCAATCGCTTTGGCGAATGCCTTGACAGTGTCCCAGTCATCTCGGCGCGCCAGCGGCACGACCAGGTGCAGGCCTTTGCCGCCACTGGTTTTGACGAAGGCTTGCAAGCCCAATTCGTCCAGGACCGAGAGGGTGAGTTGCGCCGCTTCCAGCATGCTTTTCCACGGCAGCGCGGGGTCGGGGTCGAGGTCGAGTACAAACAGGTCCGGGGTTTCGATCTTGTCGACAGTGGCGCCCCAGGTATGAAACTCCACGGTGCCCATTTGCACCGCCCCGAGCAACGCCTTGGCACTGTCGACTTCCATCAGGCGCGCATGGCCGGGATCGAGTGCCTGTTCCAACTGCTTGATGTTGGGAATGGCCAGGCGCTCCGAATGTTTCTGGAAGAACTGTTCGCCGTCGATGCCTTCGGGTGCCCTCAGCAGTGACACGGGACGGTGACGCAGAAAAGGCAGGATCCACTCGCTGATGCTGTTGTAGAACTGCGCCAGTTGCTCCTTCTGCATGCCGCTCTGCTTATCGATTACGCGGTCCGGGTGGCTGATTTTCACGGTGTCAGTGGTTTTTTTCGCAGGTTTCATGGATTTGACCGTGCGCGGTTGCTCATGAATGACCTGTGCGGCCGGTTTGTCGGTGCGCATCGCGACAAACGCCGCCTGGCGGATCACCCCCTCACGGGTCCATTCGGCAAACTGCACTTCGCCGACCAGTGTCGGTTCCACCCAGTGCACGTCACGGGCCTGGGCGCTGGTCAGGGCTTTTTCAAGCGGCGATGACTTACGCTCCAATGGCCTGAGTTGCGCATGGATCGCCTTCAGTGACGCTTGATCAAACCCGGTGCCCACGCGTCCGGCGTACACCAATCCCGAGGTGTCATTCACTGCCAGCAGCAGTGCACCGAAACCGCTGCGCGAACCCTGCGGACGGGTGTAGCCGACGATCACGAATTCCTGGCGCAGGCGGCATTTGAGCTTGACCCAATCGGTGTTGCGACTGGACACGTACGGGCTGCCCAGGCGCTTGCCGATGACACCCTCGAGGACCAGGTCACAGGCGCTTTCAAAGATGTCCCGATGATGGGCAGTAAAGGCTTCGGAGAAGCGTAATAGCTTGCTTCTGCTGCCGGACAACGCAGTCTTCAGCGCTGCACGGCGATCTTCGACGGGGGCCTGGCGCTGATCCTGGCCATCCAGGAACGGCGCATCGAACAGGTAGTAGACAATGTCCAGGCTGCGTCCGATATCAAAGGCGTTCTGCAGCGCCTGGAAGTCCGGAAGGCCATCGCCGTTGAGGCTGACCACCTCGCCATCGAGCCAACTGTCCTTGAGCTTGAGGGCTTGCAAGGCCTTGGCCTGGCGCGGCAGGCGGTCGGTCCAGTCGTGGCCGTTGCGCGTGAACAGCCGCACCTCGCCGTCGCGGATGCGCGCAAGCATGCGGTAACCGTCGAACTTGATTTCGTACTGCCAATCGCCCTCGGGGGCGCGATCCACCAGGGTGGCCAATTGCGGGGTGAAGTGCTCGGGGAGGGCGACGCTGGTTTTTCGGGCTTTTGCGCGTGGTTTTGGCTTACTCAGCGAGGCGTCGCTGAGCACGCTGTCGGGCTGGGCCTGGACAATATCGTAGTCTTGGGCAGGTCGTGCCTGCGCGTCTTTTTCCTTGATCAGCAGCCATTGTTCCTTATCGCCGCTGCCTTTCAGGCGCGTGCGGACGAGTGTCCAATCGCCGGACAGCTTTTCGCCGACCAGGGTGAACTTGAGCTTGCCGGCGGCGTAGGCCTTGCGCGGGTCGTCATGGGGTTGCCACACACCGCGGTCCCACACGATGACGTCCCCGGCGCCGTATTGGCCCGCCGGGATACTGCCTTCGAAACTGCCGTAGCTGAGAGGGTGATCTTCGACATGCACGGCCAGGCGCTTCTGCGTCGGGTCCAGGCTGGGCCCTTTGGGCACTGCCCAACTGAGCAGTACGCCATCCAGTTCCAGGCGGAAGTCATAGTGCAGGTTGCGCGCGTCATGTTTCTGGATCACGAAAGACAGCGCCGAAGCGTTGCGTGTTCCTGCGGGCGCACTGCCCGCCGGTTCGCCGGTGACGCCGAAGTCGCGCTTGCGGTTGTATTCGCTGAGGGGCTTTGGCATGGCTTATGACGCCTTGGTGGTTTTCTTCGCGGCGGGCTTCTTGGCGGGTTTGCCGGCCAGGCTGCGCTTGAGTAACTCCGTCAGGTCGATCACATCGGCGGACTTGCGCTCTTCACTGTCCTGGCTGGTTTCCACATCCTCGATCTTGCCGGCCTTGGCCTTCTTGGCCACCAGCGCCATGATCTTTTCCTGGAAGCTGTCGCGATATTCATCGGGCTGCCAGTCGGCGCTCATGTCGTCGACCAGGCGCTTGGCCATGTCCAGTTCACCCTTGGCCAGGCTGGGTTTGGTCACGTCGCTGCCCAGTTCCAGTTCGTCCAGGCTGCGCACTTCGGCGGGCCAGCGCAGCATCACCAATACCAGCGCCGACTCCAGCGGCATGAGTGCCGCCAGGTGCTGCTTGGTGTGCAGGACCACGTTGGCCAGCGCGACTTTTTTGGTCTTCCTCAGCGTTTCCCGAAGCAGCGCGTAAACCTTGCCACCGCGCTTGTCCGGCGCCAGGAAGTAGGGCGTGTCGATGTTCTGCAACGGGATCTGGTCACTGGCGACAAACGCGATGATCTCGATGGTCTGGGTCGACTTGGGGTGGGCCGAGCGGATTTCCTCTTCGCTGAGTACCACGTAGCGGCCTTTCTCGAAGGCCACACCCTTGACGATGTTGTCTTTGGTGACTTCCTTGCCGGTGGTCTTGTTGATGCGCTTGTAGCCCACCGGGTCCATGCTGCGCTTGTCCAGCCAGTCGAAGTCAACGCCCTGCGATGACGTGGCCGAGACCAGCGACACGGGGATGTGCACCAGGCCAAAGCTGATGGCGCCTTTCCAGATAGCTCGTGGCATCGGTGCGACTCCTTGAGTAGAGGGGGTGTTCTGGTGACTCGGTGCCGATATGAAAAGTTTCCCTTGGCAGATGCGCGGACAGATCGTGTTACACCTGATGAGAAACTATTTAGTGTCGAAAGCCGAACCCAAGGCGTAGCGTGTTATCGAAAGCACGTACTCCTCACTCCCGAGAGGCTTTGTCAATGAACACTTGTATGCGTCACGTTGCAGCGCTGCTGTTGGGTCTGGCCCTGATCCCCGTGGCCCAGGCGCAAAACCTGCCCGGCAGCAACAACGCCAACAACGGCCCGATCCACCGGGCCAATCCCAACAGCATGCAGGGCACCCAGCCCAACGCGCCGGCGATTCGCGGGATTCAGACCGGGCCGACCACGCGCACACCGACCCTGGAAAACGGCGGCATTGGCAACAGCTATCCCAAGCGCGACGCTGCGCCCAGCCGTCCGGCCACCGAAACCAAAGCCCCCACTTATGATGCCAACGGCAATCGCCGGTAAGGATTCCGTCTTATGTTTCTACGCAAAACCCTGCTAGCCGCGCTGTGCGCAACCTCTCTACTGCCGTTGACGGCCAGTTTCGCAGCCGATGCCCAGCAGTTCCCCAGCGAGCAAGGCAGCATCACCGTCACACCGATCGCCAAAGGCCTGGACCATCCCTGGGCCGTGGCTTTTCTACCGGACAAGCAAGGCTTCCTGGTCACCGAGCGGCCTGGCCACCTGCGTTTTGTCAGCCCGGACGGTAAATTGTCCGCGCCACTGACGGGCGTGCCTGAAGTGTGGGCGAAGGGGCAGGGCGGCTTGCTGGACGTGGTGCTGTCGCCGGACTTCAAGCAGGACCGCATGGTCTACCTTTCCTACGCCGAAGGGGGCGGCAAGGGCGGAACAGCCGGTACTGCGGTAGGGCGTGGACGTCTGGCGGCTGACCTCAGTGGCCTGACCGACTTCAAAGTGATCCTGCGCCAGGAACCGAAGCTGTCCACCGGCAATCACTTCGGTTCACGCCTGGCCTTCGACCGCGACGGTTATTTGTTTGTGACCCTGGGCGAAAACAACGACCGCCCGACCGCCCAGGACCTCGACAAACTGCAGGGCAAGGTGGTGCGCATCTACCCCGACGGCCGCGTGCCGGATGACAACCCCTTCGTCGGCCAGCCAGGCGTGCGCCCGGAGATCTGGTCCTACGGCCAGCGCAACCCCCAGGGCCTGGCGCTGAATCCCTGGAGTGGCACGATCTGGGAAAATGAACATGGGCCACGCGGGGGTGACGAGATCAATATCATCGAGCGCGGCAAGAATTACGGCTGGCCGTTGGCGACCCACGGCATCAATTACTCGCTGGCACCGATTCCCGAAGCCAAAGGCAAGACCGCAGAAGGCACCGTGCCGCCCCATCATGTCTGGGAAAAATCACCGGGTATCAGCGGCATGGCATTCTACGATGCAGACCGCTTCAAGCCTTGGCAGCACAATGTGTTCATCGGCGCGCTGGCCAGCCAGGAACTGATCCGCTTGCAGTTCGACGGTGACAAGGTGATTCACGAGGAGCGTTTGCTGGGCGCTTTGAAAGCGCGGGTTCGCGATGTACGGCAGGGGCCGGATGGCTTTTTGTATGTGCTGACAGATGAGGATGATGGCGTGCTATACCGAGTCGGCCTCAATCAGGACTGAAGCCGACAACAACCTGTAGGAGCCCGGCCTGGCGGCGATGGCGATTTCAGCAACGCCATCGCCGCCACGGTTTACAGACCCAGGTCAGACAGCCCCGGGTGATCATCCGGGCGCCGTCCCAGCGGCCAGTGGAACTTGCGCTCGCTGTCCTTGATCGGCATGTCGTTGATGCAGGCAAACCGATTGGCCATCAGGCCGTTCTCGTCGAATTCCCAGTTCTCGTTACCATAGGAACGGAACCAGTTGCCCGAATCGTCGTGCCACTCATAGGCATAACGCACGGCGATGCGGTTATCGGTAAACGCCCACAGCTCCTTGATCAGCCGATAATCCAGCTCCTTGGCCCATTTACGGGTCAGGAAGCCTTTTGCTTCTTCGCGGTTATGGGCGAACTCGGCGCGGTTACGCCACTGCGTGTCGAGGGTGTAGGCCAGGGACACCCGGTGGGGGTCGCGGGAGTTCCAGCCGTCTTCGGCCAAACGCACTTTTTCGATGGCCGATGCGCGGGTAAATGGCGGCAGGGGCGGACGTGTTTCTGCAGTCGATGACATGGGGGCAGTTCCTCAAACAATCAGGGTGTGTTGAAAGTTGCGCCGTTGTGCGATCAAAGTCCCAACAAGGTTTGCGCCATGCATTGCGCATTATCGGCAGCTGTTGAATCGCCCATCACCAGGGCAACGGTAATGGCGCCATCGATCAGGATCAGCAGGTGCGCGGCCTGCCGCTCAGGGTCGGGGGTGCCATGTGCTTGACACAGTTCGAGCAGGTACTCGAACAGTTTCTGTTTGTGGGCCTTGGCCAACTGGCGTACCGGATCCTGCGGGTCGCCGGTTTCGCCGCTGGTGTTGATGAAGGCGCAGCCGCGGAAATCGGCGGAGCCAAACCAGGTTTTAAGTGCATCGAACACCGCCAGCAGGCGTTGGCCGGTGCCTTCGCTACACTCCACCTCTGTGCGCAGCCACTGCATCCAGCGCTCGTCGCGACGCTGCAGGGCGGCAATCACCAAATCGTCTTTATTGGCGAAGTAGCGGTAAATGCTTTTTCGCGAGACACCAGCGGTTTTCACCAGGAAGTCCATGCCGGTGGCGGCGATGCCATGGCGATAGATCAACTTCTCGGTGACGTCGAGGATGATGTCGCGGGTTTCATTACTGGTCATATCGTTCATGTCGTGAACAGTAGAACGATCGTTCTTCTTGGTCAATTAAATTTTTTCCATGCGTCACAGCAAGACCTGGGCCCACCCATGGTGTAAGCTCGGGGCCTCTTCGGATTCGACCCATTGCGAGCCTTATGCCGTCGTTCTTCAAACGCTCCCTGTTGCCCAAACTGCGCGGTTTCCCCCTGACTCCTGATGCGATTGACGTGCTGTCCGGCGCTGCTGCCTATCGTCGCTGCCTGCTGGAGAAAATCTCCCAGGCCACACGGCGTATCTACATCGTCGCGCTGTATTTGCAGCAGGACGAGGCAGGGCAGGAGATCTACGACGCCCTGCACGCCGCCAAGGCAGCGCGTCCGGAGTTGGATATCGTGGTGGTGGTCGATTGGTTGCGCGCCCAGCGTGGCTTGATCGGCGCCGGCAAGCAGCCGGGCAACAGTGCCTGGTACCAGGCCATGACCCAGAGCCGCAGCAGTGAAGTGCCGGTGTATGGCGTGCCGGTGCAAACCCGCGAGCTGTTCGGCGTGCTGCACCTCAAGGGCTTTGTGATCGACGACACGGTGCTCTACAGCGGCGCGAGCCTGAACAACGTGTACCTGCACAAGTTCGACAAATACCGCTACGACCGCTACCACCTGATCCACAGCCAACCGCTCGCAGACTCCATGCAGCACCTGGTGGAGCACGGCCTGGTGGCGTCCAAGGCGGTGCATCGCCTGGACTTGCCCAACCCGCCCACTACCCGCAGCCTGCGCAACGACATTGGCGACCTGCGCAGCCGTCTCAAGCATGCGACATACGACACCACCGCCGGGCAATTGCCCAACGGCCATCTGTCGGTCAGCCCGCTGTTGGGCGTGGGCAAGAACAATCCGTTGAGCCGAGTGATCCTGGAGCTGATCGCCAGTGCCCAGCATCAACTGACCATCTGCACGCCATACTTCAACCTGCCGCTGCCAGTGACCCGCGAAATCAACCGCGCCCTGGCGCGTGGCGTGAAGATCGATATCATCGTCGGCGACAAGACCGCCAACGACTTCTACATCCCACCCAGCGAGCCGTTCAAGGTGATCGCCGCGCTGCCGTACCTGTACGAGATCAGCCTGCGCCGTTTCGCCAAGCGCCATCAGCGCGACATCGACCACGGCCAGTTGAACCTGCACCTGTGGCACCACGACGACAACACCTATCACCTCAAGGGCATGTGGGTCGACCAGCGCTACACCTTGCTCACCGGCAACAACCTCAATCCGCGCGCGTTTCGCCTCGACCTGGAAAACGCCTTGCTGATCGATGATCCCAAGAGCGAGTGGCTGGAGCCGAGACGTACCGAGTTGGCGCAGATTTTCCAGCACACCACGCGAATCGAGCGTTACCAGGACTTGCAGGCGTTGCCGGACTACCCGGAGGCGGTCGGCAAGTTCCTGCGCCGGGTCAGCCGGGTACGAATCGAGCGGTTGTTGTATCGGATTCTCTAGAGTCTCTTCCCGATTCCATCGCTGGTTTTAGGCGTCGGCTTATAGAACGGCTGCCTTTTCCCCTCTTACAGTGCCTTCCAACCGTTCAAGGAGGCACGGCTTTTCCCTCAATGGATTTGCCATAAAGAGGATAGCAACATGCCATCTATTCTTGCCCAAAGCGGTTCGGTCATCTGCGCGCCAGCCACTCCGGCGCCTGACCTGGCGCCCATGTCCCAACCTTCAATTTCCCTTGTCCCATCCAACCCCTGCGAAACTGTCCCTGAACGCCCCGGTACGCCCGCAATTGCGGCGCCCACCTGGACACTACCCATGTCGCCCAGCGCCACCGGCACTGTCGGAGACTCCACCTTGGCTGAGCGTCTGGCACAGGCCCTCGACAGCGGCCAGAATAGTGTGGCAATCCCTGATGACAGCAGTCTCGGTGCGGCCTTGGCCCTCTACCGCCAGTTGCTTGATCAACCGTCTTCTCAGTCCTGGTTCTCGCTCAAAGGCCTGGCAATGGACACCCTGACACTGCGCAAGGATCGCGTAGAGGGTTTCACCGCGGCGGGGGGCATACGCACTCCCGTAGCGTTCAGCAGTACTGACGACAGTGGCTGGGGGGAGGCGAGCCGGCATCTACGGGCGATGCGCAATGTGCTTGACCCCGACGATAAGGGCTTGCCTTGCGTCAGTCTTGATGAGCCTCGTATGCCCCTGCACGTCGTGCTGAACGCCTACGGCCTGGATCCCGGTGAATCCACTGAACAGAAGCGGGCACTCAAAGGCCAGGTGGCGGCGCATGGCTTGACGGTAGCTCCTCGGTTTTTGGCCGCGCTCGACGATGTGCGCGGCGTGATCAGTGACCTGGATGAGCGCGCTTTCCTGGCGAATTTGCTTGAAGAGCAGGTGCAGCCACTGGCGGATAGCCGTGCTACCGATTGGTCAACACTGAAGATCCAGCCATCGCCGGCCTCTGCCAAGGGTATGGGGCCCCACTCCAGCTACGATGTTGCCCAATTGCTTGAGCATAAGGGGTTGGGCGTACCTCGTACGGCTGCGGCGACCCGCAACGTCATTCGGTGGTTGCGCACAGTCCTGCCACCGGCCCCGCCCTTGGGTGATTATTCTGGGTTGGTCCCGCTACAACCGGGCGATCCGGACTACAAACCGCTGGCTACGCTCGCGATGTACACCCCGGCAACACTGAGTGCCGATCCCGACGCTCACCTTGGGAGGTTGAGCCAGGGCCCGGACGCTGTAGCGTTTGGCAACATCCTTGTTGCGGTTTTGCAAGGGCCTGCGGGTTCGATAGGCGGTTACGCGCTTTACAGCCCCAGCAATGCGGGACGCACCCTGGGTGAAGTCCGCCGGGCTCTGGAGCAGTATTTGTGTGACAACAAGGCAATGGACCCAAGCCTTGCGTTCCTGGTGGCCCATGTGGCGCTGGCGAGGAAAGCCCCCGAGTTTCTGGTCCGGGACTTACCCGAGGGCATCAAGATCGGCACATCGGCGTGGACGGAATTGCGACTTGGCTGTGCGATGGCTGAACGCATGTTGCCAGGCACCTCCCGGATGATGGATGAGGAGCAGGTCTGCGCACTGACGGGCCTGGAGCCTACGTCCGATGGTCAACGCACCCTCATGCAGGAGCAAGCCCTTGGCATATTGCTTGACTGGGGAGTGCTCAATGGTGTCATACCGGACAAGCCTCAAGGCCGGCATACTCAGGAGGATCTCAAGAAAACGTCGAGTGTGTTCTCGCGGCAACGGACACTCTCGGCTCGTTCGTTCAACCGTTTGAGCACCGCCTTGCCGTCGCGCAGGCAGATGGCGACCCAAGAGTTGCTCAAGGCCGTGCCTCAGACCAGCCTCAGCCAATTGGAGGCGATGAAGGTTCATCTCCCCGACTCCGACGAACGCCGCAACCTGAGGCGCTCCGAACCGCGTACGCGCTCGCTGATCGAGGCGTACATGAGCGGCGATCTGACCAAGGACAGATGGGTCTTGACCACCGATATGTCCAACGCTGGCAAACTTTCGAATACCCCCTATCGGCATATTGATGAGTCCTCTACGAATTCGGCAGCGGCTCGACAAAAGCTCAACGAAATCATCGAGCGGCTTCCCGCCTTGGACCCCCTACTGGAAAGCGCCGTCACCCGTCACCACAACGATCAAAAGATGGGCTTCGTCACCAAGCTCAAACTGATGTTCGCGGGGTTGCCGTTGGTCGATCGCCAGCGCATCGAACTGGGCAGTGTGGAACTGTTCACGTTGCGCAAGGCCACTGGCAAGCAGCAGGTGTGGGAGTCGGACCAGGACCGAGCGGCGGTGACCGCGCGGCAGGGGATATTGATGCGTGTAGTTCACGACAATACTGTCACCTATTACGAAGTGCTCTACAGCGCAAACATCGTCAAGCACGACAGCCTTGAGGTAACGAATGCCCTGGATAAGGTGGCCTCGGACAGAAGCTACCTGGCAAAGTACAAATTGCTTGCAGACAAATACATCCGTCGCGGTCATGACGTCGGCCTGGATTTCGATGCGTATGCCAGCGGTGCACCGGCACGCGAAGGCGTCAGTTCTTCCGACGTCATTCTCGATAAAGTCGGTGTTACCAGGGGGCCGCGCCCACTCCCCGAAAACGTGACCAGGGAAACGTTTGTTCCTGATACCTATCAGTCAGACCGTATCGAGGACATTGCCGTTGAAATCACCGAACGCAATTTCTACGAAAGTGCCGAGGACATGCTTGCACGGGCAAAGGGCCAGTTACCCGTGGAAAAAAGCCGCGAGGCCCATGCGCGGGATCTCAACTTGCTGCTATCGCTGGTTCCCTTCGTCGGTGCCTATCAGGACTTTCGCGATGGTAATTTTGGCAAAGGCCTGCAAAGTCTGGCGTTGGACGGCGCAGGTTTGATGATCGGTGCGGGAGGCCAGGCACGGTCGCTGATCCGTTCGCTCAAGACCCTGGCAAAAAACACCAGCCGGCCGTCCATCGGCAGATTCAGCGCTCGCGTCGCCCCGAGCACCCCAAAGGTTGCCTGGTCCTGGAATGAACCCAAGGTGCGCTTCAGCGACGCCGCATTTGATTTTTCCAAGCAGACAGCACTGTTCTTGAACGCGGTCTTCAATCCGGTGGATGGTTATCCGCGCCTGGTCAGTGCCGCGTCCAAAGGCCTGTCCAAGTTGTCCAGCCGGGGCGCTGTCAGTGCGGGCTTGAGCAAGGCAATGCCTCACCTGATGACGGTAGACGAAAAAATGCGCTGTTATTTTCTGGTCGGTATGGGCCAGGTAGACCCTACCAAACCGCCCGGATCGCAAGCTGCTTGAGCATGGCGACCGCTGCGCCGCTGATGGCTGAGCGGTCGCCGGGCCCCTGGGTCAGTTCAAACCCAACTTGCCACGCAACGTGGACAGGTCTTCCGCCAGGGTATTGACCGGGCCGACCAGGGCCTTGCGGTCGTTTTCCTTGACCTTGTCATAGGTCTCGAAGCCGCCGTCCTTGGTCTTGTACTTGGCCAGGATCTTGTCCACGCTGGCGAAGTTCTTGTCGACTTTGGCCAGGAAGGCCTTGTCTTGCTTCTCGATCTGGCCACGGAACAGGTCGACGATTTTCTTCGCTCCGTCGATGTTGCCCTGGAAGTCATACAGGTCGGTGTGGCTGTAGCGGTCTTCTTCGCCGGAGATCTTGGTGGCGGCGACTTCTTCCAGCAGCGCTGCGGCGCCGCCTACGACTTTCTCGGGTGGGAAGGTCAGGCCGTCGACGCGGGTCTTGAGGTCGTTGACGTCGTTGTTGAGCTTGGCGGTCAGCGCTTCCAGGCCCTTGGTGGTGTTCTGCGAGAACAGCGCGTATTCGATACGGTGGAAGCCGGTGAAGTCTTCGGCGGTCACGCCTTTTTCGTGGTCGTCGACGCGGGAGTCGATGGACGCATCGAGGTCGCTGAACAGCTCGGCGATCGGCTCGATGGACTCATAGTGCACGCGGGTCGGCGCATAGAGCTTCTTGGCGGTGGCCAGGTCGCCCTGGTTGATGGCGTCGGTGAACGCCTGGGTCTGGGTGACCAGCTCACCGATTTCCTCGGTGACGTAGATCTTGTAGTCCGACACCGGCCCTACCAGGTCCAGCGGTGCGGCGGCAGCGAAGGCTGCCAGCGGCGAAAGGGTCAATAACAACGACAACGCAATAGTCGACTTTTTCATGGGACGGTATCCGCTCTGAGTGTGTTTTTCAGGTATTGGCAGTGGTTTGAGGGTGCGTTGCAGCGAGCAGCGTGCGCCCGAGGAAATCCTGGGCCCCGGTGACGCCTGGCAAGGTGAAGAAGTACCCGCCGCCGACCGGCTTGAGGTATTCCTCCAGGGGTTCGCCGTTGAGCCGGGTTTGCACGCTGATAAAGCCTTTCTCCAGGTCAGCCTGGTAGCAGATGAACAACAGCCCCATGTCCAGCTGACCGTTCTTGTTGACGCCGTTGGAGTAGTTGAACGGCCGACGCAGGATCAGGTTGGCCTGGGTCTGCGGCGTGCGCGGGTTGGCCAGGCGGATGTGTGCGTCGAGCTTGGTCAGTTTGCCTTCCGGGTCCTTGCTGTAGTCGGGCACCTGGGTTTCGTTGTGGCCATCCATCGGCGCACCGGTGGGCTTTACCCGGCCGATGATGCTTTCCTGCTCCTGCAATGGGGTGCGGTCCCAGCGCTCGACGAAGTTGCGGATGATGCGCACGGCCTGATAGCTGCCGTTGGCCGCCCATGCCGGTTCGTCGCTGCCGGGCTGTACCCACACAATCTGGTTCATCGCCTTGTCGTCGTTGGAGTTCGGGTTGGCCGAACCGTCACGAAAACCGAGGAAGTTACGCGCGCTCTGGGCCGGCTCGCCGGGCTTGGCAGGCGCCTGGGGCGGTACGCTGCCTTCCTGTTTCCAGCGCACCAGCAGCAGGTCGGGCAGGTTTTTCACGATGTCGCGCAGGGCGTGGATATTGGTGTCCGGGGTGTTGGAGCTGAACTGCAGGCTCAGGTCGCCATGGCACTGCGCCGGCTCGAGCGCATCGTTGGGGAAACCGACCATGCGAGTCAGGCGCTTGGGTTTGGCTTTGGCGAGCCCGAAGCGCTCATCGAACAGTGACTCGCCGACAGAAACGGTGATGGTCAGGTTATCCGGCGTGACTACCGGGCCGAGGATGCCGGAGTCGGTGGGCGGCAGTTTCGGATCGACTTGCGGCACGGTGCCGCCGGTCATCAGGAAGGCGATGCGTTCGCTCAGGGTACGGAACAGGCGCTCCAGGTCGTCACGGTCGCTGGCCAGCACGTCGAACGCCACGATCATGCCGCAGGCCGGGCGTGGGGTGACGATACCGCTCTGGTGTTTGCCGAAGAAGTCGTGGTGGTCCTGGGTCTTGTCACTGCGCGGTGCGGTGGTGACTTGCTCCGTCGCAGCGGCCATGGCCGGGCCGGTCAGGGCGCTGCCGGCAATCGCGGCACCGGTGGCGGCCATGCCCAGCAGGACACGGCGACGCTGAAGGTTGGTGTGTTCTGAATCACTCATGTGTGCGGTCGTCTTCACTGCAGGCCGGAAAGGCCAAGGGCGGGGTCGATTCCATCGAGTGCAACGGCCAGAGCCTTGGCCTTGTCGGCGATCTGCTTGCGCTGATCGGCGGTTACGGTGTCGTAGGTGGCGTAGCCCTTGTCGACCTTGAAGCCTTGCAGTTCGCCATCGAAGGCGGCGAGGGCGCTGTCGATTTCAGGCAACAGGTCGGCGGCGGACTTGGTCAGCAGCGGGCGCATCAGCTCCACCACCTTGTGGGCGGCTTCCAGGTTGGCGGCGAAACCATTCAGGTCGACATGGCTGTAGCGTTCTTCTTCACCGCTGATGGCGCGTACATCGGCAAGGCTGTTGAGGTTGCGCACCACGATGCTGACCAGTTGCTCCGGTGGCAGGGACTGGGCCAGCAGTTGTTGTTTGAGGGCGCTGACGTCGGTCAGCAGGCGCTGGGCAACCGGCGCCAGGCCGTCAAGGCTGCGTTGCTGGAACAGGCTGTATTCCAGGCGGTGGAAGCCGCTGAAGGCCGGGTCCTGTTCGCGTTTTTCAAAATAGTCGGCACGAGCGTTGATCGCGTTGTCCAGTTGCGCGAGGCGTTGCGATGCCGGAGCCAGGCGCTGGTAAGCCTCCCGAGCCGGTAGGTAGAGTGCTTGGGCCTGGGCCAGGTCGCCACGGTCGATGGCCTGTTGCAACGCGGTTACCGCCTTGACCAGTGCGCTGCCTTGGCCGCTCAAGTACACGCGGAATTCCGACAATGGGCCAATGAACGCCACCATCGACGGTTTGGCCTTGGCCTGGGCGTCGGACTCGGCGGTCGGTGTTACGTGCAAGGTGCCACGCGGATTGCTCAGCAGGCCGCAGGTGATCGCGTAGTCACCGGGCAACAGGTTGGCGTTGATCACCTGGCTCAGGCCGGGAGCGATGTTTTCCCGTTCTTCGACCACCAGCACGCCGTCCAGGATCTCCCATTCCACCGCACGATCGGAGCGGTTGATGATGCGGAAGCTGGCGTGGCCGGCGGGGACCGTCAATTCATTCGGCTCGCAAGCGTGGCCGTGAATGGTCACGGCGATTTCATTGTGGTTGGTCTGTCGTTTGCTGGCTGCCAGTTGCGAGGCGTAATAGAACAGGCCGCCGGCGGCGATCATCACGACCACCGAGCCCGCCACGGCCCAGCGCAGGGCGCGAGGTGGCGAAGCCGGTTGAGGGGTTGGGTTGGACAAGAGACGGTCCTTACTGGCTGGAAACGGAGGAGGGTGTGACGGCCGGCTTGGGGGGCGCGGCGGGCAGGAAGAACATCACCAGCGCCACCACCAGGTAAATCAGGTAGGCGCCGAGGGTGCTGACGGTGGGGGCTTCCTGATAGCCGAACATGCCGGCCAGGACCGAGCCCAGCGGGCTGTCCATGGGCAGGGCGGTGCTGAAGTCGAAGAGCACGGTTTGCAGGTGGTTCCACACGCCTGCTTCGTGCAGGGCCTGTACCGAATTGGCGAGGATGCCGGCCGCCACCACCAGGATGAACAAGCCGGTCCAGCGGAAAAATGCACCGAGGTTCAGGCGCATGCTGCCGGTGTAGATCAGGAAACCGACGATGATCGCCAGGATCAGGCCGAGCAGGGCGCCAATCGGTGCGCCAGGGCCTTCACTCTGCTGGAACACCGCCAGCAGGAAGAACACGGTTTCCAGACCCTCACGGGCCACGGCGAAAAACACCATCAGGATCAGCGCAGTGACCTGGTGTTCGGAGCCGGCCAACGCGTGATCGAGAGATTCGTGCAGGGAGTGCTTGATGGAACGCGCCACTTTACGCATCCAGAACACCATGGAACTGAGGATGCCCACGGCGACCAGGCCGACGATGCCTTCGAACAGTTCCTGTTGCTTTTGCGGAAACTCGGCGCTGACCAATTCCAGGCCGCCGCCGACCAGCAGGGCTAACGCAGCGGCGAGAAACACGCCGATCCACACCGCAGGCATCCACTGACCACGGCCGGTCTGTTGCAGGTAACTGGCGATAATGCCGACGATCAGTGCGGCTTCAATGCCTTCGCGCAGCATGATGAGAAAAGGAACGAGCATTCGGCACCGCGCCACAACTAGATAGGAGGCTAAGTTGTAACATAATGATACTCATTGCTAAACAACAATTCTTGACGTTTGCTGAACATGGGCTGAACGGTGGTGGCGAATCGCAACCCACCTTATGATGCACGTCATTATTTGCGCCGCCGGATGCCCGTTTCCCCATGTCGGAAAAAGACACCATCTCCCTCCACCTGGTGCGTGAGGCCTTGCTGCAAAGCTGCGCGCCCGGCGCGGCCAGTGCCGAAGTGCTGCATAAAGCCGGGATTGACCCGGCACTGCTGGCCGAGCCCAACGCGCGGGTCTCGGCCACCACCTACGCACGTCTGTGGCGCCTGCTGGCGCGACGCATGGATGATGAGTTCTTCGGCATGGACCCGCGCAAGCTCAAGTCCGGCAGCCTGGCGTTCCTCTGCCGCGCTGCGATGGCGCAACCTACCGTCGCCACCGGGCTGGAAACCGGACTGGGGTTTCTGTCGCTGATGCTGGAGCGCCTGCCTGCCGAGTTGGTGCGCCAACAAAGCCTGGCGGAGATCGTATTACTGGAGCCCGAGTCCGAACCCAATCGGGCCTTCACTTACTTTACCTATTGGATGATCGTGCACGGTGTGGCCTGTTGGCTGGCCGGGCGGCGGATCCCGATCCTGGCGATTGAGCTGCGTTGCTCAAAACCGGATTTCTGTGATGACTACCAGGTGATGTTCTCCGACAACCTGCGTTTCGACCGACCCCGCACGCGCATGATCTTCTCCGCCGACTGCCTGGACCTGCCGATCAAGCGCAGCTCAGAGGAACTCAAGCGTTTCCTCGCCCACGCGCCCGCCAACATCCTGGTCAAATACCGCGACCCCGCCAGCCTCGCCACCCGTATCAAGCACGATTTGCGCCAGATGCCCCCCGACACCTGGCCGGAAACCGAAGGCCTCGCCGCCAGCCTGTGCATTTCCGCCTCGACCCTGCGCCGGCGCCTGGCGGAAGAAGGGCAGACCTACCAGGGGCTCAAGGACAGTGTGCGCAAGGAGTTGGCGATTGTGTGGTTGGCGGAGCCGCAGATCAGTTTTGCCGAGATTGCCGCACGGCTCGGATTTGCTGATACCAGCTCATTCTACAAAGCCTTTCGCAAGTGGGCCGGTTCCAACCCGGGGCACTATCGTAGTCTGATTTTGGACGGTGCTGGCTGAGGGCTGAGTACCACAACGCACTGCGACTTATCCGATAGGAGCCAAGCGCTCAATCCGCAACTCTCAGGCATCTTTC
The DNA here is from genome assembly GCF_900111535.1 of Pseudomonas sp. NFR09. Classification (NCBI taxonomy): domain Bacteria; kingdom Pseudomonadati; phylum Pseudomonadota; class Gammaproteobacteria; order Pseudomonadales; family Pseudomonadaceae; genus Pseudomonas; species Pseudomonas sp. NFR09. Next base: position 75,195 of record NZ_FOIH01000003.1, read on the forward strand.
CTCGCTGAAGAGTCTGTCAGATGCCGCTGTCGATAACCTCTCAATCTCTCACTGCCGGTGAATCAGGGCCGGGTAACGCTGCCGTGGCGCAGTTGCCAGTGGCTACGAATGCAATACCTCGCAATGAAAGCGAAGCGCTCGGCAACGAGCTGAACCAGTTACGCACTCAGATAAAACGTGAGTCCGACGCCTATCAACACCATATGTTACGGGCGGCATATGAAGATGTTCGTCCACGGCCGCTCAGCACCCGCCAGAAAATCAAGGACCTGTGGGTGAGTGTGCAAATGGCGGGGTCAGGGCATCAGCCGGGGCATACACCCAATCGGTCCCTGCAACAGGCGTGGAAGGCCAGAGAGCGGCTGGCCAGGTTGAACAACCGCTATATTCCCCTCGCCAAGGCTGAAGCGCTTGCGCAAATGGGCGAGCAACTGATGGACGCCGAGGACAGCCTGCGTGGGCTCACTGGCGATAAGGCCGCCGTGGTCAGCGTCCATGTCAATCGACTGAGAGAGCGTTTCGAGGCCGCCAAGTTTGCCTTCGCCATCGATGTCGGCGAAACCTTGGCGAAGGACACGGCGCCGCTACTGCCACTGTTTAACGTGCAGACCTATTTGGGGTTACAGCAGGCCGGGCAGGGGATTCTGGATGCTGCTGATGGAATCAAGGGCATGTACAACAAACAGTGTGTGCGGCCCGACCTGCTGCAGGTCAACCAGGCCCAGATGTACTACGAGGACGAGCTGCGGATGGCCGCAGTCGACCATGGTCCTAATGTTGTCGATGATCTTCGGGAAAAACACGCAGAGGCCGCCCCTGCGGATAAACAATGGTTGGCGTCGTTCACTTCTCAAACCCGGCAGGTGCTGAGCCGCATCGATGCCGCGTTGAGCCTGCCGGGTGCCGAAGGTGTCGAGTTGGAGGAAGTCAGAGTCCTGCTCAAAGACGTGCTCAGCCAAGCCAGTCCGCCGATGTCGGGTCGTTACGCCACGGGCGCCAATGGTGTCTACCGTGAAACCACAGGGCCTGTTGAGGAGCAAGGTTACACGCCAGAGATGCAACGCTTGGGCATTGCCTTGGGCAGTTGGTTGCTCGGCAAGGGGGTTCTACTGACGCAACGCGTCGGCGATGCTGTCGGAGAACACCCTGTGCTTGCGTTGGGGGTGCTTGCCGCCTATGGCGGCATCAGTACGTTTTATAGCAACTGGTTCCTGCCAGCTTCCCCAGGACTGGAAGATAACGAACGAAGGACGTATTCAAGCGATCGCTTGCCGATGCTGGACGCAGAGGTGGATATCGCACTCGAACAGGCACCGCCTGATCACCCGGATGTATCGATCGGGCAAGTGTTTCTGGATCAGTTGTACACAGTGAAGTCTCGCGCCCCTCGCAGTGTGGATGATGGCAACCTTTCGGTTGCACGGACAGGCTCAGTCGACGCAATGCTGAAGCATCGTGCCCATGGCGAAAACCAGACCAATGGTGAGCTTGTGCGAAACGCTGGAGGCATCGGTGCCGAGGTGGATGACAAGATGCTGGCAGGGGCGATTACCACGGGATTGCAGCGCTTCGAAATTCAGCGTACCGAACTCCAAGCGACGTATGAGAAAAAATTGACCAGTAGTCTGGAAGCGCACATTAAAGACTCCCTCGAATGGATGACCAACCTTTATGCACCCATTCTGGAACCGTCTGCTGCATTGGACGAAATGATCACTCAGCGTATCAAGGCATTTGAAAGGAAGACGGGAGAGACCGTGAGTCTGCGACTTAACAGCACGATAACCGTTTGGTACGAGGAAGACCAGTCACGCAACCTTAACTACAATATCGTGGCTACAGTAGAACGTAAAAAATATTTCACGCTCAAGGAAGTCGTCACCGGTACTTACTTGAAGGAGATAAGATCGATGCGCGGATATCTCGATATGGGCTATAAGGTTTCCCGCGTTTCCCATCCGCAGCTAGTCAAATTTATTAAACATTCATTGGGGCCGGCATTGGAGGCTGAGCTTTCTGCTTATAAATCTCGGCCAGACATAGAGCAGAAATGGGTAGACTTCTATGATGGCAGGATCAAGAATGCTGCATTTAACTATCTCTCTAACACTTCCATTGAGCATCCTGGTCATGTGTTGATGAGTCGTTTTCTGAATGGAGAATTAAAGGCATCTGAGGTTGAATTTCATGGCGCGAAGGTCAATGGTGTGTTTGCTGTCACTCAAGGGCAGGCGGCGGTCCTGTGTAGTGTGGATGACGACAACTGTTTTTATATCAGTGAAAAACGTAATAGCTACTGGAAGTTCGGGGCGTCTTATACTGAGGGGATGCCTGTTTACCCAAAAGATGAAAAATTCAAAAGCTGGATCCGTATAAAACTGCCGCTCATTGAGCAAATTAAGGCCGCCAGGAATCCACAGGCGTTTGAGGTCACTCGAACAAAGATGTCGACAAACGTTCAAATAGGGATGGGCCGTAACGGTGGCCAGGTCAATATCAAACCCTTGACCTTTACCGCCCAGGAAAGCATACAGCAACTGAGCGCCTCTTTGTTCAAGTCAAATATGGAACGTGTCGAATCAGATATTGACACGTTGATTTTTGCTGATTGGGAGTACTATTCGCTCAAAGCACTGGATGTCCTCACCGAGTTTCTGAAGGTCCAAGGCTTAATATTTATGTTCGGCGCTCCCGGCAGCGGCGCCGCATTGAAAGGGATGATCTACGCCACTGGCCTGGGGTTGGCCAGCGCAGGCGCCCACGCGTTGAAAGCTGAAATCAGCGACGATCCGACGGAGCGAGATACCGCCAAAACGTCCGCTTGGGTATCTCTTATTTCAACGGCTATTTCACTCGGCATTCCTTTGGCGATTGGCGGAGCAAAAGGGGCAAATACATTGGCCTCGGCGGTGAATTATTACCGTTTTTCCAAGGAATACATTATTCGGCCTGATACGTTTCGCATAATAAACAACGTGCTGGCACGCAAGTACGGGATCAACTTTCGCCCTGCCGCTTCTGCTTCCCACTCGCCGGCAAGTGCGGCTGCATTGCTCCCTAAAAGTGCAGGCTCTTCATCTGCAACGGGCCATGTTGTGGCATCAGGAGCGGCGCCAGGCATCCAAGGGGTAGCAGAAACACCAACGATCTGGAACCAAATGACCGATGCACAAAAGGTCAGTTACTTGTCGACTAAGTTAATGGCCTCCCGTATCGGCAAGAAGTTGATCGCGCGGACCAGTGAGCAGTCTGTCAGACAGTCGATTGCCAATAATTTGCGACGTGATCTCACGACAGCGACGAATTGGAAGAGTGAACGTAGTGAAATCAATCCTGCAAAAGCATTGCTTGAATCTGATTCAAAACGCCTCGATACCGTGGACCAGTTTATAAAACAACTGCATAAGCAGCCGCCGACCATTGAGACACGCGCCGTCAGTGGGCCACCTGTGCAGAGGGCGGCGGGCTGGATTGCGGCGTCCAGCAGCCCCTGGATACCGGAAGGGCGTTTGCAGCGGGTTATTGCGCAGTTTCAGCAGGCCGATTTGAGCAAAATCAGTGTGATTGATGATATTCATCGGGCAATCAGCGGGACTTCCGAAGAAGCGGTTCGCCTCAGTGGAGAAGCTGGTCAGATGGGGTCTGATATCGCTCGTGGTGCATTTGCACACCAACTGAAGAACTCGGGTGTTCCAACGGGATTGTCCCGAGCTGAATGGTTGTTCGGGTTGACCCAGAGTTTTAAACCCTATGCGACTAATAACGATCCATTGGCAAGGACACTCTATGCGTTGGCACATCTTCAGGATACCAACAAAGGATTCAGTGCCCTCGTCAAAACCTCAGAATTACGCTTATCACCGCCTTCAATATCATTCAAAAAGCCACCGACCCGCGTACTTGCGGCGCCCACAAGCGCGCCTGACGTTGATACCCGAATCGAGCCCTTTCGACAGATTGAAGGCAGCGCTTCACGAGCACTACCCGTTGAGATGCATGGGTTCATGGACACATTGCGCGCCAATCCCAAGCTGCACAATGCTTTCATGGCTCCCGCAGGACAGTGCGCAAGCGCCGCGGAAACGGTCGCCGAATTCATGCGTACAAATGGGTTTGAAAACATCAAGTTTCGAGCGATGCTGATCTGGAGTTCGCGCAACCCGGACGGTGTATTCAACCATTTTTTACCTATAGGCGACTTCAAGGGCAAAACCTACGCGTTTGATCTGACGGCGCCACAGTTTGCCAATAAAGGCATGCCCTCGTTTACAGACCCGATGATTCTGCCGGAGCCGGCATTAATGCAGGCCTATCAGGCTGCTACGAACAAGGCACTGATCAAGTACAAGGACTTTTCCAACCTGCGGTCGGCAGAGGCAGCTTTTTCAGGTTTTTCCGCACCCGGGCCTAAGCAGTTTATCGAGGGCGGCCACCTGCTCAGTTACGGCTGGAGCAAGCCAACCCTCGCGTAACCGAATGCAGCGTCCGGCCCTACGCCGCTGGACAAAGTGAGCACTTCCGTACGTGGGATTGCTCGCGTGCGCGCCCAGGATATTGCGAACCGTAAACCCGGCCTTCAAGTACCCATATCCAGCGCTGCACCGCCCCCCCTTGCTATTGATAATCCAGGATTTCAATTGTTGGGTCCGAAAAACTGGGGTTCACTGTCGGACGAGGACAAGATCGACTATCTGGTAAACCGACTGTTGCTAAGTGATGACGCCCGGGCGCTGATGGGTTCCACCGATAAAGCCACCGTTGTTCAATCCATTCGTGACAACTTGAAGCTGGACGGTCTTGGCGTCCCGCGTCAGCGCTTTGCCTGGGGCACGTTACAGGGCGAGGTAGGCCATGGTTTGCGTCGCCTGGCAAAGGACCGTGCCCGTTTGGAGGCAACCAACACCGCAATGAGATCCCTGCTGGACAGCACCCCGTTGGTCCCTCGCGAGCTCAAACTGGGTAATCCCTACGAAAAGGCGGCGGAGTGGATTGTCGATACGAGTCGCTCCGATGGTTTAACGGCGGACGAGGTTCGGGGCGTGTTGTGGCGTAACCGAGACGCCGACCTGACTGACATTCACACGATTGATGAGATTCATGCGCAGGTCTACAAACCCGGGCCGGGTGAACCTTATCGTGACTTCCGCTCCAGCAGCGACCCTGTTTATATGGCGTCGGAGATCGGGCACGCGGGGTTCGAGAAGCTATTGCCTGAACTTGCTCAAAGCGCACAGGAAGGCAAGTGGCTTCTGGCGGACGGCCTGTTCGCGGCAGCGGTCCGATTTCACCCCTATGGCGACGGCAATGGCAGGCTCGCGCGCGCGTTGTATGCATTGGCACAAATCAAAGCGGACGGACCGTTCTTCAAGGCATTGACACCTGAGGGGGAAAGCATTCTGAACCCGAGAATCTGATACAGCCCTTCACTGCTGCCCAGGCCAAAAAAAGCCCCGTGACCGAATGGACCACGGGGCAAAAAATTGGCTGGATGCGACCAACCAAAGGAGCTCTTTACCTCACTTGGCGCTGGCGACCACCGTGTCCGGCTGCCAGCCACCCCCCAGGGCCTTGTAGATCGCGACGATGCCGCGATACAGGTCCACTTCGGCCTGGGCCTGGGAATCCTCGGCGGCCAGGCGCTCACGTTGCGCGTCCAGCAGCACCAGGAAGTCCACGGTGCCTTCGCGGTAGCGGATCGCGGCCAGGTCGGCGGCGGCGCGGCTGGATTCGCTTTGGCGGATCAGCGAAACCAGGCGTTGCTGACGCTTGCCGTAGTCGCTGAAGGCGTTCTCGGACTCTTCCAGGGCCAGCAGCACTTGCTGCTCGTAGGTCGCCAGGGCGCCATCCGCTTCGGCATCGGCGCCGCGCAAACGGGCGCGCACGCTGCCCAGGTCGAAGGCGGCCCAGGTGATGCTCGGGCCGAGGGCCCAGGCATTCGCGGCGGACGAGCCGATCTGGGAACCGCGCCCGGCGGTAAAGCCGAGGAAGCCGCTGAGGCTGACCCGTGGGAAGAGGTCGGCCTTGGCCACGCCGATACGCGCAGTGGCGGCGGCCAGTTTGCGTTCGGCGCTGAGGATGTCCGGGCGACGTTGCAGCAGTTGCCCCGGATCGCCAATCGGCAAGGCCTTGGCAATCGCCGGCAGGTCTTTCGGGCTCAGGTCGACTGTCAATTTGTCGGGACGCTGGCCGAGAAGGGTAGCGATGCGGTTACGCTCGCGCACTTGCTCGGCCTGCAGTTGCGGCACGCTGGCTTCGACTGCGGCGAGGCGTGCGTCGGCACGCTCCACGTCGAGCTGGTCGCCCACACCGGCATCGCGCAGGCTGACCGTGATGGCGCGCGATTCCTGCTGGTTCTTCAGGTTGTCCAAAGCAATGCGTTCACGCAGTTGCGCACCACGCAGCTGACCGTAGGCATCCACCAGTTCGGCAATCATGGTGACTTGCAACTGGTACAAGTCAGCCTCGGCGGCTTGCTGGTCGGCGTCGGTGGCTTCCAGGTTGCGCTGGATGCGACCGAACAGGTCCAGTTCCCAGGCCATGTCCAGACCGAGGTCGTAACGCTCACTGTTGACACGCTTGGTGGTCTGGCCCGGGATTTGACCCTTGGCCAGGTCACTGCTGGCGCGGCTGGTGATGGTCGGCATCGCGTCATTGCTGGCGTCATCGCGGATCGCTCGGGCCGCCCGCAGACGGGCAAAAGCGACGCGCAAATCACGGTTGCCTTGCAGCGATTGGGTCACCAACTGGTTGAGGGTCGGGTCTTCGAACTGCTGCCACCAAATGCCTTCGAACTTGGCGTGGTCATACTTTTTGGCGTCGGCAGCGGCCGTGATATTGGCCGCCTCCGGAGTCTGGGCTTTGTAGTCCGGGCCCACGGCACAGGCGCTCAGCGCCAGGACCAGCAAGCTCGGCAGGAATACTTTCACACTCATTGCTGTGTCTCCAGCTTCAAGGCCTTGGCCGCTTTGCGCGCTTCGCTGCGCTCCACAGAGCGACGGATCAGTACGTAGAACACTGGCGTCAGCAACAGACCGAAGAAGGTCACACCGATCATCCCGGAGAACACCGCCACGCCCATGGCATGACGCATCTCGGCACCGGCACCGCTGGACAACACCAGGGGTACCACACCCATGATGAAAGCGAACGAGGTCATCAGGATCGGCCGCAGACGCAGACGGCAGGCTTCCAGTACCGCAGCGAGCGGGTCGAGGCCTTCTGCCTGTTTATCCTTGGCGAACTCGACGATCAGAATCGCGTTCTTGCACGCCAGGCCCACCAGTACGATCAAGCCGATCTGGGTAAAGATGTTGTTGTCACCGCCCGAGATGATCACCCCGGTAATCGCCGACAACAGGGTCATCGGTACGATCAGGATCACCGCCAATGGCAGGCTCCAGCTTTCGTATTGGGCGGCCAGTACCAGGAACGCCAGCAGTACGCAGAGCGGGAACACGAACAGCGCGGTGTTGCCCGAGAGGATTTGCTGATAGGTCAGGTCGGTCCACTCGTAGGTCATGCCGTTGGGCAGTTCGTCTTTCAGCAGTTTCTCGATGGCCGCCTGTGCCTGGCCCGAACTGTAGCCCGGTGCAGCGTTGCCATTGATTTCGGCGGTGATAAAGCCGTTGTAGTGCATCACGCGGTCCGGGCCCGAGGTGTCGCTGACCTTGATGAAGGTCGCCAACGGGATCATTTCGCCTTTGTTGTTGCGCACTTTCAGTTGGCCGATCTGGTCTTCATCGAGGCGGAACTGTTGCTCAGCCTGCACGTTGACCTGGTAGGTCCGGCCGAAGCGGTTGAAGTCGTTGGCATACAACGAACCCAGGTAGATCTGCAGGGTGTCGAAGATGTCGCTGATCGCCACGCCGTGGGTCTTGGCCTTTTCACGGTCGATGGCGGCATCGACCTGGGGCACGTTGACCGTGTAGCTAGTGAACAGGCCGAACAGTTCCGGTGTGGTACGGCTCTTGGTGATGATGTTCTGCACTTCTTTGTACAGCTCGTCGTAACCCAGGTTGCCCCGGTCTTCGATCTGCAGGCGGAAGCCGCCGATCGTACCCAGGCCCTGTACCGGCGGCGGTGGGAAGATCGCCATGTAGGCTTCCTGGATGCTGCTGTACTTGCCGTTCAAGGCACCGGCAATCGCGCCGGCGGACATGCTCGGGTCTTTACGCTCGTCGAACGGCTTCAAGGTCACGAACACGATGCCGCTGTTCGGGCTGTTGGTGAAACCGTTGATCGACAGGCCCGGGAAGGCCACGGCGGCTTCCACGCCCGGTTGTTTCAGGGCGATGTCGGACATGCGCTTGATCACGTCCTCGGTACGGTCCAGGCTCGCGGCGTCCGGCAGTTGGGCGAAGGCCACCAGGTATTGCTTGTCCTGGGCCGGTACGAAACCGGTTGGCGTGTGGGCAAAGCCCAGCCAGGTCAGGACCATCAGGCCGGCATACAGGAACAGCGCGATACCACTGCCACGGATCACCCGGCGTACGGTACCGACGTAGCCATGGCTGGCCTTGTCGAAGAAGCGGTTGAACGGTTTGAACAACCAGCCACCCAGCAACTTGTCGAGGAACTTGGAGAACCCATCCTTCGGCGCGTTATGGCTCTTGAGCAACACCGCCGCCAGGGCAGGGGACAAGGTCAGCGAGTTGAACGCCGAGATCACCGTCGAGATCGCAATGGTCAAGGCGAACTGCTTGTAGAACTGCCCGGTCAAGCCGCTGATGAATGCCGCGGGCACGAACACCGCACACAGCACCAACGCAGTGGCGATGATCGGGCCGGTCACTTCGCTCATGGCTTTTTCAGTGGCCGGGAAGGGGTCCAGGCCCAGCTCGATGTTCCGCTCGACGTTCTCCACCACCACGATGGCGTCGTCCACCACGATACCGATGGCCAGTACCAGGCCGAACAGCGACAGCGCGTTGAGCGAGAAACCGAACAGGTGCATTACCGCAAACGTACCGATCAACGATACCGGCACCGCCACCAGCGGAATGATCGAGGCGCGCCAGGTCTGCAGGAACAGGATCACCACCAGCACAACCAGGATCAGCGCTTCGAACAGGGTATGCACCACCGCTTCGATGGAGCCACGCACAAAGATGGTCGGGTCATAGACGATGCTGTAGTCCATGCCTTGCGGGAAGCTCTTTTTCAGCTCTTCCATCTTGCCGCGCACTTCGTTGGAGATCTCGATGGCGTTGGAGCCAGGGCGCTGGAAGATCGGGATGGCCACGGCCGGCTGGTTGTTGAGCAACGAGCGCAGGGCGTATTGACTGGAACCCAGCTCCACCCGAGCGATGTCTTTCAACCGCGTGATTTCACCGTTGGCGCCGGAGCGAATGATGATGTTCTCGAACTCTTCCTCGGTCACCAGGCGACCCTGGGTGTTCACCGACAACTGGAACGCGGTGGCGGTCGGCGCGGGTTGCGCACCCAGGGCACCGGCGGCCACTTGACGGTTCTGCTCGCGGATCGCGGTCACTACATCAGTCGCAGTCAGGTTGCGCGAAGCGGTCTTGTTCGGGTCCAGCCATACACGCAGGGAGTAGTCGCCCATGCCGAACAGCTGCACGTCACCCACACCGCCGAGGCGCGCCAACTCATCCTTCACGTTGAGCAAGGCGTAGTTGGACAGGTAGAGCATGTCGTAGCGCTGATCCGGAGAGGTCAAGTGCACCACCATGGTCAGGTCGGGGGAGGCCTTGTCCACGGTGATACCGATGCGCGTCACTTCCTCAGGCAGTTTCGGCTGAGTCCGGGTCACACGGTTTTGCACTTGCACCTGCGCGTTGTCCAGGTCGGTGCCCAGGGCGAAGGTGATGGTCAGGGTCAGCTTGCCGTCGGCGGTCGACTGCGAGGACATGTACAGCATGTTCTCGACGCCGGTGATCGCCTGCTCGAGAGGTGCTGCCACGGTCTCACCGATGACCTTGGGGTTGGCGCCCGGGAAGTTGGCGCGCACCACCACGGTCGGCGGCACCACTTCCGGGTATTCGCTGATCGGCAATTGGAACAGCGAGATCGCACCGGCGATCAGGATCAACAGTGAGAGCACTGCTGCGAAGATCGGCCGCGAAATGAAGAACTTGGAAAAATTCATCTTGAGTCGTTTCCCTTAACCGCGTGGAGCTGCAACGGCTGCGAGCTTGGGCGCGGTTTTTTCCGGCGCCACTTGCTCCAGGTTGCTGGCTTCAAGTGCTTGTCGTTGTTGGGCCAAGGCGGCGAGGGTTTCCTTGCTGGCCATCGGAATGGTTTCCGGGGCGACCGGCGACCCTGGGCGCACACGCTGCAGACCCTTGACGATAATGGTGTCGTCCTTGTTCAGGCCGCTGCGCACGATGCGCAAACCTTCGATCTTCGGCCCCAGTTCCACTGCGCGGTAGGCCGGCTTGTCGCCTTCCATCACCAGCACGAACTTCTTGCCCAGGTCGGTGCCCACGGCTTCATCGTTGATCAGCACGGCAGAGTAGGTGCCGCTGCCGACCAGCTTCAGGCGGGCGTAGAGGCCAGGGGTGTATTCGCCCTTGCTGTTGTCGAACACGGCGCGACCACGGATGGTGCCGGTGGCCGGGTTGACCTGGTTGTCGACGAAGTTCATCTGGCCCAGGTGCGGGTTGCCGGTCTCGTTGGACAGGCCCAGGTACACCGGAGTGGTGGCGCCACGACGGCCTTGGCGAGCCAGCTCGGTGTATTTGAGGAACACCCGCTCATCGGCGTCGAAGTAGGCGTAGACCTTGTCGGTGGAAACCACGCTGGTCAGCGCGGTGACGTCGGCGGTCACCAGGTTGCCGGCGGTGATTTCGGCACGGCTGACGCGGCCACTGATCGGCGAAGTCACGCGGGTGAAGCTCAGGTTCAGCTTGGCCAGGTCCAACTGCGCCTGGATCCCGGCGACGGCGGCGCGGGCTTCCTGGGCGGCGGTGGTGCGCGAGTCGGCCAGTTCGGCGGAGATCGCATTGCTCTGGCGCAGGCGTTCGCCACGTTGCGCTTCGTTATCGCTGCGAGTCGCGGCAGCTTTGGTTTGGGCAAGCTGGGCTTCAAGGCGACGCACTTCGGCCTGGAACGGACGCGGGTCGATCTGGAACAGCAGGTCGCCTTTCTTCACCAGCGCGCCTTCGGTGAAGGCCACCTGGTCGATCTGGCCGGACACGCGCGGACGGATCTGCACGGTTTCCGGGGCTTCCAGGCGACCGGTGAATTCATCCCACTCGTTGACCGGTTGTTCCAGCACCTTGGCCACGCTGACTTTGGCAGCTGGCATGGCGGCCGCTTGTTCCGGGGTTTTGCCGCACGCGCTCATCACCACTACCGCCAAAATGGCCAAGGGGAAGCGCAAATGTTTGAGTGACTGTTCCATGAGGTGCATCCGCCAATGTATTTGAGATGGGCGGATCATGCGCGGCGCTGTGCTATGTCACGAATCGAATGAAGCAAAGGTAACTATCATTCGGAATGATATAAGCGCGAGATTAGCCCTCTAGCATGGGGGTTTCGTTAGGGGGCTATCAATAGGCGTGATGACAAAGGTCTTTTGCCTGGGCTGTAAAGACAGGCGCGGAATATCCCTGGAGAGCCCGACGGTCGGGGGCGCGATGCTCGGGGATCGCGCCGTTGCCGACAACTGTTTCGCGTGGCACTGCGATACAGGTCTCACGCGGCGCTCGCAATGACCTGCCGGCCAGGGATGGCCGCAATCAATTCCCGCGTGTACTCGCTGGCCGGTCGATGGAAGATCTGCTCCACCGAACCCTGCTCGATCACCTGGCCATTGCGCAACACCAGCACCTCATGGGCAAAGTTGGCCACCACCGACAGGTCGTGGGACACCAGTACATACGCGATACCCATCTCCCGTTGCAGCTCTTCCAGCAGCTCAAGGATGCGCGCCTGCACCGACACATCCAGCGCGCTCACTGGCTCGTCGAGCAACAACAGGTCAGGTTTCAATGCCAGGGCCCTGGCGATGGCGACGCGTTGGCACTGGCCGCCGGACAGCTCTCGCGGCAGCCGATCCAGGTAGCTGACCGGTAAATGCACGCGGTTGATCAACTCCCGGGCCGCCTGTTCCAGCGCGGCGCCCTTGAGCCGCCCGAAGGACGCCAGGGGTTCGACGATGCTGTCGAACACGGTGAAGCGTGGGTCCAGGGCGGCGAACGGGTTCTGTTGCACCAGTTGCAGGCGTTGGCGCAGTGGGCGGAAGTCGCGCCAGTTCAGGTGGGTGACGTCCTGTTGCTCGAACCAGACCTGGCCCTGCGTCGGTTTTTCCAGGCCGAGTGCGATGCGCAGCGCGGTGCTCTTGCCCGAGCCGGACTCACCGACGATGGCCAGGGTCTGGCCGGGATACACCTGCAGGTTGAGGTCCTCAAGAGCCACGAACGTTGATTCTTCGCCCTTGACCTGGGGCAGCGCAAATGTCTTGCCGATGTTTTTCAGGCTCAGGATCGGGGCCTGGGTCGAGTCGATGTGCGGCAAGGGCTCGCGCCGTTTGGCAAACGCCGGAGCGGCGGCAATCAGTGCCCGGGTGTAATCGTGTTGTGGCGCGCCAAGGATCCGACCTGGCGTGCCCTGTTCGACCACTTCACCGTGTTGCATCACCAGGATCCGGTCGGCGCGGTCGGCGGCCACACCGAGGTCATGGGTGATGATCAACAGCGAAATCCCCCGTTCACTCACCAGGCGTTGCAAGTGGTCGAGGATCTTGCGCTGCACCGTCACGTCGAGGGCACTGGTGGGTTCGTCGGCGATGATCAAGCGCGGGTTGCCCGCCAGGGCAATGGCAATCAGCACGCGTTGGCGCATGCCGCCGGAGAGTTCATGAGGGTACTGGCGCGCACGCAGTACGGGCTTGTCGATGCCCACCTGTTGCAGCAGTTCGACAATGTCCGCATCGACGCCAGGGTAGCGTTTGCCCCTGGCCAGGATCAGCGCCTCGGCGATCTGCTGGCCCACGCGCAGGGTCGGGTTGAGGCTGACCATCGGGTCCTGGGGCACCAGGCCGATGGTGCGGCCGCGCAATGCGCGCTTTTGGCGTTCACTGGCGTGGGTCAGGTCGTGGCCATCTACCCACAGCTGGCCGGCGGTGATCTGCGCACTGTCCGGCAATAGACCGAGGATAGCGTTGGCCAGGGTCGATTTACCGGAGCCGGACTCGCCGACAATCGCCACGGTTTCGCCCTGGGCGATGTTCAGTGACAGGCGATTGACCGCCGTGTGGCCGTGCCGATAGCTGACGCTGAGTTGACGAACATCTACTAGAGCGCTCATCGCTGGATCTCCTCGAAGGTGCGGGCAATATGGTTGAGGCTGAACACCAAGGCCACCAGGAACAGGCCGGGCAGCAGGGAAACCCAGGGAGCGGTGATCAGGAAGTGTCGACCGTTGGCGATCAGGGTGCCCCATTCCGCCGCCGGTGGCGCGGCGCCGAAACCGAGAAAGCTCAGGCCTGCGGTGGCCAGGATCGCGGCGCCGAAGTCCAGGGTCGCCAGCACGGCCACCGGCCCCCATGCGTTAGGCAGGATGTGCCGCAGCAAGGTGCGCCCCCAACTGGCACCGCCCAGGCGCGCGGCCTCGACGTAGGGCAGGGTCTTGACCCGCAGCACCTCGGCGCGGGTGGTGCGGGCAAACCCCGGAATAATGCCGATGCCCACGGCAATCGCCACCGGCACCGTGCCGAAGCCGATGGCCGTGACAATCGCCAGGGCCAGCAGCAGGCCGGGCAGGGCCAGCAGTACATCGACAAAGCGCATGATCACCGCGTCGATGCGCCCCCCGGCAAAACCCGACAGGATGCCCAGGCCCAGCCCGCCCAAGAGGGCGATGCCCACCGCAAGGAACGCCGCCAGGACCGATAGGCCGGCGCCATGCACCACCCGCGTATAGAGGTCGCGTCCCAGCTCATCGGTGCCAAACCAGTGGATCAGGTTGGGCGCGCGCAGCTTGTCGACAGGCGAGGTGGCGTAAGGATCGAAGCTGCTCAACACGTGCGGCGCCACAGCCGCCACCCATGCAAACACCACCACCAGCAGCGCCAGGCTGAACCCCGGTCGGCGCAACAGGGGCAACACCGTCGCCGCCACGCGTTGCAGGCGGCTGCGGCGGCGCCACGGCGCAGGGCTGGCCGGGAGGGGATTGCGGGCCAGGTTCTGCTCAAGGACAGTCATGGTCTAGGACACCTTTGGGATGTGGGAGATGCGCGGGTCGAACCACGGGTACAACAGGTCGACCAGCAGGTTTACAAGGACAAAAGCCGCCGCCGACACCGAAACGATCGCGAGCACTACCGGAATGTCCTGGCGCAGCACCGCTTCCTGGGCCAGGCGGCCAATGCCGGAGCGCGCGAAGATGGTCTCCACCAACACCGCGCCCGACACCGTATTACCCACCTGCAAGCCGATCAGGGTGAGGATCGGCAGCGCCGCATTCTTGAACCCATGCCGCGCCTGCACCTGGCCACGGCTCAGGCCCTTGGCGTAGGCGGTGGTGATATAGGACTCTTTCCAGACCCCCTGGAAACTGCGTTGCAGCACCTGGGCGTATACCGCCGCACTCGGAATCGCCAGGGTAATCGCCGGCAGCACCAGGCTTTCCAGGCCCCGGCTGCCGGTGGCGGGGAACCAGCCGAGGCCGAAGGCAAACACCTGGATCAGCAACAGCCCCATCCAGAACACCGGCACCGAAAAGCCCAGGGACGGCAGGCGTGCCAGCGCTTTCTTCAGCGGTTGCCAACGGATGTAGGCGGTCAGGTAGGCCAGGCCGATTCCGCCGAGCAACGACAGCACGATGGCCAGGCCCGCCAGGGACAGGGTCTGCGGCAGGCGTTCGGCAAGCAACTCGGCCACCGGGCGATTCAGTGAAAGCGACTGCCCGAAATCCCCCCGCAACGCCCCCGACAGCAGATCGACATACTGCTCGAACAGGCCTTTATCCAGGCCGTAGTAGGCCCGCGCCTTGGCCAGGTCCTCGACCGACAGCGCGTCGGCCTCCATGCCCGACGCGCTCAGCATGATCGACAAGGTGTCGCCCGGCAGCAGATACAGAATGAAATAGGTGATGCTGTAGGCCCCCCACAGCACCAGCAGCGCCTGGCCGATGCGGCCGATCAGGTAGCGGCTCATGGCGTGCCGATCTCGATATCACCCAGCAGCGCGAAGCCCTCGGCGGTCCAGCGGAAGTTTTTTACCTTGGGCGAGGTCGCCGCCTGCCACACGCGCTCATACACCGGGAACGCGGAGCTTTCATCGATGAGTAAATCCTGCAGGCTGCCGTAGGCGGCAGCGCGTTGCGGGGCTTGGGTGGCCGTGATGCCGGCGTCGAACAAGCCCTTGGCCTGTTCCAGCACCGCCGGTTCATAGGTGTTGGTGGCCAGCGTGGAACTGTTGGCGCTGCGTGGATCGAGGATGGTCTGCAGGATGATCGGGTCGGCACGGGTCATGTAGTTGATGGTCAGGTCATAGTTGCCCGCCGAGTTGTTGGCGACCCACTCGGCGCGGGTGACCACGCTGAGTTTCAACTCGATGCCGACCTTGCGCAGTTGGTCCTGGATGAGCACGTCGCCCGCGGTCTCGGCCGGGGTGATGTTGTAGCTCAGGCTCAGGCGCTTGCCGTTCTTTTGCCGGTAACCATCCGCACCCTTGGTCCAGCCGGCTTGCTCCAGCAGTTGCTCGGCGCCTGCCGGGTCATAGGCCAGCTTGGCGCCCTGGCTTTTGAAGTACGGCGTGGTCACATCGAAGATGCCGTCCACCACCGGGAACTCAGCGTTGTAGACGGTGCCGGCGTAGCTCTTGCGGTCGAGGGCCTTTTGCAGCGCCAGGCGCACGTGCCGGTCGGCCAGGATCCGCTCGCCACGGGTATTGGGGTACAGGTTCAGCGCCGGCCCCGGCAGCGAACGGCTCTGAATGGTCGCGCCCTTGGACTGGAACAGCTTCAGGTCGACCTCCGAGAACGGGTTGCGCGGCCACAGGATGTCGGCCTTGCCTTGCAGGAACAGGCCGTTGCGCACGCTTTCTTCGGGGATGTAGCTGATGTCCACCGCGTCCAGGTGCGCTTCACCCGGGTTCTTCATATTGGCCGAGGCCCAGGCGTAGCCCTTGCGCTTGGTCAGGTGCGCACCGACTTCCGGCGTGTAGCTGGCCAGTACGAACGGCCCGGTGCCGATGATCTTGCCCAGGGAGCGTTCCTTCACGCTCAGCGCGTAGGAAGCCGGCGCGAGGATCGCCAGGTTGGTGGTGGAAGTAGCTTGCAGGAAACCCGCATTCGGCTTGGACAGCACCAGCTTGACGGTGAAGTCGTCCACCACCTTGGCGTGGTCGAAGCCTGCCAGGTAGGTGGCGCCGAAGGTGGCCGGCAATTCGGTGGCCAGTGCCTTGTCGCTGTCGAAGGCGGTTTTCACCGCCTTGGCGTCGAAGCGCTCGCCGTTGCTGAAGGTTACGTCCTCCCGCAGGTGGAAGGTATAGGTCAGGGCGTCGTCACTCACTTCCCAGCGCTTGGCCAGCCACGGAATGATCTGGCCGGTCTGCGGGTCCTGGTCGGTCAGGGACTCGGCCACGTTGCGCAGCAGCACGCGGTGCTCCAGCCAATACACCTGGAACGGATCGACGCTGACCAGGGTGGTGTTATCGCCGAAAAACGCGATGTTCAGGGTCTTGCCCGCCTGGGTGTCATGCCCGGGCGAGCAGGCGGCAAGGCTCAGCGCCAGGGCGCAGGGGGCCAGCAGACGGCTCATCAAGTTGGCGGTATTCAATGGTGTGCCCTCATGTGGCGTGTGGATCAGAAGTCGTAGGCGAGCTTGGTGTACCAGTAGCCGCCGCCGGGGTAGAACGGCGGGTTGCCGTAGGCGGCGAGGCCGAGGTTGCTGTACACCGCGTGTTTGTCGGGGCGCACGTCGAAGATATTGGTGCCGCCGATGCTCACGGTGAGGCTGTCGACGAAGGTGTAGCTGACGTCCAGGTCGGTGATCCATTTGGCGCCGAAGCTGCGGTCGCCCGCCGGGTTGACGGCCAGGGTCTTGACCGCGCCGTAGCGCGCGGTTTGCAGGTTGACGGCCAGGTCCCGCACCTTCCAGTTGGCACCCAGGATCCACTTGGTCTTGGGAGAGGCGTCGGTCAGGTCGCCTTCGCGGTCGCGGCCGACCAGGGTCACGCCTGAGCCAGCCAGTGCCGTCGGCGTATCGCGAGTGCCTTCAATCGTGGTCTTGTTCCAGTTGAAGCCCAGGCTCCAGCGCACATCGCCCCAGGCCTCCAGCGGCGTGGTGTGGTCGGCCACCACGTCCAGGCCCCTGGTGCGGGTGTCGAAGGCGTTGGTGTAGTAGTTGACCCAGGTACCGGTGGGTACGCCCTGGGCGGCGAGAATGGCGTTGATCGCGCCGTTGCCACGGTCGTAGATATTGCTGGTCAGGGCGATGCGGTCATCGATGTCGATCAGGTAGGCGTCGGCGGTGACGCTGGTGCGTGGCGCCGGCTGCCAGGTCAGGCCCAGCCCCAGGTTGCGCGATTTCTCCGGCTTGAGGTCATCGCCGCCCAGCGCCTTGGCCAGGTTGCTGCCGGACGGCGTCAGGCGCGTCACGGCCGGCACCACGTTGCCGTTCACATCGGTCGCCACGCGGTTGTCGGCCACGGTGTAGCCGATCTGGGTCAGGGAGGGGGCGCGGAAACCGGTGCCCACTGTGCCGCGCACGGCCACGCTGTCGGTGAGTTCGTAGCGTGAGTTCACTTTCAGGCCGAAGGTGTTGCCCGAGTCATCGTCGTAGTGCTCGACCCGCCCGGCGACGTCGAGGAACCAGCGGTCCGTGAGATCGAAACCCAGGTCCAGGTAACCGGCGTAGTTGTTGCGGATCAGGCTGACTTCATCTTCCGGGCGAATCGTCACCGCCGCCTGTGCGCCCGATGCGGCGGGGTAGGTGCCGGTAATATAGGCCTCGCGCTCGCCGGCAAACGTGCTGAAATGTTCCCAGCGGTGTTCCAGGCCGGCGGAGACCTGCACCGGCGGCGTCAGGTTGAACAGGCTGTCGTAGCGGCGGGTGAAGTCCAGGTTGTTGACCCACTGCTCGAAGCGGAAGGTCGCCAGGTTGTCGAATTTGGTCGGCGACGCGGTGCCCAGCGACGGGTTGATATTCAGGTCGCTGGAGTGGTGCACGTTGTTGCGCCCGTAGGTGGTGCTCAGGTCCCAGTTCCAGTCGGCCACCAGGCCCTTGCCGCCGAACAGCAACTGGTAGTCGCGGTCCTTGATGTTGTTGAGCGGGAAGTAACCGTCGGGAAACACCTCGGGCACTGCGGCGGTGCCAGTCGGCAGGCGAAAGTAGTTGGCGGCCTCGGCATCGCGTTCGCCGTAGGTGGAGAACGAATACAGTGTCAGGTCTTCCAGCGGCAGTTCGGCGTTGTAGGCCAGGTTGAAGGCCTTGAGGTCCGGGTCGCCGTTCTTGATCGCCACCCGGTCCCAGGCCGCTTCCTTGGCTGGGTCAGCGAACGCTCGCACGCTGCTGTCGGCCTTGTCGTTCCACGATGCGCTGCCACGTTTGCGCGCATCGGCGGAGAAGTGAAAGAAGCCGCCCTGGCCCAGTTCGAAGCCCTGGTCGCCCGCGACCTTGATGGTCTCGCCCTGGCCGGAATACAACTGACCGTAGCTGGTCTCCAGGTGGCCGCCGCTCTTCCCGGACTTGAGGATGATATTGATCACGCCAGCGACTGCATCGGAACCGTACTGCGCGGCAGCGCTGTCCTTGAGCACCTCGATATGGTCCACCGCGCTGACCGGGATCAGGTCGATGTCCACCGCATTCGCACCGCTGTTATCGATGGAACCGCGCTGGCCGGTGGCGCCGTTATGCCGGCGTTTACCGTTGACCAGCACCAGGGTGTAGGCCGGCCCCAGGCTGCGGTTGCTCAGCGGGCGGGTCACCGAGTTATAGCCGGCGATGTTGGTGCCGAAGTTGAACGACGGCAGCAGTTTGGCGATGGCTTCGGACAACTCGGCGCGGCCGGTCTTGAGCAACTGGTCGCTGTTGATCACATCGATCGGCGCCGGGCTGTCGGCCACCGTGCGTTGCTGGCCACGCAGACCGGTGGAAATCACAGTGACGGTGTCGAGCTTGGCGTCTTCGGCAAAAGAGGGTGCTGCAGTCAGGAGCAGGGAGCCGGTCAGGAGTGAAAGAGGTAATTTCTTGAGGGGCGTGGGGAAGGCGATGTCGGGCATGGAGGTAACCTGGAGGGTGTGGATGCGTCCTCCGCCAGGTATGGGGTCGGTCTGTGAAATGAAGATATATCTATAAAAAACCTTGTGGAAAGTCTTTTTTGGAATAAGCTAATTATCAGTTAATATTATTTATATCTGAAATAAAATTACCTATTTTTATTATGTGAAAAACAGGCGCGCTGCTTATCGCCAATGTCGACTACATTCCAGGGGAGGTTCCCTTACGGAGAAGACGATCATGTTCAAACCCCGCACGCTGGCGGTTGCTGTTACGTGCCTCGCTTTGGCCCTGGGCCCGGTGGCGGCGGTGGCCGACCCTGGCAACGGCAAGGGCCAGGGATCCGCAAAGGGCAACGCACAGGGCGGCCAGGGTCATGGCAACCAGGGCCATAAGGGCAAAGGCGCAGACGCCGATGATAGGGGGCACGGCCCCAGTATCGACCGTGGCGGCATCCTGGGGGTGCTTGGTGGCTATCGTGACTACTGGAGCCCAGGCCCATCACTGCCGCCTGGCATACAGAAGAAGTTAGCGCGAGGCAAACCGCTGCCTCCAGGCATTGCCAAGAAGCTCGATGGGCGCCTGCTGGGCAGGCTGCCGCATTATGACGGCTACGAATGGCAGCAGGCGGGCACCGATCTGATCCTCGTGGCTATTGCTTCCGGCCTTATTTATGAGGTGCTCGAAGGGGCTTTCGATTAGGGCGCTGGAGCCTGACGGTGGGGGCGCCGTAACGCGGTCGAACAGATTGAATTTACCGGGAAGGGTGCGTGCACAAGTTCACTGGCACAGTCGGATGATGACTCAGGCTCGACGCTTTCCAGCCATCAAGCCTGCACCGCTGGGCCTTTCAACTCGATCTGATTATCATCAGGATCATTGAGATACATCGATAACCCGGTTCCCTCCGCGCCATACCGCATCACGGCCGCTTCAGCGAATACCCCGGCCGCCGCCAGGTGCTGGAGAATGGCGTGTTCATCGAACGGCTCGACCCGCAGGCAAACGTGATCGACATTGTGTCTTTGCTTGCCCGCCGGCTCCCCACCCTGACGCCCGATCGGCCCGTTCACATCAACCAGGTCAATCATGGATGTGCCAGCGCTCAGGTGAATCATGCCGAGGTCGTCACGGCGTTTTTTGACATCACACCCCAGCACGGATGTGTAGAAAGCCAGGCTGCGCTCAATGTCCTTGACCCGCAAAACAACATGATCGATACGTTGAAGGGTAAAACTGCGCATTTCCATCACTCCTGATTCTTGCCGTTGTCGAATGGGACAGTGTTCAGGGTAGCCGCAGTTTGTCTTATGTTTCTGCCTCGCATTGCCAAATGCACCTGCCGGGTCAGGCACACTGAGCGGCAACGAGTCTGTGATGCGCATCGCCTCGGACCTCGGATACGCCAACGCCAGCGGGGGCTATCCGAATTCCTTGCCCGATTCAAAGTTACAGGCCTGGCAATCAGAGATCATAAACTCCGTAAAGAATATGCCTGAGGGATCGGCCAAAGCAGCCGCGGAGAGTGCACTCAGGGCTGGCAGGGTCGAAGGCTGGATAATCAATGGCCGCAATAGGCTAGAGGCAGATAACGTGAAAGAGTGGTCGTCGCTGTGCAGATCGAAGGCGGGTGCGACCTACCGTCAGATAAAAGAGGCGCTTGGCGCTCTTGGTTCTGACAGGTTAATGGAGTACGCCTCTTATCGTGTCATGTCTGACGGTGCATTTGTTCATAAGGGCTTGGAAAGCGCATCGGCTGTTTATTATTTTCGGTCGCATGACATTGCTGATGATGAGATGCCTTACGCGATACTGTGGAAGCTTTTCAGTGTTTGATTTAATGAACGTCAGGGTCCTGCGGTCAGGTTGAAGTGGTCGTACGCGACTCCCGAAAGTTGACATTTGCAGTCCCCGGTTGGTGTTTCAACGAAGGTGTATGCAGAGCAGTATGTCGGGCCTGAGATTGCTACGGCAGTGCCATCGCTGCACTCTCACTGTTCTTTTTTGTACGGGGTAACGCATGGACTGGAGTGATGTGCGGGTCTTTCTCGCGATTGCCCGCAGCGGGTCGCTGGGCGCTGCCGCCAAGCAGTTGGGTGTCAGCCATCCGACCGTGGGGCGACGCTTGCAGGTGCTTGAGCAGTCCAGTGGCCAACCCATTTTCCTGCGTACCACCCAGGGTCTGGTTCTGACCGACAGCGGAGAAAAGCTGCTCAATCTGGCGCAGGAAATGGAGCAAAGTGCCTTGGCAATCGAAAGGCGCCTTGCGGGGGACAGCGCACAGCCAGAAGGTGTGTTGCGCATTTCTTGCGCCGACTGGTTCGCCTGTTATGTGCTGGCCCCGGTCCTGAATGAACTGGGACGACGTTATCCGCTGATCGTGCCCGAGGTCATCGCAGGACATCGATTGTTTGACCTGGCTCGTCGCGATGCCGACATTGCCTTTCGGATCGTTCCTTTCACCGAACCCGATATTGTCCACCGCAAACTGACTACCTTGAGCTACGGGTTATACGCGGCCGTCGGATCCGCTGACCCCGAGCCGCAGGGCGACGGGGTGGGTTTGATCACCATGAGTGTTGCCCAGTCTCACTATCCCGATGTGCAATGGCTGCAGCAGCGTTACCCTCTGGCCCGTAAGGTGTTCACCAGTAGCAGTCGCACAGCCCAGGCGCACATGTGCGCGCAAGGGCAGGGTGTCGCCGTATTGCCCCGCGTCCTGGGCGACCAGTTGACAGCGCTGCGGCTGATTGATCCGCATGAACCGCCACCGGGTCGCGACATCTGGATGGGTTACCACCAGGACATGCGGCAGATGGACAGTCTTCGTGCCCTTGCCGACCTTGCCTCGAGCATGATCGGCTCGCAGCAGGGCCGATGATTCACTTTACTGGGCGCAGGGCTGCCGTTTGCAATTGGGCAACTGGTTGGCGCGCCAGGCTTAGGCTGAGTCCCGCGCCCAAGGCCAGGCATGCCGCGATGCAGAGTACGGAAACGGTGAAGGCGTGAGTGATGGCGGCCGCGTCCGTATCCGTGCCCAGAAGGGTGTAGAAAATGCCGCCTATTATCGCCACGCTCAGTGATGTGCTGATTTGCAGGGTAGAACTGGCAATGCCCGCAATCATGCCGGAATACGCGGGCGCCACGCGTCCTGTGATCATTCGCATCAATGTCGGCAGGGCCAGTCCTTGTCCGAAACCGATCAGAAACAGAATGACGGCGAGGGGCAGCGCAGGGGGCGTGACGGCCATCGGTGTGTGCGCCACGAGCCAGGCCAGGAGCATGAACCCCAGCACCTCAAGCCCCATTCCGACGGGGTTCACGTAAGCCCCCAGGAAACGCCTGAATTGAGGGGTGGAAAGCGGGCCCAGCAAAAATCCCGCGCCAAAAGGAAGGAAGATCAGGCCTGCATTGAGTGGGCTTGTATGCAGCGCTCCCTGTAAATACATGGAAAACAGCAGGAAAAACACGCCGATCGCGTAGAAGGTCAGGGCGACGAGCAGTGCCCGGCCCAACCCAGGCGTGCGCAATGCGACAGGATCAAGCAACGGTGCGCCTTGCGCCTGGTGCAAACGGGCTTCGTAGCGCCAGAACAGCCAGCCCAGCAGCGGTACGGCCGCAAGCGACAGCCAGGCCCACAAGGGCCAGCCGGCTTCACGCCCTTCGATCAATGGAACGATCAGCGCCCCAAGGGTCGCCATGGACAGGACGGTTCCACCCAGATCCAGCTTGCTTGTCTGTTGCGCGCGGGTTTCCCTGACCACGGGAATGGCGATCAGAATGACCAGCAACGCAATCGGTAGATTAACCAGAAATATCGCCCGCCACCCCAAGCCCATCAAGTCGAGCGCTATCAATATCCCGCCAAGTGCCTGGCCGGCTACTGACGCCAGCCCAAAGACCGCGCCATAGAGACTCAGCGCCAAGGGCTTTTCGGACTCGGGAAATATAGCCTGCGCCGAAGCGAGTGCCTGGGGCGCCATGACGGCTGCCGTCACGCCTTGCAGCGAACGTCCGGCGATCAACACCCAAGGTGACTCGGCGACGCCGCAGATCAGTGAGGCAACTGCGAAACCAACCAGGCCAAGGAAAAACATTCTCATGCGACCGTAGATATCACCCAGCCGTCCGCCGGTAATCAGTGTCACGGCATAAAGCGCCGCGTACGAGGAAATGATCAACTGTTCGGCGGAGGAGGCCGTGCCGAGCGATTGCTGGATCGAGGGCAGCGCCACGTTCACGATGAAAAAATCCAGCGGCGGTAAAAACGCACCGACCAATAAGATGGCGAACATCAACCAGCGCCGCGGTTCCGGTGGGGCGATTTTTGTCTGTGGCATAAGGTCTCCTGCCTGGAACCCTTCGGTTCCAGAATATTCACGATGGCGGGTCATGCTCCCAATCAATGGGGCCCAATCTAAACGATCAAACTTGGGCTGACGCCTCACAAAATTGAACGCCCAGCGTTCATTTATGGCAGTGCCGTCGAGTGCCTGATTCCTCTCAAAATGGCCGCACTGTGGTTCCAGTCGGTCCACACAAACGAGACTGAGGAGTCAGATATGTCAGGTAAATTCGCTGGTCAGGTGGCAGTGGTCACCGGCGCATCCACCGGGATCGGGTTTGCGATTGCGCAGGGTTTGATTGCAGAGGGCGCCAGGCGTGTTTACATCACTGGGCGTTCAGCAGCCACCCTGGAGGCTGCGGTGGCCAGGCTTGGCGATAGAGCGATCGCGGTTATTTCCGATGTCGCGCGCCAGGCTGATCTCGATCAGCTCAAGGCGACGATTGAGGGGCGCAACGATCAGTTGGACGCAGTGTTTGCCAACGCGGGTATTTGCGAAAAGAACCCGCTGGGCGAGACCACCGAGGCGGCGTACTTCAACCTCTTCGACATTAACGTGAAGGGCGTGTTTTTTACTGTGCAGACGTTGATGCCTTTGTTGAAAAACGGCGCTTCGATTGTGCTGACGGCGTCTATCTGCTCCAGCAATGGCATGGAAGGACTGAGCCTCTACAACGCATCCAAGGCTGCCGTGCGGTCCTTCGCCAGGACCTGGGCCAACGAACTCAAAGGCCGCAAGATTCGAACGAATGTCCTGAGCCCTGGCTTCACCCGTACCCCCTTGATGGACAACGGCTTGAAGATGAGCGAAAGCGACATTGCCGCGCTGCGCCACCATGTCGAGCAGATCACTCCGCTGGGGTACATGGCCCAACCTGAAGAAATCGCCTCGTCAGCGCTGTTCCTCGCATCCGCCGATGCGAAATATGTCAACGGGGTGGAACTGATGGTCGACGGCGGGCTGTCGCAGATCTGACCTCCCGATCGAACCTGGTGCAACCCTTGCAGAGGGTTGCTTTTGTCGCTTTTGCGAAGCCCCCCGCAGGACACCTCAACATGAACAGTGAAGAATTGAACACCCGACTGGACGCCCTGGAGGTCGCGCCGCCATCGAGTCGCTGATCAGCGCCTACGCCAATGCCTTCGATCGCATCGACGTGTCGCTCCTGAGCGGAATCTGGCACGAAGAGTCGACACTGAAAAAGGCCCGGTCCAAGTCAGCGGGTTGTATCACGACAGGTTTGAACGTCGGAACGGAAAATGGGCGTTCCTGTCACGTCGTTTTGAACTGCATTTCCTGACACCGTTGAACGGCTGGGTACCCGTAGCGGGTGAGGAGAGGTTTGCACCAAGCGAAGATCAGAACATGAGTAAACTCAGAGAAGGTTGATTTGCGGAATGTTCAGGATGTGACAATCAACTTAACGAGCCAAAATTTGCCGCTGATTCGGTTTTGAACTCAGGGGATCCAGACAAGCTGCGGCGCACTGGGTTAGTCGGTCATGCAATGTTATTAAAGGTTTTTTTTGAAGCTTGATGGGGACTTCGATTACAAACTGTCGGGGTCCCCGAAAAACATCTGTATCCGCGACCGCAACCACCGCTCCCCCGGATCATTATCCTGCGACCCACGCCACGCCATATGCAGTTCAAACGAACGCACCGGCAACGGCGGATCCTCCGCCCGCAACCCACCCGCAGACGTCAATGCCTCAGCCGCATAATCCGGCACGGTCGCCAGGATGTCAGTACCCGCCAACAACGTCCCCAGCCCGTTGAATTGGGGTACCGCCAAGACCACGTGACGTTTGCGGTCGAGCTTCTCCAACTCTTCATCGATAAAGCCGCTCAGGTCCCCGGCAAAGGACACCAGTGCGTGGGGCCGTGCGCAGAAGTCATCCAGGCTCAGGGAGCCCGGCACGCTGTCGGCACGCAGCAGTTTCGGCAGGCTGCGGCGCAGCACTTTGCGCTTGGCGTTGGCTGGCAGGTCGGCGGTGTAGCTGACGCCGATGGAGATTTCGCCGGAGGCCAGCAAGCCAGGCATCAGGATGTAATTGACGCGACGCACCACCAGCACTATGCCGGGCGCCTCGGCGCGCAGGCGTTTGAGCAGTTGGGGCAGCAGGGCGAATTCGACGTCGTCGGACAGGCCGATGCGGAACACCGCCGTGCTGGTGGCCGGGTCGAACTCGGCAGCACGGCTGACGGCGGTGGAGATCGAGTCCAGGGCCGGGGAGAGCAGGGCGAAGATTTCCACCGCCCGGGCCGACGGCTCCATGCTGCGACCGGTGCGCACGAACAGCGGGTCATCAAACAGCCCGCGCAAGCGCGACAACGCCGCGCTGATGGCCGGCTGGCCGAGGAACAGTTTCTCGGCGGCGCGGGTCACGCTGCGCTCGTGCATCAAGGTTTCGAATACGATCAAGAGGTTAAGGTCGACACGACGCAGGTCGTTACGGTTCATCTTGTGTCCTGGAAGAGTCAGCAAACTTGACGAGAGCAGCCATATAAGAAGAATGACCGGCATGAATCTTACGGGTAAAGGCTGTTACTCTGCACAGGAAAATTGAGTTTTCTTACAAGCTCTGGGGTCTATTCCTCAGTTGCGGAATCAATGACAGGCATGTCGACTATTAATGGCGACCGGTGGTCTTACCCGCAAAGCCCAGATAGAGTTCATGGCATTAGAGGTTACTTTGACGAGGTTTGCGATGTCCCGCACGATCCGTTTTCACAAGTTTGGTCCGGCCGAGGTGCTCAAATGCGAAGAGCATGCAGCTGCGCAGCCTGCACCGGGCGAAGTGCAGGTGCGTGTCGAAGCGATTGGCATCAGCTGGTATGACATTCTGTGGCGCCAGAACCTGGCGTCTTCCCATGCACGCTTGCCGTCCGGCCTTGGCCATGAGATGGCAGGGGTTGTGGTCGCCGTCGGCGATGGCGTGGATGATTTGGCCGTGGGTGACAAAGTCGCCAGTTTTCCGGCTGAAAGCCCCAATGATTACCCGGTGTATGGCGAGCAGATCGTCCTGCCCCGTTCGGCCCTGACCCGCTATCCGGATGTCTTGAGCCCGATTGAAGCCAGCGTGCACTACACGCCGCTGCTGATTGCCTATTTTGCCTATGTGGATCTGGCTCGGGTCAAGCCTGGGCAGTTTGCCCTGGTCACCGATGCCAGTCACTGTGCCGGCCCTTCCTTTGTGCAACTGGGCAAGGCCCTGGGTGTACGGGTGATTGCCGCGACCAAGGACAGTGCGGAGCGCGAGTACCTGCTGTCCCTCGGTGCGGAGAAGGTCATCGTCACCGAAGAGCAGGACCTGCTCATGCAAATCAACAAGTTCACCGACAACCGCGGTGTCGACGTGGTGTTCGATGGCTTGGGCGGCCCGCAAATGTCGTTGCTCGGCGATGTGCTGGCACCGCGCGGCAGCCTGGTGCTGTATGGCTTGCAGGGCGGTAACCAGACGCCATTCCCCGCGTGTGCGGCGTTCCAGAAGAACATTCAGTTCTTTGTGCACTGCATTGGTAACTTCACCGGCAAACCCGAACTGGGCATCATCCAGGATCAGGTCGCTTTGCAGCGCGCCCTGCGGGATATCAACCAACTGACCGCCGATCGCGTGCTGGTGCCGCTGAAAACCACGGTGTTTCCCTTCAGCCAATTTGTGGAAGCGCACCGCTACATGGACGAATGCCCGTGCCGCGAACGCGTTGCGTTGCAGGTTGAAGCTGTTTAGGGCGTAGGAATATTCGTAAACAAGCTTTCCTGCCATCCGCCGCGTGAGGCAAATGCGCCATTTGACAGGACGGAACCTGCATCGCCCGCCAGGCGCCCAGCTGGCGCTTTAGCCCCTGAATCCGGCCTTCCTCTCTGACGCCGCCCTGAAATCCAGCGCGGCGTCTTTGTGTGCGTGTGATTAATACAGGCGCCGGTGCTTTATCTGCACTGGTTTTCGGCCAGGTTCTGTATCTATTAATCATTATTCCAGCACTGATAATTGCGCCTTAACTTTCATCTCAAGGACTGAGCAATGATTGAATATCCGACACTGCAATCGCGAGTGCTCGAAGCAGAGGCTGCTGCGCTTGTGTGGAATCAGGGAAGTAGATATATCCAGGACGAACCTCAATCCAATAAGTTGGAAAGTTTGCAGTTTTATTTGTCAGACACGTCTTTGATTGACTGGCTAAAGACGTGTAGGAAGTTGTCGGAATTTTCCTAGGTTTCCAGCTCGGCCTCGTTTGGGCCTAGATAAATAGAGGGGTGGAGGATTTCAAGGCTGGGCTGATACCCGGGAATCTCCGTGTCATTTTGTTGCTCGGTGCTACTGTTTATTTAGCGCTTCACAATGTGATGTGGAACTTTCTATGCGTGTAATAGATCGGGCAAACACGCTCAGTAGTTGCCCGAAACTGACATTTCAATTCAGGTAGTAGAACGATGAGCACTATTCACGAACAGGCTATGAATTATGTTTACCAGCAAGTTCTGCAGCGTTTGATCGGGCACTTTAATCGTGCGGAGCGAACAGCGCTTCAGTTGTTGGTCCAGCGAATTGTCGTGGCCGCGGGTGGCATGGAGCAGGTGGGGGAATACAAGGTGTTGATGGCCCATGGCGGAGGCGAAGTCAGCAGCTGTACCTTGGCATTGCTGCGTGCTGCACAGCTGACCATCGCCGGGCGAGCGCCACGAACCTTCAAGCTGCGGGTGGCAACGTTGCGCCATTCGGGCATGACCGAAAGCAGGCTCGACAGCCTCAATCAGGGTTACGGGCGCTTGTTCCTGCACGATGATCCGAGGGTTGAACTGCTGATGGTGGAGAACCAGGAAGTACTGCCCTTCAACCATCAACGGCCGGTCTCTGCCATGGGGCGAGAAACCAGCCAGCGCAACATGCTGATGATCGGGCACCTGAGTTCGGGAGATTGCCGTGCCACTTTGTGCAGCGACACGTATCTGGCACTCGGGGATTTCTACCAGCGCGTGACCACCTGGAATGGCGGGGTGCATGCCCTGGTCAGTGGTGATTCCCCGCGCAAGCAAGGGCAGTTTCTGGCCTGGCTGAAGAAAACAGCCCAGAGCGTCGGCGTTCCGATCGCCAGTACCTGGCCGTTGTCGCTTACCGGGTTGTTTGCGCGCATGGACGAGTGGAGCACCAGCTACTACCGCGAGGTGTACGGTGAACATTATGTCGCCAGTGCCAACCCCAGCAAGGCGGGTCACCGTCACCTGGCTTACATCAGCATTGCCGACCTGCTGGAGGACGTGGATACGCAAATGTCGCCGATATTGACTGAATTCATGGCGTTTGCTCCCGACCCGCTTGGATTTCATTTCAGCCATCCTGGCTACTCCAATCCTCTGATGATGGCTCATCTGCGTGGCTTGCAGGCCCGCTGCCTGCGAGACCTTGACTACGAAGAGGGGGTGCAAGGCTTTATCCGCCAGGCCTCGCAATTCCTGCGTCGCCAGCACCTGCCCGAAGAGTGGCTGGCGCAGGTTGGCATCGGTGAAGACGCTGCCCTGCCGAGTACCGCCGCGCAGCAGTTCTTTGGGCTGGATGAAACACAGTTGGTGTGCCTGCTGTTCTCGCCGTTTATCCACCATGGGGAGCGGCTGGAAGGTTATTTGCATCAATGCCACCCTGGCATGCTGGTGGCCTTGCCTGAGCTGCACAAGGTTCTGCAGGGCAAGCAATCGGCTGACATGTTGCAACAGTGGGTCAGCGACACCAGTGGCCTGCCGATGCCCTTGTTGCAGCACCTCTATCGCAAGCGTCCGGTGCCGGGCGCGAGTGGGAAATCGCGCAATGCAAGCGTCATGGACCATGGCAACACGCCTGCTTGCCAATTGTCCGGGCGATGACACTGCGCGGCGAGCGACAAGCCGACTTCGCGTATCAGGCGGTCTACCGCTACATGATCAACCTGATCAACGAAGTCAGCACCGATACCCGTGTAAAGCTGCCATCGCTGCGGCAATTGGCGAGGCGCCTGAACGTATCGATCTCGACGATCCAATACGCCTACTCGCTGCTTGAGAAGGAGGGCAGAGTCTACTCGGTGGCCAAGTCGGGTTATTACGCCTGGCCGCTTTCATCAAGCACCATGGCTGGGGGCGGCGGCGATTTGCTTGACCGGCTCTACGCGGCGGCACGTAACCCCTGCATGGCGGTGTTCAGCGGCGATGAACCGGCGCTGCTGGCTTCGCTGGATGGGGCGCTGTTGCGCCTCGAACGGGAGCTGGTGCGCCAGTACCCGCGTCATCTGCAACCCTGGTCACAGCCGTGTGGCGTGTGGGAACTGCGTGCGGCACTGGCGGCGCGGTACACCTCGTCGCCCACGCGTTGCTGGCACGCCGACGACATCTACATCGGGGCCGACCTGCGCGGGGTGCTGGATATCCTGATTGAGGTGCTGGGCCTCAGGGGTACCACGGTGATCGTTGAATCCCCCTGCGACTGGCTGATTTTGCGCCTGTTCCAGGATTGCGCGGTGCGCATCATCGAGTTGCCCTGGACCCCGGAAGGGCGCCTGGACCTGACGACCCTTGACCAACTGTTGCGCGATGAGCCGGTGCACCTGGTATTGCTGTCGTCAAAGGTCAGCCTGCCATCAGGCAATGCCCTGCCTGCCCATGACCGTCTCAGCCTGGCACAGATGCTGGACCGGTACGGTTGCTGGCTGCTGGAAAACGACACCTTTGGCGAGCTGGGTTTCAAGGAACCCCAGGCGGCCCTGCGCGAGTGGGTGAACCCGGAGCGCCTGATGGTGTTTTCCTCGTTCGAGAAAATACTGGGGGCGGAAGCGCCCTACGGTTATCTGTTATCTCGGCGCATGAGCAGTGAGTTGCAGCGCCAGTTTCTGCTGCGCTCATTCCGCTTATCGTCGATCCGCCAGCGCGCCATTGCCCGCCTTTATCAGAGCGGGCGAATAGACCCGCACTTGCGGGCATTACGCCAACTACTGCAGGCACAAGCGGCTGAAATGAGCGGGCGCCTTGACCAGCATCTGGGGCAGCAGGTGAGTTATCGGATGCCGACTGCCGGGGCGGCGTTCTGGCTGGGCTCCACCCAGGCCGTCGACATGCGTCAGGTCTTCAAGCGCCTGCTTGCCCAGCAGGTCGTGATTGCACCCGGTGAGCTGTTCAGTGTCACTGGGCTGCATCATCAGCACTTGCGCGTGAGCCATACCTTTCATGGGCAGCCCAACCTGGAGATCGCCTTGGCTGCCATAAGCGAGGCCCTGCGTCAGGCTCAAATGGGATGATTGCGTGAAGTTTCTCTTACTGCTGTGGGATCGATACCGTCGCGCAGTAGTCCAACTCTCAGTAAACTGCCATCTTTTCCGAATCCTTCTTTCCGAGGTTTATGCATGACAATCAGTCCTTTTGCGGGCAAGCCGGCGCCAGCCCAGTTGCTGGTGGATATCCCGCGACTGGTCACGGCCTACTATACCGGCCAGCCTGATGCAGCAATCTCCACCCAGCGCGTGGCATTCGGTACGTCCGGGCACCGTGGCAGCTCGTTCGAACTGAGCTTCAACGAGTGGCATGTGCTCGCCATCAGCCAGGCGATCTGCCTGTATCGCGAAGCCCAGGGCATCAACGGCCCGCTGTTTGTCGGCCTGGACACCCATGCGTTGTCGACGCCTGCCGGTGCCAGCGCCCTGGAAGTGCTGGCCGCCAACGGCGTGCACGTGATGCTCGCCGAAGGCGATGAATACACACCGACCCCAGCGATTTCCCACGCGATCATCTGCTACAACCGTGGTCGAACCAGCGGTTTGGCTGACGGCATCGTCATCACGCCGTCGCATAACCCGCCGCAGAGTGGCGGCTACAAGTACAACCCACCCAATGGCGGCCCGGCCGATACCCACGTGACCAAGTGGATCGAAGCCAAGGCCAATGAACTGCTGGCGAACAAACTGGCCGGGGTCAAGCGCATCACTCACGCGCAGGCGCTCAAGGCCGACACCACCCATCGCCACGATTACCTCAACAGCTATGTGGCCGACCTGGTCAACGTGATCGACATGGACGCCATCCGCAGCGCCGACCTGCGCCTGGGCGTGGATCCGCTCGGTGGAGCAGGGGTGCGCTACTGGTCGGCGATTGCCGAGCACTACCGCTTGAACCTGGACGTAGTGAACACCGAAGTCGACGCGACTTTCCGCTTCATGAGCGTCGACTGGGACGGCCAGATCCGCATGGACCCATCCTCCAGCTACGCCATGCAGGGCCTGATCGGCCTCAAGGAACGGTTCGACGTGGCCTTCGCCTGCGACCCGGACCATGACCGTCACGGTATCGTCACGCCGTCCGGCGGCCTGCTGGCGCCGAACAACTACCTGGCGGTGTCCATCGACTACCTGTTCCAGAACCGTCCGGACTGGCGCGTAGACGCGGCGGTGGGCAAGACCGTGGTCAGCAGCGGCTTGATCGACCGCGTGGCGTCCCGCATCGGCCGTCGCCTGTACGAAGTGCCGGTCGGCTTCAAGTGGTTTGCCGATGGCCTGTTCGAAGGCTCGCTGGGCTTTGGCGGCGAAGAA
Source organism: Pseudomonas sp. NFR09 (assembly GCF_900111535.1). Lineage (NCBI taxonomy): Bacteria > Pseudomonadati > Pseudomonadota > Gammaproteobacteria > Pseudomonadales > Pseudomonadaceae > Pseudomonas > Pseudomonas sp. NFR09. Next base: position 107,282 of record NZ_FOIH01000003.1, read on the forward strand.
AGCGCCGGCGCCTCGTTCCTGCGCAAGGACGGCACGGTCTGGAGCACCGACAAGGATGGCCTGATCCCCGCACTTCTGGCAGCGGAAATGACCTCGCGCAAAGGCCAGGACCCGAGCCAGATCTACCGCGGCCTGACCGATGCCCTCGGCGAGCCGTTCGCGATTCGTGTAGACGCCAAGGCCACCCCGGCGCAGAAAGCCTTGCTGGGCAAGCTGTCGCCGGATCAGGTGACATCGACTGAATTGGCCGGGGAACGCATTCAGCAGATCCTCAGTCACGCACCGGGCAACAACCAGGCGATCGGCGGCTTGAAGGTGATGACCGAAAACGGCTGGTTTGCCGCGCGGCCATCGGGCACCGAGGATATCTACAAAATCTACGCCGAGAGCTTCATCGATGACGATCACCTCAAGCAGTTGGTCGAAGAGGCGCAGGTGTTGGTCGACGGCGCCATCTCCGGATAACGCCGTAATAACAATGTGGAAGGGGGCTTGCCCCCGATAGCGGTGTGTCAGTTTGCATCTCTTTTTCTGAAACACAGCCATCGGGGGCAAGCCCCCTCCCACAGTTGATCGAGGTCAGGCCAGGTCTACCAGGACGATTTCGCTGTCCTCGATCGCGGTTACCCGCAATACCTGTTCATTCTCTACAGCCACACCGTCTCGCGCTTGCGCACGCAGGCCATTGACTTCAATCACGCCCGTCGCCGGCACCAGGTACGCACGACGTCCGCTGTCCAACCGGTATTCAGCACTTTCCCCAGCTTTCAGGTTCGCTGCCACCAGCCGCGCATCCGCACGAATGTGCAGGCTCTCGTTGTCCCCGGCCTTACCGCTGGCCAGTGTCACAAACCCCTCGCGATCACCTTTCGGAAACGGTTTGGCGCCCCACGAAGGCGGCAAACCGGCTTGATTCGGAATAATCCAGATCTGGAAAATCTTGGTCGGCGCATCTTCCAGGTTGTACTCGCTGTGGGCGATGCCGGTGCCCGCGCTCATCACCTGTACATCGCCCGCCTCGGTACGGCCTTTATTGCCAAGGTTATCGGCATGGCTTATCGCACCTTCACGCACATAGGTGATGATCTCCATTTCGCGGTGCGGGTGCTGCGGGAAGCCGGTGCCGGGCGCAATGATGTCGTCGTTCCACACCCGCAGGTTGCCCCAGTGCATGCGGCTGGGGTCGTGGTACTCGGCGAACGAAAAGTGGTGATGGGCGTCAAGCCAGCCATGGTGGGCACCGCCCAGGGATTTGAAAGGTCGAAGTTCAAGCATGATCGTCTCCTGTAGATGGCCCTATGATCCTGCAGCCCATGATCGATAAAAAGCGTAAAAAATGCCTGATTCCTATCGATTTAATGGATTGGTTAGCGGCGTTTTGACTTTCACTTCATCGCCTAACTGCATGACCGCAAAGCAATTGGCTGGCACTGAACGTCGATTCCGGCGACCATGGCGCACTTGTCAGAACCCAGCTCATCGCAGGAGTCCGCGTGTCGCAACAAAAGCCTGATCTTCCTCCCGAACTGCGCCCCTTGGCCGAAATGCCGCTATTGAAACGCCTGGCCGCGCGCCTGTTTGGCCACGGCCTGACCCGCTTGCGCGCCCAGCACCGGTTTTCCTGGTTGCACGGACAGGCCGACGGTTTTCGCAGTGGGCACGAGGCGGGCGTGGAGTACGGTTACCGCGAAGGCAAGGCCGATGGCATCGAGGAAGGCCGGCAGGTCCTGTTGATTCGTGATTTCCGCCCGGATGAGCACCGTGCGCCGGGCGTGGACGATAGCCTGTTCGATGATTGGCGCCTGCCACTCACCGCCGAGTTGAAGAAGCGTATCAAGGCGGATGTCGCGCGATTGCTGCCGGCCCATGCCCAGCCCAGCGCGGCGCAGTGGAAGATGATTTTCAGCGATACGCCCTCAACGTCGGTGATTGCCGGGGCCGGCGCGGGTAAATCCACCTCGCTGGTGCTGCGTATCCTGCTGTTGACCCATTATCTGGGCTTTGAGCTGAGCTCTATGACGGTGGTGACCTTTACCCGGGAGTCGCGCAAAGACTTCATCAACAAGCTCATGGAAATTCTCAGCCTGTGGGGCCAACCCCTGGGTATGAAAGAAGCGCAGGCCGTGGTGCGCACCTTTCACTCGCGCATTCTGCCGATGGTGCGCAGCCTGCCGGGCTTTGAACGCCTGCAAGCGTTCGAAAACCTCAGCTCGGGTTTTGACGACGCCGACAGCAACCCCTTTGACTTGCGTATCAACGACGCCCAACGCCAGCAGATGAATGCCTGTTATCACCACCTGCACGGGCGGCACGCACGCTTTCGCGAGCTGATTGCGCCGCTGGCGCGCCATGGGCTGCAGCTCAAGGAGTTGGAGCGTGATCACCCTGACGTACAAAAACGCGTAGCGGTGACCGAACTGGCAGCCAAGCGTGATGAAGAACTCTGTGATGTGATCGAGGACCTGTGGTTCCGCGCCGGTGCCTGGCCGATCAAAGGCATCGAACCCAATCGCCAGACCGTGGAGATCAATGGCGCACGCTTTCATTGCCATGGCTATATCCCCGAGCTGGACGCCTGGGTGGTGCTGGGTTTCGATGCTCGGGAAAATGCCCAGCTCAGCCGGCCCAACGCGAAACTGTCAGTGCGCGCCGAGTGGGCGGTAAAGCGCACACTGTTTCAAGCTTTCTGTCGTAAGCCATTGATATGGCTCGATAGCTATGAGTCGTCCAAGCGCCTTTTGAGTAGCCTGGCGGGTGATGCCGCTGCCGGGCCAGGCTTCGATTACAAAGTCAAAGGCGAACTGGCGTCGGCGCCGTTGCTGGACAGTTTCGTGATGGCGGCCGGATTTATCGAGAACCTCGGGCTGGATGTGCCTACTGCGGTTGGGCAGATGAGTTTTGCCAAGGATGATCCAGACCGCTTCTTCTTCGAGGCCCTGAGCATTTTCTGGAAGGCCCTGGAAGATCACCTGCTGGACCAGTCGCCGCCGATCATGACCTACAACCGCATGTTTTCGCTGTTCGGCGAGAACACCCCGGAAAACCTCAAGCTGCTCAGCGATCCGTTGTTACGGCCGCTGTCGCACCTGATGATCGACGAGTTCCAGGATGTTTCGCCACAGATCGTCTCGTGGATCCGCGCAAGCCTGCGCGAGATCCGCAGCCGTGGCCCGGACATGCACGTCGGGCGCGGCGCCCAGCATTCATCACTGTTGTGTGTGGGGGATGACTGGCAGTCGATCTACGGCTGGCGTGGAAGTTCGCCCAAGTACTTCATGGAGTTCAACAAGGAGTTCCCGTCGCCGGCCACCACCCGAGTGATGCTGGGCGAGAACTACCGCAGTCACCAGCACATCATCGACGCGGCCGAGCACATCGTGCGTGCCGCACCGGCTATCCCCGGCAAGAAAGCCAAGGCCAGCGGAGCGCCCAAGGATCTGGTGCCGGTCAAGGTGCTGGAGCGCGACGACGCAGCATTGGGGCGGCAGTTGCTGGAGCATTACCAACGCGGTGAATCAGTGTTAATGCTTTATCGAAAAAGTAGCGATAAGTTATTGATTCAAGAGCATATTCAGTCTGCAGTTAATGTGGATTCTAGCTTGCCGCCTCCAGCGCGCAGGCTGAAACAATTGACCTACCACAGCGCCAAGGGGCTGCAGGCCGATGCGGTATTCCTGCTTGGGGATTGCCAGCATGTCACCCATTCCCCGTATAAGAACCAGGTGTACCGCATGGCGGGCCTGGGCAAGGACGGGGACAGCGAGCCGTATGACAACGCCCAGAAAGACGAGGTCTTGCGCCTGGCGTATGTGGGCATCACCCGGGCGGTGAGTCATTGCTACTGGTATGTGGAAAAACCCGAAGGCCAGGCAGTGAATGTGCCCAAGGCCTCAGAGCGGGTAGATGGCAAGAAAGCCTTCTTCGACGACCAACGCAATTAACGGATCGATGCCGTTCAAATGTGGGAGGGGGCTCGTCCGCTCCCACAGAAGATATGGGCCGTCTGAAGGATCGAGTTCAGGCCCGCAGGGACTGCGGCGGCACAAACGACTCCAACTCATCCTCCACCGCCTCGATGATCCGCTCCACATCGGCGGCATTCATCACCGTGGCGCAGGGGATGCCGGCGATGGCGATCAACGTCTCGCCGCTGGCCCGGTCGAACAGGCGGGCGATCATGCTGCCGGGCGCGTCCATGCTGCCCTCGAAGCCCATTGGATGGAAATGCCAGCGCATCAGCTGGCAGGCGTTGGGGAACGTCACTTTGTTCATGTTGCCCACCTTGTTCATTGAGCGCTTCCTTTAGCTCGCGGCAGGGGGCCATGACCTTCACTGGTCGTGGCGTTGTAGAGCTTAAAAATAGCATTCGTTCGTCACCACAAGGTGACTTTTTCGGCCCCGTTCGGCAGTTGTTTTCCATAAGGTTGATTTGGGTCATGTCCTGCTTGTGATTGGGCAATAGGCCATTAGTCAGAAGTGCCAATTGGCCATTGAAGCACCCGCAGAAATTCGGCAATCTCCAGGGTTTACCCGCCGCAGAGCCTTCCATGCCCGACATCGCTGCAGACGATGATTGCCAGCAATCCCACGCCACACGCGAGCTGGTGCTGCGCCACCACCTTTGCTGGCGCCACCGGGACCTGGAAGGCGTGATGTCCTACTACCACCCGGAAATCCAATACCACGACTTTTTCCAGAACCGTGTCATCGGTTTCGCCGGCTTGCGCGATTACCTGCAAGCCAGCATGCCCCGTGAGGCTGACGAAGCGATCGAGCACAGCGACCGTATCCGCGCCGACGGCGATACCGCGTTCATCCAGTACCGCATCACCTTGCGGGGCGGCCAGGGCCTGGTGTCGTTCCGCACCAGCGAAGCCATAACGGTGCGCGACGGGCTGATCTGGCGGGTCAACGAATACGCGTCGCTGGTGCATGAGCAGCCGGCCCAGGCCGCACGGCCCTCTGTCAGCCGCCTGGGCCTGTCGCCCCAGCAATTGGGGCACATGGCCAATGACCTGCAGCAGTATTTCGAACGCAAACAACCTTACCTGGACCCCGAGCTGGACCTGCAACGGGTGGCCAAGGAGTGCGGATACAGCCGCAATCAGATTTCCTACCTGCTGAACCAGGTGTTGGGACAAAGCTTCTATCGCTACGTCAACCAGGCAAGGCTCCAGCATTTACTGGCCGCGCTGGATCAGGCCCTGCCGCCGATAAAGGTCGATGACCTGGCGTTTGCCGCCGGTTTCAATTCGCTATCGGCATTCTATAGCGCGTTCCGCCAGCATACGGGCCAGACACCCAGGGCCTACTTGAACGCGCTTTGTGAGAGAAAGCTTGACGAGGGTGATCAGAAGGGAGGTGTTCGACCGACCAGCGAAAACTAGCTGTCACTGTCAAGCTTGACAGGTTTTTTTTCTGGAAATTAGTTGTGTAATGCTTGTGCATTCTTCACTTCTACCGGAGAACTATCATGTCCGAACTCAGAAAAATATTAGATGAACTCGAACAAAAACCTGAGGTCCGTCCCCAAGGTCATATGTTCGGAACCGTCACTATCGACGGTCAGGTCAGTCAGTTTACAGCCGATCACGTGTACGCACACGAACAGCTCGATACGCTACGTTTTTTCGGTCGCCAAACAGATGCTAATGATCCCGAGGCGTTTTCGGTTTTGCTAGTGCAACTCCAGCCCAGGACAATAACGTCTGGTACTTACAAGGTAGGAGGCCCCCACGTTGTGGACATCTCTTACTGGGATACGAAGACCGGAGTGGTACTCATCACAGATCAAGGAGAGGTAGCCCTCAACAGGTCCAATACGCTGGAGAGGCTCTTTGGAGTGATAGATATCCAAGGTAGTATCAATGGCGAATTGGCTCTTATCCGCGCCCAGTACGACATCCGCGGGTGGCACGTCAAATAGCCAATGCAGGGTGGGTTGGGTAATACCTATCTCTGAGATTTCCCTGCGTGCACGCGCACAAGACAATTTCCAACACCGCGCCCTAGCATTCCCTCTGTCGAAACAAGGTGGGGGAGTTAGGCATGCCGGCATGGCGCACTATCAGTTTATGGATGGACCAGTTGGACGACCCGCTGCAAGCGCGGCCGGCGCTGGAGCATGACCTGGACGTCAACGTGGCCATTATCGGCGCCGGTTACACCGGGCTGTGGACTGCGTACTATCTGAAGCGCCAGGCCCCTGAGCTTAAAATCGCCATTATCGAAGCGCAAACCGCCGGTTTCGGCGCCTCCGGTCGCAATGGCGGCTGGCTGATGGGCAATCTGCTGGGCGAAGATCGCTTGCTCGGCGGCCTGAATCCCGAGCAACGCCGTGCATCGTTTGACCTGCTGCACGCCATTCCCGACGAAGTGGCCCAAGTGCTGGCACGTGAAGGCATCGACTGCGACTACCGAAAGGGCGGCGTGCTGTACTGCGCCGCCCGTTACCCTGAGCAGGAAGGCAGCCTGCGCCGCTACCTGGAAAAACTCTACGCCCAGGGCCTGACCGAGGCCGACTACCGCTGGCTCGGCCCGCAGCAGCTGGCCGAACAGATCCGCATCGCCAAACCCTACGGCGGTATTTACGCCCCCCACGTCGCGACCGTCAACCCTGCCAAGCTGGTGCGCGGCCTGGCGCGGGTGGTCGAGAGCATGGGCGTGACAATCTACGAAAACAGCCCGGTCACCCACTGGCAGTCCGGCAGCCTGCGCACCGCAAAGGCCAGCGTGCGTGCCGCCTGGGTGGTGCCGGCGGTGGAAGGCTATGCCACCACCTTGCCGCCGCTGGGCCGCTACCAACTGCCGGTGCAAAGCCTGATTGTCGCCACCGAGCCATTGCCGGCCAGTACCTGGGATGAGATCGGCCTGAGCCATGGCCAGGCTTTTAGCGAAAGCAGTCGTCAGGTCACCTACGGCCAGCGTACAGCGGACAACCGCCTGGTGTTCGGTGCGCGCGGCGGTTATCAGTTTGCCGGGAAGCTGCGCCATGACTTCGATTTGACCGACAGCGAAGTCGAGCTGCGTCGCTACCTGTTTGGTGAGCTGTTCCCACAGCTCAAGAGCGTGAGGATCAGCCATTCCTGGGGCGGCAACCTGGGCATGTCGCGCAATTTCCGGCCGCACATGCTCTGCGATCACAAGACCGGCATCGCGCTGTCCGGCGGTTACGGCGGGGAGGGCGTTGGCGCGACCAACCTGGGCGGCCGCACCCTGGCCGACCTGATCCTGGGGCGCGGCACCCCGTTGACCCATCAACCCTGGGTCATCCGCGAACGCGGCCTCGAGGCACTCAAGCCCTGGGAGCCCGAGCCCTGCCGCTGGCTGGGTTACAACGCGATCATTCGCAGTTTTGTCCATGAAGACCAGGTACTGGCCAACCCCAATACCGCGCCTTGGCGTCGCAAGCTGGCGACCGGCGTGGCCGGGTTCATGGAAGGTTTCATGCACTAAGTCGTTTCATCAATACGGGAAAGCCCATGAGCATCACTCAATTCAAAGACACGCTGAACGCCTCCCTGCCGGACTCGTCGCCCGTCGCCGTGCCCTTGGGCGAACCCATCGCCGTTGCGTCGACACTGAGCGTGGAGCGCGACGACGGCGTCGAGACCGGCATCTGGGAGTGCACCCCCGGGCGCTGGCGTCGACAGATCACATCCCAGGAGTTCTGCCACTTTGTCCAGGGCCGCTGCACCTTCACCCCGGACAACGGTGAAGTCGTTCATATACAAGCCGGTGATGCACTGATGTTGCCGGCCAACAGCACCGGTATCTGGGATATCCAGGAGACCGTGCGCAAGACCTATGTATTGATCCTGTAACGCTTTGATCCTTGATCGCCTGCCATAAAAACAGCCCTAAAACCGCCAGGAAATCGAACCATGAAAGCCATTGCCCTGTTGCCCTTGATGTTGGTGGCCTCTATCAGCCAGGCCGCCGAGACGGTGAAAATCTACAACTGGTCGGACTACATTGCGCCGGACACCACCAAGAACTTCCAGAAAGAAACCGGTATCGGTTTCACCTATGACGTGTACGACAGCAATGAAACCCTCGACGGCAAGTTGATGACCGGTAAATCCGGCTACGACGTGGTGTTCCCGTCCAACCATTTCATGGCCCGGCAGATCCAGGGCGGGGCGCTGAAAAAGCTCGACAAGAGCCAGTTGCCCAACTGGAAAAACCTCAACCCGGTGCTGCTCAAGGCCCTGGAAAACAACGACCCGGGCAATGCCCATGGTTTCCCGTACCTGTGGGGCAGCACCGGCATCGGCTACAACATCGACAAGGTCAAGGCGGTACTGGGCGACAATGCGCCGGTGGATTCCTGGGACCTGATCTTCAAGCCGGAAAACATGGCCAAGCTGCAGAAGTGCGGGGTGGCGATCCTCGACAACGGCCCGGAACTGCTACCGGCTGCGCTGAACTACCTGGGCTTGCCGCACCACAGCAAGAAGCCTGAGGACTACAAAAAAGCCGAAGATCTGTTGATGAAAGTGCGACCGTATGTGGCGTACTTCCACTCCTCGAAATACACCGCCGACCTGGCCAATGGCGACATCTGCGTGGCCGTCGGCTTCTCCGGCGACATCCTGCAAGCCGAAAGCCGCGCCAAGGAAGCCAAGAACGGCGTGAACATCGGCTACAACATCCCCAAGGAAGGCGCCGCCATCTGGTTCGACATGGTCGCGATGCCCGCCGACGCGCCGGATGAAAAAGCTGGTTATGCGTTCATGAACTACCTGCTGCGCCCGGAAGTAATGGCCGGCATCACCAACTACGTGCATTACGCCAATGGCAACCAGGCCGCCGACAGCCTGGTGGACCCGGCGATCAAGGCGGATACCAAGGTGTACCCGAGCCCGGCAATGATGGGCAAGTTGTTCGCGCTGGAAGCGATGCCGCTGAATATCGACCGGGTGCGTACGCGGGTGTGGAACACCGTCCGTACCGGCCGCTGAAGGGCGGGGCGGTGAGCGGCCCACGCACAGCTCAGGGATTTTCCAGATCATGCCCCAACGACTGGATAAACAACGAAAACAGCTCCGGTTGTGACGAGATATCCAGCTTGGCGTACAAGTGTCGACGGTGCACCTTCACCGTGTCCGGCGAGATGTTCAGGCGCTCGGCCATGGCCTTGGACGAGAACCCGCGCAGCACCAGGCGGGCGATTTCCAGTTCGCGGTCCGAGAGCACCCCGCAGCCGAACTGACTCAGCGCATCCCGGATCTGGCTGTCCATCGCCGGGGCGCGCTGGGTGCTTTGCTGCCAATGCTGTTGCATCAGCGGCAACACCCAGGCCGCTACGGTGGTCATCAACCCGGTCTCCTCAAAGCTGAAGCGCCGCTGCATGCCCAACGACAGCGATAACGTGCCGGCGCCCGGCAGTTGCAGGATGAATTGCACCTCGTCTTCCAGCACGTTGTCGTGGAAGTAATTGAGGAAGTACTCACTCTGGCGAAAATGATCCGGCGCCACTTCCTCCAGGCGGTACACCCCGCTGGCATACCCCTCGCGACAGGCCTGGAAGAACGGGTCGAGCAAATACAAGCCATTGAGGTACGCCAGCATCGACGCCGGTTTACTGCTGGGCTGGGCGTCGTATTCTTCCAGGGCCAGTGGCGGGCCCTCCAAGGGGTAGAAGATCGCCAGGGCGTTATCGAAGGGCAGGCATTGGTGCAGCAACAGCACCAACTGCTTCCAGAAACGCTCGGTGCCGATGTGCGCAACGGTGCGGCCCAGGCCGGCGTGCATCCCCACCTCGCGAAACAGGCTCATGTGACAGGCTCCCGCCGGCAAAAAGATCGGCCAAGGGTTCGGCTTTTGCCGGGTGGCGTCAAGGGGAGTACGCCAATAGGGGAATTGGCTGACCTGCCCTCAGGCTTTAACGTCGGCATCATTCAGCGGGAAACATATCCCGTGACTTATCAGATTTTTCGTTTCTGCCTCATACCAAGAACAACGACAGAGGATAACGATATGAGCACTTCCCCCACGCCCGAAGGCGTGCTGAAACCCACCTTGAGTGTGTTCGATGTGGTCGCCATTACCGTATCAGCGGTGACGCCGGCCAGTTCCGTGTTTGTGATCGCACCGTTTGCCATCCAGCAGGCCGGCAGCGGGGTGTTCCTGGCGTTTGTGATGGCCGGTCTGCTCGCGCTGATGTTTGCCTTTTGCTACGCCGAACTGGGCCGTGCCCACAACAGCGCCGGTGGCGAGTATGTGTACGCCAAGCGTGTGTTCGGCGGCATGGCGGGTTATGCGACGTTCCTGACCGTGCTGGTGATGTTGCTGTTTATTCCACCGGTACTGGCTACGGGCGCGGCAACTTACCTGAATAACGCCCTGGGCACGAAGTTTGATTCGCAGACTGTGGCCCTGGTGATCGTGGTGTGCAGCTACGCCCTGGGCATCCTCAATATCAAGCTCAATGCCTGGATCACTGGCACCTGCCTGTTGCTGGAAGTCGCAGCGCTGCTGGTGATCGTGGTGATCGGCTTTGGCAACCCGGTACAACCGGCCAGCGTGCTGTTCCAGCCGCAGATCGTCGAAAACGGCGTGTTGCACCTGGCGCCCTGGGCCCTGGTGATCGGCGCGGTGGGTATCGGCCTGTTTTCCTACAACGGCTACGGCCCGGCGGTGTTGCTCGCCGAAGACATGAAATGCGGCGGCAAAGGCGTGCACAAGGCGGTGCTGTGGTCCCTTGGCCTGGTGGTGGTCATCGAACTGGTGCCAATCACCGCACTGTTGATCGGCGCGCCGTCCCTGAGCGCGATGATCAGCAGCCCTGACCCCATCGGCTACCTGCTGACCAGCCACGGCAATGAAACCCTGTCACGCCTGGTCAGTGCCGGGATCTTCCTGTCGGTGTTCAATGCGATCGTCGCCATCGTGATCCAGATCGGCCGCGTGGTGTTCAGCAGCGGGCGCGATGCGCTGTGGACGCCGGGCATCAATAAACTGTTCACACGCATTCACCCGCGCTGGGATTCGCCGTGGTTGGCGACGCTGTTCCTGGCGATCCCTTCGGCGCTGCTGAGTTTCAGCTCCAACCTGGCCGACCTGACCTCGTTCAGCGTATTGCTGATCATGCTGGTGTACCTGGTGGTGGCGTTGAGCGCGTTGATGAGCCGCGTGCTGCTGCGTGACCGCGAGCATCCCTACCGCATGCCGCTGTGGCCGCTGCCGGCGTTGGTGGCAGTGCTGGGCGCGGGCTATCTGTTAATGACCTTGATCGTGGCGGCCTCGGTCCGCGACATCATGATCATCCTCGGCCTGCTGGCCCTGTCGGTGATCCTGTATTGCATCAGTGGCCGGTTGAGTCCGGTCTTCCAGAAATTGTAAGGAGTGGTTATGCGCGCACGTCAATTGGGCATCACGTTAGGGCTGGGCACGCCCGGTGAGTGGAACGCCATCACCGACGTGCCGGGGGTGAGGGTCGGGCACAGCACGCTCAAGACCCGCATCGATGGCAAGCAGGTGCGCACCGGCGTCAGTGTGATCCAGCCGCGCGCGGGAGAAGCACGCCTGCAACCGTGCTTTGCCGGGTACCACGTGCTCAATGGCAATGGTGACGCCACCGGCCTCGAGTGGGTCAGCGAAGCGGGGCTGTTGACCACGCCGCTGGCGATCACCAACACCCACAGCATCGGCATCGTGCGCGACAGCCTGATTGCCCTGGAACGCGAACGCCTGGCCGACCCGGCAGTGTATTGGTGCATGCCGGTGGTGATGGAAACCTATGACGGCCTGCTCAACGACATCTGGGGCCAGCACGTGGGGCCGGAGCATGTGCGTGAAGCGGTGGACAATGCCGAAACCGGCCCGGTACAGGAGGGCGCGGTCGGCGGAGGCACCGGGATGATCTGCCACGAGTTCAAGGGTGGCATCGGCACATCCTCGCGGTGCCTGCCGGCGGAGCAGGGCGGCTGGACCGTCGGCGTGCTGGTGCAGGCCAACCATGGCAAGCGCCAGGAACTGCGGGTGGATGGCTACCCGGTGGGGCGCAGCCTGATGGACATTGCGTCGCCGTTCGCCGAGCAAGGCACGCCGGGCATGGGTTCGATTGTGGTGATCATCGCCACAGATGCGCCGTTGCTGCCGCACCAATGCCAGCGCCTGGCACAACGTGCATCCATCGGCATCGCCCGCACCGGCGGCGGCACCGAGGACTCCAGCGGCGATCTGTTCCTGGCGTTTGCCACGGGTAACCAGGACTTGCCGCCGGCCGATTACGGGCGCAAGGGCCTGCCGTTCAGCAGTGCATTGCAGATGGTCAACAATGACCATATTTCGCCGCTGTTCAGCGCGGCGGCGGAGGCCGTGGAGGAGGCAATCATCAATGCGATGCTGGCCGGAGAGGACATGCTCACCGATCAAGGCGTGCGCGTGCCGGGCCTGGACGCCGACACGCTGTTGGCGGCATTGCACCACACCGGCTGGAGTGTGTCCCTGAAATAGGGGGCACACTTAATGGTGACTGTAAGTAGTGGCTGTTTAATGTTGCCAATGGCACCGTGGCAATATATTGGATCCATTAATAGCGAATGCCGCTCAACTTGAGCGGCATTAGTGCTATTTAATATTTAAATACCGGCGCGGTGTTTTTGTCGGACAACATCGGTACTGCCCAATAAACATGGAGCGGAACTTATCCGGGGTGTTTGCCTGCCGATTTTTAGTGCAGGAAAAGATGTAGACGAAAGATTTGAAGTTGTGTCAGTTTTCTTACGCCTTCAAAAGAGGCGAGTGATAGGACGATCTCGCCCGCGGGGTTCCTATCGATCAAAGACTGATGCACTTGCAAACAAGGAAGTACGTTTATGTCAAAAGTAAAAGACAAGGCTATCGTGTCGGCGGCGCAAGCCAGCACCGCTTACTCGCAAATCGATAGCTTCAGCCATTTGTACGACCGTGGCGGCAACCTCACGATCAATGGCAAACCCTCCTATTCCGTTGACCAGGCGGCCACCCAGCTGCTGCGCGACGGCGCCGCGTACCGGGACTTTGACGGCAACGGCAAGATCGACCTGACCTACACCTTCCTGACCTCGGCCTCCTCGAGCACCATGAACAAACATGGCATCGCGGGCTTCAGCCAGTTCAATGCCCAGCAGAAAGCACAGGCCGTACTGGCCATGCAATCCTGGGCGGACGTGGCCAACGTCACCTTCACCGAGAAAGCCACCGGCGGTGACGGCCACATGACCTTCGGCAACTACAGCAGCGGCCAGGACGGCGCGGCAGCCTTCGCCTACCTGCCCGGCACCGGCGCAGGCTACGACGGCACCTCGTGGTACCTGACCAACAACAGCTACACCCCGAACAAGACCCCGGACCTGAACAACTACGGCCGGCAGACCCTCACTCACGAAATCGGCCATACCCTGGGCCTGGCCCACCCTGGCGACTACAACGCCGGGAACGGCAACCCGACCTACAACGACGCGACCTATGGACAGGACACGCGCGGCTACAGCCTGATGAGCTACTGGAGCGAGAGCAACACCAACCAGAACTTCAGCAAGGGTGGGGTCGAGGCTTACGCGTCCGCTCCGCTGATCGACGACATCGCGGCGATCCAGAAGCTCTACGGCGCCAACTACAACACCCGTGCCGGCGACACCACCTACGGCTTCAACTCCAACACCGGGCGTGACTTCTACAGCGCCACCTCCAATGCCGACAAGCTGGTGTTCTCGGTGTGGGACGGCGGTGGCAACGACACCCTGGACTTCTCCGGCTTCACCCAGAACCAGAAGATCAACCTCAATGAAGCGTCGTTCTCCGACGTGGGCGGCCTGGTGGGCAACGTGTCCATCGCCAAGGGCGTGACCGTCGAGAACGCTTTCGGCGGTGCCGGCAACGATTTGATCATCGGCAATAACGCGGCCAACGTGATCAAGGGCGGTGCCGGCAACGACCTCATCTACGGTGGCGGCGGGGCGGACCAATTGTGGGGCGGTGCGGGCAACGACACCTTTGTGTTCGGTGCCAGCTCCGATTCCAGGCCGGGCGCGGCGGACAAGATCTTTGACTTTACCTCCGGTTCCGACAAGATCGACCTGTCCGGCATCACCAAGGGCGCAGGCCTGACCTTCGTCAATGCCTTTACCGGGCATGCCGGCGATGCAGTCCTCACCTACGCCGCAGGTACCAACCTGGGCACCCTGGCTGTGGACTTCTCCGGGCACGGCGTGGCGGACTTCCTCGTCACCACCGTCGGCCAGGCTGCGGTCAGCGACATCGTAGCGTGATGCACGGGCGCGGCGCTTCGGCGCCGCGCCTTACGGATGGAGCATGAAGATGCGGCGTATGTTTAATGTGATCGCCTGCGTGTTGCAGGTGATGTTCGTGTCGGCAGGAGCCCACGCAATGGCGAGCAGTCTCGTATTACCTACCTCCGCCCAGTTGGCCGGGCATTGGCAGTTGCACCAGCAGGACCAGGTCTGCGCGCTGGACCTGCTGGAACAGGCCAATGCCTTGGGCGGCGATGTGGCGTGTGTCGCAAACTGGTTGGGCGACAAGCCCCTGACCTGGACGCCAACACCCGACGGTATCTGGCTGATGAACGCCGAAGGCAGTGGTATTACTCACCTCAACCGACAGAAGGAAGGTGAATATAAAGGCCGCACGCCGACGGGCCTTGAAGTTGTACTGCAACGCGCACCTTAGTTGCCGTTATAAGTAAATAACTTGATTTCATTAGTTGACCGCTTCGTTCGCCGGGGCTGGGGCAACTATTGCGCGTAATTTGGTTCAAGGAAGATCAGACACCATGGCAAAGTCCCATGCCGCCGCGCCGTTGTTCAAGGCGCTGGGTGAGTACAAGAGTATTTTGATCAGCATTGGCTGTTTCACGGCGTTGATCAACCTGCTGATGCTGGTGCCGTCGATTTATATGCTGCAAGTGTATGACCGCGTGCTGTCCTCCCAGAATGAAACCACCCTGGTGATGCTGACGCTGATGGTCGTGGGCTTCTTTGCGTTTATTGGCCTGCTGGAGGTGATCCGCAGTTTTATCGTGATCCGCATCGGCAGCCAACTGGAGCGGCGTTTCAACTTGCGCGTGTACAAGGCTGCATTCGAACGCAACCTGCAACGCGGCCAGGGGCATGCCGGGCAGTCCCTGGGCGATTTGACCCATATTCGCCAATTCATCACCGGGCCGGCGCTGTTCGCGTTTTTTGATGCGCCGTGGTTTCCCATCTACCTGTTTGTGATTTTCCTGTTCAACGTGTGGCTTGGTGTATTGGCCACGGCCGGCGCCGTGCTGCTGATCGGCCTGGCGTGCCTGAATGAATACCTGACCAAAAAGCCCTTGGGCGAAGCCAGTGGTTACTCCCAGCAATCCACGCAACTGGCCACCAGCCACCTGCACAATGCCGAGACCATCCAGGCCATGGGCATGCTCGGCGCACTGCGCAGCCGTTGGTTCGCGTTGCATTCGCAGTTTCTTGGCTTGCAGAACAAGGCCAGTGATACCGGCTCGGTGATCACCTCCCTGAGCAAATCCCTGCGCCTGTGCCTGCAATCGCTGGTGCTCGGCCTGGGGGCATTGCTGGTGATCAAGGGCGATATGACCGCCGGGATGATGATCGCCGGCTCCATCCTGATGGGCCGGGTGCTCAGCCCCATCGACCAGTTGATCGCGGTGTGGAAGCAATGGAGTTCGGCCAAGCTGGCCTATCAGCGCCTGGATGACTTGCTGCGCGAGTTCCCCCCGGAGGTCGAGCAGATGAAGCTGCCGGCGCCCAAGGGCCAGGTCAGCTTCGAACAGGTCAGCGCCGGCCCGCCCGGGCGGCGTCTGGCGACCTTGCACCAGGTCAGCTTCAATCTGGGCGCTGGCGAAGTGCTCGGTGTGCTCGGGGCGTCGGGCTCCGGCAAATCCACCCTGGCCCGTGTGCTGGTGGGCGTATGGCCGACACTGGCTGGCACCGTGCGCCTGGATGGCGCCGACATCCATCGCTGGGACCGCGACGACCTGGGCCCGCACATCGGCTACCTGCCCCAGGACATCGAGTTGTTCAGCGGCAGCATCGCCGACAACATCGCACGCTTTCGCGAGGCCGACCCCGAGCAGGTGGTGCGGGCCGCACAGCAGGCCGGTGTACATGAACTGATACTGCGTTTGCCCCAGGGCTACGACACCGTGCTGGGCGACAACGGCGGCGGCCTGTCCGGCGGCCAGAAGCAACGGGTGGCCCTGGCCCGCGCCCTGTACGGCGGGCCGCGCCTGATCGTGCTGGATGAGCCCAACTCCAACCTCGACACCGTGGGCGAAGCCGCCCTGGCCAGCGCCATCGTGCAGATGAAAGCCCAGGGCAGCAGCGTGGTGCTGGTGACCCATCGTTCGTCGGCGCTGGCCCAGGCCGACAAGTTGCTGGTGCTCAGCGACGGTCATTTGCAAGCGTTCGGGCCGAGCCAGGAGGTGTTGCGCGCATTGTCCGGCCAGCAGGAAACGCCCAAGGAGAAACCGGGCGTGAGTTTCAGTCGTCAGTACCAGGCCGCAAGGAATCCAGGCGCATGAGCAGCATCACAGTTGAACCACGCTTCAAAGAGCACGACGCCAGGTTTTTCACGCGTATGGGATGGTTGCTGACCGTGGTCGGCGCCGGCGGGTTTTTCCTGTGGGCCAGCCTGGCACCACTGGACCAGGGCATCCCGGTACAGGGCACGGTGGTGGTGTCGGGCAAGCGCAAGGCCGTGCAAACCCTCAGCCCGGGCGTCGTCAGCCGGATCCTGGTGAAGGAGGGCGAGCTTGTAAAACAAGGCCAGCCGCTGTTCCGCCTTGACCAGACCCAGCATCAGGCCGATGTGCAATCCCTGCAAGCCCAGTACCGCATGGCCTGGGCCAGCGTGGCGCGCTGGCAGAGCGAGCGCGACAACCTCGCCGGCATCCGCTTTCCCGTCGAACTCAGTGCCGATCCCGACCCCGCCCTGGCGTTGGTGCTGGAAGGCCAGCGCCAGTTGTTCAGCAGTCGCCGCGAAGCTTTTGCCCGCGAGCAGGCCGGCATCCGCGCCAATATCGAGGGCGCCACCGCACAGCTGGGCGGTATGCGCCGTGCGCGCACTGACCTGACCGCCCAGGCCCAGTCCCTGCGCGATCAACTGAGCAACCTGCAACCCCTGGCCGACAACGGCTACATCCCGCGCAACCGCTTGATGGAGTACCAGCGGCAGTTGTCCCAGGTGCAACAGGACCTGGCGCAAAACACCGGCGAAAGTGGCCGTGTGGAGCAGGGCATTCTGGAGTCGCGCCTCAAGCTGCAACAACACAGTGAGGAATATCAAAAAGAGGTACGCAGCCAGTTGGCCGATGCGCAACTGCGCAGCCTGACCCTGGAGCAGCAACTCACCTCGGCCGGGTTCGACCTGCAGCACAGCGAAATCAACGCCCCGGCGGACGGCATTGCGGTCAATCTCAGCGTGCACACCGAGGGCGCCGTGGTTCGCGCCGGCGAAACCCTGCTCGAGATCGTGCCCCAGGGCACGCGCCTGGAAGTGGAAGGGCACCTGCCGGTACACCTGGTGGACAAGGTTGGCACGCACCTGCCGGTGGACATCCTGTTCACCGCCTTCAACCAGAGCCGCACGCCCCGGGTGCCGGGGGAGGTCAGCCTGATTTCCGCGGACCAGATGCTCGATGAAAAGACCGGTGCGCCTTACTACGTGCTGCGCACCACGGTCAGCGAAGCGGCCTTGGAAAAACTCCATGGGCTGGTGATCAAGCCGGGTATGCCCGCCGAGATGTTCGTGCGCACCGGCGAGCGCTCGTTGCTCAATTACCTGTTCAAGCCGTTGCTCGACCGCGCCGGCTCGGCGCTGACCGAGGAATGAACATGAAACCGGTGTTTATTGCCTTGCTGTTGACCTGCGCCAGTGCCCAGGCGGCCATGGGACCGTTCGATGTGTACGAGCAGGCTCTGCGTAACGATCCGGTGTTTCTCGGCGCGATCAAGGAGCGCGACGCCGGCCTGGAAAACCGCACCATCGGCCGCGCCGGGCTACTGCCCAGGCTGTCGTACAACTACAACAAGGGTCGTAACAACTCCCAGGCCACCTTGCCGGACGGGCGCGGTGGCAATTATCACGACGACCGTAACTACAACAGCTACGGCTCCACCTTCAGCCTGCAACAGCCGCTGTTCGATTACGAGGCCTACGCCAACTACCGCAAGGGCGTGGCCCAGGCGCTGTTTGCCGATGAAAGCTTTCGTGACAAGAGCCAGGCGTTGCTGGTGCGGGTGCTGACCTACTACACCCAGGCCTTGTTCGCCCAGGACCAGATCGACATCGCCCGCGCCAAGAAGAAGGCCTTCGAGCAACAGTTCCAGCAGAACCGGCACTTGTTCCAACAGGGCGAGGGCACTCGCACGGACATTCTGGAAGCCGAATCGCGCTACGAGCTGGCCACCGCCGAAGAGATCCAGGCGCTGGATGAACAGGACGCATCCTTGCGCGAGCTGGGCGCCTTGATCGGTGTACAGAGCGTCGACATCCACGACCTGGCGCCACTGAACCAGGGTTTTGCCGCGTTCACCCTGACCCCGGCCAACTACGACACCTGGCATGAGCTGGCTCTCAGCAACAACCCCACGCTGGCCTCCCAGCGCCAGGCCCTGGAAGTGGCGCGTTATGAAGTGGAGCGCAACCGTGCCGGGCATCTGCCCAAGGTCACGGCGTATGCCAGTTCGCGCCAGCAGGAATCCGACAGCGGTAACACTTACAACCAGCGCTACGACACCAACACCATTGGCGTCGAGGTCAGCCTGCCGCTGTATGCCGGTGGCGGCATCTCGGCCTCCACCCGCCAGGCCAGCCGCGCCATGGAGCAGGCCGAGTACGAGCTTGAGGGCAAGACCCGGGAAACCCTGATCGAACTGCGCCGGCAGTTCAGCGCCTGCCTGTCGGGGGTAAGCAAATTGCGCGCGTATCAGAAAGCCCTGGCGTCGGCCGAAGCACTGGTGGTGTCGACCAGGCAAAGCATCCTCGGCGGCGAGCGGGTCAACCTCGACGCTTTGAATGCCGAACAGCAGCTCTACAGCACCCGGCGCGATCTGGCCCAGGCGCGGTATGACTACCTGATGGCCTGGACCAAGTTGCACTACTACGCGGGCAACCTGCGCGATACCGATCTGGCCAAAGTGGATGAAGCGTTCGGCCCGATGAAATAAGCCGTCATAACAACAATAAGGAGGGTTTCAATGCTCTGCGACTCACGCCGTTTCAAACCGCTTGCCGCCGGTTCCTTGCTGCTGGTGTCCGTTGTGGCGCAGGCGGCCTATACCGAGGCCGGTCAACCGGGGAACGCCGCCAGTTGGCGCTCCGCCGAATTCCAGAGCGACTGGGGGCTGGGCCGCATGAAGGCGGATGAAGCTTACGCCGCTGGTATCACGGGTAACGGGGTGAAGATTGGTGCGCTGGACTCAGGTTTCGATCCCGACCACCCGGAAGCCGCCAAGGATCGCTATCACGCCGTCACCGCCAATGGCAGTTACGTCGATGGCAGCCCCTTCGGCACCAGCGGCGCGCTCAACCCCAACAATGACTCCCACGGCACCCATGTCACCGGCACCATGGGCGCGGCTCGTGATGGCGTCGGCATGCACGGCGTGGCCTATAACGCGCATATCTTCGTGGGCAACACCAACGCCAACGACAGCTTTCTGTTTGGTCCGACCCCGGACCCCAAGTACTTCAAGGCGGTGTACAGCGCCCTGGTGGATTCCGGCGTGCGCGCCATCAACAACAGTTGGGGCAGCCAACCCAAGGATGTTAGCTACCAGACCCTGGGTGATCTGCACGCCGCCTACGCCCAGCATTACAACCAGGGCACCTGGCTGGATGCGGCGGCGGACGTAGCCAAGGCCGGTGTCATCAACGTGTTCAGTGCCGGCAACAGTGGTTACGCGAATGCCAGCGTGCGCTCGGCGTTGCCGTATTTCCAGCCGGAACTGGAGGGGCACTGGCTGGCGGTATCGGGGCTGGATAAAGCCAATAGCCAGAAATACAACAAATGCGGCATCGCCCAGTACTGGTGCATTTCTACGCCTGGCGCGCTGATCAACAGTACCGTTCCCGGCGGTGGCTACGGCGTGAAGTCCGGCACCTCGATGTCGGCACCGCATGCCACGGGTGCGTTGGCATTGGTGATGGAACGTTATCCCTACATGACCAACGAACAGGCGTTGCAGGTGCTGCTGACCACCGCCACGCAGCTCGATGGTTCGATTACCCAGGCGCCCAACACCACGGTGGGTTGGGGCGTACCGGACCTGGCACGGGCGATGCACGGTCCGGGGCAGTTACTCGGGCCGATGAACGTCAGCCTGGCGGCCGGGCAGGGCGATGTCTGGAGCAATGGCATTTCCGACCAGGCCCTGCTCCAGCGCCAGGCGCAAGACGCCGCCGAGCACAGCGCCTGGCAGCAGACCCTGATCGACAAGGGCTGGCAAAACGGTGTGGGCGCCGCTGCCAGCCAGCAGGACCAGACCGATTACGCGGTCGGCACAGCACGCGACCAGGCGGCCGCGACACGGATTTATGAAGGCAGCCTGATCAAGTCCGGCGCAGGCACGCTGGTACTCGACGGCGACAGCACCTATCGCGGTGCGACCACCGTCAACGGCGGGCTGCTGGCGGTCAACGGTTCACTGACGTCTGCGGTGACCGTCAATGACCGCGGTACATTGGGCGGTTCCGGACGGATCGGCGCGCTGTCGGTCAACACGGGTGGACGAGTGGCGCCGGGCAATTCGGTGGGCACCTTGCAGGTGGCGGGTGACGTGAACCTGGGCGTGGGTTCCACCTATGCGGTGGAGCTCACGCCCACCAGTAGCGACCGTATCGTCGCCGGGGGCAAGGCGATCCTGGGCGGCGGCAACGTCAGCCTGGCGTTGGAAAACAGCCCGACCCTGCTCAGCGGCGCACAGGCGCAAAGCCTGATCGGCCGCCAGTACAGCATTCTTCAGGCGGCGGGTGGCATCCAGGGCCGATTTGGCCAGGTGTTGCCCGGCTATCTGTTCCTCGGTGGCACCCTGGGTTACGCCGCCAATGGCGTTCAATTGGACGTGGTCCGCAGCGCCGCCACGTTTGCCAGCGTCGCGGCGACCCGCAACCAACGCAATGTGGCGATCGCCGCCGAGCAACTGGGCGCGGGCAACCCGGTGTATGAAAGCATTCTGCAGTCCGATTCCGTCGAGGTGGCGCAACAAGGCTTGCAGCAACTGTCCGGTGAAATCTACCCGGCCATCGGCGCCATGCTGATCAACGACAGCCTGCAAGTGCGCGACGCCGTGGGCGAGCGCTTGCGCCACGTGCCGGTCACTGCTGAAAGCAACCTGTGGCTCAAGGCACTCGGTGCCTGGGGCAAGCGCGACAGCCGCAGCGAAACGGCGGGTTCCACCACGTCCCTCGGTGGCCTGCTGGGCGGGGTCGATGGTGCGCTGGACGAGCAGACGCGCGTGGGCCTGGTCGCCGGTTACAGCGACAGCTCCTTGAATATGGGCAGCGGCACGCATGCCTCGGCGTCCATCGACAGCTATCACCTCGGCGCGTATGTCGGGCGCGAGCTGGGTGATTGGCGCATCAGTGCCGGTGGCGCCTACAGCTGGCATCGCGGTGACGTGAAGCGCGACCTGCACTACGGCGCCGTCAGCGGCAAGCAGAAAACCAAACTGGAGGCGCGCACGGCGCAACTGTTCTCCGAAGCCGCCTACCGGATCAACCTGCAACCCTTGGCGCTGGAGCCGTTCGCCAACCTGGCCTATGTGCACCTGGACAGTGACCGCTTCCACGAAAAAGGCGACGCCGCCGCGCTTGAGCGTGGCAGTGATCGCCGGGACGCCGTGCTCGGCACCCTTGGCGTGCGTGCGTTGAAAACCATTGCCCTGAACGATCACCAGCCACTGCAGCTTTCCGCTTCGCTGGGCTGGCAACACAGCCTCACCGCCGTCGAATCCGCAGAGCACCTGGCGTTTGTCGCCGGTGGACCGTCATTTGCCGTGGGCAGTTCGCCGTTGCTGCGGGACGCCGCGCTGGTCGGCGTGCAGGCCAGCCTGGCGTTGAGCCCGGCCATGCGGGTCAACCTTGATTACAACGGCCAATTGGGTGGACGGGAGAAAACCCAGGGGGTGGGGCTGAGCCTCAACTGGCAGTTCTGAAGCGACTTACACACGTTCAATAAGAAAACTAAGGAAGGTCAGCGTGAACAAAAGCAAGTCAGGGTTAACAACCGCCATCCACACCGCCTTGGGCTACCCGCTCAACGCGACCCGCAGCGCGCCATACGGTGCCTTGCTGTGCTGCCTGGCAAGCCTGGGAACCGCCCAGGCCGCACCCTATGTGGAAACCGGCAAGCTGGGTGACGCCGCCAGCTGGCGCAGCACTGAATTCAAGGCCGACTGGGGCCTGGGCGCCGTGCATGCCGACGCCGCGTATGCCGCGGGCTATACCGGCAAGGGGGTCAAGCTGGGGATCTTCGACCAGCCGGTGTACGCCCAGCATCCGGAGTTCGCCAGCCCCGGCAAAGTCGTGACGATTGTCACTGAGGGCATCCGCCAGTACACCGACCCGTATATCCCGGTGAAGGCCGGCGATGCGTTTCGTTATGACGGCACGCCGTCGCTGGGCTCCAACGGCAAGCTGGGCAACCACGGCACCCATGTCGGCGGTATCGCTGCGGGCAATCGCGATGGCGGGCCGATGCATGGCGTGGCCTTCGATGCGCAAATCATCAGCGCCGAGAACGGCGACCCAGGCCCGGAAGACGGCATCATCCTTGGCAACGATGGCGCGGTGTACAAGGCCGGCTGGGACGCATTGGTCGCCAGTGGCGCACGGATCATCAACAACAGTTGGGGCATCGGCATCGGCGACCAATACGCCCAGGGCGGACGCGACCCGGCGTTCCCGAATTTCACGGTCAATGAAGCGCAGGCGCAGTTCAATAACATCCGGCCGATCCTCGGTACGATCGCCGGGGGCGCCTACCAGGGCGCCATCGACGCGGCCCGCAGCGGCGTACTGACGATCTTCGCCGCCGGCAACGACTACAACCGCAACAACCCGGATGCGATTTCCGGGCTGGCGTACTTTGTGCCCGAGATCGCGCCCAACTGGTTGTCCGTCGCGGCCTTGCAGCAGAACCCGGACACGGCGAGCGCCGACCCATATGTGATCAGTACGTTCTCCTCGCGTTGCGGCTACGCGGCGAGCTTCTGCGTGTCGGCCCCCGGTACCAGGATCTACAGTTCCGTCATCAATGGCACCAATCTGGACAACCTCACCACCGACTATGCCAACTTCAACGGCACCTCCATGGCCGCGCCTCACGTGGCCGGCAGCGCGGCCGTGCTGATGCAGCGTTTTGCGTACATGAGCGGCGACCAGATCTCGACGCTGCTCAAGACCACCGCCACCGACCTCGGCGCACCGGGCATCGACTCGCTGTATGGCTGGGGCATGATCAATCTGGGCAAGGCGATCAATGGCCCAGGCATGTTTGTCACGGCCGAGGACATCCCCGCCGAGTTCCGCATCGACGGCGCCTATGGCAGCGGTCAGTTTGTCGCGGATCTGCCGGGCGTGGGCGCGGTGGTCGATGCCGGCAAACCGACACAGCGGCTGTGCAACGATGTGCATTGCGGGCTGGACGTGTGGAGCAATGACATCGCCGGACACGGCGGCTTGACCAAACAAGGTATCGGCACCTTGGTGCTCACCGGCTCCAGCACTTACAGCGGCCCGACGCTGGTCAACCAGGGCCTGCTGGCCATCAACGGCTCAGTCATTTCGAACGTCACCGTCAGCCAGAGTGGGGTGGTTGGGGGGAGCGGGCGCATAGGTTCGTTGTTGGCGAAAAACGGCGGCACCGTAGCGCCGGGCAATTCCATCGGCACGCTGAACGTGGCCGGGGACGTCACCTTTGAGCCCGGGTCGACCTATGCCGTGGAGCTGTCGCCCACCAACAGCGATCGCATTGTGGCGGGAGGCACTGCCACCTTGAACGGCGGCACGGTGACCCTCGCGCTGGAAAACAGCCCGACACTGCTCAGCGGTGCCCAGGCGCAAAGCCTGATCGGGCGCCAGTACAACATCCTGCAAGCCGCCGGCGGCATTACCGGCAGCTTTGGCGCGGTGCTGCCCAACTACCTGTTCCTTGGCGGCAACCTGAATTACGCGGCCAACGGCGTGCAACTGGACGTGGCGCGTAACGCCAACAGTTTTGCCAGCGTGGGCGCCACGGACAACCAGCGCGCCGTGGCCAGCGCCGCTGAGCAACTGGGCGCGGGCAACGCCGTGTATGAAAGCCTGCTGTCGGCGCCGAACGCGGCATCGGCGCAAGGGGCTTTCCAGCAGCTGTCTGGGGAAATCTACCCGGCATTGGAAACGGCCTTGGTCAACGACAGCCGCTACGTGCGTGAAGCCGTGGGCGAGCGCCTGCGCAATGGCGAGATGGGCGCACCCAGCGAGACGCTCGACAGCCGTGGCAACGTGTGGGTGAAGGCCCTGGGCGCCTGGGGCAAGACCGACAGTCGCAGCGATACGGCCGGCTACACCACGTCCGTCGGCGGCATGCTCGCGGGGGTGGACGGTGCGCTCGACGAGTCCACGCGCATCGGTCTGGTCGCCGGTTACAGCGACACGTCACTCAACATGGGCAGCGGTACCCATTCCCGTGCTTCGGTCGACAGCTATCACTTCGGTGCGTACGCCGGGCATGAGATCGGCGCCTGGCGCCTGAGCGGCGGCGCCACCTACAGCTGGCACCGCGCAGACGTGAAACGTGACCTGCAATACGGCGATGTTTCAGGCAAACAGAAAGCCAAGGTTGATGCACGCAGCACCCAGGTGTTCACCGAAGCGGCCTACCGGGTCAATCTGCAACCGCTGGCCCTGGAACCGTTCGCCAACCTGGCCTACGTGCACCTGGACAGCGATGGCGTGACCGAAAAAGGCGACGCTGCTGCACTCAAAAGTCGCGACGACAGCCGCGACCTGGTGCTAAGCACCCTGGGTATGCGTGCCTTGAAAACCTTCACCGTGAATGACCACCAGCAACTGGAGGTGTCCGGCACCCTGGGCTGGCAGCACAACCTCAGCAGCAATGACTCTGAACAGCACCTGGCGTTTGCCTCGGGCGGCCCGTCGTTTGCGGTGGAAAGTGCGCCGATGGTGCGTGATGCGGCGCTGGTCGGGGCGCGGGTGAGCCTGGCGTTAAGCAAGCAGGCGCGAGTGAACTTTGACTACAACGGCGTGCTGGCCAGCAAGGAAAAAGTCCATGGCGTGGGCTTGAGCCTG
The DNA here is from genome assembly GCF_900111535.1 of Pseudomonas sp. NFR09. NCBI lineage: Bacteria > Pseudomonadati > Pseudomonadota > Gammaproteobacteria > Pseudomonadales > Pseudomonadaceae > Pseudomonas > Pseudomonas sp. NFR09. The sequence goes on from NZ_FOIH01000003.1 coordinate 132,587, forward strand.
GACTGGGCGTTCTGAGGGTTCAGCGACCTTTGCGGGTGCCGGCAAACCGGCACCCGCAGGTTTGGCTTTCTCGACAACTCCAACAAAAGAGAGGCACACCCCATGGGGATCTTTGACTATAAAAACCTCGGTGCCGAGGGTTCCAAGGCGTTGTTCGCCGATGCAATGGCGATCACTTTGTACACCTATCACAACCTGGATAACGGCTTTGCCGTGGGGTACCAGCACAATGGCCTGGGGCTTGGCCTGCCCGCCACGCTGGTCGGCGCATTGCTCGGCAGCACCGATTCCCAGGGCGTGATCCCCGGCATCCCGTGGAACCCGGATTCGGAAAAAGCCGCCCTGGACGCGGTGCACAAGGCCGGATGGACGCCGATCAGCGCCAGTGCCTTGGGCTACGGCGGCAAGGTCGATGCGCGAGGTACATTCTTCGGCGAGAAGGCCGGCTACACCACGGCCCAGGTCGAGGTGCTGGGCAAGTACGATGATGCCGGCAAGCTGCTGGAAATCGGCATTGGCTTTCGCGGCACCTCCGGACCACGGGAAACCCTGGTCAGCGATTCTATCGGCGATCTGGTCAGCGACTTGCTCGCGGCCCTGGGGCCCAAGGACTACGCGAAGAACTACGCCGGCGAAGCCTTTGGCGGTTTGCTCAAAAATGTCGCCGACTACGCCAGCGCCCATGGCCTGAGCGGCAAGGACGTGGTGGTCAGTGGGCATAGCCTGGGTGGGTTGGCGGTCAACAGCATGGCAGACCTGAGCAACAGCAAATGGTCCGGCTTCTACAAGGACGCCAACTACGTGGCCTATGCCTCGCCGACCCAGAGTGCCGGCGACAAGGTGCTCAATATCGGCTACGAAAACGACCCGGTGTTCCGGGCCCTGGATGGTTCGTCCTTCAACCTGTCGTCCCTGGGCGTGCACGACACCCCCCATGCGTCGACTACCGACAACATCGTCAGCTTCAACGACCACTATGCGTCGACGCTGTGGAATGTGATGCCGTTTTCCATCGTCAACCTGCCGACCTGGATCTCGCACCTGCCCACCGGCTATGGCGATGGCATGACGCGCATCCTGGAGTCGGGCTTCTACGAGCAGATGACCCGCGATTCCACGGTGATCGTGGCCAACCTGTCCGACCCGGCACGGGCCAACACCTGGGTGCAGGACCTCAACCGCAATGCCGAGCCGCACAAAGGCGATACCTTCATCATCGGCAGCGACGGCAATGACCTGATCCAGGGCGGCAAGGGTGCGGACTTTATCGAGGGGGGCAAGGGTAATGACACCATTCGCGACAACAGTGGGCACAACACCTTCCTGTTCAGCGGCCACTTCGGTAACGATCGGGTGATCGGCTATCAACCCACGGACAAGTTGGTGTTCAAGGATGTGGAAGGCAGCCCCGACTTGCGTGACCATGCAAAAGTGGTCGGCGCGGATACGGTGCTCACCTTTGGCGCCGACTCAGTGACCTTGGTCGGCATCGGGCAAGGCGGCCTCTGGGCGGACGGTGTGAGTATCGGTTGAATAAGGCTAAACGCAGCGGCGTGGAAATCCTTCGGTAAATAAATATCTACCTGGTTGTCGCGACGGATCGCTCGGTGTGCCTGCGTTTAACGATCAAGCGAGCCGTTTCGCGTGATGACGTGGGAGGAACCGAGCATGTCCCGATTGCGATTGTTGCTGTGCCCCCTGGTACTGCTGGGGTTGGCTGGGTGTGCGGTGTACCCGGCGTATCCTGGCCCGTGCTGCTATCACCCGTACTACCACTCGTACTATTACCATCCCTACTATCACCCGTACTACCACCCGTATTACCGCTATTAACCGAGCGATAATGCAAAAAAAGCCCCGCACTGCGGGGCTTTTCATTGTTATTTTTCTTTGATAACCGTCGCGACATCGGCGGCTTTGACTCGGATGCGCTTGCCGGCGATATCGGTAAATTCGTAGAAACCGTCGGCGGTCTTTGCGTTGGGGGTGTCCTTGGTCAAATACTGCGTGCCATTTTGCAGCGTCACTACGGTTTGCGTTGCGCAACCGGCCAGTACCAGAAAAGTGAGTGCAACCAGCGGCAGCCCCAGATTCTTCATGTTCATAACCCTTACCTTGACCTTGAAAAGTCCCGCGCCAGAGGCGACGGGCGACAAATGTTACGCCATCGATTCTCCCATCTGATCACTTTTATGAGAAAAGTTGCAGGTGCCATTTATCTATTACCGATTGCAACAGGGCATTTGGGACGGCACTCTGTATGCATAACCAGTATTCGATCAGCGCGTGAAATGGCCAACCCTCTCGACGATCCCCTGTATTACCTGCATAACTTCCGCCGAGTGCTGCTGTGGCTGGCACAGCGCTATGCCGATTTGCTGGACCCGGACGAACAGCTTTTTATTCAGCAATTTGACAGGTTGCCGCAGGCGTCCCAGGCGCTTTTGGTGCGTATGGTGATGCGCAAGGGCGTGCATTTTCGGGCCCGCAAGCTCAATTACCTGGAGATTGGTTGCCCCCATGCGGCTGCCGGGCCGCTGATGGAACTGGGTTGGGTGGACGATCAGTACCTACTGGCCTTTGAAGAGCTGTTCGCCGTGCTGCAAAAAGCTGAAATCCTGGCCGCGTTCAAGCCGTGGATAGACCAGCCCAAAGGCAAGAAAACCGATTGGCTGGAAGGGCTGTCGGCGCAATTCATGGACAGCCGCAGCTTTGCCACCTGGTGCCCCGAGCTGGCCGACAGGTTGTTCAGCCTCACGGTGATGGAGCTGTGCGACCGTCTGCGCCTGATGTTCTTCGGCAACCTGCATCAGGACTGGTCCGAGTTTGTATTGGCTGATCTGGGCATCTACACCTATGAAAAGGTCGAGTTCTGCGCCGAATCCCGTGGTTTGCGCCATCGTGACGATGTGCAGGGGTATCTGTTCCTGCACCACTGCCAGCAGGCCTTCGAGGCCGGTGAGCCGCTGGAAGATGTACTGGCCGGGATCGCCACGCTGGACACCGATAACCCCTGGCTGGAAAAACGCCGCGCCAAGCTGTTGTTCCAGATTGGTCAATATTGCGAACGCACTGCCGAGCTGGCCGTGGCGGAGCGGATTTACCGGAGCTGCACCTACCCCGGTGCCCGCTCACGGTTGATCCGCGTGCTGGAGCGCCAGGAGGATTACGCCCTGGCCATGGCCCTGGCGAACACGGCCCAACAGGCCCCGGAAAGCGCCGCCGAACAGCAGCACTTGCTGCGTGTCATCCCACGCCTGCGCCGCAAACTGGGCGAGCCGGCGTTGCCCAAGGTCAAGCCACGGCCGGTCACGCGCCTGGACCTGGCCCTCACACTGCCAGAACCCTTGATGTCGGTGGAGTACTGCGTGCAGGCGCACCTCAGCGAGCCGGATGGGCCGGTACATTATGTGGAAAACGGCCTGATCAATTCGTTGTTCGGCCTGCTGTGCTGGGAAGTGATTTTTGCGCCGTTGCCGGGTTCGTTTTTCCACCCGTTCCAGCGCGGCCCCGCCGACCTGCACAGCGCGGATTTTCACCAGCGCCGTGCGCCGCTGTTCGCCGCGTGTTTCGAGCAACTGCAGGACGAGCGCTACAAAACCACTATCCGCCAACGCTACCGCGACAAATGGGGCATCCAGTCGCCCTTCGTGTTCTGGAACCTGCTCAGCGAAGAGCTGCTGGAGCAGGCCCTGGCCTGTTTGCCCGCCGAGCACCTGCGCTACTGGTTCGAGCGGCTGCTGCTGGACATCCGCGCCAATCGCGCCGGCATGCCCGACCTGATCCAGTTCTGGCCCGCGCAAAAGACCTACCGCATGATCGAGGTGAAAGGCCCCGGCGATCGCCTGCAAGACAACCAGCTGCGCTGGCTGGAGTTCTGCGGCGAGTACCAGATGCCGGTGACGGTCTGCTATGTGCGCTGGGCACAATCCGCTTGAGCTACACCGTCGCGGTGCGGGCGCTGTGCGAGTTCACGGCCAAGGTCGGTGACCTCGACCTGCGCTTCACACCGTCGCCGAGCGCCCAGGAAGGCATCGCCGGCCACCGTACCGTAGCGTCGCGGCGCAGCCAGCACTACCAGAATGAAGTGGCGCTGGAGGGGCAATACCAGCAACTCACGGTGCGGGGCAGGGCGGATGGCTATGACCCGGATGCCAACCGCCTTGAAGAAGTGAAGACCTATCGCGGTGACCTCGATGCCCAGCCCGCCAACCATCGGCAATTGCACTGGGCCCAGGTCAAGGTGTATGGCTGGTTGATGTGCCGCAAACTCGGGCTCGCGCAAATCGACCTGGCGCTGGTTTACTTCGATATCGTCGGTGAGGGCGAGACCTTGCTCAACCAGCGCTTTCAAGCCAGTGAACTGGAGCCGTTCTTCAACCAGCAATGCGCGCTGTTCCTCGGCTGGGCCGAGCAGGAAATGCAACACCGCGCAGCGCGCAACGGCGCCGCGCAGACCCTGGCGTTCCCCCATGCGGATTTTCGCCCTGGCCAGCGCTCACTGGCCGAGTCGGTGTACAAGGCAGTCAGCACCGGCCGCTGCCTGATGGCCCAGGCACCGACCGGCATCGGCAAGACCATCGGCACGATTTTCCCGTTGCTCAAGGCCCTGGCGCCCCAGCAATTGGACACGTTGTTCTTCCTCACCGCCAAGACTCCCGGCCGCAAACTCGCCCTGGACGCCGCCCAAGTGCTGTATGCCAGCAGCCCCGGCTTGCCGTTGCGTGTGCTGGAACTGGTGGCGCGGGACAAAGCCTGCGAGCACCTGGACAAAGCCTGTCATGGCGACTCCTGCCCATTGGCCAAGGGCTTCTACGACCGCTTGCCCGCCGCGCGCATCGCCGCGTCCAAGGTGCGCCTGCTCGACCAGCGCAACCTGCGTGACGTGGCCCTGGCGCATCAGGTCTGCCCGTATTACCTGAGCCAGGAAATGGCGCGCTGGGCTGACCTGGTGGTCGCTGACTACAACTACTACTTCGACTTTGGCGCCATGCTGTTCGGCCTGGCCCAGCTCAACCAATGGCGTGTAGCGGTGCTGGTGGACGAGGCTCACAACCTGGTCGAACGGGCGCGTTCGATGTACAGCGCCAGCCTCGACCAGTACCACCTCAAGACCCTGCGCGACAGCGCCCCGGAACCGTTGAAGAAACCCTTGCAGCGCCTCAACCGTGAGTGGAACGCGCTGCACAAGGACCAGCTTGCGCCGTACCAGGCCTACGCCGCCCGCCCGGACAAACTGTTGCAGGCCCTGAGCCTGTGCGCCAGCGCCATGGGCGAATACTTCAACGAGCACCCCGAGTCCCTCAGCGGCGACCTGCAAGCCTTCTATTTCGATGTGCTGCAATTTGCCAAGGTGGCGGAGCTGTTCAACGAGCACTTCATTTTCGACATCAGCAAGCGCCAGCTCAGCGGCAAACGCAGCAGTTCCACCCTGTGCCTGCGTAATGTGGTGCCCGCCGAATTCATCCGCCCGCGATTGACGGCTGCCCGCAGCAGCGTGCTGTTTTCCGCGACCCTGAGCCCCCGACATTACTACGCCGACTTGCTGGGTTTGCCGGCGGATACGGCGTGGGTCGATGTGGAGTCACCGTTCAAGGCCGAGCAGTTGCAGGTGCGCATCGTCGCTGAAATCTCCACGCGCTTTGTGCACCGCCAGGCCTCGCTGGAGCCAATCGTCGAGCTGATTGCCCGCCAGTACACGCAACAACCTGGCAACTACCTGGCGTTTTTCTCAAGCTTTGATTACCTGCAACAGGTTGCGCAGTTGCTCGCCGAGCGACATCCGCAGATCGTGCTATGGCAGCAGTCACGCGGCATGGCCGAGGCCGAGCGCCAGGCGTTCCTCGACCAGTTCACCGAACACAGCCAGGGCATCGGCTTTGCCGTGCTGGGCGGCGCATTTGGCGAGGGCATCGACTTGCCGGGGGCACGCTTGATCGGTGCGTTCATTGCCACCCTCGGGTTGCCGCAACTGAACCCGGTCAATGAACAGATGAAACTGCGCATGGGCGCGATCTTCGGCGCTGGCTACGACTACACCTACCTGTATCCCGGCCTGCAGAAAGTGGTGCAGGCGGCGGGGCGGGTGATCCGTAGCCAGCAGGACCGTGGCGTGGTGATGCTGATCGATGACCGTTTCGGCGAAGGCCAGGTACGCCAGTTGTTGCCGCGCTGGTGGGCGCTGGCTTGAGTTTTTCCTGCCATCAATGAGGCTGGTGCCGGAGTCGGTCCTCCCGCACCTGGCGTTGCTCGAACCGGAGCGGGTCAACGCGCTGATGCTCGGGTTTCCAGGGAAAACGTAAAGGTTGCGCCTCGGCCAGGGCGGTCCTCCAGGCTGATGCTGCGCCCGTGCAGTTGCAGGATGCGGTGCACGATTCGCAGGCCCAACCCCCCGTCGCGCCGGGCGCCGCCAATGGTGAATGCGCGCAGGAACAGGCCTTCGCGTAATTCGGCGTCGATGCCCGGGCCGCTGTCGCTGACGGTGACGGCTACCGCATGGGTTTGAGGCGTCAGGATGACCTCGATTTCGCCGTTGACCGGGGTATGCCGCAGGGCATTGTCCAGCAGGTTGGTCAGCACCCGTTCTATCAACCCCAGGTCTGCCTGCACCGTCGGCACCTGCGGCGGCAGGCTGGCCGTCAGCGTGATGCCGCGTGCCTCGGCAGTCAGTTCGAATTTCTGGAAGATGTCCTGCACCAGGTCCGGCAATGAAAAACCTTCGATCACCGGCTGCACAAAGCCATGCTCCAGGCGCACCAGTTCCAGCAGCGATTGGGCCAGGCCGCCGACTTTGCGGCTCTGGTCTAAAGCAATCCCGAGGTAGCGGCGGCGCTCTTCAGGGCTGAGGCTGGCATCCTTGAGCGACAGGGTTTCCAGGTAACCGTGCAACGAGGCCAGCGGTGTGCGCAGGTCATGGGAGATATTCGCGACCATTTCCCGGCGTTCCTGGTCCTGGTGGGTGATGGCGCGCCACTGTTCGCCCAGGCGGTTCTCCATTTGCGCGAAGGCGTGATCCAGCACGGCGATTTCATCGCCGCTGGTGAGTGGCACTGCAACGGATTCTGCCGGTTTGGGCGCGCCATTGATGTCGAACTGGCCAACCTTGTCAGTGAGTTGACGCAGCGGTCGGGTGATCCAGGCAAACGCGATCAGGCCGGCCGTCAGGCAGAGCAGGGCAACCAGGCCGATGGACCACAGGGCGATCTTCAAGGCCATGCCGGTGGCGTCCTTGGCGTCGTACGCATCGTGGGCTTCACCGAGCAGGACCACATACAGGAACCCGATCTGCTGCCCGCCGGCGGTGAGTGGCGCGGCGCTGAATACCTTGCGCCCATCGACACTGCGCGGGTCGTCCCCGAGGATCGGCAGCATGAAGCCCGCGAGGAAGCGCCGGATGGGCGCCAGGTCGACCTTGTCGCGCAACAGGTGGCCGCTGGGTGCGGCGTTGCCGACCACGCGGCCGTCGATGTTGAGCAGGTACACCTCGACGCTGGGGTTGACCAGCATCAACTGGCTGAACAGGTTGCGCACGGCGTCGGGCTTGAGGCCGTCGGCGTCCATCAATTGGGTGTCGCGGGCGATGTGCGCCGCGAGATCGCGGGACAGGCCTTGCACCACCTCCAGCTCGTGCATGCGGTTGGAACGCACCTGCAGCCACGCCGAGGTGCCGCTGCAGATCAACAGCAGTACCGCGAACACCAGCGACAGGCGCTGGGTGAGGGTGAGCTTCATGGCGGGCTCTCGGCAAACTTGTAGCCACGGCCCCACACCGTGAGGATGCGCGCCGGGTTGGCCGGGTCGACTTCGACCTTGGCCCGCAGGCGGTTGATGTGGGTGTTGACCGTGTGTTCATAGCCTTCGTGGCTGTAGCCCCACACCGCGTTGAGCAAGTCCATGCGCGAGAACACTTTGCCCGGTTGGCGCGCGAAGAAGTACAGCAGGTCGAACTCCCGTGGGGTCAGGTCCAGGCGCTGGCCTTGCAGGGTGGCGTCACGGGTCAGCGGGTTGATGAACAACTGGCCGAGGTCGAGGCTGCCGGCGTCCATCTTCAGGTTGCGCGCCATGGCGTCGACCCGGCGCAGCAACGCTTTCACCCGGGCCACCAGTTCCGGCATGGAAAACGGCTTGGCCAGGTAATCATCCGCGCCCAGCTCCAGGCCGAGGATGCGGTGCAGTTCGCTGGAGCGTGCACTGGTGATGATGATCGGGGTGTAGCGCGTCATGGCACGGGCGCGCCGGCAGATCTCCAGGCCATCCACGCCAGGCAGCATCAGGTCGAGGATCAGCGCATCCCAGCCGCCTTGCTCCAGCAGGCGCAGGCCTTCATTGCCATCGGCGCTGTGCACCACGTCGAACTGTTCATCACGCAGGTGCAGGCAGATCAGGTCGGCGATATGGGCATCGTCCTCGACCACCAGGACACGTTTGGGCTGATCCATGTAAGAGAAACCTTCGCTTGTAGTTCGCGCATTGTGCGGCTTTTGCAACAGTGTAGTTATCACGAATTGTTTAACTCTGCGTGAGGATTCCGCGACGGTAAACAGCCCAACATTCCCGTTACTTCAAAGAGGGAAAACACCATGTACTCACGCCGACAAATACTCCTGGCCAGTGGCGACCTGGATGTCGCCATGACGTTCGCGACGGCGTAAGCCAATGTCTTTTTCTTATAAGGGTCCATCCCATGTGGCTTCTGGTTCTCGCGTATCTGGGCGGCGTGCTGACAATCGTCAGTCCGTGCATCCTGCCTGTTCTGCCTTTTGTCTTCGCTCGCACCGGGCAGCCGTTTTTGCGCAGTGGCTTGCCGCTGTTAGCGGGGATGGCGGTGACATTCGCCCTGGTGGCCTCGCTGGCGGCGGTGGGCGGCGGTTGGGTGGTGCAGGTCAATCAATTCGGGCGCTGGCTCGCGTTGCTGTGCGTTGCCCTGTTCGGACTCACGTTGTTGTTGCCGCAACTGTCGGACCGCCTGACGCGCCCGCTGGTGGCCGCCGGCAGTCGTTTGTCGCAAGCCGCCGGGGCCGATGCCCGGCCGCGGCCGGGCGCGTCGTTCCTGATCGGCGTGGCCACCGGGCTGCTCTGGGCACCGTGCGCCGGGCCGATCCTGGGGCTGGTGCTCACCGGCGCGGCGCTGCAGGGCGCCAGCATCGGTACTACCTTGCTCTTGCTGGCTTACGCCGCCGGTGCTGCCACCTCCCTCGCGCTGGCGTTGCTGGTCGGCGGTAAGGTGTTTGGTTTCATGAAGAAGTCTCTCGGTGCCGGCGAATGGCTGCGCCGGGGCCTGGGTGGGTTGATGCTGGCCGGTGTGGCCGCGATTGCGCTGGGCCTCGACATGGGCGTGCTGTCGCGGCTGTCGACCGCGTCCACCGGTGGCCTGGAACAAAGCCTGGTGGATCGCCTGAGCGCCAAGCCGGCGCAGCCGGGCGGGGCGATGATGATGGCCGCCAATCACAGCGACACCTTGCCGATCGAAGGCGCGCTGCCGCCCCTCGACGGTGCCGTGCAATGGCTCAACAGCCCGCCACTGAGCACCGAAGCACTCAAGGGCAAGGTGGTGTTGGTGGACTTCTGGACCTACTCCTGCATCAACTGCCTGCGCACCTTGCCGTATGTAAAGGCCTGGGCCGAGAAATATCGCGACCAGGGCCTGGTGGTGATCGGCGTGCATGCGCCGGAGTTCGCCTTTGAGCGCGACGTGAACAACGTCACCCAGGCCATGAAGGACCTGGGCATCACTTACCCTGTGGCCATCGACAACAACTACAAGATCTGGCGCGCGTTCAACAACCAGTATTGGCCGGCCCATTATTTCGCCGATGCCAAGGGCCAGATTCGCTACCACCACTTCGGTGAAGGCGACTACGCCGAGTCGGAGCGGGTGATCCAGCAGTTGTTGCGTGAAGCCGGCGCGAAGAACGTCGCGGGCGGCTTGATCGAAGCCGATGCCAAGGGCGTGCAACAAGCGCCGGACATGAACGAGGTGCAGTCGCCGGAAACCTACCTGGGTTCGCAGCGCGCCGAAAACTTCGTCAAGTCCGGCACCCTGGCACTCAACCAGTGGACCCTGCAAGGCCAATGGAACGTCGGCGGCCAGCAAGCCACCCTCGACCAGGCCGGTGGGCGCATCGTCTACCGCTTCCACGCCCGCGACCTGCACCTGGTGCTCGGCCCGGGCGCCGACGGCAAGCCGGTGCGTTTCAAGGTCACGATCGACGGCCAGGCCCCGGGCGGTGCCCATGGCACCGACGTCGCACCGGATGGCAGCGGCACCGTCACCGAACAGCGTTTGTACCAACTGGTGCGTCAGCCGGGCGCCGTGCAGGACCGCACCTTCACCATTGAATTCCTTGACCCCAACGTGTCGGCGTATGCCTTCACCTTTGGTTAACCCGGAGTGCCTGCCATGAATGTATTCAAATACCTGCCAGTCCTGGCCTTCGCAGCGTTCGTCGGTCAAAGCCCGGCCTTTTCCTTTGGCGCCGCCGCCGACGACGCCGTGGTGATCGCGCCGCCCGCCCTGGACCTGCCCGCCGAAGCTCGCAACCTGCAAACCGCTGTGTTCGCCGGCGGCTGTTTCTGGGGCGTTCAAGGGGTGTTCCAGCATGTGCAAGGCGTGAAGAACGCCGTGTCCGGCTACGATGGCGGCGCTGCAAGCACAGCGCAATATGAGTCCGTCAGCGACGGCAACACCGGCCACGCCGAAGCGGTTTCCGTCACCTACGACCCGAGCAAAATCAGCTTCGGCAAACTGCTGCAGATCTACTTCTCAGTGGCACACAACCCCACCGAACTCAACCGCCAGGGCCCCGACACCGGCACCCAGTACCGTTCGGCGATCTTTGCGCAGAACGCCGAACAGCAAAACGTCGCCCAGGCCTACATCGCCCAGTTGGACGCCGCCAAGTCTTTCGACAAACCCATCGTCACTAAAATCGAGATGGGCAAGGTGTTCTACCCGGCGGAGTCCTATCATCAGGACTTCCTCACCGAGAACCCGTCCTACCCCTACATCGTGATCAATGATCTTCCGAAGGTGGCGCAGCTCAAGAAACTCTTTCCCGACCAATACCGCGCCGAGCCGGTGCTGGTAAAACACCAGTAACCCCGGTTGTGGATTACACAACCTCCAGGTACGAGCTGTGAATTGCTCGCGCCAACTCGCGCACGGTATCGATAAACTCGGTGAGACGGCTGTGCAAGCCGTCTTCAAGGATTTCATCAATCCCCGTATACCGCAGCCGCGCCTCGAACTCCGCCGCCAGGCGCTGCGCCGTGCGCCCATAACTACCAGGCAGGTCCGCCAGGATATGGCTCAACTCCTCGATGCACGCATGCAACGAGCGCGGTACATCGCTGCGCAACAGCAGTAATTCGGACACGGAACGGGCGTTCAACGCGTTCGGGTACAGCTCCGTATACGCCTCGAAGGACGACAACGCGCGGAGCAGGGCGCTCCACTGGTAATAACCGCGTGCCGACAAGTCACTGACTTCTTCCGATTCCTCGCCGAACATCTCGTAGCGCGCATCCAGCAAACGCAGGGTGTTGTCGGCACGCTCGACAAAGGTGCCGAGGCGAATGAACCGATAGGCGTCATTGCGCATGATCGTCCCCGAGGTTGCCCCACGAAACAGGTGCGAGCGCTGCTTGACCCAATCACAGAAGTGGCTGATGCCGTGTCGCGCCAGGCCGCCGGCGGCGATGCTGCGCATTTCCAGCCAGGTGGCGTTGAGGTTTTCCCACATGTCGGCGGTGATGCGCCCGCGTACGGCGTGGGCATTGCCACGGGCGGCGCGCAGGCAGTTGTAGATGCTGGCGGGGTTTTCTTCATCGAGGGCGAAGAAGTGCAGCATGCGCTCGGCATCCAGCTGTCTATGGCGTTCAAGGTAGCTGTCCAGGGTGCCGCTGCTGAGCAACGACATGGCCAGTTCGTCCAGACCGTCGCTGCGCCCGGCTTGTGGCATCAACGACAGCGAGTAACTGACTTCGAGCATGCGCGCCAGGTTTTCGGCACGCTCCAGGTAACGGGACATCCAGTACAGATCTGCGGCGGTTCTACTCAACATACTCAGCCCTCCACCACCCAGGTGTCCTTGGTTCCGCCGCCTTGCGACGAGTTGACGATCAACGAGCCTTCCTTCAATGCCACGCGGGTAAGCCCACCGGGCACCAGGCGGGTTTCCTTGCCCGACAGCACAAAGGGCCGCAGGTCGATATGCCGTGGGGCGATGCCGTTTTCAACGAAGGTGGGGCAGGTGGACAGGCTCAACGTCGGTTGGGCGATGTAGGCGTGGGGACGCGCCTTGATGCGCTGGCGGAAGTCCTCGATCTCGGCGGCGCTGGAAGCCGGCCCGACCAGCATGCCGTAGCCACCGGAACCCTGGGTTTCCTTGACCACCAGTTCCGGCAGGTGAGCCAGTACGTGGGACAGTTCATCGGGCTTGCGGCACTGGAAGGTCGGTACGTTTTGTAGCACCGGTTCTTCGTCCAGGTAGAAACGGATCATTTCCGGCACATAGGGGTAGATCGACTTGTCGTCCGCCACGCCGGTGCCGATGGCATTGGCCAGCACTACGTTGCCGGCGCAATAGGCCGCGACCAGGCCGGGGACGCCGAGCATCGACTCGGGGTTGAAGGCCTTGGGGTCGAGGAAGGCGTCATCGATGCGCCGGTAAATCACGTCGACCGGCTTGGGGCCGTCGGTGGTGCGCATGAACACCTTGAGGTCGTGCACGAACAGGTCGGCGCCTTCCACCAGTTCCACACCCATTTCCCGGGCCAGGAACGCATGTTCGAAGAACGCGCTGTTGAAGCGGCCCGGGGTCAGTACCACCACGTTGGGGTTGTCCAGGCGGCTGGAGCTCTTCAACGTCTTGAGCAGCAGGTTGGGGTAGTGGTCCACCGGCGCGATGCGTTGCTTGGCGAATACTTCGGGGAACAGGCGCATCATCATCTTGCGGTCTTCGAGCATGTAGCTCACGCCGCTGGGGGTGCGCAGGTTGTCCTCGAGCACGTAATAGGTGCCGTCAGCGTCACGCACCAGGTCGACACCCGAGATATGCGAGTAGATGTCGCGGTGCAGGTCCAGGCCGACCATGGCCTTCTGATAGCCCTCGTTGCCCAGCACCTGGTCCGCCGGAATGATCCCGGCCTTGATGATGCGCTGGTCGTGGTAGATGTCGGCGAGGAACATGTTCAGCGCATTGACGCGCTGGATACAGCCGCGTTCGATAACGCTCCATTCACTGGCAGGGATGCTGCGCGGGATGATGTCGAAGGGGATCAGGCGCTCGGTGTCTTGTTCGTCGCCGTAGAGGGTGAAGGTGATCCCGGCGCGGTGAAACAGCAAATCGGCTTCGCGGCGACGCTGGGCCAGCAGTTCCGGCGGCGTATTCGCCAGCCAGCGGGAGAAGTCCTGATAGTGCGCACGGCAGGCGCCGTTTGCGTCATTCATTTCATCGAAGAAAGATCGAGCCATTCCAGTACCTTGTCAGTGCCGAGGGACGTTTGGGTGGCACTGCCGTTTCAAAAAACGCATTTTTTATGAGCCCGTGGCTAAGGGTGCCACTGGGCCTGGTCCTTACTTTCTTGTGGGGTCGGCTCTGGGTCGGGGGGTAACGAATGCTCCTGTATCCGGGCAGATGAATGGATAAAGCAATGCCTGTGCCGAAACCCTGAATTGCTTGTAGTGAGGGGCGTGTTGTGGCGAGCAAGCCCGCTCACAACAACACGCCCGCTCACCAGAAGGGGGCAGTGCCTGGCAGGCGCCCCGACTTGGTGCATGAACAAACTTGAACTTCACTCGCCGCTGATTCTTCTAACAGGACTTGAACCAGCAGGGAGCACCGTCATGCCCAGAATCATCTCTCCCCATACACCGGAAGCGGCCCTGACCGACCACAGCGAACACAACGCCAAGATCTTCGGTTCGCCCAAGGACCGTCTGGACTTCTACCGGCGCGAGATCCAGTACGAAACCACCATCCTGGCCAACCGCACCGACGCTTATCTCACGGCGCAATCGTTCCTGGTGATCGCCTTTGTTTCCGGCATGGGCAACCTCAACCCGGAGTGGGGCAAGCTGTTTACCCTCGTGGTGCCGGTGTTCCTGGTCTCGCTGGGCATTCTCAGCTCCCTGAATGCCTGGCCAGGCATTCGGGCGGCGTACGAAATCATCGATCACTGGCACTACAAGCAGAGCGAACTGCTGCGCAGCGAGCCGGTGATGGGCATGGCCTATGATGAGTCGCCGCTGTTTTCCGAAATGGAGTCGTCCCACAAGGGCTATCGCAAGTCGCTGCTGTTCTCCATGCGTGCGCCCTGGCTGTTCATGGTGTTCTGGCTGGTGCTGGGGATATACGCGTTCTATATCCAGGTCGACAACCCGATCCGCTGAGCAATCGGACGGAACTTCGCCGGGTGGCGCAGCGCCTTACCTGTAGGCCCTGCTGATTTCCCTGCGGCCTGTAACGAGGTGACCCATGAGCACAAGCAAAGACCCGCAACTCGATAACCGCAACGACCCGGCCATCGACGGCGGCGAACCGGCTCCCGGTACCGCTGCCGACGCACCGAAAGACCCGGTCCCGGCCAAAGACCCCAAAGCCAGGGAAAACGACTACAGTCCAGACTTCAAGCCCGAGCGCGAGCCCAAGCCTGAAACCGATGCCGATATCGATACCCAGGGCGGTTAGAGGAGACGGTCATGTCCAAAGAACTCGACGACGAACTCAACGACCCGGGCAATGAAGACCCCGGTTCCTTGATGGATGATGCAGAAGTGCCGCTCAACGACCTGGATGACGCGGCAGACGTAGGCAATACAGAGCGTCAGGACTGAGCGTCCGCCTTGGCTCGTCGTTCATACCACACCAGCATCGGCTGGGTACTCAGGCCATGAACGACGATGCTCAAGGCAATGACTGACAAGGTCAGGTTTACCGCCACCGCGCTGCTGGTGCCAATCAAGCCGTGGTTGAGCGCGTAGAACAGGTAGTAAATACTGCCGATCCCGCGAATACCAAACCACCCCATCAGCCCGCGCTGGCGCAGATCAATCAAGCGGCCCCAAGGCATTGCCAGCACGCCCAGCGGGCGGATCACGCAGAACAGCAGTGCCGCCACCGCCAGTGCGCGCCAATCCCAGTGGCTGACCAGCACGATGCCCAGCACCGTTACCAGGAACACCTCCATCGAACGCTCCACCAGGCTGCCGAACGAGAGCATGTCGCCCATCATCACGCCGGCGGCGATCTGGGTGTCTTTCAGTTCGCTGACATCACCTTGCAATGCGTGTTCTGGCTCTACTTCCAGGTGACCCACCACCGGCAGCGCCAAATGCTCCGACGGGGTCTGCGAGTTCCCGGTCGAGCGGAACTCCGCCTGGCGCAAGCCAAGCCCCGCCGCGAACACTGACAGGAAGCCATAGCCGCCCACCGCCTCGGCGACCACATAGGCCAGTGCGATCAGTGCGAGCGTCAGGTAGTCATTGGGCGAGAGCGTGCTGTCACTGTTGCTGATGCGCAACCATAGGGTCACGCGGCCTATGCCACGGCCCATCCAGTAGCCGATCAACAACCCGGCCGGCACCGCCCAGAGCAGATTCTTCAGCACCCAACCGCCCAGCCAGTCACCGTCGAACCCGCCGTGCTGCATGAACAGCAGGGCGAAAATCACAAACGGGAAGGCCGTGCCGTCGTTCAGGCCCGCTTCGCCGGACAGCCCGAAGCGCAGCGCGTCATAGTCCTGGGCATTATTGACCTGCACCAGGCCTGCCAGCACCGGGTCAGTCGGGGCCAGAATCGCCCCGACCAGCAGTGACACACCCCACGACAATGCAAACAGGTAATGCAGCGCCAGGCAGATGCCGAGGATGGTCAACAGCATCACCGGCCCGGCCATGCCGAACGCGATGCGCCAGGTTCGGTGCTTGAGTGGCAGACGCAGCTTCAAGCCGCTGACGAACAGCGAAAACAGCACCGCGACTTCAGTGAGGTGCTCCATCCAGCGCGCAGAGTTTTTGATGTCCAGGTGCAACAGGTCGACGCCCAGCGGGCCGATGCCTACCCCCAGCAACAGGCACACCGCCGAGGTGGTGACCGGCATCCAGCGCAGGTAGGAGGAGGTGAGGGCAAGGGTGAGCAAGACAGTGCCCAGTACGGCCATCCATAGAATAAAAGTCATCGAGCGTGCACCGAGGCCGTGGTCTGTTCAGGTTGGAGGACCGCGGCCGGTGACGGGTTCAATGTGATTGGATCAACTGCGAGCCAATGGTTTTCACGCGGATCATGTCCATCAGCTGGCGCAATCCCGGCTGCGGCTGGCGCCGGCTCGGGTAATACATGCACAACGGCTCGCCCATGCAGGCCCAGTCGGGCATGACCTCCACCAGGCGACCGTCCTTGAGCTCCTGCTGCACGCGGTTGGACAGGCAGTAGGCGATGCCCACCCCTTGCAGCGCCGCATTGACGATGGTCTCGGTGTCGGCTGCGCTGAAGTGGCCGGGCACGTCGATGCGTTGCTGGCGACTGCCGTTGCCCAGTTCCCACTTATAGGTAGTGTTGTCGCCCAGGTACATGCGGATGCAGGCGTGTTGCAGCAGGTCTTTGGGCTCCTGCGGCGTGCCCCGGCGGGCCAGGTAGGCGGGCGACGCGACCACGATCCAGCGCAACTCACCGGTCAAGGGCACGGCGACCATGTCCTGGGGCACGGTGGCACCGTAGCGGATACCGGCGTCGTAGCCCTCGGCGATGATGTCGATCATCTGGTCCTGCACGATCAGGTCCACGCGCAGTTGCGGGTAGGTGGCGCAGAAGTCCCCGAGGATCGGCGCCAGCAGCAATACCGCCGCATCCCGCGGCACGTTCAAGCGCAGCCGGCCAATCGGTGCTTCGCGGTACAACTCCAGGGTATCGAGGCCGTCCTTGATGGTGGCGAAGCCCTGGTTGAGTTTTTCTGCCAGCAGCGAGCCGGCATCGGTGGGTTCGACGGCACGGCTGGTGCGGTACAGCAGTTTGACCCCCAGTCGGGTTTCCAGGTTGCGCATGGTGTGGCTCAGGGCCGAGGTGGTCACACCCAATTCGTGGGCAGCATGGCGAAAGCTGCGACGGCGGATGATCGCCATGAACACGTTGAGATCGGCCAGTTCGGAACGGTTGAAAGCAGCCATTTGCAAGTCTCTTATGCAGGAGTTCGGCTGGGTGCGGCGTTGAGCCCGATTCAACCGTGGATGACTTAGGGTAATTGTTTTTCCAGGCATTATTGCAAGCCACTGGATTTTTTCATGCGCGTCGAGACCATCCGAATTAGCCTCGCGCCTCCTGCGGAATCGCCATAGCGACCTCTTTGGACGATAAACGACACCGGGTCAGACATGCCCATTGAACGAGTGTTCAGCTTGAACTATGTTGACCGCATCCGCCCGTTTGCAACAGAACGGGTTAGCGCTGTTTCTTCTTGAACGAGAGGCTCTGGCATGCGGTTTTCCCCCTTCGTCGAACGAATTGCAGGGCAGGGCGTAGCCGCCTGGGACATCCACCACGCGGCGTTTCACGCCGCCAGCCAGGGCGAAGACATCATCATTCTCAGCGTCGGCGACCCGGATTTCGCCACGCCGTCCTTTATTACCGATGCTGCCGTCAGCGCCTTGCGCGAAGGCGACACCCACTACACCGAAATCCCTGGCCGCCCGGCACTGCGCGAAGCGATTGCAGCACGCTACAGCCAGACGCTGGCACGCCCGCTGGACGGCGCAAATGTGATCACGGTGGCCGGCGCGCAGAACGCCTTGTTCGTCACGTCGCTGTGCCTGTTGCAGGCCGGTGACGAGGTGCTGGTGCTCGACCCGATGTACGTCACCTACGAAGCCACGCTCAAGGCCAGCGGCGCCACACTGGAACGCGTGCCGTGTTCCCCTGAGTCGGGCTTTCGCGTCGATCCGGCGCTGCTCGCCGCCGCGATCACCCCGCGGACACGGGCGATTTTCTTCTCCAACCCGAACAACCCCACCGGCGTGGTCCTTGACGCACAGGAGTTGCAGGCCATCGCTGAACTGGCCATCGCCCATGACCTGTGGGTCGTGGTGGATGAGGTCTACGAAAGCCTGGTGTTCGACGGCGAGTACCACAGCCTCGCCGCGCTGCCGGGCATGGCCGAGCGCTGCGTGGTGATTGGCAGCCTGTCCAAGTCCCACGCGATGACCGGTTGGCGCATCGGCTGGCTCATCGCCACGCCCGAACTGATCGCCCATGCCGAAACCCTGGTGCTCAGCATGCTGTACGGCTTGCCCGGCTTTGTGATGGAAGCCGCCACCGCCGCCGTGCTGGCCCATGATGAAGTGACCCGGGGCATGCGCGAGATCTACCGGCGCCGCCGCGACCTGGTGGTGGCCGGGCTGAGTGCCTGCCCCGGAATCCAGGTACAGGTGCCGCAAGCGGGGATGTTCGTGCTGGTGGACGTGCGCGGCACCGGCTTGGGCTCCCTGGATTTTGCCTGGCGTCTATTTCGCGAAGCCGGGGTATCGGTGCTGGACGCGGCGGCCTTCGGCGAGCCCGCGCAAGGTTTTGTGCGGTTGTCGTTCACCCTCAGTGAAGAGCGCCTGGCACAGGCCTGCCAACGTATCGCGCAGTTTGTCGCCAAGCTGGCCGGTGAGCCACGTATCGCCGCCACGTCCAGGGTTGAAGTGGCGCAACCCGTCGCAGCCAAGAAGATGATCGAGGTCATCGACCTGCACAAGCGCTTCGGCAATATCGAAGTGCTCAAGGGCATTTCCCTCACGGCCCACGAAGGCGAGGTGATCTCGCTGATCGGCGCCAGCGGCTCGGGCAAAAGCACCTTGCTGCGCTGTATCAACATGCTCGAAGTGCCGGACCAGGGCAGCATTCATGTGGACGGCGAGAGCATCAAGCTCAACTACGGCCGCCCCGGCGCGCCCCTGGTCGCGGATGCCAGGCAGTTGGTACGGATTCGCTCGACCCTGGGCATGGTGTTCCAGAACTTCAACCTGTGGCCCCATCGCACGGTGCTCGAAAACCTCATCGAAGCCCCCACCCAGGTGTTGCGCGAAAGCCGCGTCGAGGCCATCGAACGCGCAGAAAGCCTGCTCGACCGCGTCGGCCTGGCCGCCAAGCGCAACGAATACCCGGCCTTCCTTTCCGGTGGCCAGCAACAGCGCGTAGCGATTGCCCGGGCGCTGGCCATGCGGCCCAAAGTCATGCTGTTCGACGAACCCACTTCGGCCCTCGACCCGGAGTTGGTGGGCGAAGTGCTGCGGGTGATCCGTTCCCTGGCTGAAGAGGGGCGCACCATGATCCTGGTCACCCATGAAATGGCATTCGCTCGGGATGTGTCGTCGAAAGTGGCGTTCCTGCACCAAGGCATGATCGAAGAAACCGGCTCGCCGGACGCGGTGTTTATCGACCCACGCAGTGAACGTTGCCGACAGTTCGTCAACGCGCATCAAACTCGCTAACTCCAGAAAAAGACGGGGCAAAATCATGAAATCCAAGCGTATGGCAACGTGGTTGGGCAGTGCAGTGCTGATGCTGGCCGCAGGTTTCTCCTGGGCGGCCGACAAACCCATCGTGTTTGCGGTGGCGGCCGAACCCTACCCGCCGTTTACCGTGAAGGGCGGTAACGGCCAGTGGTCCGGGTTCGAGGTGGACCTGATCCACAAGCTCTGTGAAGGCATGAAAGCCGAATGCCAGATCAAGGAAGTGGCGTGGGACGGCATTATTCCCTCGCTGCTGGCGAAGAAGATCGACGTGATTTTCTCGTCGATGTCGGTGACCGACGAGCGCGAAAAACAGATCGCGTTCAGCCGCGCCTACTACGATTCCCTGCTGGGCGTTGCGGGGCCGAAAGGCAGCGAAGTCGAGATCTCCCCGGCGGGCCTCAAGGGCAAGTTGATCGGCGTGCAGATCTCCACGGTCAGCGCCAATTACCTGAAAAAGTATTACGAAAACATCGCCGACCTCAAGTACTACGACACCCAGGAATCGGCCAACGCCGACCTGATTGCCGGGCGTATCGACTACATGATGGCCGACGACACCGCCATCGCCATGATGGTCAAGACCCCGGAAGCCAGCGGCCTGGCGCACATCGCCAGCGTGCCCTACGACCCGATCATCGGCCGTGGCGTCGGCGCTGGCCTGCGCAAGGAAGACACCGCGCTCAAGGCCCGGCTGGACAAGGCTATTGGCGAATTGTTGGTGAGCAAGGACTACGACGACCTGTCGCAGCACTATTTCGGCCTGTCGGTCAGCCCGTGCAAGCGCACCGATACCCCGGCGTTCGTGAGCAAGACCTGTGACAGCCCGTACCCGCAAATCGCCCAGAAGACCGAATAACCATGTTCGATCTTCTCGGCTTCGGCGAACAAGGGTGGGGCCATGCGTTGCTCAAGGGGTTATGGATGACCCTGCAGATCTCCGCCGGGTCGTTTGCGGTGGGCTTGCTGATCGGCCTGGTGGTGGCCTGCGCCAAGCTCAGCGCGCCGCGCCCGATCGCGCTGCTGATGCGCGGCTACACCACGGTGTTCCGCGCGGTGCCGGAACTGCTGCTGATTCTGCTGCTGTATTACGCCGGCTCCATGGGCCTCAACGCGCTGATGCTGTGGCTGGGATTCGCCCAAGTGAATATCAGCGGCCCGCTGGTGGCGATCCTGGTGCTGGGCCTGGTGCAGGGCGCCTACGCCTCGGAGATTTTTCGCGCGGCGATTTTGGCGATCCCTCACGGGCAGATCGAAGCGGCGCGGGCTTTTGGCCTGAGCGGGCTGGGGCTGTTCCGGCGGGTGACGCTGCCGATCATGGCACCGTTCGCCCTGGCCGGCATGTCCAACCTGTGGATCAACCTGATCAAGGACAGCGCCTTGATCAGCGTGGTTGGCACCAACGAGCTGCTGTACACCGCCAAGCAGGCGGCGGGGTCGACCCGCCAATACCTGCTGTTCTACCTCACGGCCGCCGCCTTGTATTACCTGGTGACACTGGCTTCCAACTACCTGTCCGGGCGCCTGGAGCGCCGTATCCGTCGCTGGATGCCGGTTGTCGAGTGAGGCACACATGCCTGAGTGGATAAGCTACTACGCCGCGCTCATCGCCAAGGGATTGCAGACCACCTTGTCGCTGCTGGTGATTTCGGCGGTACTCGGTTTTGCCCTGGCGGTCCTGGTGGCGCTGGCACGGTTGTCGCGGCGCAAGTGGCTGGCGCGCAGTGCACTGGCCTACACCAGCGTGCTGCGCGGTACGCCGCTGCTGATCCAGATCTACATTTTCTACTATGGCCTGGGCAGCCTGTTCGCCCAGTTCCCGATGATCCGTGGCAGCTTACTCTGGCCGTATCTGCGCGATGGCTACTGGTACATCGTGTTCGCCCTGGTGTTGTCGGTAGGCGCCTATGTCGGCGAGGTGATTCGCGGTGGCCTGCTGGCGGTGCCCAAAGGCGAGATGGAAGCGGCCTCGGCGTTCGGCATGACACCGCGTCAGGCCTTGCTGCGCGTGCGCTTGCCACGGGCGATGCGCCTGTTGCTGCCGACCCTGGCCGGGGAGACGGTGATGCTGCTCAAATCCACCGCGCTGGCGTCGACCATTGCCGTGGTCGACCTGCTCGGCGCCGCCAACGTGGTGCGCGCACAGACCTTGCAGATCTACCAGCCGCTGCTGCTGGTGGCGGGCGTCTACCTGTGCCTGACCTTCCTCATCGAAGGCGTCTACGCCATCGCCGAACGGCGCGGTACGCCGCTGCGCAGGTCGGCCGGATAAACCGTTGTCACAGGCTGTGGTCGGCGCCGAATGCGCCCTGACGCAAGCCTTGTACCCAGCAGCGGCAGATATGCAGCCCGTTGGCGGGGCTGAAGGTGCCGGGGTTGAGGCAGCCCTCGAGCCAGAGTCCGTCGAGCATCGCCGACAGGCCGATGGCGGCCAGGTGGCTATCGTGGATCAGCAGGTTTTCGCTGCGGGCCAGGTCGTCCAGCAGGCGTCGGATCAACCCCAGGTAGGTGTGGTAACTGTTTTCGTGGGACTGGTTAACGTGGGGTGAGTGGCGGATCAGGCTCCAGAACACCACCCACACGCCGAGCAGGTCGGGGTCCATGACCCGTGGCGAGAACGAGGCGCTGAGAAACGCGTCCAGCCGTGCGGCGGCGCCGTCAGCCAACTCGACCTGTTCCCACAGCACAGTGGTCAGTTCGTTGGCGAGCTTGTGGTAGGTCTCGGCGATCAACGCGTCGATGCTGCCGAAATGGTGGTTGAGCAAGCCCACCGATACACCGGCTTCGGAGGCGATACGGCGCACGGAAATCCCCGCGTGCCCGTCGCGGGCCAGGCAGGTGAGGGCGGCGGCGATCAGCAGGTCGCGGCGCTCGTCGGGGTCGGCACGGCGCAGTTTGGGAGGGTTGACGGTCATGGGCAGGCCTTTGATGGAAACACCACAGCGCTCAGGTTAGTTGAACGTCTGTTCACTCTCTAGCGATTAATTGATGAGAAGAGGGCAAGGCATGGCAAACGACCTTTCGTGGCAGGTCACCGGCGACGCCGGCAACCCGCTGCACATCGGCGCCTGGCGCTTCGAAGGCGACGGCAGCGGGCCAAGGGTGCACCTGCAGGCGGGGGTGCACGCGGATGAAATCGCCGGCATGCTGGTACTGCATCAGCTGTTGCCGCGCTTACAGGCGTGTCAGGACCAAGGCCGCCTCAAGGGCTGCGTCACCGTGGTGCCCCAGGCCAACCCGTTCGGCATCGGCCAGTTCCGCCAGGGGCGTTTGCTGGGGCGCTTTCATGAAGCGACCGGGCAGAACTTCAACCGTGCCTTCGATCATTCCCTGGCCATGGCGCGCCCGGCGAGTAACCTGGCGCAGTGGCAAAAGCGCCTGGTGCAACTGGCCGCCGAGGCCGACCTGGTGCTGGACCTGCACACCGATGACGAAGCGCTGCCGTACCTCTACATCCACCGCAGCTTCTGGCCCGGCCAGGGCCTGGCGTTGGCGGCGGCCTTGCGCGTGGACCTGGTGATCGTCTGGGATGAGGGCGGTGATGGCTCCTTTGAAGAGACCATCATCAACCATGCATCGCCGCAACTGGCCGCGACCGTTGAGCTGCGCGGGCAGGCGGACGTCAGCGATGCGCTGGCGCAACAGGATGCCGACGGCCTGTGGGCGTGGTTGTGCATCAATGGCGTGGTCGACGAAGTAGCCGCCATTACCGAGTGGCCGGGCGACGTGGTCGACATGGGCTGCATGGAAACCATCCTGGCACCTTGCGCCGGCGTGCTGGTGTTCGAGAAAGCCCTGGGGGATTACGTGGAGGAAGGCCAGCCTTTTGCACGCATCATCGGCCGCCCCGGTGACCCGTCTTCCGAAGTGATCCTGCACGCCGCCCAGGCCGGCCGCATGGTCACCGGCCACCGCGAACGCCTGGTGGCCCAGGGCTCGGTGGTCGCCAAGTTCACCGGGACGCGGTTATCCGACAGCTACAGCGGCGGCGTGCTGGACCCGTAGCGGTGTCTGTGTGGGAGGGGGCTTGCCCCCGATTGCAGTGGATCAGCTGTAGATGAGTTGACTGGCCTGGTGCTATCGAGGGGCAAGCCCCCCTCCCACATTTTTAGCGCAGTGTGTCATTGCTCGAAGTGTGATCCCAACCGCTTCAACCGCCGCATCGCACTGTCCAGATGCAGGCTGGCACAGATATGCACCACCTACCGGGGTTTGATCGAGTGCCTGCGTGAGGAAATCTCACGGACTCTCTAAGCGCTCCAGCAACAGCCGCTCCAGGGTCTCCACCGGCAGCGGCCGGCTGAACAGATAGCCTTGGATCTGATCACAGCCGGCCTCCTTCAAGAACGCCAGTTGCGCCTGGGTTTCCACGCCCTCGGCTACTACCCGCAGGCTGAGGCTGTGGGCCAGTTCGATGATGGTACGGGTGATCGCCGCGTCCTGCGGGTTGCTGGTTACCTCGCGGATGAACGCGATGTCGATCTTCAGCGTGTCGATGGGAAACCGCCGCAGGTACGCCAGGCTCGAATAGCCGGTGCCGAAGTCGTCGATGGAAATCTTCACCCCCATGGCGTGCAGCCGCTGCAGGCTGGCGATGGTGTGCTGGGTGTTTTCCATCAACGAACCTTCGGTCAGTTCCACTTCCAGCCAATGGGGTTCGACTCCGGTGCGGGCCAGGGTGCGTGCGATATCGGCGATCAGGTCGCCTTCGATCAATTGATGGCCGGAGACGTTCACCGACACCTCCACCGGGCCAATCGCGCCGCGTTGCCACTTTGCGATCTGCTGGCAGACCTGCTCGATCACCCAGCGCCCCACGGGGACGATCAAGCCCAGGCTTTCCAGGATCGGTATAAATACCGCTGGCGACACCGCGCCGTATTCCGGCCTTTCCCAACGCAGCAGCGCTTCGAGGGCGCAGATGCGACCGCTCGGCACCTCGACCTTGGGTTGGTAATGCACCGTGAAGTCATTACGCGCTACCGCTTGGCGCAAGTCGTTTTCCAGGGACTGGTGCGCCAGGTCATGCACGCTCATGCCGATCTGGCGTTGCGTCAGCTCACGGGAGTGGCTGGCCAGGTCGCCGCGTTCCTTGAGCCGCAGCAGGTTGCGCACCCGCAACCATAGCTCGACACGTTCCACCGGCTTGCTGATGAATTCCTCGGCGCCGGTTTCAAGCCCGCTGACACGGGCGCTCGGTTCACTGAGGGCCGACAGCATGATGATCGGAATACCCGCCGTGGTTTCATCGCCCTTCAATTGGCTGGCGACTTCATAGCCGTCCATGCCCGGCATCATGATGTCCAGCAGGATCAGGTCCGGCGGCTGCCGGGCCACCAACTGCAAGGCTTCTTCGCCGCTGCTCGCGCTCAGGGTCTGGTAGCCCTCATGTTGCAGCAGGGTTTCCAGGAGTTTGCGCACCTGGGGTTCATCATCAACGATCAACAACGTTGCGGGTTGGCTGGCCATGGAGAGGACTCATGTGAGAGGGCGGATGTGCTGTTGCAGCAAGGTGTCGATCACCTGGTACAGCTCTTTGTAACGCAGCGGCTTGATGATGTAGGCATCGCACCCCGCGAGTCGGGTCTTTTCGCGGTCTTCTTTCATCGCCATTGCCGTCAGGGCGATCACCGGGATGTGAGCGGTGAGCGGGTCGCGCTTGAGCAGGGCGGTGGCGGCCAGCCCGTCCATGCCGGGCAACTGGATGTCCATCAGGATCAGCGCCGGTTGCTGTTCGCGGGCCAGGGTCAGGCCGGTTTCGGCATCCGCGGCCCACAGCACCGTGTGACCGGCATTGACGAGTAACAGACGCGCCAGGCGCATGTTGGCTTCGTTGTCTTCAACAATCAGGATGTGGGGCATGCAGCCTCCGGGGCGCGGTGCAGCGGCAGCCAGGCGACGAACCGCGCCCCGCAGCCTTCACGGCTGGCCACGGCGACACTGCCGCCATGCAGGTCGGTCAACCGCTTGACCATCGCCAGCCCCAGGCCAGTGCCTTCGAATTTGCGTGCCAGGCTGCTGTCGATCTGGCTGAACGCCTTGAACAACTTGTCCATGTCCGCCTCGGCGATCCCGATGCCAGTGTCGCTGACGCTGAGTTCGAGGAACGGCTGATGAGCGCCGTCGGGCAAGGCAAAGCGGTACACCGGCCAGTCGCCGGGAATGTGCCCGACCTGTGCGCGGGGCACCTGGCGCACTGTCAAGGTCACTGAGCTGCCGTGTGCGCTGAACTTTACGGCGTTGGCCAGCAGGTTGTAGACGATCTGTTTGGTCTTGCGCAGGTCCAGCTGCAAAAGGCCAAGGTCTTCGGGACACTCCAGCTTCAATTGGATGCGTTGCAGCGCCGCCTTTTCCCGCACGATGAGCAGGCTGTTGGCCAACAGCCCCGCCAGTTCTGCGTTTTCCAGTTCCAGCTCCATCATCCCGGCCTCGACCTTGGACAGGTCGAGAATGTCGTTGATCAACGACAACAAGTGCTGGCCGCTGGTGAAAATGTCGCCGATGTATTCGAGCTGGGTCTCGCTCATGTCGCCGACCAGGCCATCCTTGAGCGCCTCGGAAAAGCCGATGACCGCGTTCAGTGGCGTGCGCAGTTCATGGGACATGGTGGCGAGGAATTCGGACTTCATGTGACTGGCGTGTTCCAGCTCCAGGTTCTTTTCTTCCAGCGCCCGCTCGAAGCCTTTGCGCTCGGCTTCTTCCTGCTTGCGCGCGGTGTTGTCGGTGCCGATCAGCAAGTAGCCGATGATGGTGTCATGTCGGTTGCGCAGGGCGGTGACCGAGACCATGGCCGACAGACGACTGCCGTCCTTGCGGATGTAGGTCAGCTCGTAGATGTCTTCGATACCCCGCGAGGCCTTGAATACCAGCGCTTCGAAGCCCGGCGTGATCGGCGTATCCAGTTCCAGGCTGAGGGCGGCGGCGCGGGTGATCAGCTCGATCGGGTCGGAAATATCGGCCGGCGTGATGCGGTTGACCACATCGGCGGCGGCATAACCGAGCATGCGTTCGGCGCCGACGTTGAAGATCTGGATCACGCCTTTCTCGTCGGTGGCGATGCTGGAAAAGTACGCGCTGTTGAAGATTGCGTCTTGCAGGGCGCCGGTCTTGAGCAGGGTTTTCTGCCGCTTGAACTCGACGATCTTTTCAGCCCGCGATTGCGGTTGTTCGGGTAACGGTGTGTCCATCGCTTTGGCGTTCCGTGACGTTCAGGCCCGCCATCGTCAAGCGGCGATGGCGCAGAGCATGCTCACAGAAGATCGCTGGGGGGCGACGAGGAGGAGATGAGGTCCTTGGACAATAGCAGAGATTATGGCGTTTTGATGGCGGGCTACGGGCTATCTCGCTTCAAATGGATACCCTCGGGTGAAATTGGGTACTTTTCGGATTAATGGCTGATGAAACGTTTCATCTGTCGATAAATGATCGACGCAAGCGCTTGCGTAAGGAAATGTTTCTACATTAGAGTCGGCCCACTGACGACAAAAATAATAAAACCAGGAGCTCATCCATGAGCCTTGAACCCTTGCTCGAGATGCAGGGCATCAGCAAAACCTTCAACGGTTTGCGCGTGCTCAAGAATGTCGGCCTGAAGGTCTACCCCGGCGAAATCCACGCCTTGATGGGGGAGAACGGCGCCGGCAAATCGACGCTGATGAAGATCCTTTCCGGCGCCTACCAAGCCGACCCCGGCGGTGAAATCCGCATCGCCGGCCAGCCCATCCCCACGTTCGACCCCGCCACCGCCAAAGCCCTCGGCATCGCCGTGATCTACCAGGAACTGAGCCTTTGCCCCAACCTGAGCGTGGCCGAGAACATCTACCTGGGCCGTGAACTGCGACGCGGCTGGACCATCGACCGCAAAGGCATGCAGGCCGGTTGCATCGAAGTGCTGCAACGTCTGGGCGCGGAGTTCACTCCAGCCACGCAGGTCAGCAGCCTGTCGATTGCCGAGCGCCAATTGGTGGAAATCGCCCGCGCCTTGCACGCCCACGCCAAGATCCTGGTGATGGACGAACCGACTACGCCGCTGTCATCCCGGGAGACCGACCGCCTGTTCGCGCTGATCAAACAGCTGCGCAACCAGGGCCTGGCGATCATCTATATCAGCCACCGCATGGCGGAGATCTACGAGCTGTCGGACCGCGTGTCGGTGCTGCGCGACGGCCAGTACATCGGCAAACTGACCCGCGAGGCGCTGTCGGCCGAAGTGCTGGTGAAGATGATGGTGGGTCGCGACTTGTCAGGGTTCTACAAGAAGGAGCACGCCGCCTATAACCCCGGCAACGTGGTGATGCGCGTGCGCGACATGGCCGATGGCAAGCGCGTGCGTCAGTGCAGTTTCGACCTGCACGCCGGTGAAGTGCTGGGCATCGCCGGGCTGGTCGGGGCAGGGCGCACCGAACTGGCGCGCCTGATCTTCGGCGCCGACCCACGCACCTCGGGCACCCTGGAAGTGGTCGGCAAGACCGTCACCCAGTTGCGCACCCCGGCGGATGCGATCCGCGCCGGCGTCGTCTACCTCACCGAAGACCGCAAGGCCCAGGGCCTGTTCCTGGACATGAGCGTGGCGGACAACATCAATGTCTGCGCCTGCGTGCCGGATGCCCATGCCGGCGGGGTGCTCGATCGCGCCCATGCCGCGCAGCGCGCCACCGAGGCAATCAAGTCGCTGTCGATTCGCGTGGCGTCGGGCAAGGTCAATGTCGGTGCGTTGTCCGGTGGCAACCAACAGAAGGTGCTGCTGGCGCGGCTGCTGGAGGTCAAGCCGCACGTGCTGATTCTCGATGAGCCCACCCGTGGCGTCGACATCGGCTCCAAGTCCGAGATCTACCGCATCATCAACCAATTGGCCCAGGCCGGCGTCGGCATCGTGGTGATCTCCAGCGAGCTGCCGGAAATCATCGGCACCTGCGACCGCGTGCTGATCATGCGCGAAGGCCGGTTGGTCGCAGAAGTCGGCGGCGCCTCCGGCGACGCTATTTCCCAGGAACGTATTATTGACCTCGCCACCGGTGGCGATCAGGTGGTGGCCCATGGCTGAATTGAATATTGCAACAACCGGCAAGGCAGAGCGCGCCCGCGAGCTGATGCGCACGGTCGGCATGTTGCCGGTACTGATCCTGCTGCTGGTGGGCTTTGCCCTGGCCAGCGAGAACTTCCTGACGGTACAGAACCTGTCGATCATCACCCAGCAGGCGTCGGTGAACGTGGTGCTGGCGGCGGGCATGACCTTTGTGATCCTCACGGCGGGCATCGACCTCTCGGTGGGCGCGATCCTCGCCGCATCGGCGGTGGTGGCGCTGCAGGCGTCGATGTCGCCGCAGTTCGGCATGTTCGGGATTGCCGCCGGTATCGGCTTCGGGTTGTTGCTGGGCCTGGTCAATGGCGGCTTGATCGCCTTTATGCGCCTGCCGCCGTTTATCGTCACCCTCGGTGCACTCACGGCCATGCGCGGCCTGGCCCGGCTATTGGCGGACGACAAGACCGTGTTCAACCCGGACCTGCCGTTTGCCTTTATCGGCAACGACTCGATCCTCGGGGTGCCGTGGCTGGTGGTAATCGCCGTGGCAGTGGTGGCGTTGTCGTGGTTCATCCTGCGCCGCACCGTGATGGGCGTGCAGATCTACTCGGTGGGCGGCAACCCGGAAGCGGCGCGGCTGTCGGGGATCAAGGTGTGGAAGGTGCTGCTGTTCGTCTACGCCATGTCCGGCGCGTTGGCCGGGCTGGGCGCGGTGATGAGCGCGTCGCGCCTGTTCGCTGCCAATGGCCTGCAACTGGGGCAATCCTACGAGCTGGATGCGATTGCCGCGGTGATCCTCGGCGGCACCAGCTTTACCGGCGGTGTCGGCACCATCGGCGGCACGCTGATCGGCGCGCTGATCATCGCGGTACTCACCAACGGCCTGGTGCTGCTGGGCGTCTCGGACATCTGGCAGTACATCATCAAGGGCATCGTGATCATCGGCGCGGTGGCGCTGGATCGTTATCGCCAGTCCGGCGCACGGACCTGAACTCACTCCAACAACAATCACAAGAGAGACCCCTATGAACCTCAAACGTATCTTTCCGGTCATTGCCTTGGCTGCCCTGATGTCCCAAGCCGTCGAAGCCCGCGAGTTGAAGGCCCTCGGCATCAGCATGGGCTCGCTGGGCAACCCGTATTTCGTGACCCTGGCCGATGGCGCAACCGCCCGGGCCAAGGAGCTGAACCCCAACGTCAAGGTCACCTCGGTGTCGGCCGACTATGACCTGAGCAAGCAGTTTTCGCAGATCGACAACTTCATCTCGTCCAAGGTCGATCTGATCCTGATCAACGCCGTCGACCCGTCCGCCATGGCCTCGGCGATCAAGAAAGCCCGCGATGCCGGCATCGTTGTGGTGGCCGTGGATGTGGACGCGAAAGGGGTGAACGCCACGGTGCAGACCGACAACGTCGAAGCCGGCAAGCTGGCCTGCCAGTACCTGGTGGACAAGCTCTCCGGCAAGGGCAATGTGATCATCCAGAACGGTCCGCAGGTCACCGCCGTGACCGATCGCGTCAAGGGTTGCAAGGCCGCACTGGCCGCCGCGCCGCAGATCAAGGTGCTGTCCGATGACCAGGACGGCAAAGGCTCCCGCGAAGGCGGCCTGAACGTGATGCAGGGCTACCTCACGCGCTTCCCGAAAATCGACGGTCTGTTCGCGATCAACGACCCACAAGCCATCGGCAGCGACCTGGCGGCCAAACAGCTCAAGCGCAGCGGCATCATTATTACCTCGGTGGACGGTGCGCCGGATATCGAGAACGCGCTGAAAACCGACACACAGATTCAGGCGTCGGCCAGCCAGGACCCTTGGGCCATGGCGCAGACCGCCGTCAACGTGGGCAACGATATTCTCAATGACAAAGCCCCGGCCGAAGCGGTTACCCTGCTCACGCCAAAACTGATCACCCGCGACAACGTCGCTACGTACAGCGGTTGGTCGAGCAAACATTGATCCCTTGAGAGGAACAGCGTCGTGGTCACCATGGATGACGTGGCAAGCAGGGCGGGGGTGTCGACGTCGACGGTGTCCCATGTGTTGAACGGTACCCGCAAGGTCAGTCCGGCAACGGTGCACGCGGTACAGCAAGCGATCCAGGCGCTGGGTTACATCCCCAACACCCTGGCGCGTTCGCTGGCACGGTCGAGCACCAGCACGATTGGCGTGGCGATCTCTGCGCTGTCCAACCATTATTTCAGCGAAACCGTGCACGCGATTGAAACCGAGTGCGCCAGGCACGGCTACATGATGCTGTTTGTCGATACCCACGACGACCCGGAACACGAGCTGCGGGTCGTCACGGCATTGCACCATCGGCGGGTGGACGGCATTGTGCTGGCGCCCTCGAACGGCTCCAAGGCCCTGGAGTATCTGCGGGCCAACGAAATCCCGGCGGTATTGGTGGACCGCATGATGAGCGAACAATTCGACCAGGTCGGGGTGGAGAACACGCAGTCCACCCAGGCCTTGGTTACCCACTTGATCAAACACGGGCACCGGCGCATCGGCTTTATCGCCGGGCGTGAGGGGTTCAGCACCACCGATGAGCGGGTTGCCGGGTACCGCGCGGCACTGCAAGGCGCGGGGCTGGCGTTCGATCCGCACTTGTTGGTCAATGGCGGCTCCAACACCGAGCCAGCGCGTCAGGCGACGGTGCAGTTGCTGGGCCTGGCGCAGCCACCCACGGCGATCATGGCCGGCAACAACCTGATGACCCTTGGCGCCATGCAGGCCCTGCGTGATGCGCAGATCGACGTACCGGCGCAGATGGCCCTGGTGGGTTTTGATGATTTCGATTGGGCGGATTTCTTCGTGCCGCGCCTGACGCTGATCGCGCAGCCGGTCCAGGCACTGGGCACGCAGGCAGTGAACCTGTTGTTGCAGCGCATGGCGTCGCCCGACGCCCCCACTCACAGCGTGCGCCTGGCGCCGACCCTGCAACGGCGTAATTCATGTGGCTGTAATGGATTGGAATGACCCCCTTATGAGCAGTCCCGTTTCCCTCGGCATCGACCTCGGCACCTCGGAACTCAAGGCCATCCTCATGGACCTCGACGGTACGGTGCTGGCCCATGCCGGCGTGCGCTTGAGTGTGTCGCGGCGCCATAGCGGCTGGTCCGAGCAGGCGCCGGAAGATTGGTGGCAGGCGTGTTTGCAGGCGCTTGCCGAATTGCGCGAGCATCCCGGATTTGCCCGCGTGGCCTGTATCGGCCTGTCGGGGCAGATGCATGGCGCGGTGCTGCTGGGCAAGGACAACCGCGTGTTGTACCCGGCGATCCTGTGGGACGACTCCCGTGCCGTCGCCGAGGCCGATGAGTTGGGCCCGGTGTTTGCCGACATCACCGGCAGCCTGCCCATGGCCGGGCTGACGGCGCCGAAACTGCTGTGGCTGCAACGCCATGAGCCCGAGGTGTTCAAGGCCATTGATTGTGTGCTGTCGCCCAAGGATTACCTGCGCTTGCGTCTGAGTGGCGAGCGCATCAGCGAGATGTCCGATGCAGCGGGGACGTTGTGGCTGGATGTGGCGCGGCGTGAGTGGTTCGCGCCGATGCTGCGGGCGACGGGCCTGTCGCCGGAGCAGATGCCAAGACTGGTCGAGGGCGGTGCCGCAAGTGCTGTGTTGACGGCGCAGGAGCTGGGCTTGTCTTCCTCAGTGGTGATTGCCGGCGGCGGTGGTGACAACCCGGTAGCGGCCGTGGGGATCGGGGCGATCAATGCCGGTGATGGCTTCATCACCCTCGGCACCAGCGCTGCCATTGTCGCGATTACCGATCACGCGGCCGGTAATCCCGCGAGTGCCGTGCACAGCTTCTGCCATGCGCTGCCTGATCGCTGGTACACCATGGGTGCCATGCTGGCCGGCGCCAGTTGCCTGCGCTGGGTCACTCGCCTCACGGGAACCGCGGATGAGCAAACCTTGCTGGACCAGGTGCAGGCGCAACTGCCGATCGAACAGGCAGTACCGCTCGGTACGCCGTTGTTCCTGCCGTACCTGGCCGGTGAACGCACCCCGCATAACGACCCGCTGCTGCGCGGTGGCTTCATGGGCCTGGGCCATGACTGCACGCCGGCGATGCTCGGTTATGCGGTGATGGAAGGCGTGGGGTTCGGGCTGCTGGATGCGTTGCGCGCGGTGCAATCAGCGGGGGCTGACGTGGGCGCCTGCGCGTTGGTGGGTGGTGGTGCGCGCAGTGAGTACTGGGCGCAGTTGCTGGCCAACATCCTGCAACGGGACATCTTCACCCTGCACGGCAGCGAATTGAGCGCGTGTATCGGTGCGGCGAAGCTGGGGTTTGTGGCGATAGGGCAAGGCGCGCAGTTGCTCGCGGCGGGGATGCGGGTCAAGGCCCGGTACAGACCGGACCTTACGCCGCAGCCCGTATTGGAGGCGCGATATCGCAAGTTTCAAGGTTTGCTGAGCGCGGCCAAGGCCCTTCACGAGTAGCCCTCTGTGGCGGGCTGGCTTGTCTGGGTGGCCTGTTTTGGTGAACGGCCTGTTGTGGCGAGCGGGCCTGCCCCGCGTTGGGCTGCGAAGCAGCCCCAAACCCAGGCGCCATGGTTTTCCTGTAGAAACGCGGTGATGCTAAAAGGGGCCGCTTCGCGCCCCAACGCGGGGCAAGCCCGCTCGCCACAACAAGTACCCTTATCAACGCTTGGTGTAATCGGGGTAACACCAGGACACTGAAATCAACATAGCTAAGCCGCACCCATTGCTAGCGTGAAAAGGCCAAACCCACTCAAAGGAGCAACGGATTGCCCCGTCAGCCCAACTCTCATTTGTTACGCCGTGGTCGCTATTCGGAAACCGGCCGTGCTTACCTGGTGACCGCTGTGGTCCATCAACGCCAGCCCTTGTTCAGGGAGTTCCGGTTGGGGCGGTTACTGGTCGCCGAGTTCAAGCGACTTCATGATGCCGGCTTAGTGAACTCCCTAGCCTGGGTCGTCATGCCAGACCACTTCCACTGGTTTTTTGACCTTAACCGTTCGACGCTTCCCGATGTGATGCGACAAACCAAGTCGCGCAGCACCTTGAGCATTAATAGAGCCCGTTGCAGTCGGGAAAGATTTTGGCAGCGTGGTTATCACGACCGGGCGGTGCGGGCTGAGGACGATATTCGGAAAATGGCGCGCTATATCATCGCCAACCCCTTGCGAGCCGGGTTGGTCGAGCACATTGGAGACTATCCACTGTGGGATGCTGCCTGGTTATGACGTGGCGAGCGGGCTTGCCCCGCGTTGGGCTGCGAAGCAGCCCCAAACCCAGGCGCCATGGTTTTCCTGTAGAAACGCGGTGATGCTAAAAGGGGCCGCTTCGCGTCCCAACGCGGGGCAAGCCCGCTCGCCACAACAAGCCCGCTCTCCACATCAGGACCCACAACAAGCCGCTGCCGCTAGTCGCCCAAGGGCGGCAGACGCCGTTTCACCGGGGTTTTCTTGACAATGGCCGTGTTGGTTTCCGCGTAGGCGTTGAGCCGGTCAAGCAGGCTGTCCAGGTGATCCATGGTGCGCACATGCAGGCGTGCGATGAAGCAATCCTCCCCAGTCACCTTGTCACACTCGGTAAACTCGGGGATCGCCTGGATCTGCCGCTCCACCTCATGCAATTTGCCGGGCAAGGGGCGGATGCGCACGATGGCCTGCAGCAGATAACCGAAATGCCTGGGGTCGATGTCGACGGTGTAGTGGGTCAGCACGCCGCGCTCTTCGAGACGCCGCAGGCGTTCACCGACACTCGGCGAAGACAGCCCGGTAATCCCGGCCAGGGCCTTGAGGGACAGACGCGAGTCGTCCATCAAAGCGGCGATCAGTTGCTGGTCGATGGTGTCAATCATGGTGTCCACCTAATAAGTAAAGGCAACTCAAGGCTTTTGCCTTTTTTAGTCGCTGGAGCCGGTCTCGATCAGATTGCCATAATTGGGCCTCACTTGAGGAGCTTCAATCATGGATACATCCATCCGTCGCGGGTCGTGGGAAATGGTTGCCGCCATGCTGATCTCGGGCACCATTGGCTGGTTTGTCCTGGTCTCCGGCGTATCGGTGATCGAAGTGGTGTTCTGGCGCTGTGTGATCGGCGGGCTGACGTTGTTGTTGGTGTGTGCACTGCTGGGGTATTTGCGCCTGGACCTGCTCAGTTGGACCAGGCTCGGCCTGGCGATGCTCAGTGGCGTGGCAATTGTCGGCAACTGGTTACTGCTGTTCGAATCCTATTCCCGCGCGTCGATTGCCATCAGCACGGCGGTGTATAACGTGCAGCCGTTCATGCTGGTGATGCTGGCTGCCGTGTTTCTAGGTGAAAAGATCACCCTGCAGAAACTCGCCTGGCTGAGCGTAGCGTTCCTGGGCATGTTGGCGATTGTCACTGCCCATGGCGATCAACCGACCGGCGACGATTACCTGGCCGGCATCGTCTTGGCACTGGGCGCGGCGTTGCTGTACGCGATTGCCGCGCTGATCATCAAACGTCTGAAGGCAGTGCCGCCACATTTGATGGCGTTGATCCAGGTAACCACCGGCGCGTTGTTACTGGCGCCGCTGGTGCCATGGAATAGCTTGCCGGCCACAACCAGCGCGTGGGGCGCACTGGTGACACTCGGCGTGGTGCACACCGGCGTGATGTATGTGTTGTTGTATGGCGCGATCCAGAAACTGCCGACAGCCCTGACCGGTGCGCTGTCGTTTATCTACCCGATTGCGGCGATCTTCGTCGATTGGTTCGCCTTCGGGCATCGTCTGGGCTGGCTGCAATGGTTCGGGGTGGCGGCAATTCTACTGGCGGCTGCCGGGTTGCAGCGGGGCTGGTGGTGGCCCCGCGTGCAAAGGGTCAGTGCGTGCCCTGGAAAATAATGTTTTCCGGGTTGAAGTGCTCTACCGCGCTGCCCGGTTGTGGCAAGCCCAGGATATGCCCCTTGATCTTGCCCACCACGTGCATCTCGCAGGGTTTGCAGTCGAACTTCAGGGTCAGCACTTCATCGCCATGGATCAATTGCATCGGCGCTACCTTGGTCTTCACGCCCGTGACCCCCTTGGCCTGTTTAGGGCACAGGTTGAACGAGAAACGCAGGCAGTGCTTGGTGATCATCACCGGTACTTCGCCGGTTTCTTCGTGGGCTTCGAAGGCGGCGTCGATCAGCTTCACCCCGTGGCGGTGGTAGAAGTCGCGGGCTTTCTGGTTGTAGACGTTGGCGAGGAACGACAGGTGCGCGTCCGGGTACACCGGCGGTGGCGTAGTTTCCGCCTTGCGGCCACCCCGTGGGTGCGCAGCCACGCGGGCGGCGGTCAGCGCCTCGATCACTTCACGGCGCAGGGCCTTGAGCTGTGAGTTGGGGATGAAGAACGCCTGCGGCGCATCCAGTTGGATGTCGGTCGCGTGGTATTCGGTGGTGCCCAGTTGGCCCAGCAGGTCGCGCAGGGTGTCCAGCGCCTGTTCCGGCTTGTTGGCCACGCCGAACGGGCCGGGCAGGGTGACGCTGGCGCTGATGCCTTCTTCGCTGGTGGCGGTGGCTTCCAGCTGCGCTTCGCGCAAGCGAGCGGCCCAGGTCAGGCCTATACGACGCTCGGATGAGGTCTTGAGCAGCGCCTGTTGCCAGTTGTGGTCCAGGTTGCGGTTCAGCGGGTGGTTCGGGCGCAATTGATGCAGGCCGGCCGGCATCTCGTTCGGCTCCACGCGGTAGCGGTAGCGCTTCTCGCCGTCTTCCTCGAACTCGCCTTTAGGCTCGGCGATGTTGGCACGGAAACCCACCACTTCGCGCTTGATCAGCACGTTCAGGCCATCGCCATTCGACAATGGCTCGTGGGTGACCACTTGCAGGTCGCGCTTACCGGCTTTTTCCACCACACCCACCGGCAGGCCGGTGAACGTCGGCGTGTCGAAGGCGCCGATATCGACCTTGCGGTCATTGACGAAATAGTCGGTGCTGCCCCGGTGGAAGGTCTTTTCCGGGTCAGGCAGGAAGAAGTGCGCGGTACGGCCGCTGGAGGCGCGGGCCAGGTCCGGGCGGTCTTCAAGCACGTCATCCAGGCGCTGGCGGTAATAGGCGGTGATGTTCTTCACATAGCCCATGTCCTTGTAGCGGCCTTCGATCTTGAACGAACGCACGCCGGCTTCGACCAGCGCACGGATGTTGGCGCTCTGGTTGTTGTCTTTCATCGACAGCAGGTGTTTCTCAAAGGCCACGACGCGGCCTTGATCGTCTTTGAGCGTATACGGCAGGCGGCAAGCCTGGGAGCAATCGCCACGGTTGGCGCTGCGGCCATTCTGCGCGTGGGAGATGTTGCACTGCCCGGAGAACGCCACGCACAGCGCGCCGTGGATGAAGAACTCGATGGCGGCATCGGTTTCGTCGGCAATGGCGCGGATCTCTTGCAGGTTCAGCTCACGGGCCAATACCAACTGCGAAAAACCGGCCTGGTCGAGGAACTTGGCGCGGCCCAGGGTACGGATATCGGTCTGGGTGCTGGCGTGCAGCTCGATGGGCGGAATATCCAGCTCCATCACGCCCAGGTCTTGCACGATCAACGCATCGACGCCGGCATCGTAGAGCTGATGGATCAGCTTGCGTGCGGGTT
Source organism: Pseudomonas sp. NFR09 (assembly GCF_900111535.1). NCBI lineage: Bacteria > Pseudomonadati > Pseudomonadota > Gammaproteobacteria > Pseudomonadales > Pseudomonadaceae > Pseudomonas > Pseudomonas sp. NFR09. The sequence continues at coordinate 169,665 of NZ_FOIH01000003.1, forward strand.
CCAGTTCGTTGTCGTGCAGGATGGTGTTGATCGTGGTGAACACGCGGGCATGGTAACGGCGGGCGAATTCCACCAGCTGCGCGATGTCGCTCACGTCGTTACAGGCATTATGGCGCGCGCCGAAGCTCGGGCCGCCGATGTACACGGCGTCGGCGCCATGCAGGATGGCCTCGCGAGCGATGGCGACATCGCGGGCAGGGCTGAGCAATTCCAGGTGATGCTTGGGCAAGGACATAGTTTTTTTAGTCAGGCTTGTCACGGTTGAGGCGCGCATTGTAGCTGTGAAATGCCTGACCGGCACGCACTCAGGCTTGAGCGGCCATCGCCGTGACTTCCACGCGCATGCCGTCTACCGCCAGCGCGGCCACGCCAACCGCTGCGCGCACGGGCCAGGGCTTGGCGAAGAAGCGTTTGTAGACTTCGTTGAAGGCGGCGCGATCGGCCATGTCTGTCAGATAAATGGTCAGGTGCATCACCCGGTCCATGGAGCTGCCGGCCTTTTCCAGGGCGACTTTCAGGGCTTGCAGGGTGCATTCGCTTTGCAGGGTGATGTCGCCCAGTTCCAGGCTGCCATCGGCACGGGTCGGGATCTGGGTGGACACCAGGATGCCGTTGAAGCCGATCACGTCGGAGGAAATCGAATCGGCATCGGGGTCCGGGGTGTAGTGCAGGTCGTGGTTGGCCATGGGCGCCTCTCGTTGGCAGGTTCAGAAAGGCGCCATGGTCCCCGAAAATGACGGCAGGGGCAAACTACGCCCAGCGGCGGAACAGCACGCTGGCATTCACGCCGCCAAACCCGAAGCCATTGGACAGTGCATAGTCAATCGGCATCGGCCGGGCAGCACCGCGCAGCAGGTCGAGGCCCTCGGCGAGGGCGTCGGGGTGTTGCAGGTTGAGGGTGACCGGGGCGATCTGGTCGCGCAGGGCAAGCACGGTGAAGATGGCCTCGATACCGCCCGCAGCCCCCAGCAGATGGCCGGTGGCGGATTTGGTCGAGCTGATCGCAGGGCTGCCGTTCGCACCGAATACCGTCCTGATCGCGGCCAATTCGCCTTTGTCACCCACCGGCGTCGAGGTGGCGTGGGCATTCAAGTACTGCACCTGGTCCGCGTCGATCCCGGCCTGGCGCAGGGCTTGCAGCATCGCCCGGCGTGCACCGTCGCCGTCTTCCGGGCCGGCGGTCATGTGATAGGCATCGGCACTGGTGCCGTAGCCGACCAATTCGGCAATCGGCTGCGCACCTCGGGCCAGGGCGTGCTCCAGTTCCTCGATGACCAGGATGCCGGCGCCTTCGCCCATGACAAAACCGTCCCGCGCCTGGTCGAAAGGCCGCGAAGCCTGCTCCGGGCTGTCATTGAAGTCACTGGACAGCGCCCGCGCCGCCGCGAACCCGGCAAGGCTGACCCGATGGATCGCCGCTTCGGCACCGCCGCATACCGCCACATCCACTTCACCTGCGCGAATCATGCGCGCCGCATCGCCGATGGCCTGTACACCCGCTGCACAGGCCGTCACTGGCGCACCCAGCGGGCCTTTCAAACCGTAGTTGATCGACACGTGTCCGGCGGCCATGTTGCTCAGGAACGACGGGATGGTGAACGGCGACAACCGCCGTGGGCCTTTGCTGTCGGTGGTGCGTACCGCGTCGGCAATCGCCGGGAAGCCGCCGACACCTGAGGCGATGATGGTCGCGGTGCGCTCCTGCGCTTCAGGCGTGTTCGGCGCCCAGCCGGCCTGCTTCAAGGCTTCGTCCGCCGCCGCCAGGGCGAACAGGATGAAGCGGTCCATCTTGCGCTGTTCCTTGGCTGCCAGCAGGCGGTCGGGATCAAATCCGGCTTCAGGGTCCTCGAGTACGGTCTGCACCTGGCCACCGATGCTGACGGCCAAATCACCGATCAACGCTTGCGGCAGGCGACGAATACCCGATTGCCCGGCCAACAGGCGTCGCCAGGTAGATTCCACGTCAGCGCCCAACGGCGTCAGTGCGCCCATACCTGTTACAACGATGCGTTTACTCATGATCAATCGACTCCAGTTGCGGTGAAGGAACAGACCTTATGGACGTCACTATCATCATGAAAGTAACATGGCATCACGCACATTGGCACTGACCCACAGGAATCCCCATGCAACGCAAGTCCCTCATCAGCGACGAATGCCCCATCGCCCGCAGCCTTGAGCGGGTAGGGGAGTGGTGGAGCATTTTGATCATGCGCGATGCGTTGCACGGCCTGCGCCGCTTCGATGAGTTCTCGCGCAGCCTGGGCATTGCGCCGAATATGCTCACGCGCCGCCTGAACGCGCTGGTGGAGGCGGGCATGCTGGAGCGCCGTGCCTACAGCGAACGACCGCCGCGCCATGAATATGTGCCGACGGCCAAGGGTGAGGATTTCGGCATGGTGCTGATATCACTGGTTGCCTGGGGCAACCGGCATTACGCCGAGGAGGGCGCCAGTGTCGAGTTGGTGGAGCGTAAAACAGGCAGGCCGGTGCAGCCGACGCTCGCCCGCGCGGATGGGCAGTTGGTGGCGTTTGACCAGTGCGGGTTGCAGGCCGGTCCAGCGGCCAGTGCCGGCATGCGCGAGCGCCTCGCTTTGCTAGGCGCAAAACCCTGATTGCGCAAGTATTTGACGCCAGAAAATAATCCACGCAAGGCCGGTAAAGTCGCGTATTCCACAGCCGATAGCCCTATCAAGACACGGGTTTTTTCGCACGGCTGAGGGTACGTCATGTTCAACACAACACTCAAAACAGAACTGGCGGCCAGGACGGCCGAGGCCACCGAGTACAAAGGACTGATCAGCGCACTGGAACGCTCCATGGCCGTGGTCGAATTCGACCTCAACGGCAACGTGTTGCGGGCCAACGACAACTTCCTCAAGGCCCTGGGCTACAGCGCCAATCAACTGGCCGGCAAGTCCCATCGCGATTTTTGCCTGCCGGCGCTGACCAGCAGCCCGGCCTACAGCCAGTTCTGGAGTGATTTGAAAGCCGGCAAATTTGTCTCCGGTACGTTCAAGCGCGTGGATGCCAACGGCCGGACCATCTGGCTGGAAGCCAGCTACAACCCGGTGCTGGATGAGCGTGGCCAGGTGTTGAAGGTGGTCAAGTACGCACTGGACGTCACTGCCCAAGTGGAGCAGGACGCGGCCACCCGCAGCAAATTGACGGCCGTGGACCGTGCGATGGCCGTTATCGAGTTCGATTTGAGTGGCCAGGTGCTGGACGCCAACGCGAATTTCCTCAATGTCATGGGCTACTCCCTGGCGGAAATCAAAGGCAAGCACCACCGGTTGTTTTGCGAGCCCGCGCTGGTTACCAGCCATGAGTACACCGACTTCTGGCGCCGCTTGAATAACGGTGAGTTCTTTACCGGGCAATTCAAGCGTCTTGGCAAGCATGGGCGTGTGGTGTGGCTGGAGGCCAGCTACAACCCGGTGTACGACGGCGACGGCAAACTGATCAAGATCGCCAAGTTTGCCAGCGACATCACCGAGCGCGTAGAGAAGTTCGAGGAAGACTCCCGTGGCGCCTCGCGGGCCTACCATATTTCCTCCGAGACCGAGCGTTTTGCCGAGCACGGCACCCAGGTGATCCAGGAGACCGCCACGGAAATGCGCCGTATCGCCGAGAATATCGGCGCGTCTGCGCGGCTGGTGGGGCAACTGGGCGACCGTTCCGAACAGATCACCGCCATCGTCAACACCATTCGCGGTATCGCCGACCAGACCAACCTGTTGGCGCTCAACGCAGCCATCGAGGCGGCGCGCGCCGGGGACCAGGGGCGTGGCTTTGCGGTGGTGGCCGATGAGGTCCGGCAACTGGCCGGACGCACCAGCCGCTCCACGGCGGAAATCGCCGAGATGATCGGCATGATCCTCTCGGAAACCCGCGACGCGGTCACCAGCATGAACGCGACCCAGGAAGGCGCACAGCGCGGCGTCAACCTGGCCGACCAGGCGGGGTCGGTGATCCTGCAGATTCGCACCAGCACCAGCGATGCGGTGCAGGCGGTGAGCATGTTTGCGTCGAAACTGGATGAGTCGGAAGTCATTCCCAAGACTGCGGTCGGCTGGGTGGGCTAACGCTTTCCAGCTCGCTCCTCCAGGGGCATGTTTAGAGCAGGGTAAACGGATAGTCGACGATCAGCCGCAGCTCGTTCAGGTCTCCATCGCGCTGGTCGGCATTCGACGCCACGATCGCATCACGCACGCGCAACGACAGATTCTTCGCCGGACCGCTCTGGATCACGTACTTGGCTTCCAGATCGGTCTCGTGATGCGCGCCATCTGCACCGTAGTCGCCGACATAAGCGCTATGGGCCGGTGTGTGGGTGCCATCGATATCCGAGCCGTTGATGTAGCGGCCCATGAAACTCAATCCCGGCACGCCATAACTGGCCATGTTCAGGTCATAGCGGATCCCCCAGGACTGCTCGCCCGGGCCGTTGAAGTCGTTCCATTGCACCGAGTTCGCCAGATACACCGAATCGCCGCCTTCGCCTGCGCCGTTGTTGCCGGTGCCGATGTAGTCGAACGGCGTGTCACCATGCACCTTCTGGTACGACAGCGTGAGGGTGTGCGCTTGCAGGAACGAATACGCCGCCGCCACCGAGTAGGTGGTGTTGTTGATCGCCCCCGCCTTGGCACTGCCGGTGTCGAGGGTGCGGTACAGGTTGCCGTCCAGCGCCAGGGACTGGTCATGCGCCAACGGGATCACGTAATTGAGATTGGTGTAGTACTGGCGCCAGATATCTTCCAGCTCGCCGGCATACAGCGTCGCGCTCAGGGACGGGCTGAAGGTGTATTTGCCGCCGACGAAGCTGGCGCTGTTGGCGGCGATGTTGGCGTAGGTGGCGTAGATATCGTGGTCATGGTTGCTGGTCATGCCACTGTTGGTGCTGGTGAAATGCCCGGCCTCCAGGTCCAGGCCGGCGATTTCGCTGCTGGTCAGGTCAAACCCGGTGGCGGTCTGGGGCAACAGGCGCGTGCCACCGGTGGCGAAGACCGGGGCGGTGGGTTGCATGTCACCAAATTTGAGTTGGGTCTTGGAGACTTTGATCTTTACCGCCGCACCGACTGAGCCGTAGGCGTCTTCGGGATCGCCATGGCGGTCGGTGGGCAGGTTGCCGGTGCCGGCGTCCGCGTGGGTGGCGTCGAGTTTCAGCCCGCCGTAGGCATAGGCGTCGACGCCGAAACCGAGGGTGCCCTGGGTAAAACCCGAGGCATAGTTGAGCATCGCGCCCTGGGTCCAGTCGATATTATCGGCCCGGCCGCCTTCACGGTTGCGGTTCATGTAGTAGTTGCGCAACAGGCCGGTGACGCTGCTGCCCTCGACAAATCCCTTGGCCTCCGCCTGGTCGGTGACCGACTCGGCAAAGGCCATCTGGCTGATACCGGCACACACCGCCAGTGCCAATAGGCTCGACTGTTTAATCATGTTGTGACTTCCCCGGAATAATGAACGCGCGCGCAGAAACACCGCACTGACTGGATGGCGCATAACGTTGTTTGGGCAGAGGTTTCTAGGTGAGCTGTTACGGTTTTTTATTGTGTCCGGCGTGGTTACCGAGGTTGATTCTAAGCACAGTCGGCACGGCCTGCAGCGGGCGGGCGGATGAAACTCGATTAATTAAACTTCACGCTGTTTAACCACGTGCGGGTGTACGTTGAACCTGTCTTAGCCGCTCTGCTTCGACAACATCCTTTGGTTGCCGCCGCAGACTCTGCGGCGGATTTTTTCACAACATTTCACAGCCGGGTTTCGGCCCTTCAGCATGGGCACCTCAGCGACCAGAAAGGCATGCAGCACCGATCCGGTGAGTCAGCCTGTCATCTTTCAGTAACCCTCAAGGTCTTTGCTCTCCTGACTGGCCCGACATGATCGCCCCTGACGATCGTGCCTCGGCCTCCCGTCCTCAAGGAGCACACGCATGTCAGCACCGGTCAGTAAGGCCCCCACGATCAGGAGCGTCACGGGCAAAGACACCAGCGCCGAATGGGGCAACGCGGTTGATCGGGCCAAGGCCAGGGATGCCGGCATCGAGTGGCAGCGGCCCAAGGATGACTCTCGCTCGGCCCAGGACATCATCGATGGCAGCCCACTGCTGAAAAACCTTGGCAACCAGAGCGGGGTGAAGGACAAGTTGCGCGAACGGGTCGGCGATTTCGAGCACGATGCGGACGCGGCCTACCGCGCCAATCAGGTGCTGGAGCATGTCGAGCGCTTCGACGAAAACGGCTCACGCCTGGCCGGCAATGCCATCGACAACGGCCGCGTCGATGGTTTCACCAAAGGCGGTGACGCCAGGCACGGCACCGAGGCCGGACGCCTGCAAGACTTCGGCAAATATGGTTGGGAGAACCTCAAGGGTGAACGGCAACAGGTGGACGCTGTGGGCCAGGACGGCCAGCGCCGTGAGGCCGCAGAAAAGGTCGGCATCGTCTGGGAACTGCCCGAGGGTGACACGCGCTCGGCCCAGGACATCATCAATGACAACCCGTTGCTGAAAAACCTTGGCAACCAGAGTGGGGTGAAAGATGCATTGAAGGAGCAGGTCGGCGATTTCGACAAGGACCCCAACGCGGCCTTCCGTGCCAGCCAGGTGCTCGACCGGGTGGTGGGTTTTGACGAGCAAGGCCGCGCGCTGACGGGCAAGGATGTGGCCAACGGTAGTATCGACGGCTTTACCAAGAGCGGCGAAGCGCGCCATGGCACCGAAGCGGGGCGCCTGCAGGACTTCGGCAAGTACGGTTTCGAGGGATTGGCCAAGCCCTCGGCCAATGACCAGATCGGTAGCTATAAGGGTTTTCTCGACACCCATCCGGATGCCGACGCGGGCTCCAGGCAGATCGCTCAATACGGCGCAATCCTGGATGCCAGGTTCGATTCGATTCGTGGCAAGACCGGCGGCGAGAGTGCCGTCACCGAACAGAACATCCAGGACTACCTCAAGCAAAATCCGCAGTTGAGCAAGGAAGAGAAAGAGGCCCTCAACTTCTTTGCCCAGCCCGGCGCCTTCCGCAAGCTCGATACGGCCGGCAACAGCATCGGCGACAAGCCCGACGGCAAGGTCAACCGCAGCGACGTGCAAGCCTGGCTGAAGACCGCCGCCCCCACCGATGCCCAGAGCCTGGCCAGCCTGATCACCGACGTGGCCACCGGCACTGTCACGGGCCAGGTCGACACCCGCAAGCTCGACAAGGACATCTTCGAACATCCGGAAAACTACACGGCCGAACAAAAGGCTGCGGTGCTGCTGGAACTGCAGGAAGCGCAGAAACTAGTGGTCGACGGCGCCAACGCCGGGGTCTGGAACAGCGATTATGGCAAGGTCTCCATCGCCAACCGCTCCGGCGCGATCTGGGAGCCGCAAAAGCTGCTGCAGGACATCAACGACCACATGGCCATCTTGCAGGGCGACAAACCCACCGCCGAGTACATCAGGAACGCAGGCGACCAGGCGGTAAAGACGTTGTTTGAAGACAATCCCGGCCTGAAGGATGCGGTCACCAAGACCTACGAGGATCAGGTGAAGTCGGGCAAGGCACTGGACGCCGCGTGGGACGCCAACACCAAGGACGGCAAGACCGACCAGCACACAGCGCTGGCCGGTTTCTACGCCACCGCCACCAGCCTGCAGTCGATGCTTGGCATTGACGATGCCAAGGCGATCCAGGGCGCGGTCGCCAAATCCTCGCATAACGAAGCATTCAAGACCTTCTACAAGGACCAGTTGGCCAGTGGCGACCGCCTGCGCGAGTTGCTCAAGGACAACACGCCGGAGCAGGCCGCTTCGGAGTTCAGCCTGGAGGTGGCGCTCTATAACGCCGCGCTTGATCCGGCCTTCACGGCCCAGTATGACCAACAGCTCAATGACAATTTCTCCAGCATCGCCCAGCAGAACCTGTTCAAGGGGGCTGGCTTCGACGACATCAAGGCCGCATTCGGCAAGGACGGCGGCGCGGAGCTGGACGAAGACAAGGTCCGCAAGCTGGTCGACCAGATGCGCCAGGAAAGCCCCGAACTGCTGCTGAACCAGGACGGGACCGTGGCCACCACCGACCAGGTCCTGGCGGGCTTTCGTGGTAACTGGGACATGCTCCGCCAGGGCACCAAGGCCCTGGACAAAATGGGCAAGCTGTCGGACTTCGATCCCAACGGCGGCGCCAAGGGCGCCTACGGCAGCGGTGTGCTGCACGGGGTGAGCGGGCTGTTCCTGGCGGGTGTGACCATTGCGCGCGGGGCGCAGAGCGGTGGAAAGTTGACCACGCGCAACATCGTCGACATCACCACCGGTTCCGTGCAGACCACCACCGTGCTGATCGAGGGCGGCACCAAGGGCTACCAGGAACACCTCGCCAAGTCGATCAAGAACGGTGAGCAGACCCTCAAGGATATGAAGGACGGCAAGGTCATGCTCGACCTGCTCGATGAGGTCAAGGACAACGTCAAGGACGGCAAGCACGCCAAAGTCGTGGCGAAGAACTTTGAGGAAGCCGCCAAAGGTATCGGCGGCCTGGCCGGTATCGTCGCCGGGGCTTATGGCATTTTTGATGGCGTCAACGCGCTGCGTCGTGGTGACAAGCTGAGCGGTGGCTTCGGTATTACCGCAGGCTCGCTGGGTGTACTGGCCGGCAGCGCCTCGGCCGCGGAGGGCGGCCTTGGCTTGCTCGGGGCGAACCTGCCGCGCTTTCTCCCGGGCCTGGCGGCCACGGCGGGCGTGCTGGGCTTCCTGGCGGCTGGCGTGGCGGTACTGGCGGCCATCGTGCCCGGGCTGGTCAAGGAAGGACAGGCACAGGCCAAGTCGGACAAGTTCGGCGAGATATTGGGGGATTCAATCGAGCGTTATGGCATCGATGGGGTCAAGGACGGGACCATTGCGGATATTCCCACCAAGGATTGGCCAGGCGGGGAGCAGTGGACATCGTGAGAACGGGAGGAGGGGGGAGACCCCCTCGCTCCGAGGTTGTCTTTACTCTTTGACGTCCATGAACTCTTCCGCCCAGGCCACGTAGCTTTCCGGCAACGTGTAGGTATGCGTCAGCTCGGTGGCACTGAGGTTATCGGTGCTGTGGGTCAACTGGCGCTGGGCACGCAGGCTGTCATACGTCGCCTTGATCGCGGCAAAGTAAGCCCCGTGGCCGGCCACCACCACCCGCACGCCGAGGCTGGCCAGACGCTGGGCGTCATTCAGCTTAGGGTTGCCGTAGGTCACCAGCATCAGCGGCACCGTCAGGTTTTCCGCGATCTTCTCCAGGTGTTCGAAATCGGCCACACCCACCATGCAAATCCCGTCGGCCCCGGCTTTCTGGTAGGCCTGGGTGCGCTCGATAACGGCTTCGGTCGGCAACACACCGGCGTTGGTCCGGGCAATGATCGACAATTCGGGATCGACACGTGCTTCCAACGCCGCGCGGACCTTGCCGATGCCTTCTTCAATGGAGATCAGATCGGTGGACTTGCGCCCGAACTGTGCCGGCAGCAACGTATCTTCAATGGTCAACGCCGCCACACCGGCCCGCTCGAGTTCTTCGACGGTACGCATCACATTCAGGGCGTTACCGTAGCCGTGGTCGGCGTCGGCAATGAACGGCAACTGGGCAACGCGGCCGATGCGGGTGGCTTGCTCAACGAACTCACTCAGGGTGATCAACGCAAAATCGGGTGCGGCCAATACCTGCAACGAAGCAACGGAGCCACCGAGGATGCCGACTTCGAAACCCAGGTCGGCGGCGATACGCGCCGACATCGGGTCAAAGACGGAAGCGGTTTCAACGCAGGTTGGGTTGGCGAGCAATTCACGGAAGTTGCGGCGCAGGGCTGAGTGAGAAATCTTTGGCATGGGCTTTCCTGGTTCTGGTCATCGTCTTGTGACGATCAATGTCTATTCGTGGTGGGGCGAGATTAACATGCGGGCGAGGGGGAGATGATGACGTTTCAGCATTAGGGCAGGGGCTGGTGCATGGAGCGTGGGTTTACGGTTTGGGGGTGGACAGGCGCCCGGGGTGGGCGCCGTCCTTTCATTCATGCCTGTTCTTGATAGCCTTTACGCAGTTTCTCCGCGATCAGTTTCTCTGCTTCACGCAACGCGCGTTCGGGACTCTCCAGGGATTTGATCAGGGTCTGGCCCTTGGTGCCGATGCGGCCGAAACTCACCACCACCTCGGCGTCGGTGACACCAATACGCCAGAACTTATTGGAGTTACCTTCGCCATAGATGAACTCGCGCATCGACAGCGCCGCTTCAGGGGTTGCCGGTGGCTCGGTTTCAATCTCGCCGGTTTCCACGGTCAGTTCCGGCGCTGGCAGTGCAGGCGCTTCTTCACCCCGAAGCAGCGCTTCGATGCGCTTGAGTACGTCCTCCGGGTCGCGCAGCCAGTCATGGCTGAGCACGTCGATGATCTTCCAGCCGAAGCTGCGCAATACCGTCGGGCGGAAGATATAACGCTCACGCACGTCAGTCGCGGCTGCCGTGTCGCTGTCAAGCAGCACCCCCAGACTGAAGTATTCACCGCTGGCGTCGCTGATCGCCAGGTCACAGCGGAACTGTGAACGCCCGACATACTCCTGCACCGAATGCCCGCGTTGGCGCAACGCGACGGCGAGGGCGCTGCGCAGCGTGTCCCTGGGCAGGCTGACGGCAAAGGACTGCTTGGCGCCTGGGTTGAGGTTGGCCAGGATGCCCTGGGAGCGTGGCGCATCGCCGCTGGCACTGGCCTGGGCGAATTGCAGGAACGCGCGCAATGCGGCAGCGCCATCGTTGTGGGTATTGGTGATGGCCTCGGACTCAATGCTGGAGACAATCGCCATGCGCTTGCGCGCACGACTGAAGATCACGTTAAGGCGTTTTTCCCCGCCGCGCTGGTTGATCGGGCCGAAGTTCATCAGCATCTTGCCGTTCGGTCCCGGCGCGTAACATATGCTCAGGATGATCACATCGCGTTCATCACCTTGTACGTTCTCCAGGTTCTTGACGAACAGGCCATTGAACTGCCCGGCATCTTCACGCACGTACTCGCGCTCAAGGCGTGTGGCAAAGGCCGAATCATTGCTGGCCAGGTCTTCCAGGGCCTGCTCGATGGCGCCTTGCTGGGCCTCGGAAAAGGCCACGATGCCCAGGCTCAGGCCAGTCTCGCGTTGCAGCAGTTCACGCACCAGATTGGCGATGTAGCGGGCTTCGGCCAGGTTGCTACGGCTGAGGTAGACGCCATCGCTCATCTTCAAGAAGCTGATCGGGCTGTCGAGCAGCGTGTCGGCGCCCTGGATCACGGCCTGGGCGTCGCTGGAGTCCACAGCGGCGTGGGCCGGGGCAGGGCGCTCGATACGCCGGTCGGGAATGGTGATCAGGCGCCCTTCGTAGAACGCTGCGTTGGAGAAACTGATCAGCGCTTCGTGGCGACTGCGGTAGTGCCAGGCCAGCAGGGTGGCTGGCAAGTTGCGTGCGGCCTGGCTCAGCAGGCTGTCCGCATCGAGGTTGATTGAGATCTGTTCCCCGTCCTCCATGGCAATCAGGTCATTATCGTCCTGGTCACCGGCACTGGAGAAGAAGTTGGTGGGTGGCAACTGCATCTCGTCGCCTACCACAATCACCTGCTGCGCACGGCTCAGGGCGGGCACGGCTTCTTCGCTGGGGATCTGGCTGGCCTCGTCGAAAATCACCACGTCAAACAGGTCCGGGGTCAACGGCAGGGTATCGGACACCGACAGCGGGCTCATCAGCCAGATGGGCTTGAGATCGTTGATCACTCGACCACTGTCACCACTGGCCATTTCGCGGATGGAACGATAACGCATAGTCTTGCCCAGCTCATGTTCCAGTTCGCGGCGCCCTTTGGCATAGGCTTTCTTGAACTCACGGGCCGGTGCGTCCAGCTGTGTCACCGACATCGCCGATTGCTTCACATGGTCCAGAAAACGCTGGTGCAGGGTAGCGCTGAGCACATGAGCGTTGTTCTTGAGCAGGCTGCTTTCGGCCTGGCTGACCTGGCGCGCAGCCAGGCTCAAGGCCGGGCCATCGAAGCGGGCCATCTGCGGATTGGCACGGTACAGGCGGGTCAGGTTTTCCTGAGCAATCAACCCGTCCAGCACGGGTTGTGGCAAAGCATACTGTTGCACGACCGCCAGGCAGACGGGATCGGCCTGGTGTAGCTCGTTGAGCAGGGGCAGGGTGTCGGGCAGTTCGTCGAGCTCTTCACGCAGGTCGCGCAGGTACTCGGCCAGCTCGGCCAGGCTTGGCTCCGGGTCGAATACGCAATGCTGGGCAACCAGCTCGGCCAGGCGCGCGATGGGTTGGCGCAGGCTGGCTTCCTGGCGCACACCGGGCAAGCTGCTCGGATTGCCCCGCAGGCCTTCGACCCACTTGCGCAACAACGGTGATGCGCTCAGTTGCTGCAGCAGGGCGTGCAGATTGTGCACGAACAGGTCGATATCCTGGATGCCGTAGCGACCTTGCAGGCGTTGCTGCTCGGCGTGCAGCTCGGCGGTGGCGCGGTGTTCACCGGCCAGGTTGTCGAGCACGCCGCGCAGGCTGGGGCGAATCGCGTGCTGACTGAAGTCGTAGCGGCGTTGAAGTTCGCCACGCAGGCGCCACCAACCGGGTTGCAACCAGTGCAGCAGCGAGCCTTCCTGGCGCTGTACCTGCTCCAGGGCCGCCTGGGTATCCTGGGGCTCAAGTTTCACGCGCCAGTGGCGGGTGGTTTCACGGGCGTTGTGTTGCTGCACGGCCAGTGCCTGCAAGGCGGCCTGTTCGGCGTGCAGCGTTTGGGAACTCGTTGAGCCAGGTTCCAGCAGGTCGAGGTGCGCCGCCAGGTTGGCGCCGGTCAGTTGCTCGGCAGCTTGAGTCAGCACGCACGCATCCGTCAGGCGCGTGTCACCGGACAGCAGGCTGGAGGATGACTCCAGGAACGACTCGACGCTGTCCATCAGCCCACTGGCTTGCTCCAGAAACGCCTTGAGCTGGCCGTAGGCATGCTCGTGGGTGACCAGGCTTGAGGCCAGGTGGCTGAAGGGGTGACGCGCAAAACTGTCGAGGCCGAAGCGTTCCTTGATGGTCTGATACAACCGGCCGGTCAGCTCGTGTTGTGCCTGCCAGTGCCGCCATTCGGGCAAGCGCTCCAGCGCTTCGGGCGGCAGCTGTGCAGCAACGGGTGGCAGCTCGATCAAATGACGGACCAACTCACGCGCCGAGCAGGCCAAGGACTCAGGCACCCCGGCCATCGCCTGTTCAAAGCGCTCTATCAGGCCCAGTTGTTGGCTCAAGGAGGCCAGTGTGGCGTCGCGACGCGCTTGCAACTGCACCGATTGGGCGTCGCCGGCGATCCAGCGCTCATAACACTCGCGCAGGTTGCCCACGAACGCTTTTTTGTCCGTCTGGGAGTCGTGAATCAGGCAGCACAATTCGCCCAGTTCACTCTGTTGCAGGCGATGGAACACCACGTCCAGCGCTGCGCGCTTTTCGCACACAAACAATACGCGCAGGCCGCGTGCGGCATAGTCCGCGATCAGGTTGGTGATGGTCTGGGATTTGCCGGTGCCCGGTGGCCCCTGAATGATGAAGTGACGCCCGGTCCGGGCCAGGCTGACCGCAGCGTTCTGCGTCGCGTCACCGGCCACCACGTTCCACTGGTCGGGCAGCGGGATCGGGTCTGGAGTCTGGACTTCGACGTCTCGCGGCTCAATCGAGAACATCCGGTCAAACGCTTCGTTTTGCGCGGGCTCATCGATCAGCTGTGCGTAGTCACGCACCAGCGACATCTTTCGATAGTTGAAGTTGGCCAGGGTCACCTGGGTCAGGTCGATGTCCCAGGCGTAGCGGTGCCCCTGATTCTCGGGCATGGCGAAGGTGCTGTTTTCGGTGCTGCTGGCGACCATCTGCGGATGCTGGTTGCGCAGCAAGGGTTTGGCGCCGACGGCCAGGCGCAACGGTAACTCGCTGGGCAGCACCTTTTGCTGGAACAATTGCAGGCCCAGCGGGCGGTAGTCTTCGCGGTCGTAGCTGAAATCCGGCCTGGCCAAGGGCATCGTCGAGCGCTGGCGGGCGCGACGGCGTTGGAAGTGGTGCAGATGCTGCACGGCCTTCTGGTGGATCAGTTCGATTTGCGGTTTGCTTTGCAGGCGCAACTCGACGCCAGGCTCGGTCAGTTTGATCTGGCGCGCAATGTCGGCGTGGATTTCCTCCAGGGACGTCTTTTGCAGGTCGACGGTTTCCGGCAACTGGATGTCGTAGAGCTGGCGCAATTGATGCCGCAGTACCGGGTTGAACTCAGCCTCGGTCTCATCGCACTGCAACATGAACTGGTCGCGCACGCCCTTTTTGCGACTCAGTTCCACCGGCAGCCAGAGCAGGGGAGTGACGATGCGTTCTTCCGGCGTGTCCTTGAGGTTGTGCCAGCGCATGAAGGCCACGACCAGGCGCAGGTTGCTGAAGCCGAACTCGGCGCGGTCGCGGCGGGTTTCCTGGATGATGCGTTCCAGCGACGCCTGCAACCAGGTCTGGTCTTCAAACCGCAACCATTGCTGCAGGCCAACCGGTTTGCCGCTCAACACCTGCTCGGAGAAGCCACCGAAGGTAGGCTGCCAGGTGCACAAGGCTTCGGGGCGGATACTTTCGACACGCATCACCAAGGGCACGCTGGCCACGGTCAAGTTGACGTTGGCTTGCGTCGGCCGGAAGTACAGCAGGCGATTGCGCCGCGAAAGATCAAACAAGCGATTACGCAGATGCTCCAGTACTACGGTGCGCCGTGAAGCCGGGCCTTCGGCCTGGGCCAATACACGCTCGACATCCAGGCTGGCCGGCTGTTCGCGCCAGGATTCCAGGCGTCGCACCAGTGAGCCGACATCGGTGGCGCGCTCATGGCGGTTCAGCTCGGTCATTTCAACGATCAGATTGGCCAGTACCGGGTTGAGCCGGCCGTTGAGCTGGAACAGGTTACGGCGGTGCCGGGCAAAAGCCTTGAGGTCGTTGATATCGGCGAAATCCAACCCGCACGCCAGGCAGGCCAGCAACTGGCCGAGCTGGAAAATATCGGTGATCTCGTCGTGGTGCCCGAGGCGATGCTCCCAACTGTGCAGGTCGGTGAGGAACACCGGGTGGTCAATGGCCTGATGCGGATCTTCCTGGACTTGCAAGTCGGTCACGGCCACGCCACTTTCCGAATCCCGGGTCAGGCGGACCTTGCCGACGATATTCAGTGCCGACTCTGGATTAGGCTGCACCTGCTTGATCGCTTCCAGCGCCAGCAGTGGCGGGACGCCCTCCGGATTGCGCAATTGCAGCGTGCGTTCCGGCCCTTGCAGCACATCGAGATAACTGAGTTGGGCGACACGTCCCAGTTCATGCAATTGCGCAACCTGGCGCAGTAACGGCAGCGCCAGGAACAGCACATCGTCGATGGGGACGGCGACGCCATCGTGGGTCTGCAGCAATTGCGTGAAATTGATGGGTTGGGTTATCGGTTCCATGTGTCGACCTCCGCTTTGAGCGCGCGAACGATCGGGTCGAGCTCACGTTTGGGTAATTTGATATCGCGCTTGAGCACGTTGATGAAGTCGTCGGTACTGCCGAGCTTCTTGGCTGTGCGCGCCGCGTGCAACAAGGCCTCATCCCGCAGGTCGCGGTCCACCAGGCTCAGGTCGAGCATGATGAAGTGCAGGTATTCGTGGATGCTTGCGTCGACGCGCTCGGCATTCAGCGTGCCCAGGTCCAGCGTGGTTTCGTTGTCTTTCCAGTCGGGAAAGAATCCACGTACCTGATTGAGCACCACCTCCGATTGCAGCACGGAGGTGTCGATGAAGCTGGCGATAAAGCTGCGGGTGAGGGCGGTCAGCTCGACTTGGCCGGTCACATCCAAGCGATAGAGCGACAACGGCCCGCGCAACCGGCCGTGCAGCCAGTTGTCGGTCTCCGGCACCTGCCGCCACCAGCTGTCCACCGCCTGGGAGCGCAGAAACGTCTCCGGGTGAGAAACGCCTTGGGACAACGGTGCATCCTTGCCATCCAGCTCCTGGGCCTGCTTCAGGTAACTGGCGGCATCGACGCTGACGATCCCGGTGTGAATCTTGACCAGCGAAGTAATCGACGCTTCCGGCCCGCCGGCCACCAGGGCTGCGCCTCGGTCGGCATAGATTTCGGTGTGCAGGCTATATAAACGCGCGGTCTGTTCCAGGCTCGGAGGCGTATTCATATCAGCCATGGCGTGCTTGAGAATCCGCTCGGCGGTGAGATAGTCGCCACCGTGCTCAGACCATAAGCGGTAGTGGGCCAGCTCATGTCCCAACAGCGCCAGTAACTCCTGAGCGTCGAGCCGTTCAAGAATCGGTCCGTAGAACACCACATGCACTTCACCGGCCAGGTAATACAGGCTGGCATTCATCGCGCCGTCGCCAGCCTGGTAAAGGGTCGCAGGCGCCTGGATCTGCAAGCATTGCAGCGCCGTCTCACAGGCCTGATAGGCCTGCGGGTGGGTCTCGGGGCTCAGGCGATAGGTGTCCCGCAGCAACTGCGCGCGCACATCCTGGGCGTGCTCCTGCTGAACCCCCAGAGACGAAGCCCACTCCCACACGACGGGTTCGTGGGTCTTCAGGTAATCGACCACACGCTGGTGGTAAGGCAAGGGTGTCAGGCTGCTGATATCCAGCGCAGGGGTACTCATCTTTCAAACGTCCTTGAGAGGATACGGCTCCATAGACTGCGACTGTGCAGCAGAGACTTGGGCGGGCATCCCGGTATCAGTAATCGGTAATAGACGCGGAGCATACCTAGGGGGTAGGAAAATTACTTGTGAAAGTGCTTGGATGCCTGGCCAGCTGCAAATGCAGTTAGAGTGGTGATCATTATCTTGATCGCTGTGTGAAAAATGAATGCTCCACTTTTTGTTTCTCTGGACGGCCCCAAAGGCACCGGCAAAACCACGCTGCTGGAGGCCGTAACGGCAGCTCTTAGGGCGGACAACAAGAAAGTCATCCGGCTTTGCGAGCGAAAAAGCGATCCCTATAGAGGGGAAACCATGGCCCTGGTGAACGAACTTGCCAGAAATCCTTCACGGGATCTGGAATGGGCTGTGTGCGAGCGCTTTGCCGACAGTCGCAGTTGGATATCCCGGAATGTCCTGACTCGGCAGCCGTTGGGCAGCATCATCTTGATTGATCGCTGGTATCCGTCTGAGGCTGCGTTTCGACACACGATTCCATTTGCAGAGATTCTGCGGTTGAACCTGGAGCGAAGCGTGCGAGTGCCGGATCTGCATGTCGGTGTTATCACCGCGCCGGGTATTTCATGGGCGAGAGCAACGGCACGTTCACGAGGATTGGGCGGCACTGTGATTCAGAAGTATGCAGAGCATGTTGCATGCACAGAGATGTTCGAACGGGCGGTTGTGGGTCAGGGCTGGGTGTTGTGTCGTAATGAAGGTGCGATTGAAGAGGCAGTGAAGCAGGTGGTTGCTGAGATCCATAAAGTAGCTGAGCGATAAGCCTAGAGTAATACATGATTTAACAAGTGGGCGATGTCAGATGTTCATAAGCGGCTCATGAGCCTGAAATTACTGGCCAACCGCTCTAGAAATTAACGCGACTGTTCATCGATTGATGTTCATAAACCTGACTTTACTGGCCTCAGTTCAAGGCAAAGAAGTTTCTACGAAGCTCGGGGCGATTCACGCTGACGCGGCTGCAGACACAGCGCGCCAGTGAGTTTGGGAAACTGCTGCCGCATCAGTGGGTACCGGTCTGACTTACGCAAGGTGAGTTGGGCGGACGCTTACTCGTTCGAGGCAGAAAAGCAAAGAAAAGCGCGACCGAAAGGTCGCGCTTTTTGTTTGTTTAGGCGAAACGGAATACTTACTCGAATGCCCGAAAGCCCTCGTTGCAGTACCACTCACTTTTGAGAAGCGCTTGGTACATAGCGGTATCCCAAGCATTCATATGGACAGCCTTTTTTCCGACCGCAATGACTCGAAGGTGGTCTTGTACTCCGGCTAAAGCAGAGGCCGACCATACCAAGTCAAGCGTGTCCTTGAGGTTGGCGAGTTCGTTACTGGCCTCGATAGAGAACCGTGAGGCCAGCTTGTAGTCTCTGAAATGCGCCAACACCCTAGTCTTATCGATCAGATCCCAATCCTCTGGGGGACTCACGAAAAACTCCAGTACTGGCGGGGCGCCCGTAAGCACCCGCGCGTGCAGCCACTGGTCACCGGTCATCCGTGGATGCTCAAAATACGGGTGGAGTGTTTGTTGGTCTTGCGTGGTCGCGGTGGCGGCATTTTTGCCGGTATTGCAGTCCTTGCACGCTGGCACGAGGTTCCAGGGCAGAACAGATAATATCGGAAATCTAGCTTTCGGCAGGTAGTGGTCGAGGGTGCTAGCTTGTCCGAACCCGCAGAACGGGCATTTTTTACGCGGAGCCAGACCGAGCAGGTCGGTGTACACCCTCCTGGCAGGCTTCGTGTCAGCCACCATGTGAGAAGAGTATGTAGCTTTCAGCTCCTTCTTGGTTACCTGGCCAACCACGATGTCATCGTTATCACAGTCGATAGCTGGGATCGCGAAGAATTGATTGATAAGGCCTTTCTGCTGGTACTCTTCCGCGGCAGCAACCACCTCCGCTGTAATGGCTTGCAAGCGCGCTCTTAGATCCTCGTCAGCAATGCTGTTCACGCAGAGGCTGTAGACCATCTGCGGATCCTGAGCGGGAGCGCCTATTGCTCTCATTGATCAGACTCCCATTGCTTGTCACGCGCGATAGTCATGGATCTCAAAAGTGCCTGGCCTTCGGTGCCAATCTGACCTGCATAGTCACCCTTGATTTGCTCAAACGCAGCACCTGTCCGGACGTCGGCGGCCAGGAGTTCATGGAAGCCTGATTTGCTCACCTCCAGACCAAAGACGTGTCGAGTTAGAACGCCAACGTTCTCTGCAAACGTCTCGGCATCCGGCCGGTCGACTGTCGCTGTCTCGCCACTCCTGTTGATAATGGACACACAAGACTTTGGCACTTCCTGCAGGACGACAGGTGAATGGGTAGCAATGATGGCTACAGCATTTCGCGCAGTGAGCAAATCGGACAAGGCCCGGGTGAAAGCAGACAGCAGAGGAGGGTGCAGATGGCTTTCTGGTTCATCAATCAATACCAGCGTTTTCTCGTCAACGGTTTCGACGAGCTGGGTAATGGTCAGCAGAACAATAGCGTGGCCAGAGCTCATTCCTTCGAACATGGTCGTACTACGTAGGACGAACTCGGACTTGGTTTCTGATCTATCGGCGTCAAAAACCTCAATCAGCTGGAGGAGATTCATTTCCTCGAAATTGAAGTCAGACTCAAGCTTGTGAATTGCCTTGATCCACCGTGCTCTTTTTGCGCTTAGGCTGAGGCAGACTTTGAGGCTATCGGCCAAATCCGTGCAGAGGTGGGGCTTGGTCTTCAACCCCCAAACATTCTCTCCCTCGGCGGCTAGCACCCTGTGCTTCAGGCCTACATATCGATATCTCATTCCCTGGCTGGGATCATCCTGGTTCGGCGGGGGGTCAAATGGATCGAACGCGCTGAATGAAACCGACACCACACCTGCAAAGTCATCATTGGTGAGCGGTCGCTTGAAGCTCCACATGTTCTTGTCGAAAAAGCAGCCTTTGGCGTACACCTCATCACTTGGCGTGACCAAGGAGTCAACCATGCCATTCAATAGGGTTGTTTTACCCACCCCGTTTCGGCCGATCAAGATGTGAACGTTACTGGAGGGTTTGACATCAGGATCGACACTGAACTCGAGAGTCAGCGGTGCGATACCGTCTGATCTTGCCTTTTCATAGAAGAAGTCGTACGGGGTCACTGGGGCGTCCCCGGTGAGGATCCGCTTGAATTGGTGGTCAATCGTTGTTGGGTTCACTGCCCGAAGCAGGGAAGTGCTAAACGCTAACTCTGAAGAGGAAGCCTCCCGACGCTCTTTGGAGAAAGCCACATCCCCTAACGCGTTGAGGATTGCGTGAGCGTCCTCCAGCGAAAACAGCTCAAGTAGTTTTCGATAGTATTCGACGTCCTGCCCCAGGCTGAAGAATTTGGGTTCTAGCGACGTGAATTCATCAGGCATCCCATGTTCTGTCCAGCCTTCAGGTTGCCCCTGGTAAGCGATCTTCAGATCACCAACTCTATGTTCGACCCCACCCCCATCAACGATGATCAGGGCAAATTTGGTTTTGTAGCCGTAGTCGTCCCAGTTATCTACATACAAGACCCCCGAGTTTCTTGCATCCTGCTGGAGCTTACCTCGGTGTTGAACCTTGATGAATTTCATACTCATGACGTCCTTGCTCTGAGGGCACACGCAGCGTGCTTTTGGTGTGCGATGGCCATTTGACCTCATTCTACCGGATCGATAACGTCTGAGAAACCTGATGGGATTTAGTGGACTGGTGGAAGCAAAAACGCCGTCTGAAAGGGCAGACTATTAGAAATTGGCATCTTTCGGCGGCTGATCTGTTACCTGTGCCGATTCAGCATGGTGTAGTGGTCTAATGAAACCGGACACCCCGTTAGGCGAGAATGCTCGCCTAACGGGGTGTCTGATGACCAAACTGCGCCGTATCGCCAGCGGCTCTGGCGATACCGCATCCATCAGAGCATGAGTCGCCGAGTTAATTGCTACGACAACTCGCCAATGGAATGTGTTTTCCGAAGCCTGAAAACTGAGTAGATACCGACCGTGGGCTACATGGCGGACCGAGAGGCTCAGCACGATATCAGTCATTATCTGATACATCGCTATAACTTGATTCGGCTACACCAGTTCAATAACGGACTGGCACCAGCTCAGTCCGAAAAAGACTTAACGTCGTGTCCGGGATCAGTTGATCCACTACAATGAGCGCCGTCTGTGTTTGCGAAACCGAGAGGAACTTTACATCCATCTCTACGCCACCTTTTTCTATTGATCTAAACTCGGCGCACTTCTGAGAGCGTCAGGACAGGCGGACGGCTCGTGCAGCAACCGGAAAATAGAGCCATCGCTGGCTCACGGGCTTGCCGGTTGCGCTGAGAAGGGCGTGGGCATAGGACTCTAGCTGTGGCCCATGCAAGGCTATCAGGTCGTCGTCTCTGGCTGGCCCCACGGGGTTCGACTTGTGGTCCACCAGAATCCAGCCGTCTGGCAACTCCACCAGCAAATCGATGCGGCCCCGGATACGAGTGCCGTTCGGGCCATCTGCTTCGATGGGTACCTCGACGTAAACGGGACAGTCGGGCCAGCGCTTGGCTATCCAAGCTTGGAACGCTGAGGTCTGGGTGCACACGGCATCCTTATCTACAGAACCAGCCACGGCCCAGGTCTTCAGAATGCCCTCAACGTCAGGGGGAGAAATACCGCCAAGCACGCCTGCGCGTGCGATACATAGGTGAAGCGCCGTGCCCAGCGATGCCATGTCGGGCTTGCCTGCCAGGCTTAGCCGAACTCCGACGGCGTCGGTCTCGACAACCGTGAATGCACCGCCCGAAGCAGAGCTCGGTCGGTGCCACAAAGGTTCGGCCTGCACGCGCGGACGAGTTGTAAACCAGTGGCAAGCCTCGGGGGCTTTGGCAGGTGGCTCCGTTGAGCACTCATCCTTGTTCCAGGACTTAGATAGCCTGGAAAGCTGTTTGCCTTCGGAAGTCGTTATTATTTCTGAGTCACCGAACAACAGCTCGGCTGCACCTTTAATCTCGCTGACCCAGGCGCGGCCCGGGCCTGACCTGCGCACGAAAGATAGCGCGACGTTCATATCACGTGCACGGGTCAGGCCCACATATAGAAGACGCTTGTTCTCCGCCAATGCCTCTGCCTGCATGGCTTGGCCAGTTACGCTGGCTTCGGCATTGAGTGCTGCTTGGGGCTGGGACCGCTTGCCCCAGCTCTTTAACCAGCAGTGGACGAAGCGGTTGGCGAGTGGTTGCTGCGGGTCGAAGTCTCCAACTGTCCTCGCGCGCACGCCCCAAAGAGAAGTACGTGCTAGCGCATCGAGGCTTGTCAGCACGACGGCTGGCCACTCCAGTCCCTTTGCCCCGTGATAAGTGAGAACCGAGACTGCGTTGTCTGCTGAAGTTGCCCGATTATCATCCTCTTGGCTAGCGAGTTCGTCCAGCCAACGAAGCATGCCGCTAACCGTCGCTGGCCGCTTCGCGGCGACGCACTCGTCCTCGAAAGTCTTTCCGAGCTCAACCAGTGCCTCGACGTTGGACATCCGGTTGCGGCTCTCGTGGGGGGAGGTGGACCATTGGCCGACCAGTCTTGCCACTTGGGACTCGGCAGCAGCAAGTCGCAGCACTTCTAGTGGCGTCAAAGCCATTAGCGTCGGACGCAGTGTTTCCAATCGGGCAATTAGTTTATGGGCGCTATCGCCCGTCGTGAGCCACTCGTATGGCTTGGCCTCGTCCGTTGCGAGATGCTGCAGCCTGTCTGCAAGCCAGGTTTCGATCGGAGTGCTGTCAGCCAGGGTTAGAACCAGCGCGGTGGCGACAGTGTCGGTTGGGTCGTTCATACGCCTCAGGCAGGCCATGACATAGATGGCTTCGGCAGTTCCCAGTAAGCCGGAGCGTGGGCTGGCTGACGGGATGCCCCAGTGGGTGAGCGACGTAACGGCAAATTCGACCTGGTCGTTGTAGCGACAAAGCACTCCTATATCGCCGGCCTGAATCGGACGGAGCTCCTTGGTGTCCTTGTCTTCGACCTTGGCCCCGGACTCCAGCAGCTCGCGGATGGCCTGGCCAAGACATAGGTAATCCGAGTCGTTTCGGCTGCTCTCGAAGTTCCAGTTCAACAGCGCGGGCTGGTCCGGAATGTCCTTGCGCAGTGGCTGCAACCGGACCTGTTCGGGCGTCAGCTCGGGCTCGAACGCAGAGATGAATAGACCATTAGTGAGCGAGACCAGACTTTCGTTGGAGCGCCTGGAGGTGTCCAGGACCTCCCCTAAGATTCCGCCCCAGCCCTTGATGGCGTTGAGAACGCCGGAAATGAGGCTTGCGTCAGTTCCGCGGAAACCGTAGATAGCCTGCTTGGGGTCGCCGACCCACACCGACTTCTTAGCCAGCTTTGCCAGCTCGATGAAAAGCGCCAGCTGGAGAGGGCTAGTGTCCTGGAACTCATCAACCATGATGAGATCCAGTTCTGCCGCCAAGACTTCCCGGACAGATGGCTTTGTCCTCAACGCACGTAGCAGCAACACCTCTTGGTCGCTGAAGTCGACTGCACCCAGCGCCTTCTTAGCCTGCTCGTAGGCATTGAGAACGTCGGCGGCGAGGTTGAATATCTGGTCAAGGTACTGGCGGACTTCGGCATGAAAGGCCGGGTGAGACTCGTGGACCTGCGCTGCGGATTTGACTGGCGCCACGATATCTCTGACCTTGGCGCCGGCGTCAAATCCGGCTGCGCCGATCCAGTCGGGCCAGCACCAGCGGCCTTCACGGAAGAGTCGATCTAGCTTCTGAAGTCCCTCTAGGCCTTTTAATAGGTTGTCTGCAACTTTGGCACCGACAGCTTGCTGCTGTTTTACGTATGCCGCTACCCCCTTGTGTGCTTCGGCCAGCGCAGTCGCCAATGCTTCGGTTGGGTCAAGCCCCGTAGCTGGAGCAGGCCAATTCTCGAGCATCGCGTCCGCGTTCTGGGAACCCATCACTCGAAGCTCCTCCGGTCCAATATCGTTGTCGAGCGCGGCCTTAACGACAGCCTCAACAGTCTTGGACCAGTCCACCTGCTCGATGCCGAACCGCTCAGTGAGCCGAACAAGCTCCGTTTGAGCGTCGGCTTCCATCGACTCGGCAAGTGTAGCTTTGAGCAGTCTCTTGGATTGACCTTCGCCCAATACAGTCTGATCGGGAGACAGGCCCAGCTCAAAGCAGAACCGCTTGAGCATCTGGCCGCAAACGCTGTTGACGGTGCCCAAGCGGGCCTGGCCGATAGCTGTGGCCAGGTCGATACGTCCATTTTCCAGCAGCCAGGAGCGGGCTCGTTCGCGAAGCTCGGTAGCGGCCTTCACGGTGAAGGTCGTGGCCAAGATGGCGTGAGGGCGCGCTGTGCCCGATTCGAGAGCTTGAGCAAGTGTTTCGGTCAGCTTGTAGGTCTTGCCACTGCCGGCGCCTGCACTGATGAATTCGATGTTGTTCATCATTTCCAGCCTCCCAGCAAGATAAGGTGGTCTCGGTCCCATTTGTTTGGACCGTTGACCGGAAGGGTTCCCTCAGGGCCTTGGAACTCGTCACTCGGATCTTCCGGAACGACTTCGATGGTCCCCGCATCCAACTGCTGCTTGCGCCACTCCCACGTGGCGCGGGCACGGTCTAGTAGGTTGGAGACGGTTACGCCTTCTGGCGGTCTTCTGACTTGCGCTTTTGGGAGAATGTCGGCAGCGGTGATGTACAGTCCGCCGCTTTCCAGGATGAAATAGCCAAGCGCGGCGGGTGCGACACCGCTTGTTTGCTCTATGAGGCTGGAGTAGAGCGCCAACTGTAGGTGCTCACCAGAGCGAAGCAGCCCAGCGTAGTAGATATCGCCTCTCCACTTTATGTCCACGGCGACAGTTCGCTTGTCACCAAGCGTGACCAAGAGATCAATTTTGCCGATCAGCGGAACTGCTCCCAAGGTTCCTCTGAACTCCACCTCAGTCTGAACCTGAACGGCACCTGCGAGCCTGAGGTGATCGAGGAGACTACCTATGGCTCGTTCGCAAACCTTCCGGAAGTGTTGCTGCGTTACCCCCGCACCCTGCATGAGCAGTACAGCGCCTTCAGTCAGCAAGAGCGAGTCGGCTTCGGCGCGGAACCAGGCAACGGCATCGGCGTTTGACCAACTCAAGGCATTGTTGTGCTCGAAGAGTTTCTCGAGCACCCGATGAGCGAGGATGCCCAGCAGGCGGTTGCCCTCATCCACCCCCAGGACTGAAGTAGGATCTAGCTTCGCCACTCGTTTCAAAACGAATAGGGCCGCGTCATTGAAGAGCTCGTTGAGCGTAGTAAACGACTGTGAGGCGTCACCGAGCTGCACGGGATGAGGGAGTTGGATGTGTCGTGGAGTAGCGGGCAGCGCCTGAGGTGCAAGCACCTCGGCGGTTACCCCGAGAAGCGTGGAGTTGAGTGCAGTGTCCAAGTCAAGCGAGGTGGACTCGATATCCGGTACGAGCTTCTTAATAAGCTGGCGAATCGGATGTATTTCTGTACCAGGAGGAGGGCAGACGATGATGAATTTTTTTCTCGCGGCAAGTAGTGGCCGCAGCCACTTCAGTGCTAACGACACAAGTTCACGCGCCGGGTCTCGCAACTGCACACCTGATTGAGTCAGAGCGTTCACCTCGGCGGGAGACCAAGGTAGAGGCGAGGGCAGGGCAGGCGTCGACGGCATCCACCAGATCACTTCATCAGCTGCTTCGATGCACGCGGCTGCCGTACTGGTCGAGCGCATGCAACCAACTTGGGAAACCGCAGTGGGGTTGGTTGCTCCGGCGGGTGTGGCGTGGGCAACCAACTGCTCAACTTGTCGAGGCAATAGCGTAGCCATACCTTGCCGAGCCAGCTCGATCAACGCTTCTTGAACAGCCGCACATTGGCTATGCGCCGCAACAAAGCTTGCCGCGTCAGCGGGCTCACCTGAGAGGCGACGCCGCATAGCCTCCTGCATTCGATCGACACGAGCAATAAGTGCATCTAGCGGCACGCCAACTGTGCGTGACCAGCGCTCTGACTCCAGCCAGAAGGTGATTTCATTTGTCACTTCCTGGGCATCGTTACCTGCAGCGATCCTGTTCTTGACCGTCGTCCAAGCTTCGCCACCTATCCCGGGTTGCTTGGCGACAGCGCGTGCGAGCTTGCTTCTCGCAGCGCGACTGAATGGGCCGACAGGATGGGTCAGGAAGTCCAACAATCGGTTCATGTCCACTGGATCCCAGCACAGCTCCAATGCAAGGGATAGAGCCTGAAGTGCTGGGCGGAGCTGACTAGGGCGTTCGAACCCGCAGCTGACGTTGCCAGTCACGGACAGCGATACGTCCAACGAGTCTCCACTCTCCTCGGCCAAGATCATTCGGTCTTCGGGCATGTGCGCGTGTTGCATGCTTAGCCAGTGTTCTGCAGTAGTGGCTGCGAGGGTGTGTACCAGCAAAACGCTCCCGTCGGTCTGCACGGCCGAACTCCCCGCAGAGCCTCCGTTCAGTACGGTCAGGGCGTGCTCCTGCACCTCGCGAAGTTGTCCTGCTCCCTGTGGTTCAGGAAGGCGAACTTCAACCTCGGGCAGGCAATCCAACACCTGTTGCCAGAGGCGCGGGAAGTCCTCCGGCGGGTCAACCAGGTGAACTGACTTGATGGGACCGGGGCCGGAAGCACTCAGAGTGTGTATCACCAGATACAAGCGCTCGGCCTCTCCTGGCGGTAGAGCTGCGAGAGCGGCGTTTTCGACGGCTGCAAGGTCCTGGATTCGCGGTGGGTGCTCCGGGTTCGCGCAACCGTCCCAGCCGCCAAGCCGCCACTCGTCACGCCAAGCCAGGAGGCGCGCGGCCGTACCGATACTGTCGACTTTCAAGGACTCACTGTAGAAGCGCGAGCCGTTGTCATGGGCCCGCAGCAGACCTAAGTAAATGGTCACGCGTCTGGCCGCTGAGGCTTCTGGAGCGCTTAGACCAAGGTAGGTCTCCAGCAGTGACAGAAAACCGAGGCGACCGACTATCGGGCTATTGAAGAAGTTCGTTGGGGACGGGCCCTGACGGGCGTCCAAGAAAAGGCCAAAAGTGATGTGCATGCTGCGCTGACTTCCTTGACGGCAATCGAATGCAGGTGTCCTATTGCATCTTGTTCCCCTGCTCCTGATCGACAAGACTAACCGAAAGCCGCCATTCGCGTACCGTTATTGAGCATCTGTTTGACTGATTGAAGGAGCGCCACCACTTGGCAACCCTTTACTGCAACCTCGCAATAAATATCGGTTTTCCGTCACGCAGTGGGCGCCGTTCGCTCTGGATGAATCACCGCCTACAAGCATTGGCTGTGGTGGTTACGCACTAGAATGGAAATAGCACGACCTACTCGCGCAGACTGGAACGCATGCAGGTTGCCAGTGCATGGCTTACGTCGCCCTGGACTGTGCCCAGATCGGGCTGAATAAGCATGAGTTCGAACAATCTTGCGCCTCACTATATAAGATGTGAAACCAGCCGGGGAGTGGAGCCTAGCCACATGGAGAAGTACACGTTTATCGATCGGTATTTTCACAGCCAGCGCGAACTGTTGGACATCAGGCATTCTGAAGAGCGAGACATCAACACGCTGTTTACCTACCTGAACAACCTCCAGTCTACGGCTGATAAGCTGCTTGAGCTATTCGACTGCAGCATCAAAACTGCTCCAGAATTCAAAATACTCCGGCTTATCAGAAACTATTTTCACCATGTCGGCGACGTTGACGAAATTCGTCTCCGTGTCAAGGTCGAGGAAAATATTCTCGTTAGCCATTCGCAACACCTTCTAATACCACTAGAAGTGCTCGCAAAAAGCGTGAAATCATTTATCGATAACACGATACCTGACGAAAAAAACAAAAATTACAAAGCCAAATTGCGATTCGTTCAAAGGGAAATGAGTAATATCGCTGAGATCTTCGACTACGCCGAAAATCTCATGAAAGACCTCGAAATGTTCTGCCAAAAGCCTAGCCTAAGGCTTGACGGAAGGGTCTACGAACTCGGATTTGATATGTACAAATTCGTTTTCAACATTACGAATACTATTGCAGACAAATGCCGAGAATTCCCAGAGCTACGCGAAAAGAAGGTAATCCTGGAGCTCGATTGGTCTTATCGCGCTGAAAACAACATTGGCAAACACGACGTTTTTTGCAGCCCGTCCAACGTACCAATCACCACCACCGAAGGCTTCGTATACGCTAAGGACATTGATCTGGTTCGTTAACTTGCTTGCTGTGAACCGCCTGCGTTTGCAGCCCGCGGAAGCAAACAGACAAGGAGCGGCACATTGTCAGCTGAGAACCAACTAACAGAACCTGATAACCAAAACGACTCAATCAAGCCAAAAAAGGCGTTCGTGCTCACCGATGAGATGCGCCGGCGGATAGCGGAATCGGAAAAAGAGCACCGTCGTTACAAACGTCGGGAGAGGCGGTTTGAGTTCAGCCGGATTTCCTGGTTTTGGGATGAATTCCCGAATGAGGAGCTCTACAGGCCTCCCTTGGCTGAGCGACGCAACACGCGCCAGGAAATGGCATATCACCGGTTTCGACAAATGATGAGTTGGTCGTTCTGGTCGCGGATGAAGTCAGGCGCCGGTATCAAGCTCGCAGCGGTGGGGGGGTTGGTCGCCGCATTCATTCAGGCAGCTCCGCCATTGAAGGGCGTAGAAGCCGCGGTCGGGCCTTTGAGCTGGTTGCTGGTGGGCGGGGGCTTTTACTTGTTAGCGGTGATCTGGTTCGAGTGGAAGTGTCCGGTTCTGCTAAAGCGCACGCTTGCTGAGAAGGAGGAATACCTTGGCATTGAGGGGCGGCGCTGGCTACTCGCTCTTGTTGAGGATGAGCTGCGACGCTGGTGGGGCGTTAAACCTTATGACTTGGATGTAGGCGGAATTAAACCAGAGTCCTATAAACACCGACTTGCGCTTGACATCACTCGACATGGTGAAATTCCAGCCTACGGCGGCTTTGGTGAATTCGCATCCGCACGGATCGAGTATGCACTTCATGAATACGCCAAACTGACATCGACAGCGATTTGGCGAGAAGAATTCAAGCCGAACGAATTCCAAAAGTTCATGCCGGTACATCGAATGTGCCCACGTAATATGCCTCTGCGTAAGCTCCACTTGAGCGTCATGAATGAGAGTGAGGCGGAAATGGCTAAGGTGGGCAAGGAGGGCGACTTGGTGGTGCGCTGGTTCGACAACTCACTGGATTTTCAATCGCGGCTACCACCCCCCCGAAATTTGGTGGTGTCGGCGTACGCGGAAGATTTCATCTACCTGTTCCGCACCGACGCTTCTGCGCTGACATTCACTCGTATTGTGGCGCAGTGGCAAAACACGATGCGCCCGTTATGCCGGCTCACTCTCATTGGCCTGTTCCTGGCCAGTGGCGGTTGCTTCTTGTGGTTTGTCTTCCTACAGCTGAAGATTCTCCTGCCGAATCTACTTTGAGTTGCTGTCTGACGAAGTCTCAGCGGCAGGCAGTGAGCCTGCCGCATCAAACTCCCAAGCAAGAACCTAATTCAGGCTTGAGGGGAGGTTGGAGTGGGCGGTTTGGCCGGCTCCGCCTCACTAGCCCGAGTCTGTCCACTTCGGGTTTTATCAATGCCCCACACCGCCTTCGCGACCTCCTCAATTTTCGCCACGAACTTGTCGACGTTGAAGCCAGCTATGAAGGCCAGTGCGAAAAATCCAATTTCGCTTGCTCCGGCGTTCGCGGTCGACTCCAGTACCAACAAGCCTGCCTTCAAGAAGAGGTAGCTCACCGCACCGGCGATTGTACTGGTGATGGGGCGGATGAAATACCAGACGTGCCAGTCCGGATCCCAGCGCTTGTGGACGCACTTGTTGAGGTAAATCGCACGGAAGCAGTACAGGGCGCCGCCAACGTAGGCGATCGCGCCACACATCAACGGCACTCTCAGAGGCCTAAATCGCCTCAAAGTGGCAGGCCAAAATGGCCTCATCGATATCCATATCTCGGCTTTTGGAATAGGCGTAGAAAGCCTGGATCGCGCGCAGGTGCGCCGCAGCCGTGTTGTAAGCGCGGTGCCTGAGTTTGAGTTGGACGTAGATGAACGGAATGAGTATGGGCAACGGCGTCGCATCACCAGCTTGTACAAGCAGCGGTAGTCGTTGACCTGAAGAGAAACGGCACTGAATCAGTTTCATCGACAGCCACCTCATTCAAGGAATTGTCATGAACACTATGGACATGGCCCGTTGAGAGAGTAGACGTCACAAACGAATTCGTCGAATCAGTGACTTACGTGGCTTATGAACATATCTGACATAGCACCTGATTTAACATAATATACATTATGCGTAATGTCGTATTGCGCAATCAGAGGCAGTGCCCGTCAGATTTCAACGGGCAAAACCCCTGTCATGCTTAAACCTGAGCAAAGCCTCCATCGACAAACATTTCACTGCCCGTCATGAAGCTGCTCTCATCCGATGCCAGGAACAACGCGGCGGCTGCCACTTCTTCAGGTTGACCAATGCGGCCCAGTGGAACCTGTGCCGTCATGTCGTCGATAATCGCTTCCTTCTGGCCCGTGCCTGACAACGCCGAGTCCAGACCTGGTGTCGAGATCGGGCCTGGCGACAGTACGTTCACACGAATGCCGGTGCCTTTGAGATCCAGCGCCCAGCTCCTGGCGAAATTGCGCAGCGCCGCTTTGGTGGCGCTGTACACGCTGAACGCCGCGGTGCCCATCGTTCCGGTGGTCGATCCGGTCAGGATCACGGAACCGCCGGCCTTCATGAGTGGCAAGGCTTTTTGCACGGTGAACAGCGTGCCTTTGACGTTGATGCCGAACGTGCGGTCGAATGATTCCTCGGTGATCGAGCCGATCGGTTGGAAATCCCCCAGGCCTGCATTGGCAAACAGTATGTCAACCCGGCCCTTGGCAGCTTTGACCTGGGTGAACACACGGTCCAGGTCGTCCAGCTTGGCAATGTCGGCCTGGATGGCGATGGCTTCAGGCCCGATCAGCGTCAGCGCCTTGTCCAGTTCTGACTGTCGACGACCTACAATCACCACCTGTGCGCCTTCAGCTGCAAAGCGAATCGCGGTTGCCAGGCCGATGCCGCTGTTGCCGCCGGTAACCACTGCGATTTTCCCGTTGAGCTTGCTCATGATGACTCCAAGAAAGAATGTTGAGGCGCAACTCTAGATCCGCTCTATTCTTTTGAATAGTATGCACCTTTTAGTAAGTACCCTTGGGAGACACCTCAATCATGGCCAATAAGTCATTCAACTGCGGACTTGAGGCTGCCCTGGCGGTGATTGGCGGCAAATGGAAGCCGCTGGTGCTGTTCAACCTGGCGCAGAATGTTCATCGATATGGAGAATTAAGACGCGCGATTGGCGGTGTGACCGATAAGGTGCTGATCCAGCAACTCAAGGAATTGGAGCGCGATGAGATCATTTTTCGCGTGGATTTCCAGGAAATACCGCCCAAAGTCGAGTATTCCCTGACACCGTTCGGGGAGTCCCTGGCGTCGGCGTTGGGTGGATTGTGCCAATGGGGCACGCAGCATATGCAAACGGTAGAGCGCATCGCAGCACGGCGGACGTCTGCCCTCTCCCATTCCTGAGCCCCCTGCCCTGATTGCCAACTCAACTAAATGACTATTTAGTTGAGTTAAATCAATAGGTTACAAATGAAACCGATCAACTGACTGCGAAAGCTTACCGGCCAGGCCGGACAACTCATCCGTTGTCGACGCCGTTTGGCCAATGACGCGACTGTTGTTTTCCGACATGCCCGCAATCATCTCCACCTGGTGCGCAATTTCGTTGCTGGCCAGGCTCTGTTCACCAATGGTGCGGGAGATATCGTTGACCATTTCCGTGGTGTTCAAGGTGGCTTGCAGAATCTCGCGAATCGCCCGCTCCACCTCGGCGGTCACCGCCATGCCCTTATCCACCTGAGCCACGCCCTCCTCCATGCTGGTCACCGCTTCGCGCGTGCTCTGCTGGATACGCTGGACCATGCTGGCGATTTCCAGGGTGGAAGCACTGGTGCGGCCGGCCAGACTGCGAACTTCATCGGCGACCACTGCGAACCCCCGCCCCTGTTCACCGGCGCGGGCGGCCTCGATCGCGGCATTCAGGGCCAGCAGGTTGGTCTGGTCGGCGATCCCCTTGATCACTTGGATAATGCTGAAAATTGCCTCGGACTCCTTGTCCAGCGTACGAATCACCTGGGCCGACTGCTGCGCGGAGCGGGCAATGCCGCCCATGTCGTTGACCACCTGATGAATCACCCGCCCACCGTCCTTGGCCAAGGTCTCAGCCTGGTTGGCCATGTCCAATGCGCGCCCGGCATGCCGAGTGATTTCCTCGATACTGGCGGTCATTTCACTCGCGGCCGCAGCCATGGTGCTGGCCGCCGCACTCTGTTGCTGGCTGCTGCCGGCCACTTCATGGCAGCCGTGGCTCAGTTGCTCGCTCATGCCACTGACGCCGTGGGCGTTGCTGCGCACCACTTCGATCATGCCGCGCAAGTCCCGTTGCATGGTGGCGAGGCTGCGAATCAAGGCGCTGGCTTCATCTTTGCGCCGGGGTTCGACAATCGCTTCGCTCAAGTTGCCCCGCGCAATGCTGGCGGCAATGCGGCTGGCGGCCTGCAATGGCGCCATGATGCTGAGCATCACCCAGCGCCCCTGGGCCAACAGCAGTAAAAGGCTGGCGATCAACACTGCGCCCAGGGTGAAATTGGCGTTGCTGATGGTCTGCCGTGTGCCGACACTTGTCTGCTGGGTGTTGGTCTCGATCAGTTCGCTCAGCGCGGCCATTTGATCTTCAAGCTGGGTGAAAGCGGCATTGAACGTGCCCAGTTCCGCGCGAGCGGCTTCGGGACTGTCCAGCGCCAGGGCGACGATGCGCTCACCGGTGGCGATGTAGTTGTCCAGGCTCGGTTTGATTTTTTCCAGGTTGGCCTTGAGCGCAGCGTCCAGCGGAAGCGCGAGGTTATCCGACAGTACCTGGCGAAAGTGTTCGGCGTGTTCCTTGAGCGAAGCGTTGACCTCGGCCGGTGTGCTGGTGCTTTTGCCCAGGCCCACCAGCATCGCCGACAGCACATCGGCGCGCAGGGCGTCGTGCATCATGTCGGCTTCCATGTGGTTGCGCAGCACCGTCATGCTGACCTCGCTGTCCTGTACGGCATCGCCCATCCGTGAATTGCCCAGGTAACCGGTAAGGCTCATGATCAAAGCAGTGAGCAAGCCAGTCGCTATCAACAACATCAAGCGTAGTTTGATCGTCATGCAAAAATCCCCTTGCCTGGTCATCCGGTTGGGAGCCCAACCGCAGACGCCCCGCTTCTGATGTTATCGGCCACCGTCCCTGGTTATTGAAGCCTAAGTTTGCGGATCTGCGTGGATCCCTTAAGCTGACCGCCCTTTTCCGTGCGGAACCGCTCATGTCTCGACGTATCGCCCACCTCGCCCTGCTACTGGGGTTGATCACCGCCGTCGGCCCTTTCGCCATCGACATCTACCTGCCCGCACTGCCGACCCTCGGCGCGAGCCTGCATGCCTCGCCGGCGCGGGTGCAGATGAGCCTGACGGTGTTCTTCGTGATCGTCGGCGTATGCCAGTTGTTCTACGGGCCGGTCAGCGATGTATTCGGGCGCAAACCGCCGATCTATGCCGGCCTGGTGATTTTTGCCGTGGCCAGTGTCGGATGCGCCTTGGCGCCGACGATCGAAACCCTGATTGCCTTTCGCGCCCTGCAGGCTTTCGGCGCATGCGCCGGCATGGTGATTCCCCGGGCCATCGTGCGTGACCTGTACACGGGGCATGAGGCCGCGAAGTTGATGTCCTTGCTGATGCTGGTGATGAGCGTCTCGCCGATTCTCGCGCCATTGGCCGGCAGCCTGGTGATTTCGCTGTGGAGCTGGCGCGAAGTATTCGCCGTGCTGGCGGTGCTCGCGCTGGCGTGTCTGGTAATGACCATCGTGCAACTGCCCGAAACCCACCCTGCCGAACGCCGGTTGGGCAAGACCCTGGGCAGTGCCTTCAGCAGTTATGGCGCGTTGTTGCGTGACCCGGTATTCATCGGCCTGTCGGTGGTGTGCGGCTTTGGCCTGGCGACCTTCTTCGTGTTTATCGGCAGCGCGCCGTTCGTGTACATCGAGCATTACGGCCTCACACCCACGCAGTTCAGCCTGGCCTTTGCGTTGAATGCCGCGTCGTTTTTCGCCATGAGCCAACTCACTGCGCGCCTCAGTGCGCGCTTTGGCCTGGCGCCGTTGATTCTTTGGTCGGTAGCGGCTGTGGCTGCAGTGATGGCTGTCCTGGCCGTCACTACGCTGTGGGTCGACAGCCTGGCCCTGACCATGGCCTCGCTGTTTATCGGCTTCGGCTTTCTCGGCCTGCTGCTGCCGGCCGCCGGGGTATTGTCCCTGGAGGATCATGGTGCCGTGGCCGGTTCTGCCTCGGCCTTGCTCGGTGCGATCCAGATGATCATCGGGGCCCTGTCCATGACCCTGATCGGGGTGTTCGCCGATCACACGCCGGCGCCGATGCTGATCGGGATTGCGCTGTGCGCCATAGCGGCGATGTTCACCACGGTGTGGACACTGCGGCGCCTGCCGGCTCACCTGGCGAGCGCCCCACCCTCGTCCTGAGGGCGGCCCATGCACTTGAGGTTGGCGTTGCCTGGGGCCAACGCCAACCACTCGTCGGCCCTCGGCGGCATCCGTTACAACTATCAACCGGCCGGCAACTACTAATCCCATAGCCACGTTGGAAACTATGGAGATTGACATGACTGATTACCCTCGCCCTCCCTTCGCCCCCCAAGCGCAGACCGTACCTGGTTCGCAGAAGAAAATGGACCCGTACCCGGATTGCGGTGAACAGAGCTACAAGGGCTCCGGACGGTTGGCCAACAAGATCGCCCTGATCACGGGGGCCGACAGCGGCATTGGGCGCGCCGTCGCCATCGCGTTTGCCCGTGAAGGCGCCGATGTGGCCATCGCTTATCTGGATGAGCACGAGGACGCCAGGGAAACTGCGCGTTGGGTCGAGGAAGCTGGTCGCCAATGCCTGCTGCTGCCCGGCGATATCGCTCAGAAAAGCGTGTGCCAAGAACTGGTCGATAAAACGGTCGAGCAATTCGGTCGTATCGACGTGCTGGTCAATAACGCAGCGTTCCAGATGAGCCACGAGACTCTTGAAGAAATCTCGGACGAGGAATGGGTCAAGACCTTCGATATCAACATCACTGCAATGTTTCGCCTGTGCAAGGCAGCGGTGCCGCATATGAAGGCTGGCAGTTCGATCATCAACACCACGTCCGTCAACTCAGACATGCCCAAGCCGACGCTGATGCCGTATGCGGCCACCAAGGGTGCGATTGCCAATTTCACCGGTGGCTTGGCGCAGTTGCTCGGCAGCAAGGGTATACGCGTCAACAGCGTAGCCCCGGGCCCGATCTGGACGCCGTTGATCGTGGCGACCATGACCGATGAAGATGTGCAGAGCTTCGGCAGCGAAACCCCGCTGGGCCGCCCTGGCCAACCGGTGGAAGTCGCGCCGATCTATGTGTTGTTGGCCTCGGACGAAGCCAGCTACATCTCCGGATCGCGCTACGCGGTCACTGGCGGCAAACCTATTCTCTAAAACTGCATCGCCCCCCCTGAGGGGGGCTGCCTTCGCCAACCCTATAGGTCAAACCGGTCCACCGCCCGCCGCCGCTCATTGTCGTCACGCACGTCATAGCTGGCGGTGGTCTGGATATTGGTATGGTGTGCGAGCTTTTGCGCGATCGACAGGTCATGCTCCTCGATCACCCGGGTAATGAACGAGCGACGGAAGTCATGGGGCATGATCTTCACGCCCACCTGGTCGCCGCGCTGGCGGGCGATGTAGTAAATGGCATGTTTGGTGATGCGCTCGCGGGTGATGTGGCTGCCACGGCGGATACGGTTGAACAGGAAACTGTCATCCTGCTCGCCCTCCTTGAGCTGATCGCGCCGAAACGCCAGCCACGCCTGCAATTTGGCGAACGCCCAGTCCGGCGCGTACTTGATCAACTCCTTGTTGCCCTTGCCGATCACCCGCAGGCTGCGCTCTTCGAAGTTGATCTGGGCCAGGTCGAGGTTGACCGATTCCGACTTGCGCATGCCGGAGCCGTAGAGAATACCGATCACCGCGGCGTCCCGCAGGCCCTGGGGCCGTGGGTCGGCGGCGCAGACTTCCATCATTTCGCGGATCAGGCTGCGCCGCAGGTTGCGGCCCTGGCCCAGGCGCGTGCCGGGTGCAGCCTTGACCGTGCGCATGCGCAACAGGTGCTCCTGGCTGATCAGGTTCAGGCGCCACGCCTCATTCATCACCCCGCGCACCGCGTTCACATACAACGAGGAGGTATTCGGCGCATAACCGTCTTCGCGCAAGGCGGCGACCAGGGCAATGACGTGTTCGGGCTGCAGCAAGTGCCAGTCGATGTCTTCGAGGTTGATGTCCTCGAAGCCCAGGCGATCGGCCGCATCTTGCAGCACGTAGCGCATGGTCAATTGGCTGGAGGGGGCCAAGCGGGTGAGGTAGAGGGTCAGTGGGTTGCGGATAGACTCAGTCAAGCTAGATCAGCCTTTGGTTTAAATACACCATTTAACTGATTGTTAAATCGACATATTTACGATTGAACAGAGCAAAGAAGTCTAGCCCATGAGTGCCGCTGGTACAAAGTACTGAAACGTACCGCGAGGCGGTGCGTCAACGCGTCAGGTACGCGCCTTATTGTCCTATGGAGCGATAAGCCTAATCACTACCGGTCGAAGCATTTTCCTATGCTGCTTTGTAGGCGCCTTGCTTTATTTTCAGCTTTTCATCCCTGCTCATTCACTCAGACAAAGGTCACTTTATGCCTATTGACACTCCTACCTCGCGTTATGCGAACCCTAATCCCTGGGCTGTCAAGCACTCATCCATTGCTCCAGACAGCCAGCCCCCTGCGTACAACACAACACTGTATGCCCCCTCGTATTTTGCGACGGTGGAAAACAAAGCCAAGGTTGATATCTCCCGGGATGACTTCAACCAGATCAATAAGCAGGTCAATGCGCTCGATAGAAAAATCGAAAAGATAGAGCGATTTTCAACCCGATATCCAGCCGCTATAACAGGCAAAGACACTCAAACATTGCGCCAGACAATGCTCAACCTGCGCAATCATGTAGCGACTGGGAACGGCAAAAGCAATGAAATGCAGGCATTGGCCCAAACGGTCAACAATCAAACGACAGCCATTGCACTGAAAGCGTTACAGGGCGTGCAGAAGAATGAACATGGCACGCCGGCTTTCGCTCAGAATCTGCAATTGCTTTCAGATGTCGAAAATATGCAGCAAAAAAAATACTGATGGTTTTACCTTGAGGCCTTGGCAGCTAGTCGGGCTCAACCGGGCCGTCCTCGGTTTGCGGTTGGCTCCAAGTCTCATCCTGTTTCTGCATCAACGCAAACCATTGGGTGCGCATGAAATCCAAGTACGGAGCGGGCGCCTTGGCAAAGTCCTTCTCATCGCCATAACACCCCGGCAACGGCAACTCGGTGCCCTGCTCCTTGTACTGGCTGACCAGCGCCTGCTGAGCGGCCACGCTGCAGTCCTTGGGCAGCGGCATGCCGCGCAGGGCGCCGGCCTCTTCGTCCCACCAGGCCGCACCGACGCGGTCGACCCCACGCAGGCGGTACTTCTGCGACTTGCCGACGTGCATGATCAACTTGAATTCGTTGGGGCTGACATCACTGGTGCAGGTGCGCGAATAGCCCACGGTGGCCTGGGTGATGCCGTCGCCAGTGAGGTCGGTGATTTTGGTTGCAGCCCTGTCAAAGCGCAGGGACGCATCGAATTCGCAGTGCTGCACATCGTCGTAGAGCATCCACACGCGCTTGGGGCGGTTGCCGTCGATCAGGTACTGGGCCGCATACACGAATGCCGACTGGGTGCCGTCGTCATCGCGCTCGCTGACTTGTTCGGCGAGCACCAGCAGGTTCTTGCCTTGTTTATCGTCCCAGGTATACGCGGCGATCTGCTTGCCGCGCACTTCCACGCCGTCCGGCACCTGGTCGATGCTGGTCAGCGCCACCCCATCATCGGCGCGTACGGTGGTGATGCACGCGACGCTCATCAACAACCCCATCAACACTGGCCGCAATTGGCCGCGTAAAAGCTGCACGCTATTCATCCGTTCACCCTGGCAAGAGACGGCTTACTTTACCGGCACTTGGCGGGCATTGCAGAGAATATTCTTTACTGAACACCGGATTGAATAACATTGCGTTGCGCTCGCCCGGACGCATTGCCTGGCACCTCGTCCACTTAGCTGAACCCTAGCTGTCTACCTGTCAAATAAACGAGTTTTTCATCTGCCTTTCATATCTGTTCCACATTTTTACGCTTAATCTTGGATACAGCACTTCATAGCAAACCGCGCTATATCGTCTAACCTCTTGATTACGCTCTATCTTCAGTGCCGCTTTCTCACCTGCGTTGTGGACGTTTGCCTAATGATTACTGCTGTT
Source organism: Pseudomonas sp. NFR09 (assembly GCF_900111535.1). NCBI lineage: Bacteria > Pseudomonadati > Pseudomonadota > Gammaproteobacteria > Pseudomonadales > Pseudomonadaceae > Pseudomonas > Pseudomonas sp. NFR09. Next base: position 207,895 of record NZ_FOIH01000003.1, read on the forward strand.
TCCACGCTCCAAGTTGCTCTAACCCCGAGGTCATGAATCTTTGAAACCCTACCCTATTCATTGCGTGTCGATCGTTATCCCGGTCTACAACGAACAAGAGAGCCTGCCTGAATTGCTGCGCCGTACCACCGCAGCCTGCAAGCAACTGGCCTACGAATACGAAATCATCCTGGTGGATGACGGTAGCCGCGACAATTCGGCCCAACTGCTGGAAGACGCCGCCTCGGAAGACGGCAGCAACGTGGTCGCGGTAATTCTCAACCGCAACTACGGCCAGCACGCGGCGATCATGGCCGGTTTCGAGCAATGCCGAGGCGAAGTGGTGATCACCCTCGACGCCGACCTGCAAAACCCGCCCGAAGAAATCCCGCGCCTGGTCGAGCAAGCGGCCCTGGGCTACGACGTGGTTGCCACCGTGCGCAACAATCGCCAGGACTCGGCCTTCCGCCGCTGGCCATCGCGCCTGATCAACCTGGCCGTGCAGCGTTCCACCGGCGTTGCCATGAGCGACTACGGCTGCATGCTGCGCGCCTACCGCCGCACCATTGTCGACGCGATGCTCGCCTGCCGTGAGCGCAGCACCTTCATCCCGATCCTGGCCAACGGCTTTGCCCGGCACACCACGGAAATCCTGGTGCACCACGCCGAGCGGGAACACGGCGAATCCAAATACAGCGCCATGCGCCTGATCAGCCTGATGTTCGACTTGCTGACCTGCATGACCACTACCCCACTGCGACTGCTGTCCATCGTCGGCTTCAGCCTGGCGGCGCTGGGTGTGCTGTTTGCCTTCGCATTGATCATCCTGCGCCTGGCCTTTGGCGCCGACTGGGCTGGCGACGGTTTGTTCGTGCTGTTCGCGGTGTTGTTCGTGTTCACCGGCGGCCAGTTCATCGGCATGGGCCTCTTGGGTGAATACCTGGGCCGCATGTACAGCGACGTGCGCGCCCGTCCGCGCTTCTTTATCGAAAAGGTGCTGCGCAACCAACCGGCAGCACCGGCTCCCGTGGTCGTCGTGGACGGCCTGGTGTCCTCCCATACTTCTACTTCTGCTGATCAGGTCTAATCATGAGTTCAAAAGCTGTTGTATTCGCGTACCACGATATTGGTTGTGCAGGCATTGAAGCGCTGCTCAACACCGGTTACGAAATTGCTGCCGTGTTCACCCATGCCGATGACCCCAAGGAAAACAACTTCTACGGTTCCGTCGCACAACTGTGCGCGCGCAATGGCATCCCGGTGCACGCCCCGGAAGACGCCAACCACCCGCTGTGGATCGAGCGCATCGCCAAGCTGAACCCGGACTACATTTTCTCGTTCTACTACCGCAACCTGCTCAGCGAGGCCCTGCTGGCCACCGCCAGCAAAGGCGCGTTCAACCTGCACGGCTCGTTGCTGCCGAAATACCGTGGCCGCGCCCCGGCCAACTGGGTACTGGTCAACGGCGAGACCGAAACCGGCGTGACCCTGCACCGCATGGTCAAGCGTGCCGATGCCGGCGCGATCCTGGCCCAGCAGAAAGTCATCATCGAACGCAACGACACCGGCCTGACCCTGCACGCCAAACTGCGCGACGCCGCCAGCACCCTGCTGCGCGACGCCCTGCCGCAACTGGCCCAGGGCAAGCTGACGGAAACCGCCCAGGACGAAAGCCAGGCCACTTACTTCGGCCGCCGCACTGCCGCCGATGGCAAGCTGGAGTGGAAAAAACCGGCTGAAGAACTGTTCAACCTGGTGCGCGCCGTGACCCAACCGTACCCAGGCGCCTTCTGCGCCGTGGGCGAACACAAGTTGATCGTCTGGCAGGCCGAAGTGGTCAAGGGCAACGAAGGCCTGGCGCCGGGCCGTGTGATCAGCGTCAACCCGCTGCGCATCGCCTGCGGTGAAGACTCCCTGGTGGTCAAGTTCGGCCAGCGCAACGCCGACGGCCTGTTCCTCGCCGGCCCAGCCCTGGCGGACGCACTGGGCCTGGTCGACGGTTCCGTACTGCGCGGCGCCGAGTCCGGCCGCAAGCCACGGCGTACCCGGGTACTGATCCTGGGTGTGAACGGCTTTATCGGCAACCACCTGTCCGAGCGCCTGCTGCGCGACGACCGTTATGAAATCTACGGCCTGGACATCGGCTCGGACGCCATCGAGCGCCTGCGCAGCCACCCGAACTTCCATTACGTCGAAGGCGATATCAGCATCCACACCGAGTGGATCGAGTACCACATCAAGAAGTGCGACGTGGTCCTGCCGCTGGTGGCCATCGCCACGCCAATCGAATACACCCGCAACCCGCTGCGCGTGTTCGAACTGGACTTCGAAGAAAACCTCAAGCTGGTGCGCTACTGCGTCAAGTACAACAAGCGCGTGATCTTCCCGTCGACCTCCGAAGTCTATGGCATGTGCCAGGACCAGTACTTCGACGAAGACACCTCCAATCTGGTGGTGGGTCCGGTCAACAAACAGCGCTGGATCTACTCGGTTTCCAAGCAGCTGCTGGACCGTGTGATCTGGGCGTACGGTGACAAGGGCCTGAAATTCACCCTGTTCCGTCCGTTCAACTGGATGGGCCCACGCCTGGACCGCCTGGATTCGGCGCGTATCGGCAGCTCCCGCGCAATCACCCAATTGATCCTGAACCTGGTGGAAGGTACGCCGATCCGCCTGTTCGACGGCGGCGAGCAGAAGCGTTGCTTTACCGACATCGCTGACGGCATCGAAGCCCTGGCTCGCATCATTGATAACGAAAACGGCGTGTGCGACGGCCAGATCATCAATATCGGCAACCCGGAAAACGAAGCCAGCATCCGTCAGTTGGGCGAAGAACTGCTGCGTCAGTTCGAAGCGCACCCGTTGCGTGGCAACTTCCCACCGTTCGCCGGTTTCCGCGACGTAGAAAGCAAGGCGTTCTACGGCACCGGTTACCAGGACGTGGCGCACCGCAAGCCAAGCATCGAAAACGCCAAGCGCCTGCTGGACTGGGAGCCGACCGTGGAAATGAGCGAAACCATCGGCAACACCCTGGACTTCTTCCTGCGTGAAGCCATGCTCGAAATCGCGGACAAAAAGTAATGGATGCAGGTCTTCGCATCGACGTCGACACCTACCGCGGCACCCGTGAAGGTGTGCCACGGTTGCTCGAGTCCCTGGATGAAGCCTCGGTGAAGGCAACGTTCTTCTTCAGTGTCGGGCCTGACAACATGGGGCGCCACTTGTGGCGTCTCATCCGCCCGCAATTCCTGTGGAAGATGCTGCGTTCCAATGCGGTCGGCCTGTATGGCCTGGACATCCTGCTCGCCGGCACCGCCTGGCCGGGCAAGCCGATCGGCCGTGACCTCGGGCATTTGATGCGCCAGGCCAAGGCCGCCGGGCACGAAGTGGGCCTGCACGCCTGGGATCATCACGGCTGGCAGGCCAATACCGGGCGCTGGAGCGAGGCGCAGTTGATCGAGCAGATCCGCCGTGGCGTCGACACCCTCAGCGACATCCTCGGTGAGCGCATCGACTGTTCCGCCGCCGCCGGTTGGCGCGCGGATGAGCGCGTGGTGCAAGCCAAGCAAGGTTTCAACTTTCGCTACAACAGCGATTGCCGGGGCACCAGCCTGTTTCGTCCAACCCTGGCCGATGGCAGTGCGGGCACCCCACAAATTCCGGTAGACCTGCCGACCTTCGACGAAGTTGTCGGGCCGGTGGTGGCTGCCAAAGACTTCAATGGGTTCATCCTCGACCGTTTTGCCGAGTCGAAACTCAATGTCTATACGATCCACGCCGAAGTGGAAGGGATTCTGATGGCCAACGATTTTCGCCAGTTGCTCGCCCAGGCCGGGCAGCGCGGCATCGACTTCAAACCACTGGGCGACCTGTTGCCGGCGGACGTGACCACCCTCCCCCAGCAACAACTGGTACGTGGCGCCTTGCCCGGCCGCGAGGGTTGGCTCGGAGTGCAGCAGGCATGATCCGCCGTTGGGCCTTGCCCCTGCTTCTGTTGGCGTTTGGCGTGTTCTACCTGCTGCCGCTGGCCACCCATGGCCTGTGGATCCCGGATGAAACCCGCTACGCACAGATCAGCCAGGAAATGCTGCTGACCGGCAAGTGGGCTTCGCCGCACTTCATGGGCATCCGCTACTTCGAAAAACCGGCGGCGGGTTACTGGATGATTGCGCTGGGCCAGGCGATCTTCGGGCAGAACCTGTTCGGCGTGCGGTTTGCCTCGGCCCTGAGCACCGGCTTGAGCATCCTGCTGGTGTACGGGGTGTCGCGTCGGCTGTGGAATGACCCGCGCAAAACCCTGGTCAGCACCGTGCTGTACATGAGTTTTGTCAGCGTGGCCTTGCTCGGTGGCTACGCCAATCTGGATCCGCAGTTCACCTTCTGGGTCAACCTGACCGGAGCCGCCCTGTGGTTCTGCTTCGACAGCACCACCCGCAACGGGCGCCTGGGGTCCTGGGCGTTGCTCGGTTTTGCCTGCGGCATGGGCTTTATGACCAAGGGCTTTCTGGCGTGGTTGCTGCCGGTGTTGATCGCCCTGCCCTATGCGATCTGGCAGAAGCGTTTGCGTGAGCTGCTGGGCTACGGCGTGGTCGCCGTGGTGGTGGCGATTGTCGTCAGCTTGCCATGGGCGCTGGCGGTGCACCGGCAAGAGCCGGACTACTGGAATTTCTTCTTCTGGCACGAGCATATCCAGCGCTTCGCCGGTGACGATGCCCAGCACGCCCAGCCGTTCTGGTATTACCTGCCGCTGTTGGTTGCGTTCTGCCTGCCGTGGGTGGCGTTGTTGCCGTCGACCCTCAAACAGGCGTGGCGGGACAAACGCAGCGCAAAAATCGGTTTTGTAGTGCTGTGGCTGCTGATGCCCCTGGCCTTCTTCAGCCTGGCCAAGGGCAAGCTGCCGTCCTACATCATGCCGTGCCTGCTGCCCCTGGCCTTGTTGATGGGCAATACCCTGGCGGACAAACTGGCCCAGGGTCGCAGCCGTGCGCTGCGCATCAACGGCTGGCTGAACCTGATCATCGGTGTAGTGGCATTGCTCGCGCTGACCTGGCTGCAAATGAAGAAGCCGGTGTACGAACACGGCCAGGAAACCCTCAGCCTGGTGTTGGTGTTCACTTTTCTGTTTGCCTGGATCCTGGTCAACCTGCTGCAGGCGGCCCGGCCTTTGCACCTGTGGGCCGCACCGGTACTCGGCAGTTGGCTGATGGTGGCCTTGTTGCCAGCTGCCCTGCCGCATTCAGTGGTGTACAACAAGACGCCTGACCAATTCATCATTGATCACCTGCAAGAGCTGCAACCAGCCACGGCCCTGCTGAGCAATGACCTGGGCGCAGCGTCGGCGCTGTCATGGCGCCTGGCGCGCCCGGACGTGACGCTCTACAACACCGTCGGCGAAGTCAAATACGGCCTGGCCTACGCGGACGCCACGCACCACAAGGTGGATACCAGCCAAGTCCAGCAATGGATGAGCGATGCGCGCCAAAAGGGGCCGGTCGGCGTGGTCATGCGGGTCAAGGGCGACGACGAAATCGCCGAAGTCGACTTGCTGCCCAAGGACGGCAAGCGCTACGAACAAGGCAACATCGTGATCCTGATCTTCCCGCAGGCCGCGCAATGATCACCTTGCTGCTGTTACTGGCCGCCTGCCTGCTCACCTGCATGGGACAGGTCTCCCAGAAGTTCGCCGTGGAACGCTGGCGCGACCTGCCGGATGGCTGGGCGCTGAAACTGCGCTCGCCCTGGTTGTGGTCGGCGCTGGTGTGCCTGGGCCTGGGCCTGCTGGTGTGGCTGCTGGTGTTGCAACGCCTGGAAGTCGGTATTGCCTACCCGATGCTCAGCCTCAACTTCGTGCTGGTCACGCTGGTCGCGCGTTTTGTGTTCAAAGAGCACATCGATACCCGCCATTGGCTGGGTGTCGCGCTGGTGATCGGCGGCGTCGTGCTGCTGGGTCGCCAGGTATGAGCCGGATCCAGGGGTTTGCCCTGGCCCTGGGCAGCGTCGGCCTGGTCAGCGCGGCCCAACTGGGCATGCGCTGGAGCATGACGCGCCTGCCGCTGCCCAGCGCATGGCTGGATGCCTTAAGCCAGAACAGCATCGACCTGGGCGCCCTCGGCGTCGTGACCCTGGCGATCCTGGCATACGCACTGTCGATGCTCTGCTGGCTCGGTGCGCTCAAGCATTTGCCGCTGGGCCGCGCCTATTCGCTACTGAGCATCAGCTATGCCTTGGTGTACCTGCTGGCGGCCAGTCTGCCGGTGTTCAACGAACATTTTTCCGTTTCAAAAACCCTGGGGGTGGCCTTGGTCATCCTCGGTGTTCTGGTTATCAACTCTCGTCGTGCTAGCGCCACAAGTCCCAGGAATGCCCCATGAAAATCAGTGTATTTGGTAGCGGTTACGTCGGTCTGGTGCAGGCCACCGTGTTGGCTGAAGTCGGCCACGATGTCATTTGCATGGACGTTGACAAGAACAAGGTCGAGTCACTGCAAAAAGGCCATGTGACCATCTTCGAGCCGGGGCTGGCTGCGATGGTCAAGGAAAACCTGGAGAGTGGGCGGCTGCACTTCACCCATGATGAAAAGTTGGCGGTGGAACACGGCGAAGTCCTGTTCATTGCCGTGGGCACGCCTTCGGACGAAGACGGCTCGGCCGACCTGAAATACGTGCTGTCGGTAGGCGACGCCGTCGCCCGCCACCGCAAAGAGCCGGTGATCCTGGTGGAAAAATCCACCGTGCCGGTCGGCACCGGCGACACCCTGCGCGCCCACATCGAAAAAGCCCTGCACCTGGCCGGCCGGCACCTGGAATTCGATATCGTCTCCAACCCGGAATTCCTCAAGGAGGGCTCGGCTGTTGCCGACTGCCGCCGCCCGGACCGCATCATCATCGGTTGTGAGCGCGAAGAAGTGCGCGACGTGATGCGCGACCTGTACGCACCGTTCAACCGCAACCACGACCGCATCATCTTCATGGACCTGCGCAGCGCCGAGCTGACCAAGTACGCCGCCAACTGCATGCTGGCGACCAAGATCAGCTTTATCAACCAGATCGCCGAGCTGGCCGAACACCTGGGGGCGGACATCGAAGCCGTGCGCCTGGGCATTGGCGCCGACTCGCGCATCGGCTACCACTTTATCTACCCTGGCTGCGGCTACGGCGGTTCGTGCTTCCCCAAGGACATGCGCGCCCTGATCCACAGCGCCCGGCAAGCCAACTGCTCCAGCGACCTGCTGGAAGCGGTAGAAGCCATCAACCAGCGCCAGAAGAGCAAGTTGTTCGAGCGGATCAAGGCGTTCTTCAAGGGCGACCTGCGCGGCAAGACCTTTGCCCTGTGGGGCCTGGCGTTCAAGCCCAACACCGACGACATGCGCGATGCTCCCAGCCGCGTGCTGATGGAAGCGTTGTGGGCCGCCGGCGCCAACGTGCGCGCATTCGACCCGGAAGCCATGCAGGAAACCCAACGTATCTATGGCGATGACCCACGGCTGATGCTCATGGGCACCCCCGAATCCACACTGGGCGGTGCCGATGCGCTGATCGTCTGCACCGAATGGCAGCAATTCAAGGCGCCGGACTTCGACCTGATCCACCAGCGCCTGAAAACCCCGGTGATCTTCGACGGCCGCAACCTCTACGACGGCGAGCGCTTGGCACGCAAAGGCTTCCAGTACTACCCGATCGGCCGCGGTGATTCCTGCCAGTTGCCGATTCCCCAGCAACAGTGGCTGCCACAGGTTGTGGAAGCCTGAGACGTGAACAAAGCTCAACCGTCCCCGCTGAATGCAACGATCCGCCGCCAATCCCTTGGTCTGGGATTGCTGGCGTTGTTGCTGTTTATCGCCGGCAACTGGCACCAGGCAATCATCGGCTTCGACTCGCGCTTTGTGTTGTTTGCCCAGGAAATGCTGCGTCATGGCCCCAGCGTCTTCCCCACCACCTATGGGCAGCCTTATGCGGATTACCTGGCCACCTCGACACTGTTGACCTGGCTGGTTTCACTGCCCCTGGGCCAGGTCACCAGCCTCACGGCCTGGTTGCCCACGGCGATCGCCTCGGCGTTTATCGTCACCCTGGTGTATCGCCTGACAGCGCCCTACTCCCAGCGCTGGGGGCTGCTGAGCATTGCGCTCCTGTTGTTGAGCAGCAACTTCATCAGCGAAACCCGTGCGGTGTCCCTCGACCAGATGCTGGCCGCCATCGCCCTGGCGGTGTTCTACCTGGGTTATGCCCATGATCACTTCCGGTCCGCTAAACGCCTGCATTGGCTGTACCTGCTGCTGATCCTGGGCTTTGCCGTGCGTGGGCCGATTGGCCTGGTGATTCCTACGGGCGTGCTCTGCAGCTACTACCTGATCAACCGGCAATGGCGCCAGCTGTTCAGTTTCGGCTTGCTGGCGCTGGCGCTGCTGGTGGCATGCGTGGGCCTGTTGCTGCTGATGGCCAAGTTGAGCGGTGGCGAAAGCTTCATGCAGGACGTGATCCGCATGCAGTTCCTCGGCCGCATGGATGGCAGCGAAGGCTCGAGCGGCCTGCTGTACTACTTCACCAGTTCGCTGGGCAATTACGCCTTGGCGTATCCGATGGCACTGCTGGTACTGCTGGCCATGGTGCTCAGCGGGCGCCGCGCGCCGGGACCGGCATTGCAGTTGGTGTGGTATTGCGCCGCCGCAGGCTTGCTGGTGATGGTCGGCCTGTCGATTCCCCAGGCGAAAAAAGCACGTTACGTGCTGCCGATGTTGCCCATGGCGGCGATCATTGCGGCATACCCGTTCCAGGTCGCACACGGACGGCTCTTCGCCGGGCTGCGTGGGCTGATGCTGGGGATCTGGACGTTGTTGCCGACGCTGTTGATCGTCGGCCTGCTGTTGGCACGACCGCGCTACCCTGAGCAGTTGAGCCATCTCGGCTGGGTGTTGGGCGTGCTGGGCGGCCTGCAGGTGCTGGCCTTGGTGACACTCTTCAAGAGCCGCCTGCGTGCGGTCGGACCGGCTTTTGCCGCGGTGCTGGCAGTGTGGGCCTCCTATATCCTGGTGGTCGAGCCGCTGGAGCGCAGTATCTACGACACCCGCACCTTTACCTTGCAGGTTCATGAGCAGGTGATGCAGCAACGCGCGCCGGTGGTGCTGCATGGCTTGGGCAAAGACGCCAAGGCCATCAAGTACATGGTCAACCTCGATTGCGACCAAGTGCCGTTGTTCACTCAGCAAGCCGCCGACCTCAAGCCACTCCAGGGACCCGCCTGGCTGGTGATGAGCCAAGTGGATTACGAAGGCTTGCAAGACCCGCGCTTTCGTTCCATCACGCCGACCCTGACCGGCGAATTCGACCGCAACCCTTACGTGCTGCTGCACCTGGCCAAACCTGTGCAACCTTGAGTCTGCGCCAGCGCTGCCGGCGCGGAAAATTCCCACGCAGCTTTACGTAATAACTGGTGCCGTTTCTCTTTCCTGCGTCCAAAACCCAACGGTAAACTCGCTTGCCTGGTGCGGTATTCATGTACCGCCACAGGTCATGGGTGACCACAAGGACGAGAGGACAACGCCGTGCCAGATGATGCTTCGCTTGATAACCCAGCCTTGACCAGCACCGAAGTGCATGTCGGCTATATTCCCCTGCCACCGCTGGACCGGCTGATGGGGTTGCGCGACGCGTTGGTGGCGTTGAAAGGCCCGCTGGCCAGTGAACCCGGTTTGCAGGAGAACCTGCGCAAGCGTTTTTTCGATGAAGAGTTCAGTAATCGGGTGCTGGGTAAAGTCTGCTGCTCGATAGTAGTCTGACCGTATTCCAATTCATTATTTTTGCATTCAACCCTCATTAATATGCATTGGCGCCTCTGTTCCACGCGCGGCACACTGCATGGGTTCCTTCCCCCAAATGTTGGAACTTTCAAAGGGCTTTTCCGGGCAACCAGACAAGCCTTTTTTTTGCCCGCTGTTTATGGACTGCCTCCCAATGCTCGCTCGCTGGTTCCCCGCTGCTATCAATACCCGCCCCACCGAATGGAGCCGTGCCGCGATCGGCATGGCCCTTGGCACCTTGTTCAGCGTCTGGTTGTGCTCCCAGGTGTTTGGCATGGATGTCGCGTTGCACCTGCTTGGCCCGCTGGGTGCGTCGGCCGTCCTGTTGTTCGCCGTGTCATCGGGTGCCTTGGCGCAACCCTGGTCGATTATCGGCAGCTACCTGTGCGCAGGCGTGATTGCCTTGCTGGTCACCCGTGTCCTCGGCCCGTCCCTGGGCGGCGCCTGCCTGGCGGCCGGCATGACCGTAATACTGATGTGCTGGTTGCGCTGCCTGCACCCGCCCGCCGGTGGCCTGGCCATGACACTGGTCCTGGCAGACCCGGCGTCCGCCGCCCTGGGCTGGTATGAGCTGGGTGCGGTATTGCTCGGCGCCGGTGCGCTGCTGGCCTGCGCACTGGCGTATAACAACGCCACGCGCACGCGTTATCCCAAAGGCGCGGTGGAAGCACCGGCACCGCTACCGTTCAGCCCCAGGGCCGACCGAGACCCTGGTATTACCGCCGCTGATTTGACACTGGCGCTGGCGCAAATGGAGCGGTTCTACGATGTGGAGCCCAGCGAACTGGAACAACTCATCCACGCGGCGCAAACCCACGCCAGGCGCCGTAGCATCGGCGAAACACTGGCCAGCCGGTTACCCTGAGCCGGTCGTGCGCTTGCTGCATAAATGCAAAAACGACCTGCAGGATTGAAGGTTGTACTAGGCAAATTTGCACTGGTACGATCGCGAGAAGGTTCATCCGTGAACATCTTGATAAAGAACAATAAAAGCAGGGAGTTATCGATGACTGCTCAGGTTTCATCCGAAGCAAGCCACGCCCAAGTACTTCAGGACGAAGTCCTCGCCGAGGTCCGCAACCATATCGGCCACCTCACCCTCAATCGCCCCGCCGGCTTGAATGCCATTACCCTGGACATGGTGCGCAGCCTCACGTCCCATTTGCAGGCATGGGCTGACGATCCGCAGGTGTATGCCGTGGTCCTGCGCGGTGCCGGTGAAAAAGCCTTCTGTGCAGGTGGCGATATCCGTTCTCTGTACGACAGCTTCAAGAACGGCGACACCCTGCACCAGGACTTCTTCGTCGAGGAATATGCTCTGGATCTGGCCATCCACCACTACCGCAAGCCAGTCGTGGCACTGATGGACGGGTTTGTCCTCGGCGGCGGCATGGGCCTGGTGCAGGGCGCTGATTTGCGCGTAGTCACCGAGCGCAGCCGCCTGGCGATGCCGGAAGTGGCCATCGGTTATTTCCCTGACGTGGGTGGCAGCTACTTTCTGCCGCGCATCCCCGGCGAACTGGGGATCTACCTGGGCGTGACCGGGGTACAGATCCGCGCGGCCGACGCGCTGTATTGCGGGTTGGCTGATTGGTACCTGGAAAGCCACAAGCTCGCCGACCTTGACCAGAAGCTCGACCACCTGCAATGGCACGACTCGCCGCTCAAAGACCTGCAGGGCGTGCTCGCCAAGCTGGCCGTGCAGCAATTGCCCGATCCGCCGTTGGCCGCTCTGCGCCCCGCCATCGACCACTTTTTCGCGCTGCCGGATGTGCCGAGCATCGTTGAACAATTGCAGCAAGTCACCGTGGCCGACAGCCATGAATGGGCGTTGACCACCGCTACCCTCATGCTGACCCGCTCCCCCCTTGCCATGGCCGTTACGTTGGAGATGTTGCGCCGCGGCCGGCGCCTGCCCCTGGAAGACTGTTTTGCCTTGGAGCTGCACCTGGACCGCCAATGGTTCGAGCGCGGCGACCTGATCGAAGGCGTGCGCGCCCTGATCATCGACAAAGACAAAAGCCCGCGCTGGAACCCGCCCACCCTGCACGGGCTGGCCCTCAGCCACGTTGAGAGCTTTTTTCATCACTTCGAGAAGGTTGCGAAATAAGCCATGCAAGACATTGAATACACTGAAGAACAAGTAATGATCCGCGACATGGCGCGTGACTTCGCCCGGGGTGAAATCGCACCTCACGCCCAAGCCTGGGAGAAAGCCGGCTGGATCGACGACGCCCTGGTGGCAAAGATGGGCGAACTGGGCCTGCTGGGCATGGTGGTGCCGGAAGAATGGGGCGGCACCTATGTCGATTACGTCGCCTATGCCCTCGCCGTCGAGGAGATTTCCGCAGGTGACGGTGCCACTGGCGCACTGATGAGTATCCATAATTCAGTGGGTTGCGGGCCGATTCTCAACTACGGCACAGATGAACAAAAACAGACCTGGCTGGGCGACCTCGCCAGCGGCCAGGCGATTGGCTGCTTCTGCCTGACCGAACCCCAGGCCGGTTCCGAAGCGCACAACCTGCGTACCCGTGCCGAACTGCGCGACGGCCAGTGGGTAATCAACGGGGCCAAGCAGTTCGTCAGTAATGGTAAACGCGCCAAACTGGCGATTGTATTTGCGGTGACTGATCCCGACCTGGGCAAGAAAGGCATCTCGGCGTTCCTGGTGCCCACCGCAACCCCGGGATTCGTGGTGGATCGTACCGAACACAAGATGGGCATCCGTGCGTCCGATACCTGCGCCGTGACCCTGAACCAGTGCAGCGTGCCCGAGGCCAACCTGCTGGGTGAGCGTGGCAAAGGCCTGGCCATCGCGCTGTCCAACCTGGAGGGTGGCCGCATCGGCATTGCCGCCCAGGCATTGGGCATCGCCCGCGCGGCATTTGAAGCAGCGCTGGCCTATGCCCGTGATCGGGTGCAGTTCAACAAGGCAATCATCGAGCACCAGAGCGTGGCCAATTTGCTGGCCGACATGCAAACCCAGCTTAACGCCGCACGCTTGCTGATCCTGCACGCCGCACGGCTGCGCAGTGCCGGCAAACCCTGCTTGTCGGAAGCGTCCCAGGCCAAACTGTTTGCCTCGGAAATGGCCGAGAAGGTTTGCTCATCGGCGATGCAGATTCACGGTGGGTACGGATACCTGGAGGATTATCCGGTGGAGCGTTACTACCGGGATGCGCGGATCACGCAGATTTACGAAGGGACCAGTGAGATTCAGCGGATGGTGATTGCCAGGGAGTTGAAGAACTACCAACTTTGACTGCCACAGCACATAAATAATGTGGGAGGGGGCTTGCCCCCGATGACGGTGGGTCAGTCAACAGATGTGAAGACTGAACCACTGCTATCGGGGGCAAGCCCCCTCCCAGCTTTGATACTCAGTGTCTTTGACACCGGGTTATTTGTCCTTGAACTCCGGCGCGCGCTTGGCCACGAATGCCGCCATGCCTTCCTTCTGATCCTGCGTGGCGAACGCCGCATGGAACACCCGGCGCTCAAAGCGCACGCCTTCCGACAAGCTCACTTCGAACGCTCGGTTCACGCTTTCCTTGACCATCATGCTGATCGGCACCGACTTGCCGGCAATCAGCGTCGCGACTTTCAGCGCTTCGTCCAGCAGTTCATCGGCGGGTACGATACGCGCAACAATCCCGCAGCGCTCCGCTTCCACCGCATCGATAAAGCGCCCGGTCAGGCACATTTCCATGGCCTTGGCCTTGCCCACCGCACGGGTCAGGCGCTGGGTGCCGCCCATGCCGGGCAGTACGCCGAGGTTGATTTCCGGCTGGCCGAACTTGGCGCCGTCACCGGCCAGGATGAAGTCGCACATCAACGCCAGTTCGCAACCGCCGCCCAGGGCGAAGCCGTTGACGGCGGCGATGATCGGCTTGCGGCGGTTGGCCACGCGGTCGCTGTCGCTGAACAGATCGTCGAGGTAGATCTGCGGGTAGGTCAGCTCGGCCATTTCCTTGATGTCGGCACCGGCGGCGAAGGCTTTTTTCGAGCCGGTCAACACGATGCAGCCGATCTCCGGGTTGGCTTCAAGGCCATCCAGCGCCTGGTTCAACTCGTTGACCAGTTGCGCGTTCAGGGCGTTCAAGGCTTGCGGGCGATTGAGGGTAATCAGCCCGACGCGGCCCTGGACTTCAAGCAAAATGGTTTCGTAACTCATGTATCGGCTCCTTAGAGATTGCGTGAGATGACCATGCGCTGGATATCGCTGGTGCCTTCGTAAATCTGGCAGACCCGCACGTCGCGGTAGATCCGCTCAAGAGGGAAGTCGCTCAGGTAACCGTAACCGCCCAGGGTTTGCAAGGCGGCCGAACAGACTTTCTCGGCCATTTCCGAAGCAAACAGCTTGGCCATCGAGGCTTCCACCAGTGCCGGCTTGCCGCTGTCGCGCAGTGCAGCGGCGTAATGCACCATCTGCCGGGCAACCGCGATTTGCGTGGCCATGTCCGCCAGACGGAAAGCGACGGCCTGGTGCTCGATGATGGGTTTGCCGAAGCTTTCGCGCTCGCGGGCGTAGTCGCGGGCTGCTTCAAAGGCGGCGCGGGCCATGCCCACCGATTGCGAGGCAATGCCTACGCGCCCACCTTCCAGGTTGGCGAGAGCAATCCTGTAGCCTTCGCCCTCCTCCCCCAGACGGTTGGCGACAGGAACCTTCACGTCCTCAAACAGGATCTGGCAGGTATCGGAGGCATGCTGGCCCAGTTTGTCCTCAACCCGCGCCACGCTGTAGCCCGGCGAGTCGGTCGGCACGATAAACGCGCTGATCCCGCGCTTGCCCGCCGCCGGGTCGGTCAAGGCAAACACAATCACCACGCCGGCGTTCTGTCCGGAGGTGATGAACTGTTTGCAGCCATTGAGTACGTAATGGTCACCTTCAAGGCGTGCGCGGGTCTTCAGGCTACTGGCATCAGAGCCGGCCTGGGGCTCGGTCAATGCGAACGCACCGAGCATGGCACCACTGGCCAGGGGCTTGAGGAATTGCTCTTTCTGCTGGTCGTTACCGAACTTGAGAATCGGCACGCAACCCACAGAGTTGTGCACGCTCATGATGGTCGAGCAGGCCCCGTCACCGGCGGCAATTTCTTCCAGCGCCATCGCGTAGGCCAGGTAACCGGTGTCGCAACCGCCCCACTGTTCCGGCACCAGCATGCCGAAAAAGCCCAGCTCGGCCATTTCACCAATGGCTTCCCTGGGGAACCGGTGCTCGCGGTCCCACTCGGCGGCAAAGGGTTTCAGGCGTTCCTGGGCAAATTGCCGGGCGGCGTCGCTGATTTGCAGTTGTTCTTCATTGGGCAGCATGGTGGTTCCTTAGTACAGGCATTCGACGGCCATCGCCGTGGCTTCACCGCCGCCGATGCAGATGGCGGCGACGCCACGCTTGAGGCCTTTCTGGCGCAGGGCCGAAAGCAAGGTCACCAGGATCCGTGCACCGGAGGCACCGATCGGATGGCCCAGGGCGCAGGCACCGCCATGCACATTCACCTTGGCATGGGGGATCTCCAGCTTGCTCATGGTCACCAGGCTGACCACGGCAAAGGCTTCGTTGATTTCGAACAGATCGACGTCAGCCAGGCTCCAGCCGGTCTTGCTCATCAGTTTGCGGATCGCCCCCACCGGCGCCACCGGGAACAGCCCTGGCTCGTCGGCGAACGCCGCATGCCCATGGATCACCGCCAAGGGCTTGAGGCCACGTTTCTGTGCCTCGGACTGGCGCATCAGCAACAAGGCCGCCGCACCGTCGGAAATCGAGCTGGAGTTGGCCGCCGTCACGGTGCCGCCTTCACGGAAGGCCGGTTTCAGGCTGGTGATCTTGTCCAGCTTGGCCTTGGGCGGCTGTTCGTCATGCAGGATGGTTTTCTGTTCTTTGCCCAAGGTGACCTGCACCGGGACGATTTCTGCGGCAAAGCTGCCATGGGTAATAGCTTCTTGCGCCCGGGTCAGCGAAGCGATGGCGAACGCATCCTGGGCCTCGCGGGTAAAACCGTTGTGCAGGGCGCAGTCTTCGGCAAAGGTGCCCATCAGGCGGCCCTTGTCGTAGGCGTCTTCGAGGCCGTCGAGGAACATGTGATCGAGCACCTTGCCGTGGCCCATGCGGTAGCCGCTGCGCGCACGGTCCAGCAGGTACGGCGCGTTGGACATGCTTTCCATGCCACCGGCAATCACCACGTCGACGCTGCCGGCCAGCAGTGAATCATGGGCCAGGATCGCGGCCTCCATGCCCGAACCGCACATCTTGTTGAGGGTGGTGCAGCGCGTGCCCTTGTCCAGCCCGGCGCCCAGCGCAGCCTGACGTGCCGGTGCCTGGCCGAGGCCTGCGGGCAGTACGCAGCCGAACAGTACTTCATCCACGGCGTCGGGGGCGACACCGGCACGCTCGACGGCGGCGCGAATCGCAGCGGAACCCAACTGCGGCGCGGTCAGGCCCTTGAGGTCGCCCTGGAACCCACCCATGGGCGTGCGCACAGCGCTGACGATAACGATAGGATCGGTCATGGGAATTGCTCCTTATTTGGCCGCCATGCGCAAGGCACCGTCGAGACGGATCACCTCGCCATTGAGCATGCTGTTTTCAATGATGTGCCGCACCAGCGCGGCGTATTCGGCGGGTTTGCCCAGACGCGGCGGGAATGGCACGCCAGCGGCCAGGGAGTCGCGCACTTCCGGCGTCATGCCGGCCATCATCGGGGTCTCAAAGATGCCGGGGGCGATGGTCATCACGCGAATACCAAAGCGCGCCAGCTCACGTGCTGCAGGCAGCGTAAGGCTGGCAATGGCGCCCTTGGACGCGGCATATGCCGCCTGGCCGATCTGCCCGTCAAACGCCGCTACCGAAGCGGTATTGATAATCACGCCGCGTTCGCCATCGGCATTTGCCTCGGTTTCGGCGATGGCGGCGGCGGCCAGGCGCAGCAGGTTGAAGCTACCGATCAGGTTGACGTTGATCACCTGGGCAAAGCTCGCCAGCCCATGGGGGCCGTTCTTGCCGAGGATTTTCTCGCCACGCACCACACCGGCGCAGTTCACCAGCCCATGCAAACCGCCAAACGCCGCAAGCGTCGCCCGCACCGCCGCTTCGGCAGCCGCTTCCTGGCTGATATCCGCCACGCAGCTGCGTGCGTTGTCGCCAAGCTGCCTGGCCTTGGCTGCCACGGCGTCGGCATTCAGGTCCACCAGCATGACCTTGGCGCCAGCGCCAATCAGCATCTCGGCAGTCGCCGCGCCCAAGCCCGATGCGCCCCCGCTGACCAGGAAGCTCTTGTTCTCAATCTGCATTGTTGTTTCCTTGAACGGTCCGAATCGTCGAAATAGTCGCGCCAGAGCCGCCCGCCGACAATGGTCAAAGCCTTCAACCTGCCTGACTGTTTTGGCCAGTCATCGACCCCACCGATCATCCGGTCGGCCCAAGCGATTGGACGCTAGCGACACTTGCTTCTAACCTGATGGCTTGCGCCACCTGAAGAAGCCCGCCCCTGCATGATAGTCCGTCCCAAACCCAACCTCTTCGGCATCCTGTTCTCGCTCAAGGGTTCGATTGCCAAGCGCATCGCCCTGCGCAGCCTGCTGGTCACGCTGCTGGCCTCGGTGATCGTGCTGGTGGAAACCCTGCACCCGGCCTACTTCTCCAAGGTCAATGCCACGCCGTTTACCCTGCTCGGGCTGTCGTTGTCGATTTTCATGAGTTTTCGCAACAACGCCTGCTATGACCGCTGGTGGGAAGGCCGCAAGCAATTGGGGCAGATGATCATCGATGTGCGTTCGCTGATCCGCGAAACCCAGGTGCTCACAGATCCGGCTGAGCGTGCTGGCCTGCTGCGCAGCCTGTGCGGCTTCGCCCACGGCCTGGTTGCACGGTTGCGCCATGAGGATGAGGCCCAGGCCATCAAGCCGTGGGGCACTGTCCAGGCCAATCACCCCAACCTCCCCGACAGCCTGCTGCAACGGCTGGGCGCCCGGTTTTCAGTGCTGGCCAAGCAAGGTGTGATCAGCGAGTGGCGCTACACACAATGGGAAACCCGACTGGTGAGCCTCAGCCAGGTGCAGGCGTCCTGCGAGCGCATCAAGAGCACGCCGCTGCCCTTCCCCTACACCCTGCTGCTGCATCGCACCATTTACCTGTTCTGCATTTTGCTGCCGTTTGCCATGGCCGAGCCGCTGGGATGGTTGACGCCAGTGTTCACCGCGATTGTCAGCTACACCTTCTTCGGCCTCGATGAAATCGGCGATGACCTGGAGGACCCGTTCGGTTTTGACGAGAACGACCTGCCCTGCAATGCCCTCCTGCGCACCCTGGAACGCGAAGTGTTGGCCGCCCTCGGTGAAACCGACCTGCCGCCGCCCCTGGAGCCGGTGGACTACGTGCTCACCTGACGCGGGTTTGACACCCGCCGTGGTCTGACCGAAGCTGACGGCTTTGCTGCCCTCGCTTTCGGACGCCTGCATGTCAAAGTCACGCCGTTATTCCATCGTCGGCCTGTGCGCCCTGCTGTTGATTGTGCTGATCACCTGGTATTTCTCTCGCGCCACCCCTGTAGCCGTGCCTCCCGCGATTGCCCACGGTTATTCAAAAGCCTTGAAACAGGCGCGCAACGGTGAGCCTGGAGCGGCACGCGTGCTGTATCAGCAACTGGGTCGGCCGGATCTGTCGCCCGAGCGCCGCGCCGCGTTGCACGCCGAACTGCCCAACTACCCCAGCCCCCAGGCGCTGAAACTGGCGGACAAAGACCTGGCCAGTGACTCACCGCTGGTACGCGAGGCTGCCATCCACAGCATTGTCGGCCTGGTGCCCACCGGCCAGCGCACGCTGCTGCTCGGCCCGGTGTTGGATGATCCCGAGCAAGAGGTACGGTTTGCCGCCGCCAATGCTTTGCTTGGTCTGTCTCCCGATACTCTGGGCCTGTACTTCGGGCCGTTGCAGCAGGTGCTGGATGAGTTTGTGAAAAAGCTCAAGGCCCAGCCCGAAACCGCTGAAGGCTGGATTCAACTGGCGCGCCTGTACATTCACAGCGCCCTGCTGCCGGACGCGCAAAACGCGCTTGAGCAGGCCATGCGCCTGCAACCGGATAACCTGCAAGCCGTGGTCGCGCAGATCGAGCTGCTGGACAAGCAAGGCAAGACCGAGGAGTCCCGCCAATTGTTGGCACGCCAGCTGGCCGCGCATCCGGAGTCGGCCTACCTGCAACATGCGCTGGGCATGTGGCTGCTGCACCATGGTGAACGCCCCTACGCCCTGCTCGGCCTGTCCAAGGCGGTGGAGCTGGAGCCGGATAATCAGGATTACCGCTACGACCTCGCGACGACGTTGCATGCGCAAGAGGAATTGGAGGCTGCGCAACGCCAACTCGAAGAGATCATCCAACGCCACCCGGCCAATCGCAAAGCCCGGGTATTGCTGGTCAATTATTGGAAAGAAAGCGGCCAGTTGCAGAACGTCCAGGTCCTGCTCGCCCAGCTCGAGCAACAGAATCCGGACGATCCTGCATTGCAGCAAGGCCTGTAGGCCGGACTGGAATTTGTTGAACCGCCACAAATTGCTACGGTCAAGAGAACATGGCGCGTCCATTTGGGCGCGCATCCTCTACTCGTATGTGACCTGAGGGCACTTCTTGTCTACATCCCAAGCGCAATTACCCGAAGAGAAAGCGGCCACTGGCATTGACGGTCTTGATGACATTCTTGCCGGAGGGCTCTCGCGCAGTCACCTGTTCCTGCTGGAAGGTGAACCCGGCACCGGTAAAACCACGGTCGCCCTGCACTTCCTGCAGGCCGGGGCCAGAGCCGGCGAGCGATCGCTGTACATCACCCTGTCGGAAACCGAGCGTGAGTTGCGCCAAGGCGCCAAGTCCCATGGCTGGGACCTGGATGACAATATCCATATCTTCGAACTGACGCCGCCGGAAAGCCTGCTCAACGCCGACCACCAGCAGAGCCTGCTGTACTCCTCCGACCTGGAACTGGGCGAGGCCACGCGCCAGATCTTTGAAGTGGTGGAAAAGGTCAAGCCAAAGCGTGTGGTCATCGACAGTCTTTCGGAGATCCGCCTGCTCGCACAAAGCTCTCTGCGCTACCGTCGGCAGATCCTCGCGATCAAGCACTATTTCGTGCGTTACGACACCACAGTGCTGCTGCTGGACGACCTGACCACCGAATCCCTCGATAAAACCGTGCACAGCGTGGCGCATGGCGTGATCCGCCTGGAAGAGCTGACCCCCAACTACGGTGCCGAGCGCCGTCGCGTGCGGGTGGTCAAGTACCGAGGCCAGAAATACCGGGGCGGCTTTCACGACTTCACCATCATGGGCGACGGCGTTCATGTATTCCCGCGCCTGGTGGCGGCCGAACATCGTGGCGGCTACAAGCGCGAGACCTTGAGCAGCGGCATCGCCGCGCTGGATGCGTTGATGGGCGGCGGTGTCGAGACCGGGTCCAGCAGCCTGATCCTCGGCCCGGCCGGTACCGGCAAGTCGTTGATCTCGATGATCTTTGCCGCAGCCGCCGTGGCGCGGGGCGAGAAAGCCGCGTTGTTTATCTTCGATGAAGAACTGGGGCTGCTGTTCGAGCGCATGAGAAACATGGGGATCGATCTAGCCGCCCTGCAGGCGACCGGTAACCTGCTGATCGAACAGGTGGATGCGGCCGAATTGTCCCCGGGCGAGTTTTCCCACCGGGTGCGCCGCTGTGTCGATGAGCGCGGCATCAAGACGGTGGTGATCGACAGCATCAACGGCTACCAGGCGGCCATGCCCGAAGAAAATGCGCTGATCCTGCATATGCACGAGTTGCTGCTCTACCTCAACCGCCGCGGCGCGGCGACGTTCATGACCGTCGCCCAACACGGGCTGGTCGGCGACATGCAGGCGCCTGTGGACATCACCTATCTGGCCGATACGGTCATTCTGCTGCGCTACTTCGAAGCATTGGGCAAGGTGCGCCGCGCCATCTCGATCATCAAGAAGCGCACCGGCAGCCATGAAGCCACTATTCGTGAATACCGGATTGGCGCCCAGGGGATGACGGTTGGCGAACCGCTGGATAATTTCCAGGGGGTCCTGCGCGGTATTCCGACCTACATGGGCGCCGGCTCCCCGCTGCTCAAGGATGAGGGGGTGTGACGGGCCTCATTCCGGTCTCCGAGCGTGCAATCGTATTGGCGCCAATGGGACGCGATGGCTCGCTGGCGCTGATGATGCTCAATGAAGCCGGGTACGCCGGCATCGTCGCCAGCAACCTTGGGGCATTGTGCGAGGCCCTGCATGAGGGCGCCGGGCTGCTGATCATCGCCGCCGAAGCACTGCGTGGGGTGGATCTTGACCCGCTGTTGACCTACCTGCACCAGCAGCCGGCATGGTCGGACTTGCCCATTGTGTTGATGACCCACCACGGCGGGACCGAACAGAATGGCTCCTCCCACCTGAGCGGCCTGCTGGGCAATGTGACCTTCCTGGAGCGCCCCTTCCACCCGGTAACGCTGATCAGCCTGGTGAGCACTGCCTTGCGCGGTCGCCGTCGGCAATACGAAGCCCGCGACCGCCTGATCGACCTCAGCGAAAGTGAGCTGCGCCTGCAACGCACGCTGGAGACCCTTGAACAGCAAGTCGAGGAACGTACCGCCCAACTGCGCAGCAATGAAGAGGCACTGCGCCAATCACAAAAAATGGAAGCCGTCGGCCAATTGACCGGTGGTATCGCCCATGACTTCAACAATATGCTCACCGGTATCATCGGCAGCCTGGAACTGCTGCGCAGGCGTGTGTCGCGAGGCAAGTTGGACGACCTCGACAGCCTGATCGACCTGGGGGTGACCTCGGCCAACCGTGCCGCCGGCCTCACCCACCGCCTGCTGGCGTTCTCGCGCCGTCAATCCCTTGATTCCAAACCGGTGCAGATCAACCGCCTGGTTACCTCCATGGGGGAGCTGCTGCAACGCAGCATCAACGAAAGTATTCGCTTGGATATGCGTCTGGCGACTGATCTATGGACGGCCGAGGCCGATCCCAACCAATTGGAAAGCGCCCTGCTCAACCTGGTCATCAATGCCCGCGACGCCATGCCCGGTGGCGGCAGCCTGTCCGTGGAGA
The DNA here is from genome assembly GCF_900111535.1 of Pseudomonas sp. NFR09. Classification (NCBI taxonomy): domain Bacteria; kingdom Pseudomonadati; phylum Pseudomonadota; class Gammaproteobacteria; order Pseudomonadales; family Pseudomonadaceae; genus Pseudomonas; species Pseudomonas sp. NFR09. The sequence continues at coordinate 229,762 of NZ_FOIH01000003.1, forward strand.
CCACCAACCGACATCTCGACAGCGTGTTCACCGCCGCCTATGGCACCTTGAAGCCCGGTGACTACGTTGAGTTGAGCGTCAGCGACACCGGCTGTGGCATTCCGGAAAGTGTGATGGGCCGCGTGTTCGACCCTTTTTTCACCACCAAGCCCATCGGCCAGGGCACCGGCCTTGGGCTCTCGATGATCTATGGCTTCGCCCGCCAGTCCCATGGCCATGTGACCATCCATAGTGAAGTGGGAAAAGGCACCACGGTGAGCCTGTTCCTGCCACGGTTTATCGGTGAAGTTGTCGCCGATGCCGTGGTGGATCCGGCGTTGCTGCCGTTCGCCAATGCCGGTGAAACCGTGCTGATTGTCGAAGACGACCCGGCCGTGCGGGTGCTGGTCAGCGCGGTTCTGAAGGAGCTGGGCTACGGGTATGTGGAAGCTGTCGACGCCAACTCCGCCGTGCCCATTATCGAGTCGGAACAGCGTATAGATTTGATGATCAGCGACGTTGGCCTGCCCGGTATGAATGGTCGTCAATTGGCGGAAATCGGCCGGCAGATACGCCCGCAACTCAAGGTTCTGTTCATTACAGGGTATGCCGAGCATGCAGCCGTGCGGGGTGGGTTCCTCGACCCGGGCATGCAACTGATCACCAAGCCGTTCACGTTCGATCTATTGACGGCAAAAGTCCGAGAAATGATCAAGCAATAGCTGCCCGCGTCAAATGGTGGTGCGGGCTCTTGGCCGACATTTCCGGCAATCATTGAGTGTGGCTCAATCGGAATCGATAGTAGTTATTTGGATACAAATGCTCAACAGGCTGGGCAGCGCACGTGCTCACCCGTATTCAATAGCCCGTCCGTTGAGAGAGCCTATGACGACTGCAACCCATGTTCAGACCACGCAAAACCCGAAGCCAATCTCGCTGACTCAACCTCCACCCCCGATCACAGTGCAGCATGCTCCCCGCCTTGAAAGCGCAGCGTCGCAAGCCGTTGCCGAAAGCAGCCGGACCGAAGGTGATCTGGAGCTGTCCAGGCAGTATGGACGGGCATTGGCCAGCGCACCCAGCGGCTACAACTCTGACATGCCTGTCTCCCCTATTGCTCCCCATTCAACCTTCGGTCAATGGTGGGCGCAGTTGAGGCACGCCTTCCAGGCGCCCGACTTCGCCCATTGGATGAATAGCAAAGACATCGACCCCGACTCGGTAGAGCTCAATCCGGGGACGGGGAAGATTTTTTACAAACTCAAGCGTCATTCGGATCCGCGTCAGATCAAGCGCTCATTGGGAAAGGATGACGCGGAATGGGCTGCGATTGGTAAGCCGTTGATGATCGCGGCGCGTGTTATTGCGTCAGGTGCGTATTTCCTCACATTCAAGCCTCCCCAAGCAAAAACCAGCAATATCGCGCCCTTAGGGCTGATCAGGGATTTCTACAAGGAACTGCACATTAATCCAGCCCCTTCCAATCAGGAGCGGGCAGCCCAACTCGAGGCAGGAGCAGGTTTCCAAGTGGTGAATGACCCAATGTTTTCGGCGTTGCAGGAGGCACGCAGCGAACACGAATTGGCCGCTCATAAAGCTATGCTGGGGAGCAACCAAACCCGTCTGAATGTGGTCGAGCTGATGACGTCATTGGCTAAAATGCTTGAATCTGGCCCCGCTGACATACCGGAATATATGGCGGAATATCATCTCTCGGTTCATCGCGACACTCATAATGTACACGCTGGCACCACCCCTACTCTCAAGCAGTTTTTCGAAAGCGAGGGGTGGGAGGTGCCAACCGATCTGGCGCAAGTGCAGAACCTCATAAAAAAACTACGCACCCCACCGCTTCAAAGTCCCCCCAATGGTAACTATGGGGGGGCGCTGGCCTGGCCTGTTGCACTGGATGAAACCTCTGTAACTCAATTGGAAGCCGACCTGCGACACGGCAAATTTGGCGACATTGACCTCACGCGCTTCAAGAACGTACTTGAGTATTTGATGGACGGGCAATTTATCGAGCCTTCAGCCTTCAACAAACCGCGTGATTTGATTGACACACGGATTAAATCGCCAAAAGGCCAGGCGCTGGGGCAAGCCGTTCAAGCCAAGTTCGCTGCCCGGTCAGTCAAGGGCACGGTCACTGAATGGCTGTTCACGCTTATGCATGTGGACTCCTCGCGCGCCGAGCACGGTAAACATCAGGTAGCAGGGTTTCTGTTGACTGATGCGAGAAACGGTGGCTGCTCAGCGTCGGATCTCATCCTGGATATCACCAATCACTTGCTCGATACCGGCCAGTCATCGTCCTACGAAAAAGCGCGACTTCAAGCATATATTTATTTATCAGTCAAAGCCCCGGAAATGCTGGTCAAGGAGATTCCCAATGAGGTGAAGTTCGGCACTCATATGTGGGTCAGTTTGGTCACGGCCGTCAGACGCCTTGAAAAGGCTGCGCCTGGTGTAACGGCAACAATGACCTACGAGCATGTCATGCGTATTGCGGACATCGCCCCCATTACACAAGAGGAACGCCTGACAGAGTACCTGGCCCAGCAAGAAGCACTCAAGGACTGGGCCGTCGTCAATGGCATGGACTGTCCACAGACTGTTGAGGCGATGCGCGCGGTGCAGGTCGCCTTCGATCAACAGTTGAACGAATTGAGGGCGGCTTCAGCAGCGCACTCGATGGAAGTACCTGACGTCAAAAGGAAGGGCCTGGAAGAGCTGAAAAAAGCCTTCCCGGATATGGACCCCGCACTTTTCGAGAAGAAGTGCATCCAGTTGAAACGTCAACATCTGGACTTTCCAGGCCCCTATTCAGTCCTGGACCTTTACATCCATGACGCTGCACGGGGAACCCCTGGGTTTTATGATGGAATCACACGCGACCAGGCCGATTCAGCAAACAAATGGGTATCGACCTCTCGTGATGTCGACTTCGACGCGATGCAAGACACGCTCAAAAGCCTTCCGAACTTGCGAGAGTACTTTCGGGTCGCCTTCCCGAACTATTCAGACAAAATAAATAGAAGCGTGGCGACCCAGGTCAAGCATTTGATCGCAGGGCTAAGCCTGTCAGATCGGCAAAACTTCGAATTCGGAAAAATCACGCTGGCCAAGCCCGTCATTCATGAGTACTGGCCTTACAGTCAGGCCCCAAAGAGCAGCACGACGGTCTCCGAAGGTCATAGTTTTCTGGTCAGGACCGAGCGCGCCGGCAAGGTCAATATTTATGAAATCGATATCAAGCAAAACAAGATCCGCACCCGTGACGACCTCGGGGATTTCGTCGTGGGCGAGGCCCGTCCCAGAGGCGTCTCGCGCTATACGGAGTACCAGGCCGTCATCCCATCGGGAAATTATGCTGACACAATAACCGATGAAACAAAGGGTGCAGCGGGTATCCCCCTCAGCTTCAGCAGCGAGCGTACATCTTACATAGCGAACGCCATGGTAAAAGAGGTGGATACTGAATCGTCCAGACAACTTGCCGCGGGCCAGACCACATTCGATGTCGAGGTGCCCTTTTACAAGAACGCCATGGAGTTCATGCTGAACCTGATTCCTTTGAGGTCTGCAATCAATAACTTCAAAGAGGGACGTTATGGCGACGGTATCGTGGACCTGACACTTGATGCCTTCGGCTTCCTTCTAGGGGCAGCGGGGGCGGCAAAAGGTATCAAGGCCCTCCAGGGGGGGGCTTCAATACTGACCAAAGCGGCTTATGGCGGGAAAATACTGGGGCGAACGGCGATCGGTGCGCTCAACCCGCTTGATGGCGTAGGCGACCTGGCCATCTCCCTGGCAAATGCCGGAAAGAAAGGCTCCACTCACGCCTATCGGCTGCTGCGTGGAACCAACAGTTATGACCTGATCAACGCCAGCAAACGGTTCGACGCCAGTGCTCTCGGAACATTCAAGCTGCAAGACACGATCATGGAAGGCCCGGCCGTCCTGAGCGGAGGCAAATGGTACGCCTTCGACAGCGTGAAGGGTCTCCCATTTGGCAAGGCGCTGGACGACTTTCAACCCTCGGTTCTGTCAGGGGAACAGGCGTTGGGCAAATGGGAAGCAATAGAGCGGGTAATGACTCCGGCGTCAGCACGCACGCGTCAACGCTGGTCTGAGATGGTTGAACGCCATCAAAACGCGGCAGACAAGACGCAATTCCAAAAGGGATATGACAATGGTGATCCGAAATCAGTACCGGGTTATCGCGCGGCTATGAAATCTGAAGACATCATGAAGCTGGCAACCCAAGGACAACTGACGCCGGAGCAGATCGGCACGTTGGTTCGACACGTAGAACGGCTGGCGGTACAGCACGGTTTTAAAGGGGTCAACCGATTCTATGAAAGTATCAGCGAAGCCGGTGGCCGCTTTGTAGCAGCCCCTCAGGTGTTCTATCTCAGTCAGACCAATCCACTCTCCCAAGGCCAATGCTCAGCCATGTCCAGACTGATGGCGAGCGCCATGCAGCAAGGCACCGAGGCTAAGTTTATTGGCAACTTGTACACGGCCGCCGCAAACCCGACCGACCCTGCTTCGCGGGCGTTCATTGACCAGTTGACGACCGTACAAAAACAACTGACCGGTCCGACGTTATTTCATGCTGGCAATATGCGCCGAAAAATGGGTTACCACGAAATGCTTGATGAGTTGGCGACGTCCAATACACCGAAAACGCTGATGATTGGCATCCCTGGGCACGCAATGATGGCAGGGGTCATGGGCGAAGGCGTGAATAAAAAGTGGTTTTTTTATGACCCCAATTTTGGGATCGCAACGTTCAGCAGCCCGGAGGCTATGAAACGAGGCCTGCACAAAGTGTTCACCGATAAAGACCTGCCGGTTCAATACACAACTCACAGCAAAAACCCGGACAAGTTGGAGTTTGAAGTCAGCGTGTATGACGACTCATGGAAAAAGACTACCGCCGTCTCGGACAAAACCGTGAAGGAGTTGAGTGAAATGCCAATCGTCATTAAATCGCAAACAGCGACGTCCGTGCCAATGCCATCAAAACCGGTGCCGCCACACGCCCCCATCACAACAGGGAAGGCTGAAAAATTTGAGGTATTCACGGGCCAGTCGCATACCGTCAATGACCGGACTACCGTGCTCAGCACCAATGGCCTGAGTGACTGTTCGGCCGTGGTAGTGCTCTCAGACATGAAGGACGGCATCTACCAGAAACGCACACTGGTGCACTTGAACGAGAGCAACCTGGCGCAGCCCGTCAACAATGGAAGTAATGGGTTTACGTGGTTGAACGGTGTTGAAAAAGACTTGGCGAACGGTGGAAAAGTCATCTTCGTCGCAGGCACTCGTACCCGGAGTGTCGTCGGAGTTGCCAACGCGATTCGGCAACAGGACGTCTATAACAACAAGCCCTTGTTAGCGATGCTGCAACGCAAGGATGTGTCCGTTACCTACGCCAGTTCCGTCGGGGTTGAAGTGGCGCCTGATGGAACGTTCAAGCTGCGTGACGACGGGGGGGACGGCATCTTCGATGCCAATAAGGTCAAGGAGATACTGGACTTAGCCAGAGACTGAGGAGCGTCGTTGATTGCCATGGCTGGCGGATCCCCGCCATGGCAAAGGTCATCACGCCAACAACCGCTGGATATGCTCTTGCAGTGTATCGAGGTCGAACGGCTTGGCCAGGATCGGCGCATTGCGCGTGATTGGGCTTTTACAGTCGAGGATCTCCTGCGGATAGCCACTGATAAAGATGACTTTCAATTCCGGTCGCAATAACAGCGCAGGCTCGGCAATCTGCACCCCGGAGATCCCCCCCGGCAAACGGTAATCCGTGACCATCAGGTCCAGGTGCGGCTTGGTCGCGAGAATTTCAAAAGCCTGCTCCCCGTCGATTGCCTTCAACACCCGATAGCCCAGGCCGGCCAGGTATTCACCCAACACAAACATAATGGATTCGTCGTCCTCGACGATCAGAACGACATCTTGTGCATCTTCACTCATGGGAAGCCTTTGTCCGGTCAATAGCTGCAATTACGACCATGGGGTCACGCAGAGGTTGCGTCGAGGTGACGATTGAATTCAAGCCGTCGCCTGCAACGGCAGGCACACCCTGAACAAGGCGCCCTCGCCTATCCGGCTCTCGACTTCGATGGTGCCGCCATGGGCTGCAACGATCTGCTCGGAAATAAACAGCCCCAGGCCCAGGCCAGCCGCAACCTGACTGGCCGATACCCGTTCGAACTGCTGGAAGATACGCTTCTGGTTGTCTTCACTGATACCAATGCCGTGATCGCGCACTTCTACGCGGGCTTCGTCATGCTCGCTGTACACGCGCACTTCTATCGGGCTCTTGGCCCCGTAGCGCAAGGCGTTGGTCAACAGGTTGGTGACCACCTGCTCAATGCGGAACTCATCCCAGTGACCCTCCACGGGGCCTTCGGCAGTCAGGGTCATGGATGAATCAGCCGCCGCGACCTGGGGCGCGAAGTTCTCCACCAGGCTGCTGACAAGCTGTGTGAGGTCAAACCGCGCCGGGCGTATCGACAGTTTGCCGGTGCGGATGCGCGACACGTCGAGCATGTCTTCAATCAGGCGGATCAGGCTCTGGATCTGCCGTTCGTCACGGTCGACCATCGCGTGCATCTTGTCCAGGGTGAACGCGGCGGCGTTGTCGCGGGCCAGGTGCATCTTGCGCAACTGGGTTTCGAGGATCAGCCCGTTGAGGGGCGTACGCACTTCGTGGGCGACGATCGACATGAAGTCATCACGCATGCGCACCGCCTGCTCCAGCTCGGCCTGGGTGGCCTGCAGACGCGTCAGCAGCAGTTCCTGCTCGCGACGGCTGCGCTCCAGGGCTTCGACCTGTAGCTTCATGGCCTTGCTCTGGCGGTACAGGTCGACGAACACGTTGACCTTGCTCTTCACCGCATGGATATCCAGCGGCTTGTGCAGGAAGTCCACGGCACCGCTTTCGTAGCCCTTGAAGGCGTAATTGAGTTCGCGGCCGGCGGCGCTGACGAACACAATCGGGATGTTCTTGGTTTTCTCGGTGCCGCGCATCAGTTCGGCCAGCTCGAACCCGTTCATGCCGGGCATCTGCACGTCGAGAATCGCCATGGCGAACTCGTGCTCCAGCAACAGGGACAAGGCCTCGTCGGCGCTCAATGCCTTGAATACCTGGCGGTCCTCGCGCTTGATCAGCGCTTCGAGGGCGAGCAGGTTTTCCGGCAGATCGTCGACGATCAGCAGTTTGGCCTGGACAGTACTTAACATGGGGAATATTCCAGCGAAGCCAGCAATGAGCCAATGCGGCTCAACGTCAGAATGTGGTCGGGTGTGTGCAGCGCCAGGGCTGCTCGGGGCATGACGGCGACACGTGCTTCAGTGGGCTCCTGCACCACGGTGGTTCCGCCCTGCTGCTTGACGTGGGCCAGGCCACGGGCGCCGTCCTGGTTGGCGCCGGTCAACAGGATGGCGAGCAAGCCCGTGCCGTAGGCATCGGCGGCGGACTCAAACAGGAAGTCGATTGCGGGCCGCGAATGGTGCACGCGGTCTTCCTGACTCAGGGACAGGCTGCGATCATGTTCCACCGACAGGTGATAACCAGGCCCGGCAAAGTACAGCGTGCCGGGCTTGAGCACTTCCTTGTCGCGCGCCTCCACCACCGACATGGCGACGCGGCGATCAAACACCTCGGCCAACTGGCTGCGGCGCTCGTCGGGCAGGTGCAGCACGGTGATGATCGGCAGGCCGAAGTCCGCAGGCAATTGGGCAAATACCGTCAGCAACGCTTCTACGCCACCGGCGGAGGCGCCGATCACAATAGCCTCTATGCCCCGGACCTGTGCCGGGCTGGCAGCCGCTTGATTCATAGCTTTCGGTAGATCCGTTCCTGTTTGACCAACGGTTCGAATTGCTTGCCGTACGCGGAGAAATCCAGGGTCTCCTTGCTGCCCAGCACCAGGAAGCCGCGATGACACAGCGACTCATGGAACAATCCAAACGCTCGATCCTGCAATTTTTTATTAAAATAAATCAGCACGTTACGACACGAAATTAATTGAGTTTCCGAGAATACACTATCGGTCGCCAGGCTGTGATCGGCAAAGGTCACATTCTCACGCAGCGTTTTATCGAAGATCGCGTAATCGTAAGCCGCGGTGTAGTAGTCGGCAAATGAACGTTGCCCACCGGCCTGCTGATAGTTGGCGGTATAGGCGCGTACGTTCTCCAGGGAAAAGATGCCCTGCTTGGCCTTGTCCAGCGACGCCGGGTTGATATCGGTGGCGTAGATGATCGTACGCTCCAGCAACCCCTCCTCGCGCAGCAGGATGGCCATGGAGTACACCTCCTCGCCGGTGCTGCAGCCGGCGATCCAGATCTTGATCGACGGGTAGGTCTTGAGCAGCGGCACCACTTCCTGGCGGATCGCGAGAAAGTGCGACGGGTCGCGAAACATTTCGCTTACCGGGATCGTCAGGAACTGCAGCAACTGCATGAACGCCGCCGGGTCGTGCAACACGCGCTCCTGCAAGGCGGAAATGGTCGCGCAATCAAACTGGCGCAAGGCATGAGCCACGCGGCGCTTGACCGACGCCCCGGAGTAATCCCGGAAGTCGTAGCTGTACTTGAGGTAAATCGCCTCGATCAACAGGCGCAGCTCAATATCGCTGCTTTTTTCCAAGAAACTTCGCTCCACTTAAATGCGTTCCATCTTCGGTAGCCACACGCGAATCAGTGAGAACAGGCGATCCAGGTCGATCGGCTTGGCCAGGTAATCGTTGGAACCGGCCGCGAGGCAGCGCTCCTGATCGTCTTTCATGGCCTTGGCCGTCACCGCGATGATCGGCAGCTTTTTCCAGCGCGGGTCCTGGCGGATCAAGGCAGTGGCCTCGTAACCATCCATTTCCGGCATCATCACGTCCATCAGCACCAGGTCTATATCTTCGACTTCATTGAGTTTGTCGATGGCCTCACGGCCGTTACGCCCGATGACCACCACCGCGCCTTTGTGCTCCAGTGCGCTGGTGAGGGCGAAGATGTTGCGCACATCGTCGTCCACCAGCAGGATCTTGCGCCCCTCGAAGACCTTGTCGCGGCTGCGGGCGGTCTTGAGCATCTTCTGGCGATCATGGGACAGCTGGGATTCGACTTTGTGCAGAAAGAGTGTGACCTCATCCAGCAGGCGCTCCGGCGAGCGGGCGCCCTTGATGATGATCGAGCGCGAATACTTGCGCAGTTCGGCTTCTTCATCGCGGGTCAGGTTGCGCCCGGTATAGACGATCACTGGCGGGAACGAGCAGATGTCCTCGGTGGCCATGCGCTTGAGCAGTTCGTTGCCGAGCATGTCTGGCAGTTTGAGGTCGATGATCATGCAGTCATAGACGTTAGTGCGCAGCAGGTCCAGGGCGGCCTGTGCGTAGCCGACGTCGGTGATCTCGATGTCATCGTCACCGATCAGGCGGGCAATGCTGTCGCGTTGCAGGTCATCATCCTCTACCAGCAGCACGCGCTTGACCTTCTGGGTCAGCTTGGCTTCCAGGCGCGCGAACACGTCCTTGAGCTCTTCGCGGGTGGTGGGTTTGACCGCATAACCGATGGCGCCCATGTGCATGGCGGCTTCCACGCGGTCTTCCACAGAAATCACATGCACCGGGATGTGCCGGGTATTGGCGTGTTCCTTGAGGCGCTGCAGCACGGTCAACCCGGAATGGTCCGGCAGGCGCATGTCCAGCAGGATCGCGTCGGGCACATATTCCTCGGCCAGGCTGTAGCCTTCGTCCGCACCGTGGGCCACCAGGCAGTGGTAGCCCAGCTCATGGGCCAGGTCGAACAGGATACGGGCGAAGTTAGGTTCGTCTTCCACCACCAGGATACAGCGTGTGGTGAACGGGGCCTTGTCGCGGTCATCGGCGAAACGCGGGATCTGGCTGGCATCGGCCACCGGCAGCGGCGACACCTTGGCTGGAGCCGGTGCGGGCACCACCACCACTTGGCGCGGCTGCTCGATCGGTGCTGCGTCCTCCCCTGGCTCTGCATAATGTTCCGGCAGCACCAGGGTAAAGGTGCTGCCTTTGCCCGGGGCACTGGTCACGCTGATATAGCCACCCAACAGGGCCGCCAGGTCGCGGGAAATCGACAGGCCCAGGCCGGTGCCGCCGTAACGGCGGTTGGTGGTGCCGTCGGCCTGACGGAAGGCTTCGAAGATGCTTTCCTGCTGGTCTGGCGCAATGCCGATGCCGGAGTCGCGTACCGTAAAGGCAATGCCCTCCTCCGATGCTCGCGACACCGACAGGCTGACCTCGCCCTGTTCGGTGAACTTGATCGCGTTGGACAGCAGGTTCTTCAGGATCTGCTCCAATCGCTGGCGGTCGGTGAACAGCATGGTCGGCGTGCCTTCCTGCACCTCTACCTGGAAGCCCAGCTTGCGATCAGCCGCCAGCGGCTCGAACATGCCGCGCAGGCCGTCGACAAGCCGTGCCACGCTGGAGTTTTCCGGGCGCATCTCCAGCTTGCCAGCCTCCACCTTGGAAATATCCAGGATGTCATTGATCAGGTTGAGCAGGTCATTGCCGGCGGAATAGATCGACTCGGCAAACTTGACCTGTTCGGCGCTGAGGTTTTCCTGGGGGTTCTCGGCCAGCAACTTGGCCAGGATCAACGAGCTGTTCAGCGGCGTGCGCAGCTCGTGGGACATATTGGCGAGGAATTCGGACTTGTACTTGCTGGAGCGCTGCAGTTCTTCGGCGCGTTCTTCCAGTTCAAGCTGGGCCTGGTTGAGCTCGATGTTCTTGCGGTCCATGGCGTCGCGTTGTTCGGCCAGGGTCTCGGTCTGTTCGGCGAGTTGCTCGTTGGTCTGTTCCAGCTCGGCCTGCTGGGTTTCCAGGTGGGCCTGGGACTCCTTGAGGATGCGCGACTGTTCTTCCAGCTCTTCGTTGGCGGTCTTGAGTTCTTCCTGCTGCACTTGCAGCTCTTCGTTGAGCTGCTGGGTTTCGGCCAGCACTTCCTGCAGGCGCTGGCGGTACCGCGCCGCTTCGATGGAGGTGCCGATATTGCCGGCGATCAGCTCCAGCAGCTCTTCGTCACGCTCTTCCAGCGGGCGCAGGAAGCCCAGTTCGACCACGCCGTTGACGCGGTCATCATCACTGGTGGGCATGACCAGCACGCTGCGCGTCGGCCCTTCACCCAGACCGGAGCTGACCTTGAAGTAATCCACCGGCACATCATCCAGGCGAATCAGGCGATCGAGCTGGGCAGCCTGGCCAACAATGCCTTCGTCGCTGTAGATCGCCTGTTCCCGTTGCTCCTGCTCGCGGGAGAAGCCATAGGTTGCCACGCGCTTGAGACCGCCGTGTTCTTCGCGCACATACAGCGCGGCAACAGCCGAGCCCATGTACTGGGCAAAAAATTGAAGGATGTTGCGCCCGAGCATATTCAGGGTCAGCTGGCCGAGCACCTGCTCGGCCAGTTCGGTCTGGCCATTACGCAGCCAGGCTTGTTGTTCCAGGCGTCGCGCAATCTTCTGTTGTGACATGAGGTTTGCGCTGTAACTATCTGATAAAGAAACAAGATTTTTACGGCCGATATACGCCAGGAAGCCACTCAAGCCCAGCACAAAGACCAAATACAGGGTGACGCTGATCACCGTGGTGCGGGTGACTTGTTCGTTGCGGGTGATGCGGAACTGCTGCTCCATCGCCACCGCGTCTTCGTATTCCTTGCGGATTTCATCGGTCAGGCGCTTGCCGCGGCCGGCCTTGACCGCGCTGCGGTAGTCACCGCTGGTGCGCTGCATATCTATCATCGACTGGGCGTAGTTGTTCCACTCGGCCTGCAGGGCTTCCAGGCGCTTGAGGCGATCCACCTGCTGCGGGTTGTCCGCTACCAGCTCCTGCAGGTTACGCAGGTCGGCGATGATGCGCGGCTTGGCCACTTCATACGGGTCGAGGAAATGCTCGTCGCCGGTGATCAGGAAACCACGCATGCCGGTTTCCAGGTCCACGGTCAGCTTGGACGATTCATTGAGGTTATTGATAACCCGGTCGGTGTGTTCAACCCACTGGATCACCGACAACAGGTAGGTGATCAGGCACACGAAAAACACCGCGCTGAGCACGCCCACGCCCAGGGGCAATGCAACGTTTCGGCTCAGCAGATTACGAAAGCTCTTTTCATCGACGGACGAAGCGGGAGTCATGGGCATGCCTTGGCCAAGTGCAGAAAACCCAGGAGTTTGCCCCAAAGTTGGGGTTGAACGCTATTTTTATGCCAAAGGACCGTGAGATGAATGACAGTCGATTGTGAGAACCGCACGTCAAACCAGGCCATATACGTCGCTTTTACCGAGCGAACGAGCGGACGCAGGAACGCAGGTGGCAGAGGACGGCACTCAGTAAAGCGCCGTGGCGATACGGAACGTCCACAGGCAAAGACTGAATCAAGTCCATCTCTAAAGGGTACCCAGCCATGACCAGTCTCTACGCGGTGTCTTTCTCAGCCCCCAACCCATCCATGCGTGCGTTCAGTCAAACCCATCAGCTGTCCCAACCCACTTCGCCTGGGAGCATTGCGCAACAACAGGCAAACCCGGCGCCACAACCGACTTCTCTCACAACAGCCAACCTCTCCAGCAAAACCCTGATTGGCAATGCGCGTAACCTGCATACCCTGTCGCAAGCGCTGCACAAAATTGCCAAGACACTGGGGCACAATGCTTCTCCCCCGGCCGTCTCGAACGCACTCAAAACCACCGCGATGGAAATCCACCCGCATTCATCCTTTCCAACGCAGCCCGACACACTCGTCACATTGGAGAGTTTCATCCGCGGCATTGGTCTTGGCCTGCCCACCAATCATTTTTCCTTGACCGCGCTGGCGGATGCCGTCAGCGAGAGAGCGCTGGCGAACCCGTTTGGCGATTTCGGGGGGGCTCTGTCCTGGCCCGCACCTTTGAGTCCGGACGATCAACAAACGTTGCACACAGCGGCCCTCCAATACATCAAGGATCACACCAACTCATCCGAGACGGGCAATGGACAGGGTATCCTTGAACTCCTCAATGACAATAAACCCCTATCTGGTGACGCCAAGACAGACCCCGTCAAAGCGTTTGAATCCATGGTGAACGGTCCCACAGGCCAGGCACTGGGTCGGGCGATGCGAGCAGTTATAAAGGGATTCGACACAGACATCAGCATCCATGACTATCTCCTGGTATTGATCAACCGGATCCTGAACCCCGAAGCGCTTACAAACCCGCAGCGAAACAAAGTAGCCGGGTTCGACCTGGCGCAGTCGGCCCATTGGGGCTTGCACCCGTCAGCCGTGGTCGAGGCGCTGGTCAAACACCTGATTGAGCGCGGCCTGGCTGGCCCGGAGATGGCCAAGGTTGCCGCCATGATATTGCTCGCGCAGGCAGCGCCCGCATTCCTGGTCAAAGGCATTCCCGACAACGTCACTTATGGCAGCCCGGCCTGGACCCGATTGGAGATCGCGGTGGCGACCCAGGAAGCTGAGTCACCCGGGTCGGCGATGACCATGGGCTTCGACGAAATCATGATCAAGGCCGAAAAGGCCGCCCAGGCCGATCCGGCGGTGACCGAGCTCGCCCAGCAAACCGCACTGGTCGATTGGGGGGTCGTCAACGGCCTGATCAAGAGAAAAGATGACAAACAGTACACGAATCAAGAACTGGATCAGTTAAGAACCCAATACAACCGCGAGTTTGCCGAGCAGATTGACGCACAAGCGTTAGCCAATGCTGAAATACCCAACCGTAAGGACATCGCCCTTGCCAAACTGAAAGAACGTTTTGGTGAAGGTATTCCGTTTGAACAACCCCTGTTGAAACTCCAGACATCCGGCCATCAATCCACGGCGATGCCGCTTTATGACCCGAACTTGCGGCCTGAAGGGTATTTCTCGATGCTGGACATTGCGATGATGGAAAACCGTCATTACACCTGGACGACCGAGGACCCTCGTATCCCCCTCGCCGAAATCAATGATAATCCTGTGCTCGGCGTGAATGCAGCTTTCAAGCAACACTTCGACGAGGCCATTGCTTCGCGAAAGAAAGGTTTGAGTGCGACCGTCAGGCACCTCATTTCCAAACTTCCCCTGGATCAACGCAAAGACCTGGAATATGGAAAGCTGCGCTTCTTTCATGAGTCCGAGTACAGAATCAATCTCACGGATAAAACACTTCTCCACAAATACTCCACCTTTTCGATAAAAACCGAACGCGACGGCGTGTCGTCTGTTTATGAAGTTGACATCCAGAAAGGCACGATCACCAAGCTGGGGAGCGGCAACCATTACGATGAAACACGCTATGGTCCAGGCTCACGGCAAATTCACCGAACCGAGTTCCGGCCGACCCGCTATAGCCAGGAAAATCAAAAGGAAAACACCGGCGACACGTCAGTCACGCCGAAAAGCTTCAGCAGTGACCGGAGCACCTACATTGCCGATGCGTTCGTCGAGCACCTGGATATCGACAATGCCGATGTTGTAAAAGCGGCCAAAGGTTCTACGCAGTTGGACAAACAGTTTGAAGCACAGGATCGCGCGGCCAACTTCTTCCTGGACCTGATCCCGCTGAGATCGGCCATCGTCAACTTCATAAACGGCAACTATGTGGCGGGCGCTCTTGATCTGACGATGGATGTCATGGGGTTCCTGACCGCTGGCGCAGCGACCGCTGCCAAGCTGGTCAAGGTAGGGGCTATCACCGCCTCTGCGGCTACAAAGCTGGCCAAGGGTGCGCGCGTGATTGGAGCGGCGACCGTCAGTGCGTTCAATCCGCTGGGGGGCGCAGACGACGTGGTATTTGGCGGTGTAAGACTATTGGGCAAAAGCCCTCGGGCACTGGCTAAAGGCATACAAATACTGCGAGGTACATCAGACAGTTACGGGTTGCTGAAAAGCCTCAGCAACCAGTACGACGTAGCCGCGATAGGCAGCTACAAGGTCGGCGAGACAAAGATGCATACGGCTGCCGTGTTCAACGATGGGCAATGGTACCGCTACGACCCGGTCAAGGCTCAACCCTACGGGGCACCTCTGGAAAACTTCACGCCCTCTGTCGCAGCCTCCGGGGGTGAAATCAAAGGGTTGACGGAGTCGGCGACGACCGAGTGGTTCGCCAGTTGGTGGGGCTCCCCGCCTCCTGCCGCCCAGCCCGACCCCAATTACGCCGAGAAATTCACGAACTTGAAGGCGGACGCGTTGAAAACGGATCCCGACGGCTTCCACCTTGGTCTCAACAGCCGGACACCGCCGTCGATTGAGGGTTACTCAACCTCCCTGAACGTTGAGCAGCTCAAGCGACTTGCACTGCAAGCCAATCCGAGCGCGCAAGAGTTGGGACGCCTGAAGCGCCGCATAGATGATCTGGAAGAACTGCCGAACACGTTCTACACCAAAATGGAAAGCCTCAAGGCGTTCGAGGCGGACAGTTTCAAGCAGGGTTACAAGGCGGGAACGCCCGATTCGATAAAGGGGTACAGGCCTGGCCTGAGAATCCCACAACTTCAGGAACTGGCCTTGCAACCCGGGTTGACGACTCAAGAAATGGGGTGTCTGTACCGACAGGTTGAAAAGCGCGCGATCGAGTTGAATCTTTCCCTTGCCAAACACTTCAGTGAAAACATCAAGACGGCAGGCGGAACCTTCATTCCAATGCCACAGGGCTTTTACCTCAGCCAAGTCAGTCCTATCTCGGGGGGGCAATGTGCCGTGTTTGCGAACTCGATGGCCTATGCCATTCAGGAAGGCAAGCAAGCCACCCTGCTGGAGAATTTATTCACGGTAATGGCTAATCCCGAGCATCCGGCCACACTGGTGTTTCAACAAAACATGCAACGCTTCCAGGCCAAGCTCAGGCATGACTTTCATGTGGGCCAATATAAGCAGCAGCAGACGGCTGCAGAAATCATCGAGCAACTGGCGAATGCCAGTACGTCGACCAGCCTGATGATAGGTAATACAACACACGGAATTACCGCCGGGGTTGTCATCAATGGCGGCAAAAAAGAATGGTTCTACTTCGACCCCAACTTCGGGTTGGCCACATTCAACTCCGAGGCCTCCATGCGCGCTGGAATAGAAAGCGCGATGATCTCGGGGTCAACGAGCCACTGGTTTCCACCCAATCCGGGCTCCTTGACCTATTCTGTTTCGCAATTCAGTGAGTTGCACTTGATGAACACCGTCGAGAGCATCAACGGCGTGCATGATATGGTATCCAATAAGATCTCAATCGCCTCCTCCAGATCGGTATCAAATGCCGGCTGAGGTGCGAGGTGAAGAACCGGCATCCTGCGCTTCCCGCAGATGCCGGGGACTCTCATTAGTATTGCGCTGCGCCCCTGTAGAATATCGGTCGCAGACTCATGCGGGACATTCTTTTCCAACACCGGCACAATACCGGCTTCGGTGAGGGAACTTGCCGAGATCGCCGCGACTCATTAGAGGATGGTCTTTGCACCGCTCACGGCCAATCCTTTTCACTCTCGGGAATTTTTTATGTCCGTCACCGCCTCCACCATCCTTGTCGTCGAAGACGATGCCATCGTGCGCATGCTCATCGTCGATGTCCTGGAGGAGTTGGAATTCAACGTACTGGAGGCCGGCGATGCTGAAGAAGCGCTGACCCTGGTGCGAAACACCGACCAGGTGATCGACCTGATGATGACCGACGTCGGTTTGCCGGACATGGATGGCAAGCAACTTGCCACCAAGGTGCGCGAACTGCGTGCGGACCTGCCGATCCTGTTCGCCAGCGGCTATGCGGAAAACATCGAGGTGCCGACTGGCATGCACGTGATCGCCAAGCCGTTCTCGATCGATCAATTACGCGACAAAGTCAAATCGATGCTGCCCGCACGTTAATTCCAGCCTGTACTCCTCGATGCCGCCTGCATGGGCGGCATCTTCGCGTCAGGTGCTCAGAGATTAACGTGACGTTCGGTGAATAAAATCGGAAACTCGGCGCATTCGCGCGCCATTCAGCGCGACCCTGCAACCTGCACTCAGGAAGGACGCAACAACATGATTGGAAAACCGACGCGCCTGCTGTTGGCGAGCCTCTCGATACTCATGAGTACCGGCGCCTGGGCCGACTTCACGGCAACCCCGGCCGAAGCCCGGGCCATTGCCAAGGAAGCCTATCTGTATGGGTTTCCGGTGGTGGACATGTACAAGACGCTCTATACCCAGGCCGTTGACAAGGGCGGTGCCAACTTCAAGGCGCCGTTCAACCAGATCGGCAATACCGCGCAGGTGTTCACGCCCAAGGACACGGCCTTCGTCACGCCCAACGCCGACACGCCCTACTCGTTCGTCTGGATGGACCTGCGCCGCGAACCACTGGTGCTGACCCTGCCCAAGATCGAAGACGATCGCTACTACTCGGTGCAGTTGATCGATCTTTATACGCAGAACTTCGCTTACCTGGGCACCCGCAGCACCGGTAACAACGGCGGCCACTACATGATCGCCGGCCCCGACTGGAAGGGTCAGCAGCCGGTGAATGTCGACCGCGTGATCTACAGCGAAAGCAATATCGCCTACGCCCTGTACCGGACGCAGTTGTTTGATGAAAAAGACCTGGGCAAGGTCAAGCAGATCCAGGCCGGCTACAAAGTGCAGCCACTGAGCAGCTACGTGAAACAACCCGCGCCAGCCAAGGCGCCCAAGGTCGAATGGCCAAAGCCCACGGCGACCATGACCGAAGGCCCGCAACTGTTTCGCTACCTGAACTTCATGCTGGCCTTCGCAGCCCCGCAGGACAGCGAAAAAGACCTGCTGGCCCGGTTTGCCAAGATCGGAATTGCCCCGGGCGCGCCGTTCAAGGTCAAGGAGTTGACCGTCGAACAGCGCAAGGCTCTGGATGAAGGCATTGCCGACGCCCATGCCGAATTTGCCGCGTTCAAGAAAGACAAAGTGGACACTCACCAGGTCACCAGCGGTGATCTGTTCGGCAGCCGCGACCGCCTGAACAACAATTACCTGTACCGCTATGCTGGCGCCAACCTGGGCATTTTCGGCAACTCCGCCGACGAAGCCGTCTACATGAGCTACTTCGTCGACAGCGAAGGCAAGCCTGCCAACGGCGCACGACACAGCTACACCGTGCACTTTGCCAAGGACCAACTGCCGCCGGCCGATGCGTTCTGGTCGCTGACCATGTACGACGCCAAGACCAAGCTTTTGGTGCCCAACCACAAGAAGCGCTACCTGATCAATTCGCGAATGCTGCCAACCCTCAAGCGTGACGCCGATGGCGGCCTGACACTGGCCCTGCAGCATCACGAGCCGCCGAAAGCCGAGCAAAGCAACTGGTTGCCGGCACCACCCGGTCCGTTCTATGCGGTATTGCGCATTTACCTGCCCAAGCCTGAGGTGGGTAACGGCCAATGGAAGCTGCCGCCGTTGACGCCGCTCAAGTAACGTCACGCGCCCGGTCGCAACAAGGGTGAGGGCACCGCAGCCCTCACCTTCTCGCACGTTCTAGCGTGTAAGTTTCACGTACGACTGATGCAGGTCCGACGCCCAGCCGTCAATCACGCTTTTCACGTCATCGGCCTTCATCACCTGCGAATCGTTGGACAGCGGCTTGCCAGTGCCTTTGCGCACCACCTGGGCGAGCACCTTGCCATTGGCACCATCGAGGAACTGCGCCTCGGTGCCCAGGGTGGTTTCCTGATCACGGATCCCGGTGCCGGTGCTTACCGCCGCCACGACGAAGGCCACCGGAATGTACTCATAGGGTTTGAGGCCTTCGGTCTTGCTGCTCACGGCGGTGATTGCTGCGCGCACCACGATCACGCCTGGACCTGGCGCATTGGCCAGGGGCAGGGATTTTTCCAGCTCACGCTTGAGTGCCTGGTTGTAGTAGGTATTGATGCCGTTGAGGGTGGTTAGCGGAATTTTCGCGGTGGCCTGGGGCTTAGGGTAGAACTGGGTCGGTTCGACGTACACCGCGTGATAGCGGCTCAGATCCAGCTCGGGATCGACCCAGCGCATCACCTCGGCCCCCGATGGAGACTTGGCTTCCTTGAGCCGGCTGTAGTCCGAGAGAAAGCCGGAATACTCATCCGGCGCGGTGATCTTGCTGGCACACCCCGCCAGCCCGAGCGAAGCGATGCACAACGTGCAGAGCAAATGCCTAAGTGTCATGTCTGAACTCCCTGGCGGTCGACGTTGGAACACTGAGCTGTAGGTATAGCCAATCCTGGCAAAATAACCCTGTTCCCATCATTCGACGTTTCAGCTGCGTTCGCGGGGGATCAGGCTTTGCAACTGCGAGGCCAGGAAGTTGGCGTCGAATCCAAAGGTGTCCGGATCTTTGAGGCCATTGGTTTTCTTCCACAACCAGTCGTTCTTATCCGCGGGCAATACCAGCGACACACTGCCGTGGCGCGCCGCGGTCAGGCCCATGACCGACACGGAGATCAAGCCGCCCGCGCCCATTACATCCGGCACGAACTCCACCGGTTTGCCGGTAATCTGCACGGTCAGTTTCTCGGTCTTGAATGTCGAGGTCTCCATCGGCACGCTCGGGCCGCTGGCTATATAAGCTTCACGGTGGACTTCAAGCAACCCCACCGTCTTCACCGGCTCAAGCCACTGCTCGATCTGCCCGAACAGCTCATCGAGCTTCTGCGCCCAACGGGCCGACTGCACGTCGAACTGTTGCTTCTTGTGCGCTTCGCTGTCGGCGTAATGACGAAGCATCTCGCCCAGTTGCTGTATATCATCCATTGCGGCGTTCCTTGGGTGAGCCTGGTTGCGAAGCCTGATCATGGCAGATGCAGCCATTCGACGTACGGCTAAAAACTGATCCGCAACAATGAGGTTTTTCTGAGCCTGTTTTGTTTTACCCATGCTTCCTACAGTGCCGCCACTTGGAACCGTGGGAGGACTGAGCATGAACAGCGCAACAATCGGACAGGCCTATAACTATAAAGTCGTCCGTCAATTCGTTATCGCCACTATCGCCTGGGGCGTGGTGGGCATGGCCATGGGCGTGTGGATCGCCTCGCAACTGGTCTGGCCGCAGATGAACCTGGATTTGCCATGGACCACCTTTGGCCGCCTACGCCCCCTGCACACCAGCCTGGTGATTTTCGGTTTTGCCGGCAGCGCGCAGTTCGCCGCCAGCTATTACGCGGTACAGCGTACCTGCCAGGTACGGCTGTTTTCCGACCGCCTGGCGGCGTTTACCTTTTGGGGTTGGCAGTCGGTGATCGTGATCATGCTGGTCAGCCTGCCGCTGGGTTACACCACCACCAAGGAATACGCCGAGATCGAATTCTCCGGCGCGGTGTGGATGGCGGTGGTCTGGGTGGCGTATGCCATAGTGTTTTTCACCACTGTGGTGCGACGCCAAACCCGGCACATCTACGTGGGCAACTGGTTCTTCGGCGCGTTCATACTGGTGATCGCCATGCTGCATGTGGTCAACCACCTGGCGATCCCGGTGGATTGGTTCAAATCCTATCCGGTGTATTCCGGGGCGACCGATGCCATGGTGCAATGGTGGTACGGGCATAATGCCGTAGGGTTTTTCCTGACCACCGGTTTCCTGGGGATGATGTATTACTTCGTGCCGAAACAAGTCGGACGCCCGGTGTACTCCTATCGTTTATCCATCGTGCATTTCTGGGCGTTGATCACCCTGTATATCTGGGCCGGTCCGCACCATTTGCACTACACCGCCCTGCCCGACTGGGCGCAGTCGCTGGGCATGGCCATGTCGCTGATCCTGCTGGCGCCAAGCTGGGGCGGCATGATCAACGGCATGATGACCTTGTCCGGCGCCTGGCATCAGTTGCGCACCGACCCGATCCTGCGCTTTCTGGTGCTGTCCCTGGCGTTCTACGGCATGTCGACATTCGAAGGCCCGATGATGGCGATCAAGACCGTCAACGCCCTCTCCCACTACACCGACTGGACCATCGGCCACGTACACGCCGGGGCCCTGGGCTGGGTGGCGATGATCACCTTCGGCTCGCTGTACCACATGATCCCCAAAGTGTTCGGCCGCGAGCAGATGCACAGCGTGGGGCTGATCAACCTGCACTTCTGGCTGGCCACCATTGGCACCGTGCTCTACATCGCGTCAATGTGGGTCAACGGCATCACCCAGGGCTTGATGTGGCGGGCGGTCAACGATGACGGCACCCTGACCTATTCGTTTGTCGAAGCCTTGCAGGCCAGCCACCCGGGGTTTGTGGTGCGGTTTGCCGGTGGTGTGTTCTTTCTGACCGGCATGCTGCTGATGGCCTACAACATCTGGCGCACGGTGCGCGTCGCGGATCTGCAAATAGCGCAGCTTGATGCGCGGATCGCCTGAAATGTGGGGCCTGTTGATGGTGGTATGCCTGTATGGCGCGGTGGAGTATTGCTTGCGCGGTCAATCGGACAAGAGCCTGGACGACGCCAGCCTGATGCCCTTTGCCGATGACCCGGAAGTGGCGCGGCGTGTGGAGTTGGCGACCGGCAAGCGGGTGCACGCAGTGGCACTGGATGAGGCCAGGCCCGGCTGGACCAGCCTGGACATGTGAAACTGCACCGGTCATTTCGCGGGCAACTGCGTATGACTAATCAATGGCCGATGGGTAAGGTGAAGCGACTTTCCTTGCCAGGAGCATCGCATGCGCACCATCGGCCTTATCGGCGGCATGAGCTGGGAGTCCAGCGCCGAGTACTACCGCATCATCAACCAACGCGTGCGCGACCAGCTCGGCCCGCTGCGCTCGGCACAACTGTTGATGTACAGCGTGGACTTCGGCCCGGTGGAGCAGGCGCAACATGCCGGGCGCTGGGATGACACCGCGCTGATCCTCGAAGACGCCGCGCGCCGTCTGCAAGCCGGTGGCGCCGACTGTGTGGTGCTGTGTACCAACACCATGCATTTGGTGGCGCCACGTATCGAGGCGGCAGTGTCGATCCCCTTCCTGCACATCGCCGATGCGGCGGGTGCGGCTGCCGTTGAGGCCGGCACGCTGACGGTCGGCCTGCTCGGTACGGCGTTTACCATGGAACAGGATTTCCTCAAGTCGCGCCTGGCCGCCCAGGGGCTGACCGTGCTGGTGCCGGAGGCCGACGAGCGTCAGGCCGTGCACCGGATCATCTATGAAGAATTATGCGTCGGCGTGATCAGCGAGGCGTCACGCAAAGTCTACCAAGGTGTCATCGAGTCGCTGGCTGCACGTGGCGCCCAGGCGATCATCCTCGGTTGCACGGAAATCGGTTTGCTGATCAAGCCTGAACACAGCGACCTGCCATTACTGGACACCACCGAGCTGCATGCGCAGGCTGCGGTGGCGTTTGCTTTGCAGGATTAAACCGACTGGCGCAGGCGCGCCATGCTCACGGTGTCGACAAACTGGCCGTCACGCAGGGCGTAATCACGCAATACGCCTTCGACCGCAAAGCCGAACTTGCGGTACAGCCGCTGCGCCGCTTCGTTGTCGGCGTACACCGTGAGTTCCACGCGGTGCAGGTTCATCCAGTTCTCGGCCACGTCCAGCGCGGCCGTCAGCAGCCGCGAACCGACGCCCTTGCCCTGCCACGCCGTTGCCACGCCCATGCCGAACGAACCGACATGGGCCTGGCGCACGCGCAGGTACTGTTCCAGGCCCAGCTGGCCGACCACCTCACCGCCATGCAACGCCACCAGTTGCAGCCGCCGCTCGTTGTCCATCACCAGGCGTTTGCGCCACATCTCGACTGACTGGAAAGGCATTTGCAGCACCTGACGGCACACGGCCGGTTCGTTGTAGAGCGCAGCGACGCCTTCAAGGTGGGCCTCGGTGAAGCGCTGGATCACGATAGGGGGTTCAGGCGTGTGCATGGTGTTTCATCCTTTGAAAGACACGTGGCCGGCCAGTGTAGGGGCGACATTGAGCCGATGGCTAGGGGGCTGGCACGGTTGACCACAGCGACGGCCAGTCACCGTAACCGACCCCGGTGCAACGCGGCATCCGGTGGAACTCGCTGAGCTGGAAGCGCTTGCCGTCGAACACCCAGGAGGCCCCGCCGCCGCAATCACCGATGCCACGCTGCTTGTAGAAGTAACTCAGTGTGCCGGAAGCCTCGTCATAGCCGACCGAGCCTTGCAGCGCGGCGTCTTCCAGAGGCAGCGGCTGCAGGTCCATCAGCGTTTCGGTGTAGGGCGCCTGCCGCTCACGGCTGCTGACATTGAACTCGCAGTTGTAGGCCGCACAGTCATAACGTGTCACGGTCATTGCCTGGCGTGCCGTCAGGGCACCGGCTTTTGCCTCGGCTTCACCCTCTTCCGGCGTGACGGCCTGCAATGCAGCCGCCACCAACCCGGCCTGCTCCTGCGCGGTCAACGGCGGCGCTGGCGTAAACTTGCGCAATATCGGCGTTGGCGCCCGTGGTGGCACCTCGCTGGGCGCGCCCTTGCCAGGTCGAGCCAGGGCCGTCACGTTGTCCACGCGTCCCTGTACTGCATCCATCAACAGCAGCGAAGCACTCAACCCGCTCAGCGATACGTGCGCGGCGCCCTCGCCTGGCAACTGCAGGCGCTGGCCATTGCGCAGACGCTGCAACCAGCGCCGCGTCCCTGCGCCATCAATCACCCCATACGACTGCACCTCGGGATCACCGCCCTGGTCATCCAGCTCAACGTGCAATTCCCGCGTCAGCTCCAGGCCCAGGGGCTGGCCGTCCAGCGTCAAAGTGGAAAGGTCAACGTCCTGACCTCGATGATCGAAGCGCAAACGCGGATACCCTTGCGGGTCGGCCTGATGCCAGATGTGCAACGTCAACGAGCTGTAGTCCTCTTCATCCACGCCGCTGGGCGCGCTGAGGGCATGACAATTGCGCAGGTTGTCGCAACCGACCACCCACTGCTTGATCTCACGCAGCAGCGGTACGGTTTCGGAGGGTGGTTGGGCGAAGACCGGGGGGGTGGCGCCAGTGAGTAACAGGACCAGGAAGGCGGGGCGCAGCATGGGGACTCTCCGTGTCGAAAAGGCGCGGATTGTCCCATGTTCGGGGTTTGTGGCGGTAGCTGTCAGGGTCTGGCTTGACCACGAACTCGGGCTGCGCGTTTTTCCAGGTTTTGCGCGTGACGCTCGGCTTGCTGCTTGAGGGCCAGGCAGTACTCAGGCAGGCAATGTTGAGCGTCTGGTTTTACGACGTCATCGGCCAGACGCCGAGCGGTTGCGGCAGAAATAGGCGTGCCGCGTGGTTTCAAACGGCCTTTGATGACGGCAGCCCGATCATTGACCAGCGTTGGATGGTTGAGTTTGAGCACTTCGACCGTGGCAATCGCCTCGGGAGTCAGGCCCTCTACATAACCATCACGGGAGTATCGAAACTGCCGCTCGATATTGGCTGTCAGCGGTGAAACAAACGGCTTTGTCACCGTGTTGTAATCGGCCTTTTCCACCGCGCCGTAGCCGCAAGCGACTTTGCTTTGACTGGACGGATAGCAGGCGACTAAGTTTTTGTAAGCAATGTTGCTGTCAGCCTGTTGGTGCTTTTGTGGAATGATGTGCTCGATATGGCAACTGAACTGCGTGCCATGATCTCGAGCCTGACACTCAACGGCTGTCGGCAGCCGTCGCAAGGTATAGGCGCATAAATGAAACTGTTCCTTCAGGAGCGCCTGGCGCACTGCTTCACTTGGGAAGGTGCTTCCCTTGCCGTAGAAAAGGTTGTGGGGGGTGTCGCGATTTACCCTTCGCCACTCAATCAATGCTCGTGGTTCAGCGCCTTTTCTGATCGACCTCACGCTTCGCCCTCTTCGATTGACCTCAGAGAGTCGATATTGGCTTGGGCTTCGAGCACATCAGGTATTTTCCCGACGCTCTCGCGTAATTGCGTTAGTTGGGCTTGGGCCGATTCGAGATTGTCATCGTCGAGATCGCGGTAGATTTTTCTGAGTTGATGACTGACATGTTTGTTCTGGGCAACGCCCCCCATCAGCTCTTCAATGACTTCGCCACTGCGAAGGCCCAGCGAGCGCTCTGGGTGGCCCAGATATTGACCGTCTTTCAAAAGCATCACGGCCCCGGCAGGCAGCTCACCCAGGATTTGCGGAGAATGGGTGGTAATGATGAACTGGCAATTGGGAAACGTGCGCTCAAGCTTTTCAACGACAGTACGTTGCCAGCCTGGATGAAGGTGCAGGTCTAGCTCATCAATAAGCACGACCCCCTTTCCTTTAAGCGGTTCAAGCACTTCTCGGTTGAGTAACGTAAGCCTGCGCGCCAGATCCCCGACCATCGCTAACAGACATTTCTCGCCATCAGAAAGCTGTAAAACGTTGAATTCAAGGTTTTCTTTAAGAACAGTCATTCTCAGGGTTGGCTTACGGCGAATCCTAACGTCCTTGAAACCAGTGAACGTTTCGATCGCATCACGAACTGCCGAAAGCTCCGAGTCTCGATACCCGGGCAAGTCGCGGCTGCGTTCATTTTCGAGATCTTCCTGATTGCGGAACCAAATGAAAAATCTCTTGAAGTCCGCACCTCCGTGGCCAAGTGCATCGTCATAGCCTTCAGCGATTGCATTGATCAAACGCTCCCTGACTCGTAACGGCACATCCAGAACAGCTCTATGGACGTCGTAATAAACAGCTAACGGCAATTCGACAGGCTCGCCGCCGATCAACTCGTAATTGAATGCACTGGTTTCAACAGGAGCAATAGCCCTGTTCAAACGCACCAAGTCACTACTTTGCTCTTTAGGATGCTTACCCTTACCGGAGCGTCGGTTCAACGCGATAGCCCAGTCGACCTCCTCATTAGCCAATGAGACTACAACCGCCAGGCGCGAGTAGTCTTTGCCAACTGTGATGTCGTCTTTGGAAATGGCTCTGGATTTCGAAGCTTGATCAATGATCCGGCATGTCAAATTCGAAAGCGTAATAGCCAACGCATCCAGAATCGAAGACTTGCCCACCCCATTGACGCCCACTAAAGCGACAGTCTGCCTACCCTCGAAATCGAGCTCCATCTTCTCGATACCGCGGAAATTGACAAGGGTAAAACGCTTGATCTGCATGATCGGCTTCCAACGTGCCTGGCCGGGTCAGCCAGTCCTCAAAGTAAGCACGGATCATAGTAATTATCGACTGATCTGTCACGACGCTGACGGTGGCCGCTATCAGCACTCCGTTGCTACGCGCCACACCCGTGCAATAGCCGCCGCGCGCTCGCGCAACAAACGCGGCGCCTCAGCGCAGGCCTGTTCCAAAGTCATCGGTCCTGAGGGCAAGGCAAATGCCGCATCCACGCCATGGGCATACATCTGCTCGTAGCCATCGCCCAAGGTGCCGGCGATCACGATAACGGGCACCT
Organism: Pseudomonas sp. NFR09; assembly: GCF_900111535.1. Classification (NCBI taxonomy): domain Bacteria; kingdom Pseudomonadati; phylum Pseudomonadota; class Gammaproteobacteria; order Pseudomonadales; family Pseudomonadaceae; genus Pseudomonas; species Pseudomonas sp. NFR09. Next base: position 256,077 of record NZ_FOIH01000003.1, read on the forward strand.
TGTGCTGCCGGGCGATGCGCGCCACGCCGAACGGGGTTTTGCCGCGCAGGGTCTGGGCGTCGAAACGGCCTTCGCCGGTGATCACCAGGTCGGCGCCGCGTACGGCGGCGTCCAGGCCGACCAGTTCGGCCACTACCTCTACGCCAGCGCGGAACTGCGCACCGAGAAAGGCCTTGGCCGCAAAGCCCAAGCCACCTGCGGCGCCGCTGCCGGGTTCATCGCGTACATCCTTGGATAGCACGTTGGCGCAGTGATCGGCGAAGCGGCCAAGGGCGGCGTCGAGTTGTTGGACTTGCTCGGGATTCGCGCCTTTTTGCGGGCCGAAAATCGCCGAGGCGCCGTGGGGGCCGCACAGCGGATTGTTCACGTCCGCGGCGATTTCAAAGCGTACCTGCGCCAGGCGTGGGTCGAGGTGTTCCAGGCTGATCCGCGCCAGGCGCGCCAGGGCCAGGCCACCGGGTGGCAGCGGTTGGTCGTCGGCGTCGAACAGCTGCACACCGAGCGCCTGCATCGCGCCGGCACCGCCATCGTTGGTGGCACTGCCGCCAATCGCCAGGATGATGCGCTCAGCGCCGGCATCCAGTGCCGCACGGATCAGTTCGCCAGTGCCATGGGTGGTGGTGGTGCATGCGTCGCGCTGGCCCGGCGGCACCAACTGCAGGCCGCTGGCCTCGGCCATTTCGATGATCGCGGTGTGGCTGTCGGCCAACCAGCCCCAGTGTGCTTCAACTGCGCTGTCAAGCGGGCCACGCACGACGTGGTGGCGCAATTGGCCGTTGCACGCCGCGAGCACCGCATCCACTGTGCCTTCACCACCGTCCGCCATTGGGCATTGGACCAACTCGGCATCGGGCCACACCTGTGCCAGCCCGTCGGCAATAGCCTGGGCGACGCCTTCGGCACTGAGGCTGTCCTTGAACGAGTCGGGGGCGATGATGATTTTCATGGGCTTTCTCCGGTTTTTATAACCCCCATGCTGCCAGTTGGCACGGCTGCTGACGCCGGTCCAATGCACAAGTGTGGCGGTGCTTTGTTGTTCATTCCGACAAAGCCTGGGGCAACAGCTGTACGCCCAGGTAGAGGGCGAGCATGCCGTCCAGGGTCAACGGGTCGACGCCACTGAGTTCGGCAATCCGCTCCATGCGGTAACGCAGGCTGTTGCGGTGAATACCCAGGGCGTCGGCGCAGGCCTGGCTTTGCCCGTCGTGTTCGCACCAGCTGCGCAGCGTGGCCAGTAGTTGGCCATTGCCGTCCTTGGCCAGCACTTTGCGCAGCGGATTGAGCAGTTCGTCGAGGGCGTCGTCGTTGCGATGGCGCCAGAGCATTACCGGCAGGCGATAGCGGTTGAGCGTCAGCAAGCGTGACTGCGGCAACACATCGCGACCGTAGGCGAGTAAATCACCGACACGCCGATAGCAGCGACGCAGCCCCGCCAGCCCATCCGCTTGCCCGCCCACGGCGACACGCAGGACATGCCAGCCGAGGCCGTCGAGTTTTTCCAGCAGGCGCGGGTTGTCGACCGGCACCGCGGCTGGCCGGCACCACAACAATGAATACTGCGCCGAGCTGACACACCAGCTGTCCGGATAACGCGAGGTCAGCCAGCTACCCAACGCCTCTGCCGATTGCCCCGCGCCGAGTTCAAACAGATAAGGGGTGCGCGCCATCTGCGGCTTGAGCCCCAGTTGCTGGGCTTCGTCCACCAGGCGTGGCGAGTCGCCGGTTTCCGCCAGCAGCAGGGCCAGCAGGTCATCGCAACGCTGGCGCCGCCATTGTTGTTCGGCCTGCTGGTGGCGATGGCTCACCAGCATTTCGGCGGTCATGCGCACCAGTTCGGCGTAGGTACGCAGGCCTTCCGGTTCGCCGGTGATGCCCAGCACGCCGATCAGGCGGCCGTCGTGCAGCAGCGGCAGGTTGATACCCGGCTGCACGCCCTTGAGGTGCTTGGCGGTCTGGCCGTCGATTTCCACCACTCGGCCATTGGCGAGCACCAGTTGCGCGCCCTCATGGCGGGTATTGATACGCTCGGGTTCGCCGCTGCCGAGAATCAGGCCCTGGCTGTCCATGACATTGACGTTGTGAGGCAGGATCGCCATGGTCCGATCGACGATATCCTGCGCCAGGTCATGATCCAGCTCGAACATGCGGCTAAGTTCCTTGAAAGGATGATTGTTCATCGGCACAGCGCAAAGCAGGGTTCGCTGTGCGCAAGCACAAAGACAGCGGCCCGCCAGAGGGCCGAGACTCTTCAGGCGATCAACGTTACCCTCGCATCGCGAAAAATCATAATAAAGAGAGACTCCCATGTCACAGAGCGCCGCAGCCACACTGGCCACCGATGACGATAAAAACGCCATCTACAAGCGCATTACCCTGCGCCTGATCCCCTTCATTTTCATCTGCTATCTGTTCAACTACCTGGACCGGGTAAACGTCGGCTTTGCCAAGCTGCAGATGCTCGACGCGTTGAAATTCAGCGAAACCGTGTACGGCCTCGGGGCCGGGATCTTCTTTATCGGCTACGTGCTGTGCGGGGTGCCGAGCAACCTGGCGTTGACCAGGTTCGGTCCGCGCCGCTGGATTGCGTTGATGATGATCGTCTGGGGCACGCTGTCCACCTGCCTGCTGTTCGTCACCACACCGACGCACTTCTACACCCTGCGCCTGTTCACCGGTGCCGCTGAAGCGGGCTTCTTCCCCGGTGTGGTGCTGTACCTCTCGCAGTGGTTCCCGACGTTCCGCCGTGGGCGGATCATGGCGTTGTTCATGTCGGCCATTCCGGTGTCCGGTTTGCTCGGCAGCCCGTTCTCCGGCTGGATCCTCAACCACTTCGCTGCCGGCCAGGGTGGCCTTGCAGGCTGGCAGTGGATGTTCCTGCTGCAAGGCATCCCGACCGTGATTCTGGGCGCCCTTGCCTACTTCCTGCTCAGCGACAGTTTCGCCAACGCCAAGTGGCTCAAGCCCCACGAACGCGCGGTGCTGGAAGCCGACCAGGCGACTGACCTGGCCAATAAGCCGAAAACCACCACCGATTCGCTGGCCGAAGTGTTCAAGAACCCGGCGATCTGGGCGTTCGGCCTGATCTACTTCTGCATCCAGAGCGGCGTGTACGCCATCAACTTCTGGCTGCCGTCGATCATCAAGAACCTGGGGTTCAGCGATAACCTGGTGATCGGCTGGCTCAGTGCTATCCCCTACCTCCTGGCGGCGGTATTCATGCTGCTGGTGGGCCGTTCCGCCGACTTGCGCAAGGAGCGTCGCTGGCACTTGGTGGTGCCGATGCTGATGGGCGCAATCGGCCTGGTAATCGCGGTGAACTTCGCCACCACGCCGGCGATTGCGATCCTTGGCCTGACCATCGCCACCATGGGTGCCCTCACCGGCCTGCCAATGTTCTGGCCGGTGCCCACCGCCATGCTCAGTGCGGGCGCGGCGGCAGGCGGCCTGGCGTTGATCAATTCCATGGGCCAGATGGCCGGCTTCCTCAGCCCGTATATCGTGGGTTTTGTGAAGGATGCCACCGGGTCCACGGATGTGGCGCTGTACCTGCTGGCGGCGGTGATTGTCGCCGGCAGCGTGTTGGCGTTGCGGATGACGCGTACCCTTAAGGGCTAAGCGGCCTGCGTCAATAGGTGATTTTCAAATCGGTTGCTATGGGTTTCCCCTCCAGCACTCGCTTCTGGTCATCCGTCAGTGGTCTTTGTTCGGTGGGTTGCCGGCCTTGAATCGTGCCGATAATCGACTCGATGAGGGCGTTGGCCCCTGGGAACGGTGTAGGGTGATTCACTGTTGACATGGGCTCTCTCCAGAAAATGAACGTGAAGGGCTGCTCGGCTCGAGCAGCCCTCATGGGCTATGTGGTCTGCCGGACAATTTCGTTCAATCACCTTTCTCAACAAGCTACAGCGTACCGCCGCCGTCGATATCGATCACAGCACCGGTCATAAACCCATTCTCCATCGCCAACACATAGACCTTTGCTACTTCTTCAGCCTGTCCCACTCGCCCTACCGGCACCCCCTCTCCCACCTTGGCGAACATCGCCAGACGTTGTTCTTCAGACAACCCCCCATACGCTGGCGTATCAATCACGCCTGGGCTGATCACATTGACCCGACGCGGGGCCAGTTCTTTGGCCAACTGTTTGCCCAGAGCTTCGGTCGCCGCGTTGATCCCAGTCTTGATGAACTGGCCCGGCGCCAATTTACGTCCCAGTTGCCCAGAGGTCAGGCTGATGCTGCCGTGCTTATCCAGGAATGGCAGCGCCAGTTGGATCGCCCGTAATGAGCCCCAGAGTTTCACGTTGAAGTTGTCCTGAGCCTCGGTCAGATCGGTTTCGATCAAGGTCTTGGCACGCACGGTTGGCCCTGAGGTGTAGACCAGGTGGTCGAACCGCCCCACGCGTTCGAACAATTGTTGCAAAGACCCTGCATCGGTGACGTCCACCGGTTCGCTGCGCAGGCCGTTTACCACGCCGCTGACCAAGCGCCGCCCGGCCAACACCACCTGCGCCCCGCGCGCAGCCGCGGCCTTGGCCACGGCTGCGCCGATTCCGCTGCTGCCGCCAATCACGATGACGGTTTTGCCGTTGAGGGAAGAAGTCATGGGGAAATTCCTGATTGAGAAAGTGAGGGTTCATCTTCCCAGCTTGGCAATCGACGAAAAATCCCGGTAAAACGACAAGATCTTTAAAGGATTTTTACAAATGAGCTCAACCCTCGACCTTGAAGTCTTCGTGCGCACCGCCGACACCGGCAGCCTGTCTGCCGCCGCCCGCGGGCTCGGCTTGACCCCGGCCGCCGCCAGTATCGCCCTCAAGCGCCTGGAAACCCGCCTGGGCATTCGCCTGCTGGCGCGCTCGACCCGCAGCATGCGCTTGACCGAAGAAGGTCGGCGCTACCTGGAGAGCGTGCGCGTCGCACTGGAGGCACTGTCCGAGGGCGAACAGGCGATCAAGCAGCAGGGCCAGAGCCTCAGCGGTTTGCTGCAACTGGCGGCGCCCTCGGACTTCGGGCGCAATGTGCTGCTGGGCTGGCTGGATGCGTTCAAGCTCGAACACCCGAATATCCGCCTGCAATTGCTGCTCAACGACAGCAATGCCGACCTGTTCCGCGACACCGTGGACATTGCCCTGCGCTTTGGTGTCCCCCGGGACTCCAGCCTAGTGGCACTGCCAGTGGTGCCCGACCACCACCGCATCCCCTGCGCCAGCCCGGATTACCTGGCGCGTCACGGCACGCCCCGGACTCCGGCCGACCTGGCACAACACAACACGCTGCGCTACATGCGTCGGGGCCGTGCCAACAATACCTGGTATTTCCGCCAGGGCGCGGTGTTGCAGGAGGTCGAAGTGTCGGGGGACTACTTGAGCGATGACGGCGAAATCGTGCGGCGCTGGGCATTGGCCGGTCACGGCATCGCCTACAAGGCCAACCTGGATATTGCCCAGGACATCAAGGCCGGTCGGCTGGTGCCGTTGCTGCCTGACTGGCAGGGCGAACCGACGCCCTTCAACCTGATGTGCCCGCACCGGCTGCAGGTGTCGGAACGGGTGAAGGTGCTGCACCGTTTCCTGCAGCAGCGTTGTCAGGTGCTGCTGAGTCCATGAAGAAACGCGTGCAGGGCTTGTCCCAGAGCGGCCGAGTCTGGTATTGCATTGGGCACGTTTCCCTGCCTTGAGGAGTTTTCCATGATTTACCGCACATTGGGCCAGTCCGGGTTGAAGGTCAGCGCCTTGACCCTGGGCACCATGATGTTTGGCGAACAGACCAACACCGAGGACTCGCTGCGCATCATCGACAAGGCCTGGGACCAGGGCATCAATTTTATCGACACGGCGGACGTCTACACCGGCGGACGTTCCGAGGAAATCGTCGGCGAAGCCATCGTGCGCAATCGCCAGGACTGGGTGGTGGCGTCCAAGGTTGGCATCGGCCCGGTGGACGGTTTGCCCAACCGCAGCGGCTTGAGCCGCAAACGTATTTTCAATGCACTGGAAGCCAGCCTGACCCGGCTCGATACCGATTACCTGGACATCTACTACCTGCACCGCGAAGACCACAACACCCCGCTGGAAGTGACGGTATCGGCGATCGGCGACCTGATCCGCCAGGGCAAGATCCGCTATTGGGGCCTGTCGAACTATCGCGGCTGGCGCATTGCCGAGGTGATTCGCGTGGCCGAACGCCTGGGTGTCGACAAGCCGATCATCAGCCAGCCGCTGTACAACATCGTCAACCGCCAGGCCGAAGTCGAGCAGCTCACTGCCGCAGCCGCCTATGGCCTGGGTGTGGTGCCTTACAGCCCATTGGCCCGTGGCGTGCTCAGTGGCAAATACGCGCCGGACGTCACCCCCGAGGCCGGCAGCCGTGCGGCGCGCCAGGACAAGCGCATCCTGGAAACCGAATGGCGCGTGGAATCGCTGCGCATCGCCCAGCAGATCCAGCAGTACACCCAAGGGCGTGGTGTGGGGATCGTGGAGTTTGCGATTGCCTGGGTATTGAACAATTCGGCGGTGAGCTCGGCGATTGTCGGGCCGCGCACCGAAGCGCAATGGGATGCCTACCTCGGGGCGTTGGACGTGAAGATCACGATCGAGGATGAAGCGTTCATCGATTCGCTGGTGACGCCGGGGCATTCGTCGACGCCAGGGTTCAATGACGTCGGGCATTTTGTGTCGGGGCGCGTGGCGCGAGCTTAAGCCCGGTAGCCCTGTTACTGAGCAGAACACAGTATTGTGGCGAGCGGGCTTGCCCCGCGTTGGAGTGCGCAGCGCTCCCAGTTTTTTTGGGGCTGCTACGCAACCCAACGCGGGACAAGCCCGCTCGCCACAGTTAGCCCGCCCCCGCAGCGGACTAACGCGAAAATTTGCTGAAAAACGCCCCAAAACAGCGCACCCCTCTCCTGCTAAAAGCACCATAATCCCCTCCTGAAATTTCCCCTCTTTTCGTATCAATGGTTTTTCGCGAGGACAGCGTGTCTAAAGGTGTCGTGTTATCGGTCTTGGCCTCGGTGTTGTTTGCCGTGATGTATTACTTCACGTCACTGCTCACGCCTTTGAGCGGCCTGGAAATTTTCGGCTGGCGCATGTTGCTCACCGTGCCGTGCATGACGGTGTTCATGATCGTCAGCGGCGAATGGCGACGGGTGTGGGAGCTGCTGCGGATGTTGGCGGCCCGACCTGCCTTGATCGCGGGCGTGCTGGTGTCTTCGGCTTTGCTGGGCGTGCAGTTGTGGTTATTCATGTGGGCACCGCTGAATGGACGCAGCCTGGATGTGTCGGTGGGATACTTCCTGTTGCCGCTGACCATGGTCCTGACCGGCCGCCTGGTGTGGGGCGAACAGCTGTCGTACTTACAACAGATCGCCGTCTGTTTCGCCGGCCTTGGGGTGCTCAACGAGCTGTACCAGGCCGGTGGTTTTTCCTGGGCCACGCTGGTGGTGATCATCGGCTACCCGGTCTATTTCATCGTGCGCAAGTACCTCAAGACCGACCATTTGGGTGGGCTCTGGCTGGACATGGCGTTGATGCTGCCGGTGGCCTGGTGGTTTGTGCAAAGCGGCGAGCAAGGCTTTGCGGTGCTGGATGCGCACCCCAAGCTATACGCGCTGATTCCGACGCTGGGCCTGATCAGCGCGTCAGCACTGGTGAGCTACATCATCGCCAGCCGCCTGCTGGCGTTCAGCCTGTTCGGGCTGCTCAGCTACGTTGAGCCAGTGCTACTGCTGGGAGTGGCGTTGATCCTGGGTGAAGGGATCAAGGGCAGCGAATGGTTGACCTACATCCCGATCTGGCTGGCGGTGATGGTGCTGGTGTTTGAAGGGTTCAAGCACTTGGTACGCCAGCGTAAAGCCTGATCGGCAGACAGCAAAAAGCCCGGCCAGGTTACCCATGGCCGGGCTTTTTCGTGTGCGTTAGTCGGTGGTCAACACCCCACGACGCACCTGGTCGCGTTCGATCGACTCGAACAGCGCCTTGAAGTTACCCTCGCCAAACCCATCATCGCCCTTGCGCTGGATGAACTCGAAGAACACCGGCCCCATCAAGGTTTCCGAGAAGATCTGCAGCAGCAGGCGCTTGTCGCCTTCAACCGAGGAACCGTCCAGCAGAATGCCGCGTGCCTGCAGTTGATCCACCGGCTCGCCATGGTTCGGCAAGCGGCCTTCGAGCATTTCGTAGTAGGTGTCCGGCGGCGCTGTCATAAAGCGCATGCCGATCTTCTTCAACGCGTCCCAGGTCTTGACCAGGTCGTCGGTGAGGAACGCCACGTGCTGGATGCCCTCGCCGTTGAACTGCATCAGGAACTCTTCGATCTGGCCGGCGCCCTTGGACGACTCTTCGTTCAGCGGGATGCGGATCATGCCATCCGGCGCGCTCATGGCCTTGGACGTCAGGCCGGTGTACTCGCCCTTGATATCGAAGTAACGCGCTTCACGGAAGTTGAACAGCTTCTCGTAGAAGTTCGCCCAGTAAACCATGCGGCCGCGATACACGTTGTGGGTCAGATGGTCGATGACCTTCAGTCCCGCACCCACCGGGTTGCGCTCCACGCCTTCGAGGTAGACGAAGTCGATGTCGTAGATCGAGCTGCCTTCGCCGAAACGGTCGATCAGGTACAGCGGCGCGCCGCCGATACCCTTGATGGCTGGCAGGTTCAGCTCCATCGGGCCGGTTTCGATGTGGATCGGCTGGGCGCCCAGTTCCAGCGCGCGGTTGTAGGCTTTTTGCGAGTCCTTGACGCGGAACGCCATGCCGCACACCGACGGGCCGTGTTCGGCAGCGAAGTAGGAAGCGATGCTGTTGGGTTCGTTGTTGAGGATCAGGTTGATCTCGCCCTGGCGATACAGGTGCACGTTCTTGGAACGGTGGGTCGCGACCTTGGTGAAGCCCATGATCTCGAAGATCGGCTCCAGGGTGCCTGGCGTCGGCGACGCGAATTCGATGAATTCAAAGCCCATCAGGCCCATTGGGTTTTCGTATAGATCTGCCATGATTTGGCGCCTCATCATTCTTGTGTTTTGAAGGTTTCAATTGCCAGCAAGGATGGGGAGCACGGGCGGCGCACAGGAAAGACCTCGCACACTGCGGGCGAGGAAGTCACCAAAGATGAGGGGGGAGCCGAGTAGCTTCATGATGTCATCGGTCTCTGACGGCTTAGGCTTGCGTGAGCACAAGTCCATATTCTTGTATGCGTAAATCGATTCTACACAGCGTAACTGCGTTTGTCCGTACTCTTATCAAATCCCCATTACCCGCACCCGTGCAAGGGGTTTATTTGCACAGGTAGATGCCCGCCAGGATGATCGCACCGCCCATCAGCATGGGCAGGGTGAAAGGCTCGTCCAGCAGCACGGCGCCACAGATCACCGCCGTCAGCGGATTGAGCGCGATGAATACACCACTGCGGGTCGCGCCAATACGCCGGATGCCATCGTAATAGCCGATATACGCCAGGGCCGAGCCCAGTACCCCGAGGTAGAGCAGGCTGTACAACTGCGGCAGGTGGATAGCACTGAGCGCAACCAGAGTCAGTCGCCCGCTCAACAGCGTGATGAGCGTAAGCATCAGCGTTCCCAGCAACACCGACCAGGTGACGGTCTGCAAGGGCCCCAGGCGCTGGTTAAGCGCGCGTGCGCCCAGCGAATAGAGGCCCCACCCCGCCACGCAGCCGGCGATCAGCAGATCGCCGCGCCAGGCGTTGGTCGCACCCTGCAGCCCCAGTGGGTCGCGGTTGATGATGACAACCGCCGCGCCCGCCAGGCACAACCCGATCCCCAGTGCCTTGCCAAGCCCCAGGCGTTCCTTGAATAACAGCCAGGATGTCAGGCCAATCACCGCTGGGTTCAAGGCGACGATCAGCGATGCCCGCGAGGCGCCGATGTACTGCAAGCCGTAGAAGAAGCACAGGTTGTAGAAAAAGATGCCGAAAAATCCCAGCAATGCCAGTCGCCCCAACTGCGCCAGGTTTGGACGGGCCAGGGGAATGCGCGCAAACGCCATGAACAGCAACAGCGCGACGCTGGCCAGCAGAAAACGCAGGCTGGCCGCCAGCAGCGGGTCGATGGCACCGGACAGGTAGCGCCCGGCGACGAAGGTGCCGCCCCAGATCATGGAGACGGCAGCGAGCTTCAAGTAGGTCAAACAATCGGTGGAAGGTTTCATGGTGGTATTGCTCTGGTGCTGAACGAGTTAGCCTAGTGTTTGCCTGATACTTGATCATCGTAAAATGAGTAAATACTCATGACCCTGACCCAACTTGAAATTTTCTCCCTGGTCGCTGAGCTGCAAGGCTTTACCCATGCGGCCAACCGCCTGGGTATCAGCCAATCGGCGGTGTCCCATGCCATCAAGGGCCTGGAGCAGGAACTGGGGGTGGAGCTGTTCCGTCGTCATCAAGCCCATGTGGCGTTGACCGACATTGGCGAACAATTGCTGCTGCGCGCCCGCGCCATGCTCGGCCTGGCCGGCACCCTTGAACAGGAGGCCGCCGATGCCCGGGGCTTGAAGCGCGGCACGCTGCGCATCGGCTCCTTCGGGCCAACGTCGTCCAATCGGCTGTTGCCGCAGATCCTTCGGCCGTTTCGCCAGGCCTACCCCGACATTGAGGTGCATGTCGATGAAGGCCCGGACCGCCAGGTCATCCAATGGCTGGATGAGCGGCGCATCGACGTGGGTTTCGTGGTGCTGGAGCAAGAGCGATTCGACACCTTCGCGCTGTTCACCGATCAGATGGTCGCGCTGTTGCCGGCCAACCACCCCCTGGTCGCACACCCTGCCCTGCGTCTTGGAGATCTCTGCGAGGCGCCCTTCATCCTGACCGAGGCCGGCTCGTCGGAGCTGGTCTCGCGCCTGTTCGCCGATGCCCGGTTGACCCCGAAGGTGCGTTACCGTTGCGCGCAGTTGCTCAGCACGCTGGAAGCGGTGAGCCGTGGCGATGGCGTCAGCGTGGTGGCCCAGGGTTCCCTGCCGGTTACGCCAGACCCGCGTTATGTGGCACGCCCACTGGCACCGGCCATTACCCGTTCGATTGGACTGGCGGTGCTGGACCGCCGCCAGGCGTCACCCGCCACCCTGGCGTTTATTCGCGTGGCACAAGGCCTGGACTATGGGCATGTCACACCGCTATAGCAGCTGGCGATGATGGCGCAGCGCGCCGTTGTCATCCACGGTACTGAAGCGCAGGCTGGCAGCGCCGGATGGCAACTTCAGGATCGCGTCGAAGGACAGGCGGGTGGCGGACCGTGGGGCGATCAGTCGATATGGCGCGTGCCGTTGATGATCACACCGGCATTTACCGTCGCCGGTCCACCGTGCAGCAGCAGCACTGCCAGTAGCAGTCCCAGATAACGCCCGCAAGGCTGCCTACTGACCGAACGGGTAGGTATCCCGAGCTTATTGCGGCGACTGCAACTATCATCGAGTCATGTCCGACCCGCCGTACTGACGCCTCTCTCACCTCGTACCAGGCTTTTACCCCATGCCCCTGACCGTCCAAGGCCCGCGCAGCCGTGCCACCCGTAACCTGATCAGCGTATTTTGCGCCATGGTGCCCGTTGCATTGGGCGTGGCGATCCTCCATTGGCAGGCCGAACGCACCCTTGAACAAAGCACCGCCCAGACCGCGCAGGAAGCTGTGCGCCAATTCGACTTGATGCTCGATAACACCGCCCTCGCCGCCCAGGCGTTGCTGCCACTGGCAGGTCAACCCTGTGATAACGGCGCGCAGCTGGCATTGCGCGAGCAGGTCACGCGCCGTCCATTCGTGCGGGCGACCACCTTGTCCTGGCAGAGAAACATCTACTGCAGCTCGTTGTTTGGCGACCAATACGCGTCGCCGGTCAATCCGGATGATTATGTAGACGGCAAGTTGTGGTTGATGGATGGCAACCCGGTGACGCCGGATACCGCTCTGCTGGTGTACCGGCTGGTCGAGGGTGACAAGGCCGCATTTGCGTCGATCGACGGCTACCACCTGACCAACGCCTTGCGCCTGATCAGTCGTTACGCCGACCTGGTACTGCAAGTCGGGCCCCATTGGCTGGGGGCCGATGGAAAAGTGCATGACACCGCGGTGCCGCTATTTGCCGTGGCGCACCATCATCTTGCATCCTCGCGTTATCACTACAGCGTCGACGCAGGCATGCCGGCTGGCGAAGTCTGGCGCTACATGCAGGCTCGATACCCGGCGTTGTTCAGCCTGCTGGTGTTCTTTGGCCTGCTGGCTGGGGCGCTGGCGCATTGGCTGCAAAAACGCTCTTCGGCCCCCACCCATGAACTGTATCGGGCATTGGCCGCCAACGAATTCATTCCGTACTTCCAGCCCGTGGTGCGCGGTGATACCCGTGAATGGGCAGGCTGCGAGGTACTGATGCGCTGGCAACACCCTAAGGAAGGGCTGGTGCGACCCGATCTGTTTATCCCCCTGGCCGAGCATTCGGGCCTGATCGTGCCGATGACTCGTGCTCTCCTGCGCCAGACCGCCGCGCAACTGGCGCCCCATGCCACGCGTTTCAGCCCGGGATTCCATATTGGTGTGAACATCACTGCACGCCACTGCCAGGACCTGGCACTGGTGGAGGACTGCCGTGAGTTTCTCGCCGCCTTTCCCGTAGGCCAGGTGACTCTGGTGCTGGAGTTGACCGAACGCGAGTTGATCGAACCCACCGAGATTACCCGCCGCTTGTTCGACGCCTTGCATCAATTGGGGGTGATGATTGCCATTGACGATTTTGGCACCGGCCATTCCAGCCTGGGCTATTTACGCAACTTCAATGTGGACTACTTGAAGATTGACCAGAGTTTTGTCGCCATGATCGGTGCAGATGCACTATCGGGGCATATTCTGGACAGCATCATAGAGCTGTCGGGCAAGCTCGACTTGGGCATTGTTGCAGAAGGTGTGGAGACGCGCGAACAGTGTGATTACCTGGCCGCTCAAGGGGTGGACTTCCTGCAAGGCTACCTGTTTGGAAAGCCTTTACCCTGTGATGAATTTATTAAATCGCTGGCGCGTCATTGAATAGCCATGCACTACCTGTACTGAAATAGTTGGGTCTGGAGAAAAGACATGATTTACTCGTGGCGCATTAACTACTACAATTTTTCCTGCCTGTGCAGAACTCGCGAGACGACTTCTTTCCTGGGTCGCCTTAAAGCGCTTGGCTTATAGCTTTGTCTGCAGTTGATATCAGCCAACTACACTATTGGAGTACAGATTTTGTCCAGACTCGCCGAATTTCGCGCAGCAGAAAAAGCCCTTCAAGAGCAGCTTGCCCAGCTGGAATCCCTGAAGAACGATGCTGGCCTGAAGAAAGAAATCGAATTCGAGGAAAAGCTTCAAGCCCTGATGAAGAGCTATGGCAAAGGCCTGCGCGACATCATTTCCATCCTTGATCCAAACCCGGGCAAGTCCAGCGCCGCTGCTGCCGCACCCAAACAGCGCCGTGCGCGAGTGGTCAAGGTTTACCAGAACCCGCACACCGGTGAACTGATCGAAACCAAAGGCGGTAACCACCGTGGCCTCAAGGCCTGGAAAGAACAGTACGGCCCTGCCACTGTAGATTCCTGGCTTCGCGGCTGATCGTACCGGATTTATAAAGAGCCCCGCTGACGCGGGGCTTTTTTATCTTATAAGGTTCGAAATCGAACTTAAATAACATTTCACTTTGTTCAAAATCGACATGCCTCACGCACTTAAAGTTTCAGGCTATCGCGTACCGAACTGACTTCCTCCTTGCTTGCTTCATACGCATCGGCCCGACCTGCGTATGAAAAAACATACGCCTTATCGGTATCAACCGCGCCCACCAATGTTTGCGAGAGCACGTGCCGCCCGTTCTCGGTTATCACGCAAGTAGTTTCCAGCGCTTCAAGACGGCTCAATGTTGAAGGGCGCATCTTGCTGCACACGCTTTGATAACCGCCCTGGGCAAAATCCTTCTGGATGGATTTGCGCATCTCCAGCAGTACGCCTTGAAGATTAACCTTGTGGCCAACTTCAATCGGTGTCCCGGTCAACTCCATGACCATCAGGGTCGTACCGTTTTCATCATTCTTGATTGCCCGCTGGCGTGATACTGCTTGGGGTTTTACAGGTGCCTGTTCATCCGCGACGACTTCCTCGACCTGCCACCCACCAGGCCAATGAATTTCGGGCTCGGCGGCCACTACGCAGGAACTGCCCAACCACACGCACAGCATGCCCAACAGCGGTTTACGAAATTCAGTCATTACCAAAAACACCCAAGGTTCAATGGCCAAAGTTTGAGCCCCAGCCTCCACAGGCCGCAAGGCCTGCGTGGCTTTTTCATCTGGCGACCGGACCGAGCCTTGCGTATCATGGAGCGGCTGCACGGATGCCAGCCGCAAGCCAAGGAACCGCTCACATTTCAGAGCCGCGTTTGCCCCATTTTTTCTGGAGGGCCCATGAGCCTGCACGAACTGAACACTTTCCCGGGCGTCACTGCCCAACCTGACACCGCCACCGCCAATTTCGTGTTCAACCACACCATGCTGCGGGTCAAGGACATCACCAAGTCGCTGGACTTCTACACCCGTGTCCTGGGCTTTTCCCTGGTTGAAAAACGCGACTTCCCGGAAGCCGAATTCAGCCTGTACTTCCTCGCTCTGGTCGATAAATCACAGATTCCGGCCGACGCTGCCGAGCGCACCCAGTGGATGAAGTCGATTCCAGGCATCCTGGAACTGACCCACAACCACGGCACCGAAAACGACGCTGACTTCGCCTATCACAACGGCAATACCGACCCACGTGGTTTTGGCCATATCTGTATCTCGGTGCCGGATATCGTCGCTGCCTGCGAGCGCTTCGAAGCTTTGGGCTGCGATTTCCAGAAGCGCCTGACCGACGGTCGCATGAAGAGCCTGGCCTTCATCAAGGACCCGGATGGGTATTGGGTCGAAATTATCCAGCCGGCGCCGCTGTAACGAAAAAAACCCCATGATCGCTCATGGGGTTTTTTCATTTGCGCGGCCTTCCTTACGCCGGGGCAGAAGTCCGGATCAGATGATCGAACGCACTGAGGGAAGCCTTGGCGCCCTCGCCCACCGCAATCACGATCTGCTTGTACGGCACTGTGGTGACATCACCGGCAGCGAATACGCCCGGCAGTGACGTCTCGCCACGCGCATCGACGATGATCTCGCCACGCGGCGTCAGTTCCACGGTGCCCTTGAGCCAGTCGGTGTTGGGCAGCAGGCCGATTTGCACAAAGATCCCTTCCAGGTCGATGGTCTTGAACTCGCCGCTGTCACGGTCCTTGTACGCCAGACCGGTAACTTTCTGGCCATCGCCTTTCACTTCGCTGGTCAGCGCGCTGGTGATCACATCGACGTTCGGCAAGCTGTAGAGCTTGCGCTGCAACACGGCGTCTGCGCGCAACTTGCTGTCGAACTCGAGCAAGGTCACGTGGCTGACGATACCGGCCAGATCGATGGCCGCTTCCACGCCGGAGTTGCCGCCGCCGATCACCGCTACACGCTTGCCCTTGAATAACGGACCGTCACAGTGCGGGCAGAAGCACACACCCTTGGCCTTGTATTCCTGCTCGCCCGGGACACCCATTTCTCTCCAGCGGGCGCCGGTCGCCAGGATCACGGTCTTGGATTTGAGAGTAGCACCGCTTTCGAAGCGAATTTCGTGCAGGTCACCGGCGTTTTTCGCCGGAATCAAGGCACTGGCGCGCTGCAGGTTCATGATGTCCACGTCGTACTGGCGCACGTGGGCTTCCAGGGCGCTGGCCAATTTCGGGCCTTCGGTTTCCTGTACCGAAATGAAGTTCTCGATGGACATGGTGTCCAGCACTTGCCCGCCGAAACGCTCGGCGGCGACGCCGGTGCGAATACCTTTGCGTGCGGCGTAGATCGCAGCCGATGAACCGGCAGGACCGCCGCCGACGACGAGTACATCGAAGGCCTCTTTGGCGCTGATTTTCTCGGCGGTTTTTTCGATGCCGCTGGTGTCGAGCTTGGCGAGGATCTCTTCCAGGCCCATGCGACCCTGGCCGAAGTTCACACCATTAAGGTACACACTGGGCACTGCCATTACCTGGCGCTCGTCCACCTCAGCCTGGAACAGTGCGCCGTCGATGGCGACGTGGCGGATGTTAGGGTTGAGCACGGCCATCAGGTTCAACGCCTGGACCACGTCCGGGCAGTTCTGGCAGGACAGCGAAAAGTAAGTCTCGAAGCTGAACTCGCCTTTGAGGGCGCGGATCTGTCCGATCACTTCGACACTGGCCTTCGACGGGTGGCCACCGACTTGCAGCAGGGCCAGCACCAGCGAAGTGAATTCATGGCCCATGGGGATGCCGGCAAAACGCAGGCTGATCTCGGCACCCGGGCGGTTGATGGAGAACGACGGCTTACGCGCATCATTGCCATCGGTTTTCAGGGTAATCAGCGTGGTGAGGCTGACCACGTCCTGCAAAAGGGCAAGCATTTCCTGGGATTTCGCGCCGTCGTCGAGGGAGGCGACGATCTCGATCGGCTGGGTGACCCGTTCCAGGTATGACTTCAACTGAGCTTTAAGATTGGCGTCCAACATACGGGCGATTTCCTGTTCATTCGGTTTATTGCAGACAAAAAAACGCCCGAGCGAATCTCGCCCGGGCGTTTTGGGGGCGGATGCAGCTTACTTAAGTGCGGATTCCCGCCCTTGAGACTTCACAGACTTAGATCTTGCCGACCAGGTCCAGGGACGGAGCCAGGGTAGCCTCGCCTTCTTTCCACTTGGCTGGGCACACTTCGCCTGGGTGGGCAGCAACGTACTGAGCGGCCTTGATTTTACGCAGCAGTTCGGAAGCATCACGGCCAACGCCACCGTCGTTCAGTTCAACGATCTTGATCTGACCTTCCGGGTTGATCACGAAAGTACCGCGGTCTGCCAGGCCGGCTTCTTCGATCAGCACGTCGAAGTTGCGAGAGATGGTCAGGGTCGGGTCGCCGATCATGGTGTACTGGATCTTGCCAATGGCTGGCGAAGTGTTGTGCCAGGCAGCGTGGGCAAAGTGGGTGTCGGTGGAAACGCTGTAGATCTCGACGCCCAGTTTCTGGAACTCGGCATAGTTGTCAGCCAGGTCTTCCAGCTCGGTTGGGCAAACGAAGGTGAAGTCGGCTGGGTAGAAGAACACAACGGACCACTTGCCTTTCAGGTCAGCGTCGGACACATCTACGAAGTTGCCGTTTTTGTAGGCGGTAGCTTTGAACGGTTTTACTTGGCTGTTGATGATAGGCATCGTTGACTCTCCGTCAGGTTTGTAGAAGGGCTTAGCAAGTTGATGAGGTGAATCCTACCCACTCTCTACGCCGATGGCTCATTGGCAAACCTGATGCTGACGATTGGTTTTCCCTATCAGGTGACTGTATTAATAGAAGAAATCTCAAAGCAGCGGTCGGGTCGCCAGGGTCATGCCGAGAAAGGGCGTGGCTTCAACATAGCGCATGGCGGATTTCATGTCGCTCCAGCCGACGTAACTCATCAACGACTTCAAATCCCAGCCGCTGCGATGAGCCCAGGTGGCAAAACCCCGGCGCAGCGAGTGGCTGGTGTAGTGCTCGGCGGGAATGCCGGCGCGCTCCAGGGCCTGGCGCAGCAGCGGGATCACACTGTTGGGGTGCAAGCCCTCTTCCCCCAGGTTGCCCCAGCGATCAATACCGCGAAACACCGGGCCACGTACCAAAGCCGCGGCACTGAGCCACTCGCTATAGGCCTGCACCGGACACAGCCGCAACAGTGCCGGGGTGTGATAGGTCTTGCCGAGGTTGTCGCGGTCGCTTTTGCTGCGGGGTAGATAGAGGCTGATCCCCGCTCCAGGCGTGGCTTGCACATGCTCGATGGAAAGGCGACACAACTCATCGCTGCGAAAGCCACGCCAGAAGCCCAGCAGGATCAACGCAGTATCACGCTTGGCACGCAGCAACCGGGGCTGGTCCTGTGCCTGCGCCGCCTCTATCGCTTCAGCGTCAAGAGAAGCAACCACTTGTTCCAGATGCTTGAGCTGCAACGGTTCGGCTTGCTTCTCCTGCGCCGGGTGCACAGCACGAATGCCCTTGAGTACCTTGCGCACCACGGGCGCCTTGGTCGGGTCAGGAAACCCCTGGCTGGCATGCCACTGCGCCAGTGCCGACAACCGCAGCTTCAGCGTGTTGACTGCCAGCACACCTGCGTATGCGACCAGATAGCGCGCCACGCTGTCGCTGGTTGCCGGCAGGAACCCGCCCCAACTCACTTCGAAGTGCTCGATGGCCGCGCGATAACTGCGCCGCGTGTTATCGCGGGTGGCGGCGTTGAGGTAACGATCCAGATCGCTCATGGGAAGCCTATTTGTACTACTGGCGGGGACTTTCGCGAATCAAACACGCATGATACGGGATAATACGCCAATATCCCATCTGTTAAACGATGAGTCACAACAAATTTTTATTTATGATATGGTACGTATATACATACCACGTACCACATTACGAAATCGACGGAGACCCCATGGCTCGCGGCGGCATCAACAAAGCAGTAGTTCAAACAGCCCGCTTGGCAATCCTCGCCCGCGGCGAGAACCCCAGCATCGACGCAGTACGTATCGAGATGGGCAATACGGGCTCGAAAACCACCATTCATCGTTATTTGAAAGAGCTGGATGAAAGCGAAACGCGCACCACCATCACCCAAGCGCCGATCGACGACGAGCTTGGCGAACTGGTGGCGCGACTGGCCCAGCGCCTGAAAGAGAAAGCCCAAGAGCCAATCGACCTGGCCCTGGCACAGTTCGAACAGCAGAAGGCCGCCCTGCTCGCCCAGGTGCAAGCCCTTCAGGAGGCCCATGACCAACTCCAGCAGCGGTTCGATATCCAGGCGGCCGCCCTGGCAGAAGAAAGCGCAGCCCTGCAAACCGCCAGCACCAGCCTGCAGACCGAGCAAACCCGCAACGCCGGGCTGAGCCAGGCGTGCAGTGATTACGAGCTAAGGATCAGCGACAAGGACGAGCAGATTCGCTCGCTGGAAGAAAAGCATCTGCATGCCCGGGACGCCCTGGAGCATTACCGCAATGCCATAAAAGAGCAGCGCGAACAGGAACAGCGCCGCCATGAAGGCCAGTTGCAACAGGTACAGGCAGAACTGCGCCAGGCCCAACAGAGCGCCATGGTGCGCCAGGATGAAATCACCCAACTGCATCGCGACAATGAGCGCCTGTTGATTGAGCACCGGGTAACGGCGAGGGAATTGACTGCACTGCAAGAGCAATCCCGCAAGGATCAGGCCCGGCTGCTCAAGCTGACTGAACAGGTGAGCCTGATTGACAGCGAACGCACCCTGCTGCAGGAGCGCCTGCGAGTAGCAGCGGTGGAGAACCAGTCACGCCAGGAAGCGCTGGGCGAACAGCAGCAAGCCAATAAAACCCTGGAACTGGAGCTGATCAAGGCCCAGGCCAGTGTCGAGGCGCTGCGCCTGGCCGCCGCCGTTGCAGCGGCGCCAGAGGCAACGCCCTAGGCCTGATCAGCCCGCTACGGGCGTGCGCATGGTGACGAACTCTTCCGCCGCCGTCGGGTGCACGCCGATGGTTTCATCGAAGTGCTGCTTGGTCGCGCCTGCCTTGAGCGCGATCGCCAGGCCCTGCACGATTTCACCCGCATCCGGGCCGACCATGTGGCAACCCAGCACTTTGTCGGTGTCGGCGTCGACCACCAGCTTCATCAAGGTCTTTTCCTGGCACTCGGTGAGGGTCAGCTTCATCGGCCGGAAACGGCTTTCGAAGACCTGCACCTTGTGGCCCTTCTCCCTCGCCTCTTCTTCGCAGAGCCCCACGGTGCCAATGTTCGGCAGGCTGAATACCGCCGTCGGGATCATCTTGTAATCCACCGCACGATACTGCTCAGGCTTGAACAGACGACGCGCCACGGCCATGCCTTCGGCCAGGGCAACTGGCGTCAATTGCACACGACCGATCACATCGCCGATGGCCAGGATCGAGGACTCGGCGGTCTGGTACAGGTCATCCACCTCAACGAAACCACGCTTGTCGAGTTTGACACCGGTGTTCTCCAAGCCCAGGTTATCCAGCATCGGGCGCCGCCCCGTGGCGTAGAACACGCAATCAGCTTCCAGCACCCGGCCGTCTTTCAGCGTGGCCTTGAGGCTGCCATCGGCCTGTTTGTCGATGCGCTCGATATCGGCATTGAATTGCAGGTCCAGGCCGCGCTTGGTCAGCTCTTCCTTCAAGTGCGTGCGTACCGAACCGTCGAAGCCGCGCAGGAACAGGTCGCGGCGGTACAGCAACGAGGTCTGGGCGCCCAGGCCGTGGAAAATACCGGCAAACTCGACAGCGATGTAACCACCGCCGACCACCAGCACACGCTTGGGCAATTCCTTGAGGAAAAACGCTTCATTGGAGCCTATGGCGTGTTCGCGCCCAGGAATCTCCGGAATCTGCGGCCAACCACCCGTTGCGATCAGAATGTGCCTGGCGGTAAAGCGCTGGCCATTGATTTCGACCTGATGCGGATCCACCAGGCGCGCATGCCCTTCATGCAGGGTTACGCCGCTGTTGACCAGCAGGTTGCGATAAATGCCATTGAGGCGATTGATCTCGCGGTCCTTGTTGGCGATCAAGGTGGCCCAATCAAAATTCGCCTCGCCCAACGACCAGCCAAAACCGCTGGCCTGCTCGAAATCCTCGGCAAAATGAGCGCCGTACACCAACAGTTTTTTCGGCACGCAACCGACGTTGACACAGGTGCCGCCCAGGTAGCGGCTTTCCGCCACGGCCACCTTGGCACCAAAGCCTGCGGCAAAACGTGCCGCACGCACACCGCCGGAACCGGCGCCAATTACATACAGGTCAAAATCGTAGGCCATTTCACTCTCCTCGGCAGGACATCAGCATACCGACTTACATGGGGCTGAAAAACGAAAAAGCCACCCGAAGGTGGCTTTTTTGGAATAGGCTGCCTACACCGTGAATCAGTAAGCCTTGCCAGTCTTGTAGAAGTGCTCGTAGCAGAAGTTGGTCGCTTCGATGTAGCCCTCGGCGCCACCACAGTCGAAACGCTGGCCCTTGAATTTGTAGGCAATCACGCAACCGTCTTTGGCCTGCTTGAGCAGGGCATCGGTGATCTGGATCTCGCCACCCTTGCCTGGCTCGGTTTCCTCGATCAGCTTGAAGATGTCCGGAGTCAGGATGTAACGACCGATGATCGCCAGGTTGGAAGGTGCGTCTTCCGGCGCGGGTTTCTCGACCATGTCACGCACGCGGATCAGGCCATCGCCAATGTCGTCACCGGCAATAACGCCGTACTTGTTGGTTTCGGTGGGGTTCACTTCCATCACTGCAACGATAGTGCAGCGGTACTTTTGATACAGCTTGACCATCTGGGTCAGTACGCCATCGCCTTCCAGGTTCACACACAGGTCATCCGCCAGGACCACGGCGAACGGTTCGTCACCGATCAACGGGCGGCCGGTCAGGATGGCGTGGCCGAGGCCTTTCATCTGAGTCTGACGGGTGTAGGAGAACGAGCATTCGTCCAGCAGTTTGCGGATGCCGACCAGATATTTTTCCTTGTCGGTGCCCTTGATCTGGTTTTCCAGCTCGTAGCTGATGTCGAAGTGGTCTTCCAGCGCGCGCTTACCACGGCCGGTCACGATAGAGATTTCGTTCAGGCCGGCATCCAGTGCCTCTTCGACGCCGTACTGAATCAGTGGCTTGTTCACCACCGGCAGCATCTCTTTGGGCATGGCCTTGGTCGCTGGCAAGAAGCGAGTGCCGTAACCGGCTGCTGGGAACAAGCATTTCTTGATCATATGGGTCCTTACAAAGGGCTGTGCGTACGGAATTCGGCGCAGTCTAATCAGGCCGCAGTCACCTTACAATGGGTCCTGCTGGCGTTGCGATGTCATCATAGAGAAAAAATCTCGGCGTAAGTTCCGCGTATCTTACGAAGCGCATCTGCATCGGCACGGCCAAATGAGCCTGCACTGGGTATTTCCAAGGGCTGTGACCTTTTTAGCATGCTTTTACAGCGGTAACACTGACCTAGAATAACTTGCGCGTGCCCGCGACATTTGGCGCTATCATTAGGCCCTTGAACCAGACCACGAGATACTTGATAGATGTCAGAACCAAAAGGCGTGAACGGCTACCTGATCACCAAGCGAGCAGACGGTTGGCACCTGATCAACTTCCACGGCGACAGCGTCGCCGGCGCATTTGCCAGCGAAAGCCAGGCTATTGCCGTAGCCGAAGTGTTTGTGGATGAAGCAGGCCACGCTTCGAGCAAACGGCCCAAGGGCAAGTAAGCGTCAACGCCCTGTGCAGAAGGCCCCGGTGAACGGGGCTTTTTTGTGTTTGTCTGTACGTAGATGGCAGTTCGCTATAATCTCGCCAAAACGCCCCACGACAGTGTCAGCGTGCCCTCCAACACCCTCGATGATGAACCTACATGAACAAGATTCTGGCACTGACTGCAGGACTGGCGCTCGCCGGATGCACCACCACCTCTGACGTCTACCTGAAAAACGGTGAGCAAGGCCTGACCATCGACTGCTCGGGCGAAGCCAATTCCTGGGCCAGCTGCTATGAAAAGGCCGACGCTTCTTGCGCAGGCACCGGCTACCGTATCGTCGGCACCGAAGGCACGCCTTCGCTCAAGGAAAGTGAAAAGACCCTGGGCCAGGACGTCGGCAACTTCAAAAGCCGCAGTGTCGTAGTCGTGTGCAAGTAAGCTTAGCGCCTACAACTGGATGTCGGCGAACTTGATACCCAGGCCACGAATGGTCTCCACCAGGTCATCCAGCCGCGAGAACGACTCGACTTCATCCTGATCGTCCACCAGGAAAAAGCTGCGGCCACCGCTTTTCTTGAAAAATACAATCCACTCCCCCAAGTCAGCGGGGTTCTGGATGATGTGAGTGGCCGATATCTGGCCTTCGGCCTGGCGAGCCCTGACGTGTTCACGCTTCATAAAAGACTTCCCGAAAAAACAAATGCCGCACAAACCGGGGGTTTGCACGGCATTTTTGCATTGAATGGGCGAGAGTTTAACGGATGCCCTGCCCGATCAGTGGGTGAAACGGCGCTTATGAACCGGAAATGCACTCTTCGCCGGCCTTCTTCACATCACCGGGACGGATCGGCACATTGGACATGCTCTCGTAGAGCTTGATACTGCTGCCACTGGAGCGGTCTTCGATCTCGAAAATCGCCGACGGGTCAGCCGAGAATTTCTGCGGCACAATCACCTGCACACCGTCCTTATGTGGCTCGATCTGCGGCGGGCGGCGCGTGGTGGACAGTTTGCGCACTACACAGGCAGCATATTCCTGCGGTTTCTTCCCGGAAATGACCGCCAGGGTCGGCGGGGTCTGCTTGATATCTGCAACCGAAGCACACCCACCAATCGCCAGGGCCAGAACCAACACACTCCACTTCATACAAAACCTCCGATAAAGACCCTACGACAGCGGGGATGGTATTTTTCTCCCGCCCACGTAGGATTTATCCCTGAAAACTCGGTAAATAACTGTTTTAAATTGTCGACGTCGTTGAACACGGGCCGATAATAAACGCGCTGGGGCTGATAAACTCCATCTTAACCTACGTATCGTTCTGATTTTTCAGAAAAAGCCCTTCTGGAGACACCCTCATGAAATTCATCCACCAGCGCGAGCACCTCAACGAGGGAGACATTGTTGTCATCGAATGCTCGCAGACTTGTAATATCCGGCTAATGAGCGATGCGAACTTTCGCAGCTTCAAGAATGGCGGCCGACACACCTACCACGGCGGCGCATTCGACAAGTTCCCCGCCAAGATCACCGCACCGAGCACCGGGTTCTGGAATATCACCCTGGACGTGGTCACACGCCGCGCCATCAGCGTGACCCGCAAACCCGCGCTGTCTCACAAGATCCGCATTGTGCGTCGCACCAGCTCCAAGCTGAGCTGAGCTGACCCGCCCCTCCCACAGGAAACGATCGTGACCGCTACTACCAAATACGTGATCAAGTACAAGCTCAACGGCGAACGCCGCTTTGAGTTCGCTCAACTGCAGACCAACAGCGTCGAAGAAGCCAAGCAAGCCTTGGCGAAAATTCACGATGCCAGTGATGAAATCACCGACATCAATGTGAGCAAGGCGCTGTAGGCGAATGCCCGGCCCCACCGAAGATCTGTTCGCCGAAGACGCCTTGCAGCAACCCGCAGGGCGCGAGCAAATTGGCGAACAGTCCTGCGTATTAAAAGGCTACGCCCTGCCCTGGATTGAGCGCCTTCTACCGGAACTACGGCAGGTGCTGGCTCAATCACCGTTTCGGCAAATGGTCACACCGGGTGGTTTTACCATGTCGGCGGCATTGAGCAGTTGCGGCGACCTGGGCTGGACTACCGACACCTCTGGTTACCGTTACTCATCCGTGGACCCACGTAGCCAGCAACCCTGGCCGCCCATGCCGTGCGCCCTGCGCGAATTGGCGGTGCTGGCGGCCGCTGATGCCGGGTTCCCTGACTTTGCCCCGGACGCCTGCCTGATCAAC
The DNA here is from genome assembly GCF_900111535.1 of Pseudomonas sp. NFR09. NCBI lineage: Bacteria > Pseudomonadati > Pseudomonadota > Gammaproteobacteria > Pseudomonadales > Pseudomonadaceae > Pseudomonas > Pseudomonas sp. NFR09. The sequence goes on from NZ_FOIH01000003.1 coordinate 280,622, forward strand.
CGCTATGTACCCGGCGCAAAAATGTCGCTGCATCAAGACAAGAATGAGCGTCGTTACAGCGAACCCGTGGTGTCTGTCTCGCTCGGACTGCCGGCGATTTTCCTGTTTGGTGGGCATGCGCGCAGCGACAAGCCCCGCAAAGTCTCGCTATTCCATGGCGACGTGGTGGTCTGGGGCGGCGTGGACCGCCTGCGCTTTCATGGCGTGATGCCGATCAAGGAAGGCGTGCACCCGGTGATGGGTGCGCAACGCATCAACCTGACCTTTCGCACCGCCGGCTGATTTGACCGCAAGCTTCAGAGTGCCAGGCGTTCGCGACCCGGCTAATCTGGCCGGGATCCGTCAAGAGTGCCGAACATGACTACCGAACAAGACCCGCGCTGGGCCGCCGTACTTGCCCGTGACCCCAAGGCCGATGCGCTGTTCGTCTATGGCGTGAAGACCACCGGCGTGTACTGCCGCGCCAGTAGCGCTTCACGCTTGCCGCGCCCGGAAAACATCGAGTTCTTCGACACCCCGGCGCAGGCCGAAGCCGCCGGCTATCGCGCCAGCAGACGCGCGGTCGGCGACCAGACCCAGCTCGCGGCGCAGCATGCACAACTGGTGGCCGATGCCTGTCGTCATATCGAACAGGCCGACACTCCACCCAGCCTGAATACGCTGGCACTGCACGCCAATCTCAGCCCCTTTCATTTTCACCGTGTGTTCAAAGCCGTTACTGGCCTGACACCCAAGGGCTATGCCAGCGCCCATCGTTCGCGCAAGGTGCGCGACGGTCTCAAGAGCGCGCACTCAGTGACGGATGCACTGTATGACGCGGGCTTCAACTCCAACAGCCGCTTTTATGAATCCGCCGACCAACTACTTGGCATGAAGCCCGGCGACTACAAGGCCGGGGGCACCAACACTGCGATACTGTTCGCCGTCGGGCAGTGCTCACTGGGAGCGATCCTGGTGGCGCAGAGCGCTCGCGGTGTCTGTGCGATTCTGCTGGGGGATGACCCGGACCAACTGGTGCGCGATCTACAGGATCAATTTCCCAACGCGGAACTGGTGGGCGCCGACCCGGGTTTCGAGCAACTGATTGCGCAGGTCGTGGGGTTTATCGAAGCGCCCGCGCTCGGCCTGGACTTGCCACTGGACCTGCGCGGCACCGCATTCCAGGAACGGGTCTGGCAAGCCTTGCGTGAGATTCCACCGGGCAGCACCGCCAGCTACGCGCAGATCGCCGAGCGCATCGGCGCACCAAAGTCGTTCCGTGCGGTGGCCCAGGCGTGTGGCGCCAACAGCCTGGCGGTGGCCATCCCTTGCCACCGCGTAGTGCGTAGCAATGGTGAGCTATCGGGCTACCGCTGGGGGGTGGAGCGCAAACAGCAATTGCTCGCCAGAGAACAGTCGTCTAAGACCTAGCGGATCCCTGACTGTCGCGACGTGCTGCTCCTGGATGGTGTGCAAGGCCATCTCCTTCAAAGCTTCAGTTTGCGTTTACGAAATTCAGCGACTTTATGCCGATTGCCACACAACGCCATGCTGCACCAGCGGCGCTTGTGGGCCTTGGTGCGGTCATAAAACCACAAGATGCATTCCGGATGCTCGCAGCGCCGGATCAAATTGAAATCTCCTTCCACCAGCAACGTGGCGGCCGCTTCGGCAATCGGGGCCAGGAACTGTTGCGCCGTCTGCTGCTTGCGCTGGCGCTCAAGCTTTGGCGCCTCGGACGCCGGCCACACCAACTGCGGGTGGCTCACCGCCTTGCGTAAAAAGCCGTTGAGCGCAGCCGGATTGCCAGGTAGTCGCGCTTTGCGCGCAGCCACCAACTCACGAATCACTTCGCGCAACTCCCGCGCAGCGCTGAGCAAGGCCCCTGGTTCAAACTGCGCAATACCGTGTTGTTCAACCCATTGCAGGCGCACCAACCAGGCGGCCACGTCGGCATCGGCCTGCCAGAAATCCCACGGCACGCCGTCGATGTTCGCCAGGGTATTGAGCATGTCCAACACCGGATCATCGGCCAGGACGTAGGGTTCCGAGGGGGCGGCAGTGGATGGGGAAAGGGTCATGGGGCAATCCTCTTGTGAGCGCCCGTATCGTAACCGCTATTACGCCATCAGGATAGTTACAAAAACAATAATTCTAACCCTCATAAATGATTTGACAGGTTACATTAATCAGCGCAGCTTTTTAAAAAGGTAACCCGTAAATCAACTCAATCTAGTTACAAAGGGCATTCCATCATGACCACTCCAACCCCTGTCGTTCACTACCGCCACGTCGATGCCGACGGCGTGCGCATGTTCTACCGCGAGGCCGGTGCTGCATCCGCACCGGTCATGTTGCTGCTGCACGGCTTTCCCAGTTCGTCGCACATGTACCGCGACCTGATCCCCTTGCTTGCCACGCGCTTCCGGGTCATTGCGCCGGACCTGCCGGGCTTCGGCTTCACCGAGGTGCCGGTTGAGCGCGATTACCACTACAGCTTCGACAACCTGGCAATCACGGTCGGGCATTTTGTCGATGCGCTGGCGTTGAGCCGTTACGCCCTGTATGTCTTCGACTATGGCGCGCCGGTGGGCCTGCGGCTGGCGGTGGCGCATCCGGAACGGGTCAGCGCACTGGTGTCGCAGAACGGTAACGCCTATCTGGAGGGCCTGGGGGATGCCTGGGCACCGATTCGCAGCTATTGGAACGAGCCGTCCCAGGCCAACCGCGAGGTGATTCGCAACGCAGTGATCAGCCTGGAAGGCACGCGCTACCAATACCTGCATGGCGTAAAGCAGCCCGAGCGGGTAGCCCCGGAATCCTACATGCTCGATGTACTGCTCATGCAGCGCCCCGGCAATGACGAGATCCAACTGGACCTGTTCCTCGACTACCGCAACAACCTGACGCTGTACCCGGCGTTCCAGGCGTTCTTCAAGGCCACACACGTGCCCACCCTGGTGATCTGGGGCCAGAACGACCCGTTCTTTATCCCGCCAGGCGCCCACGCCTATAAAACCGACAACCCGAACGCCGTGGTGGAACTGCTCGACACCGGTCACTTCGCCCTGGAAACCCATGCCGCCCATATCGCCGAGCGGATTCACGCCGTACTCGGCAACGCCATTAATTGATGACGCACCACGAAACGCCGCGATCGTCCAGTGAATAAAACAGAGTGGCCGGGGGCCATGGGCCCTGTTAAAACAGCGAAAAGCCTCACTAACGCTGGAGACGCACCCCATGAACACCTGGCCAGACACCCGCCTTCTAGACCTGCTGGGCATTCAGTTGCCCATCATCCAGGCCCCCATGGCGGTGGGCACGACCACCGCCATGGTTATCGCCGCCAATCAGGCCGGTGCGTTGGGTTCGCTGCCGGCTGCAGCACTGAGCATCGAGCAGCTGCGCGAAGCGCTGACCGCCATCCGCCAGGCCAGCCCACGTCCGATCAACGTCAATTTCTTCTGCCACCAACCGCCCACGCCAGACCCCGAGCGTGATCGCCGCTGGAAGGCACTGCTGGAACCCTACTACCGCGAACTGGGCGCCGACTTTGATGCGCCCACCCCGGTCTCCAACCGTGAACCGTTCAATGACGCCGCGTGCCAGGTCGTCGAAGAATTCCGCCCCGAGGTGGTCAGCTTTCACTTCGGTTTGCCGGAAAAGTCCCTGCTGGACCGGGTGAAAGCCACTGGTGCCAAAGTGCTGTCTTCGGCCACCACCGTGGAAGAAGCGATCTGGCTGGAACAGCATGGCTGCGATGCAATCATCGCCATGGGCAGTGAGGCCGGCGGGCACCGTGGATTGTTCCTCAGCGACGACCTCAATACCCAGATCGGCCTGTTCGCCCTGTTGCCGCAAGTCGTCGACGCCGTCAGCGTGCCAGTGATTGCCGCCGGCGGCATCGGTGATGCGCGCGGGATTGTCGCAGCGTTCGCCCTCGGCGCCTCGGCGGTACAGATTGGCACGGCGTACCTGTTTACTCCCGAAGCCAACGTCACGGCTTCACATCACTATGCTTTGCGCCATGCCCAGGCCAGCGAAACCGCGCTGACCAACCTGTTCACCGGTCGCCCGGCACGGGGCATCGTCAACCGGGTAATGCGCGAGTTGGGCGCGATCAACCCGGCCGCACCGGCGTTCCCCACTTCCGGAGGCGCGTTGATACCGCTCAAGGCCAAGGATGAAGCGGGCTTCAGCAACCTGTGGTCCGGCCAGGCACTGCGCCTGGGCAAAGACACCACGACTTATGAACTGACCCGTGAATTGGCGGAGCAGGCGCTGGCCAAGCTCAACTAGCACTCGGCTGTGTGGCAACTTTGCACTGTACCGGCAAAGGCCAACCGCTATATATTCCCATACATAGCGGTTAAGCCTCCTACCTATAACAAGCCGTACACCCTCAAAGGAGCTGTTTCATGAAGAGTCATGCCTCACGCCTGGCCATCCTGGCCGTTGCCCTGGCATTCGGTTCGGCCCACGCCGATGAAGTCCAGGTGGCCGTCGCCGCCAACTTCACCGCACCGATCCAGGCGATCGCCACCGACTTCGAGAAAGATACCGGGCACAAACTGGTCGCGGCCTACGGCGCCACCGGCCAGTTCTACACCCAGATCAAGAATGGCGCGCCGTTCGAAGTGTTCCTGAGCGCCGACGACACCACCCCGCAGAAGCTTGAAAGCGAAGGCGACACCGTCAAGGGTTCGCGCTTCACCTACGCCGTCGGTACGCTGGCGCTGTGGTCGGCGAAGGACGGTTACGTCGACGCCAAAGGCGACGTATTGAAGAAAAACGAGTTCAAGCACCTGTCGATTGCTAACCCGAAAGCCGCGCCCTATGGCCTGGCTGCCACTCAGGTGTTGGCCAAGGAAGGTCTGACCGACAAGGTCAAGGACAAGATTGTCGAAGGCCAGAACATCACCCAGGCTTATCAGTTCGTGTCCACCGGCAACGCCGAGCTGGGCTTTGTGGCGTTGTCGCAGATTTATAAAGACGGCAACGTCACCAGCGGTTCGGCGTGGATCGTCCCGGCGTCCATGCACGACCCGATCAAACAGGACGCAGTGATCCTCAACAAGGGCAAAGACAGCGCCGCCGCCAAGGCACTGGTCGAATACCTCAAGGGGCCTAAAGCCGCTGCCGTCATCAAGTCCTTTGGTTACGAGCTGGCCAAGTAAATGCCGTTATCGAGTGCCGATTTCTCCGCTATCTGGTTGACCCTCAAACTGGCCTCACTGACCACCGTGATCCTGCTGGTCATCGGCACTCCGATTGCCTTGTGGCTGTCGCGCACCCGTTCCTGGTGGCGCGGCCCCATTGGTGCGATCGTCGCCTTGCCCTTGGTGTTGCCGCCGACGGTGATCGGTTTCTACCTGTTGTTGACCATGGGGCCCAATGGCTATTTCGGCCAGTTCACTCAGTGGTTGGGCCTGGGCACCCTCACCTTCAGCTTCGCCGGGCTGGTGATCGGCTCAGTGATCTATTCCATGCCGTTTGTGGTGCAGCCGTTGCAAAACGCCTTCTCCGCCATCGGCACACGCCCACTGGAAGTGGCCGCAACTTTGCGTGCCAACCCGTGGGACACTTTTTTCACGGTGATTCTGCCCCTGGCCCGCCCCGGCTTTATCACCGCCTCGATCCTGGGCTTTGCGCACACCGTCGGCGAATTCGGCGTGGTGCTGATGATCGGCGGCAATATCCCGGACAAGACCCGCGTGGTCTCCGTGCAGATCTACGACCATGTGGAAGCCATGGAATACGCCCAGGCCCATTGGCTGGCCGGCTCCATGGTGGTGTTCGCGTTCCTTGTGTTGCTGGCGCTCTACTCCAGCCGTAAAACCAGGATGGGCTGGAGCTGATGTCGATGATCAATGTACGCCTGAACCTCAAGTACTCGAGCTTTGCCCTCGATGTGGACCTGCACCTGCCCGGCCGAGGCGTGACCGCGCTGTTCGGGCATTCCGGTTCCGGCAAGACCACCTGCCTGCGCTGCATCGCCGGGCTGGAACGCGCCGAAGACGGCTTCATCCAGATCAATGATGACGTCTGGCAAGACAGCCGTAACGGGCTGTTCGTGCCGCCGCATAAACGTGCACTGGGCTACGTGTTTCAGGAGGCCAGCCTGTTTCCGCACCTGTCGGTGCGCGCCAACCTGGAGTTCGGCCTCAAGCGGATTGCCCGTCAACAGCGTCGTGTGGACATGGCCCAGGCTACTGAGTTGCTGGGCATCGGTCATCTGCTCGAGCGCCTTCCCCAACACCTCTCCGGCGGCGAGCGCCAGCGCATCGGTATCGCCCGCGCCTTGCTCACCAGCCCGAGCCTGCTGCTGATGGACGAGCCGCTGGCTGCCCTCGACAGTCAGCGCAAGGGGGAAATCCTGCCGTACCTCGAACGCCTGCACGATGAACTGGATATCCCGGTGCTGTACGTCAGCCATGCCCAGGATGAAGTGGCACGCCTGGCCGATCACATCGTGCTGCTCAGCGACGGCAAGGCCCTGGCCAGCGGCCCCATCGGTGAAACCCTGGCACGTCTCGACCTGCCCCTGGCGCGGGGTGACGATGCCGGTGTGGTCATCAATGGTACGGTCAGTGCCTACGACGACCACTACCAATTGCTCACGCTGCAACTGCCCGCCAGCGCCCTGCACATGCGCGTGGCCCATGCACCGCTGGCGCTGGGCAAGGCGCTGCGCATCAAGGTGCAGGCGCGCGACGTGAGCCTCAGTCTGCAAGCCGAGGAGCACAGCAGTATCCTCAATCGCCTGCCGGTCACCGTCACCCAGGAAATTGCCGCGGACAACAGCGCTCACGTGCTGGTACGCCTGGACGCGGGAGGCTCGCCGCTGTTGGCGCGCATCACGCGATTCTCCCGCGACCAGTTGCAACTGCACCCCGGCCAGACGTTGTGGGCGCAGATCAAGGCGGTCGCCGTGCTGGCTTGAGCAATCTTTTGGCACGACCGCATACGGCTGCGGTCAATCAGACATACCGGCCTGATGTGTTGCCAAGGAACCCGCCCCATGTCTGACTCTGCGCTGCCCCGCGACCTGCATTACGTTGACGACACCCAGCCCGGCATCCGTCGCAAGACGCTGCGGGGCAAGTTCCAGTATTTCGATTCCAAGGGAGGGCGTATCCGCGATGCGGATGAGATCAAGCGCCTCAACGCCCTCGCCGTACCGCCGGCCTACACCGATGTGTGGATCTGCGCCGACCCGCAAGGCCATCTGCAAGCGACCGGCCGCGACGCGCGCGGGCGCAAGCAGTATCGCTATCACGCGCGCTGGCGTGAGGTGCGCGACAGCGACAAATACTCGCGCCTGCAGGAATTTGGCAACGCCTTGCCGAAGCTGCGCAAACAGTTGGAAGCGCAAATCGCCGAACCCGGCTTTACCCGCGAAAAAGTCCTGGCCACGGTCGTCATGCTGCTGGACGCGACGCTGATCCGGGTCGGCAATACTCAGTATGCGCGGGACAACAAGTCCTACGGGCTGACCACCCTGCGCACCCGTCATGTGGATATCAAAGGCAGCGAGATCCAGTTCCAGTTTCGTGGAAAGAGCGGCGTAGAGCACCAGATCAGCGTCAAGGACCGGCGCCTGGCCACGGTGGTCAAACGCTGCATGGAGCTGCCGGGGCAGAACCTGTTCCAGTACCTGGACGAAGACGGTGTACGGCACACCGTCAGTTCCCAGGACGTCAATGACTACCTGCACCGTCTCACCGGCGCCGACTTCACCGCCAAGGACTACCGCACCTGGGCCGGCACCGCCATGGCGCTGGCGGTGTTACGCGAGCTGGAATGGCAGCCTGAGTCGGATGCCAAGCGGCATGTGGTGGCGATGGTCAAGGACGTCGCCAGGCAGCTGGGCAACACGCCGGCGGTGTGCCGCAAATGCTATATCCACCCGGCCGTTCTGGAGCATTTCAGCCTCGGCGAACTCTCCAAATTGCCCAAACCAAGACTGCGCAAAGGGCTCAAGGCCGAAGAAGTGGCCTTGGCGATGTTCCTGGAGCAACTGGCGCAAGACTTGCCGAAAAAAGCCAAGGCGGGTTAGGCTTTGCCTCCCTTCTGATGCGCAGGACGACCGCCGACGTGAACCACTAAGCCTTCCAAAATGTACCCGCAACAAGCCGCCTGGCGCGCTTGTTGGCCTGTCCGACATTTTTTTGGAGGTGCTGATGACTGACGTCAACCGGCTGCCTGTGCTTGTTTCCCTGCAACATTTATCCTTCCGGTTCGCCAATGGCGAGACGCTGCTGGATGACCTCAACCTGTCCATCGATTACACCCCCACCGGTATCGTGGGGCGCAATGGTCGAGGAAAAAGTGTACTCGCCAAATTGATCGCGGGGCTGTTGTCGCCCTCCTCCGGCTCGTTGAATTGCCCGCGCAGCGTGATCTATGTAGCGCAGAACGTCGTGGTAGCGCCAGGCGATACCGTCGCCGATCTTACCGGCACCGCAGCGATATTGACCGCCCTTGAGCGCATGGCCCGAGGCGCCCCACAGATCGATGACCTCGAGTTGATCGATGATCGTTGGGACTTGGCCGAGCGTTTGCGCAGTAGCTTGAATGCCGCAGGGTTGTCGCGGCTTTCTGTTGATACCCCAGCCCGTCAACTCAGCGGCGGCCAGTTAGCCAGGGTTGCGATCATCGGCGCGCTGCTGGCCGCGCCACAGTTGCTGGTGCTCGATGAGCCCACCAACCACCTCGATAGCGATGGCCGCGCCTGGCTGCTGCGTGTCCTCGACGAATGGCGTGGCGGCCTGGTGGTGGTCAGCCATGACCGGCAATTACTCAACGCCATGGGGCGCATCATTGAACTGTCGCCGCTCGGCGTAAACCTATATGGCGGGAACTACGACGCCTATCGACAACAGCGCGACGCTGAACAGCACGCCGCCGTCGCCGCACTGGAACACGCCCGCCTGGAACGCAGCCGCGAAAAGCGGCGCCTGCAAAAAGGCCACGACAACCTGCAACGCCATACCGCCCGCTCACGCAAGCATGCGGAAACGGCCAACGTCGATCGCTTCACCAAAGCGCGCTGGAAAGGCGCTGCCTCGCAGATCGTCAGCACCGTGCGCAGCGCCCATGAGCAACACAAACAGGAGCTGGATGCCCAGGTGCGCCAAGCCTATGCACGGGTCGAGGATGAAACGCCGACGCTGGTGGCATTGCCTGCGTCAGCGGTACCCAACGGCCGACAGGTGCTGTCGTTGATCAACGCGCAATTACCCTGGCTGCCGTCGACCTGCCTCAACGTGCACCTCACCGGCCCGGTGCGGGTGGCGGTGCATGGACCCAACGGTTGCGGCAAGTCCACGCTGCTCAAAGTGCTGGCGGGAGAATGGCGTGCGGAAAGCGGCGAATGCCACGTGCACGTGCCCAGCGCCTATATCGATCAGCACCTCGCGCTGCTCGACGACCACCGTTCCATCGTCGAACAACTGAACCTGCTGGACACCCCGCTGGCGGAAGGCGAATTGCGCACGCGCCTGGCCCTGCTGCAACTGGATGCCCTGCGTGTGACCCAACCCGCCGGGCAACTCAGCGGCGGCGAACGCTTGAAGGCTGCGATGGCGGTTGCCTTGTGGCGCGCAGTGCCGGCGCAATTGCTGTTGCTGGACGAGCCGACCAACCATTTGGACCTGGAATCGGTGATGGCGTTTGAGCAAGCCATGCAAGGTTTTGCCGGGGCAATGCTGGTGGTGTCCCATGACGCGGCGTTTGTGCAGGCGATCAGGCCGACGCACTTTCTGGATTGGCATCCTGCGGGTTGGACCCTGACGCCTGCCTGAGGTCATTGCATGCGCGCTTAAAGCGTCCTACGGTAGTGGCCGGATAATCTCACCGAGGAACCCGGCCCTATGTTGCCTTCGCCACGAAAGCCCTACGTCAATGCCGCACTGGCCCATCGACAGCGTTGGCGTGGCCGCGTCGGACTGATGCTGGTGGCCAGCCTGTCGGTGCTGGCGGGCATGACCGATGCCATCGGCTTCATGGCGAGCGGTGACTTTGTTTCGTTCATGAGCGGGAACACTACGCGCCTGGCGGTGGCGATAAGCGCGGGTGACCTGGGCCTGACCGGGCGGCTGCTGTTGCTGGTGGCAACTTTTGTGGTGGGTAACGCGCTGGGCGTGGTGGTCGGCCGACTCAGCCGTCGCCATGCCCTGCCCTTGCTGCTGTGTATTGCCGCCTTGCTGTGCGGCGGTGCACTCCTGCCCTTCGCCGATACCTTGCCCGCGCTACTGGCGGCGATCATCGCGATGGGCATGCTCAATGCTGCGGTGGAAGAGGTCAACGGGCTGCCGGTGGGACTGACTTACGTCACCGGCGCACTGTCACGCTTTGGCCGTGGGCTGGGGCGCTGGCTGCTCGGCGAGCGCCGCAATGGCTGGCGCGTACAGTTGATCCCTTGGGCCGGGATGTTTGTGGGGGCGGTGATCGGTGCGCTGCTGGAGCAGCAGTTGGGGCTCAAGGCGCTGATCATCAGCGGTGTATTGGCGGGGCTGCTAGGGCTGGTATCGCTGAAGATCCCTCGGCGCTGGCACCTGGGCTTCATGCCCCGCTGAAGGTTAAAAGGAGCTCGCCCGACGTTTAGGCCTCGACGTCCGTGTACTGGTAAAGAGCCATCATGTCGGGCGAGCCGGTGAATCATAAGCGAATGCCTCGCGGCTGTCGTGCCAGGCATTTCCTAAATCGACTAAGGCAAGGGATTACAGGCAGGTCGCCAATGCGGCCAAACGACGCTTGGCCGGCATGTTGTCTTCGATGGCGTAGTACTTGATGGTGGAACCGCTGCCCGCGCTCTGCACATCGACGAAGTAATCGCCGGCGGTGGTGTACACCGTGAAGCCACCCGCGCCGATTGGCTCCTTGAAGCCGCCGGCGTCAACGCCGAAGACACTTTCGTCCTGCCAGCCGAACTGCACGCATTCGGCAACGACCAGGGTGGCCTTGTCCGAAGCCAGGGTCTTGTAAGGCGTGCCTGCGCGCGCCTCTTTCATCTTCGAACCCGCGCAACCGGCCAGGGCCGCCAGTACCAGTGCGCCAATTACCACCTTGTGCATGCCATTGCTCCGTTGGAAAAAAACGCGACTGTACCATTGCGACAGGCAGGACTGACGGCCGCATGAACTTTGTTTCACTGTAAAGGGGCAAGGCGCGACCTATAGTGGTCACGCTCATTTTTAGAAGTCTTCCTTCCGCCCGCTCTCCCGCGGGCTTTTTTTTGCCCCGGTTGTACTCAGAGCAGCCAGCGGAACAGATAGAACAACGCCATGCTCAGCAGCACCGTCATCAACACATTGCGCGTCCAGAACATCAATGCCACGGCGCTGATACCCGCCAGCAGGTAAGGGTTGGCCGGGCTCAGGTTGAGCTGGTGGTCAGCCAGGAAAATGATCGGCCCGCAAATCGCCGTGAGCATCCCCGGCACCGCGAATCCCAGAAACTCCCGCGCGCCACGGTTGAGGCGCACCGGCAGGCGTGGCTCGATAAACAGGTAACGGTTGAGAAACACCACCAGGCCCATGGCCACAATCATGATGTAGATCATTGCTGCCCTACTCCCAGTCGCTTGCAGGCATACCCTGCGCTCATGCCCAGCAGGCCGGACACCACCACCGCCGATTCCCAATGCAGGAAGCTCAGCCACACCGAGAACAGCAATGACACCGCCACACAGACCACCGTGGGAACGTCACGCACCACCGGCGTAATCAAGGCGATGAAGGTGGCGGCGATGGAAAATTCCAGGCCCAGTTGGTCGAGGCCGGGAATGCTTTTACCAAGCACGATGCCGGCCAGGGTGAACAGGTTCCAGGCGATATAGAACGTCAGGCCGACACCCAAGGCATACCAGCGATTGAAGGTCTCGCGGTCATAGTGACTGACCAGCGCAAAGAATTCGTCGGTCAGCAGAAAGCCCAGGCTCATGCGCCAGCGGGTCTTGAGGGGAGAAAGGACCGGCCGCAAGTGCATGCCATACAGCAAATGCTGGGAGGTCAGCAGCAAGGTGGTCAGCACGATGGAAATCAGACTGGCGCCGCTCTTGACCATGCCGATGGCAACCAGTTGCGCAGCACCGGCGAATACGATGGCAGAAAGGCCCTGGGCTTCCAACGGGCTGAATTGTGCATCGATGGCCATGGAACCGGCCAACAGTCCCCAGGGCGCACAGGCCAGGGACAAGGGAATGACGGCAATGGCGCCGCGAGCGAAGGCGTAATGAGGTAAGGCGGTAGGCATGGAAACGGCTCATCGACAGACAGTCGACAAGCATGCCAGCGCAACAATGGAGTTGTCTTGAACGATCTTGCTCAGGCGAGCCGGACCGACACTTGTTCCACCGAATCACGCGCTTCGCGCAGTTCGTGAGCATCCTGGTTGAGTCGGTGAATAGTATTGAGCAGGCGCTGGCGCAGCACTTCATCGCCGAGCTTTTCGACGGCGCGCATCAGGTCGAACGCCGCGGTTTCGTTATTTTCCGCGACGGAATCCAGGGTCTTGCGCAGGTTGCGAGTGGCACGGGTCACGCGGGGTCTTCCTTCATCAGCAATGGGCAGGCACTTTAGGACATTCGTGTTTCATTTTAATTTCAGACACTTGTGGTGATTTTCGAGACATATGATCCAAGTCAATTGAAACAGGATTTGACCAATACATATGGGAATACGTATATTCGGATAACCATATATACGAAGGCCTTGACCATGTCGGACCTCATCTCCCCGCCCACCCTGTTCAAATGCCTGGCCGATGCCACCCGGGCACGCCTGACGTTATTGATCCTGCGCGAAGGCGAACTTTGCGTGTGCGAACTGATCCATGCCTTGGACGACAGCCAGCCAAAAATCTCCCGTCACCTGGCGCAACTGCGCAGTTGCGGCTTGCTGCTGGATCGTCGTCAGGGTCAATGGATCTATTACCGCATCAATCCGGCATTACCCGACTGGGTCACTGCCGTGCTGTACACCACTTTGCAAGCCAACCAGCCCTGGTTGCACAGCGACGCACTGCGTCTGGATGCAATGGGCGACCGACCACAACGGGCCAGCACCTGCTGCTGAGCCACCGGAGCGTTTATCCATGCTTGTCGCCATCGCGATTTTTATCTTCACCATTGTTCTGGTCATCTGGCAGCCCAAAGGCCTGGGCGTCGGCTGGAGCGCAACCCTGGGCGCGATCCTGGCCCTGGCCTTCGGCGTGATCAGCCTGGCCGACATTCCAGTGGTATGGCACATCATCTGGAATGCCACCGGCACTTTTGTCGCGCTGATCATCATCAGCCTGCTGCTGGATGAGGCCGGTTTTTTTGCCTGGACCGCCTTGCATGTGGCGCGCTGGGGACGTGGACGCGGACGGCGTTTGTTTGCCTATATGGTGCTGCTCGGCGCGCTGGTGTCGGCGTTGTTTGCCAATGACGGCGCAGCGCTGATCCTGACGCCCATCGTGATGTCGATGCTGCTGGCCCTGCGCTTTTCCCCGGCGGCAACCCTGGCTTTCGTCATGGGCGCGGGATTCATCGCCGACACGGCCAGCCTGCCGCTGGTGGTGTCGAACCTGGTGAACATCGTTTCGGCCGACTACTTCAAGATCGGTTTCAACGAATACGCCGCCGTGATGGTGCCGGTGAACTTCGTCAGCGTCGCGGCCACCCTGGCGGTATTGCTGTGGTTCTTCCGCCGCGATATTCCACAAACCTACGACCCGGCCGACCTGGACGACCCCGCCAGCGCCATCCACGACCGCGCGACCTTCCGCGCCGGCTGGTGGGTGCTGGGCATCCTGCTGGTGGGGTGCTTCGCCCTGGAACCGCTGGGCATTCCGATCAGTGCGATTTCCGCCGCCTGTGCCCTGCTGTTGCTGGTGATCGCCGCCAAGGGGCACAAGATTTCCACGCGCAAAGTGCTGAAGGAAGCACCGTGGCAGATCGTGATCTTTTCCCTGGGCATGTACCTGGTGGTCTACGGTCTGCGCAACGCCGGCCTGACCACCTACCTGGCCACCTGGCTCGACACGTTTGCCACTTACGGCGTGTGGGGCGCGGCCATGGGCACCGGTGTGCTGACGGCGCTGCTGTCGTCGGCGATGAACAATCTGCCGACGGTGTTGGTCGGCGCGCTGTCCATCGAGTCCAGCCATGCCGTGGGTGTGGTCAAGGACGCGATGATCTACGCCAACGTGATCGGCAGCGACCTCGGCCCGAAGATCACCCCTATCGGCAGCCTGGCCACCTTGCTGTGGCTGCACATCCTGGCGCGCAAAGGCATCAGCATCACCTGGGGCTACTACTTCAAGGTCGGCATCGTGCTGACCCTGCCGGTGCTGTTGATCACCCTCGCCGCCCTCGCCTTGCGCCTGAGTTTCTAACGGAGATACCCCGATGAAAGTCCTGTTCATGTGTACCGCCAACAGCTGCCGCAGCATCTTGTCCGAAGCCATGTTCAACCACCTGGCGCCGGAAGGCTTCGAAGCGATCAGCTCCGGCAGTTTTCCCAAGGGCCAGGTGCTGCCACGTAGCTTGAGCACGTTGCAGGCGGCCGGGATCAGTACCGAAGGGTTGTACAGCAAGGGCAACGATGCCTTTGAAGGCAGCCCGCCGGATGTGGTGATTACGGTGTGCGACAAGGCCGCCGGCGAAGCCTGCCCGGTGTACTTCGGGCCGGCCGTGACGGCGCACTGGGGGTTGGAAGACCCGTCGGACGTCCAGGGTGACGACGCCAGTGTGCAAGCGGCATTCGACGCCACACTGAAGACCATCGCCACGCGCTGCAGGGCGTTCTTCGTCCTGCCCTTCGGCGAACTCGGCCCTGCCGACCTCAAGGCGGAACTCGCGCGCATTGCGCAGTTGTAATCGGAGGCCCTATGACGACGCTGCCCAATCTGGACCTGTCCCTGATCGACTCAAAACCGGCCAGCCCGGACCAGCCGCCGCGCATCCTGCTGCTCTACGGTTCGACCCGCGAACGCTCGTTCAGCCGCCTGCTGGTGGAAGAAGCCGCACGGCTGTTGCAGCACTTTGGCGCGCATACCCGCATCTTCAACCCCAGCGGCCTGCCATTGCCGGATGACGCGCCCAGTGACCACCCCAAGGTGCAGGAACTGCTGGAACTGATGCAGTGGTCCGAAGGCCAGGTGTGGTGCTCGCCCGAGCGGCATGGCTCGATGTCGGCGGTGTTCAAGGCGCAACTGGACTGGGTGCCCTTGACCCTGGGCGCGGTCCGCCCGACTCAGGGCAAGACCCTGGCGGTGATGCAAGTGTCCGGCGGCTCCCAGTCCTTCAACACCGTCAACCAGCTGCGGGTGCTGGGGCGCTGGATGCGCATGTTCACCATCCCCAACCAGTCCTCGGTACCCAAGGCCTTCATGGAGTTCGATGAACAGGACCGCATGAAGCCCTCGGCGCTTTATGATCGGGTCGTCGATGTAATGGAAGAACTGGTGCGCTTCACCCTGCTGCTGCGCGACCGTCCCGACCTGGTGGACCGTTACTCGGAACGCAAGGAAAGCGCCGATGAACTGTCGCGCCGGGTCAATCAACGGTCGATTTGACCACCCCTGCCAGCGTATGCTCGTGCCTGTCCCCGACTGAGTGAAATCGATGAGCGCCGTGCAACACGCCTGGCTGGGCAACTATGAAGTCAGCAGCACTACCTGCACCGGCCTGACTTTTGCCCGCCACAGCCATGATGAATGTGTGATCGGCGTGAACCTGGCAGGCGAGGAAAAGGTCTGGCTGGATCGTCGCGAGTTCCACGCCGGCCCAGGCTCCATCACCCTGTACAACCCCGGTCAGATTCAAGGCGGCGGTGCGGCCGATGGTGCGCCCTGGCACTTTGTGAGCCTGTACGCCACGGCGGATCAATTGGCGGCGGACCTGGGGCTGGTGCATCTGGAATTTGACCGTGCCTTATGTGTTCAGCCCGAACTTGCCCTGCGACTGGCCGCCGCAATCAAGGGTGCGCTAAACGGTGACACGCTGGTTCGCGACGTGAATGAAGATGCCTTGGTGCTGCTGTTGGCAGAGGTCGTGAACATCAGCGGCGTACGTCTGCCCGGCACCGCCAGCCCCGGCAAACCCCTGATCAGCCGCGCCCAGGCATTACTCGCCGAACACCTGCATCAACCCCTGACCCTGGACCACCTGGGCGGCGAACTGGGGTTGTCCAAATTCCACCTGCTGCGTGCCTTCCAGAAAGAAACCGGGCTGACGCCCAGGGAGTGGGCCATGCAGTTGCGTACCCGTCGCGCCAAAAGCCTGTTGCGCAATGGGGTTCCCGCCGGCGAGGCGGCCCACGACCTGGGCTTCGCCGACCAGAGTCACCTGAACCGGCATTTCCGGGCGGCCTACGGCATCACTCCTGGCCACTATCAAAGCACCGTGAAGCGCTGAACAGCGCAATCTGGTCCAAGACACCGCACCTGCACACCCTCACACTGCCCCACCTCACTTGAAGGAAATGCGGGCATGCTGACGATCTTTTTTTATGCACTGATATTCGGTTTTGTGTTTTGCCTCTCCCCCGGCGCCGTGCTCGCGGAGACCCTGCGCCGTGGCTTGCTGCATGGCTTTACACCCGCCCTGCTGGTGCAGTTCGGCTCATTGGTGGGCGATGCCGTGTGGGCAGTGATCGGCCTGACCGGGATCGCCCTGCTGATCCAGCATGACACGGTGCGTGTGCCGTTGACGGTGGTGTGTGCGTTGTACCTGGCCTGGCTGGGCGCACGCAGCCTGATCGATGCCTGGCACCTGCCACAACCGGACAGCGCGCCGGCCAGCACCCGGCAAAATGCCCTGGCGGTAGGCGCTGCAATTTCCCTGGCCAACCCGAAGAACATCGTCTACTGGGGCGCACTGGGCAGTGCGCTGTCGGGGATCGTCGGCACCACGCCCAGCCACGGGCAGACGCTGATGTTCTTTGCCGGGTTCATGCTCGCGTCGATCTTGTCATGCTTTCTGATTGCCGCTCTGGTGAACCTGTTGCGGCAGAACGCCTCGCCCACTTGGCAGCGCATCAGTTATGCCGCCTGTGGGCTGGTGCTGATCTACCTGGCGCTGCTGGCCTGGCAAGGCCTCTGATCAGGCCGGCCAGCGGCGGTGCAGGTCATCGATCACATAGGCATGCCCATGCACGCCGGCGTGATGGTGCAGCAGGTGCGGATGGCCGGCGGGCAGGTCGTGGTGTTCGTGCGCCACGGGATATAGACAAGCCCGTTCATCTCCACCTTCAAAAACAACTACTTCCCGCTCACAACGCTGAAGAAGTGCAAGTAACGATACAGCCGAAGCAGAACTGAAACAGCCCTTCTATCTGAACAGACTCTGAACTTGTAATGAATTAATACATTAAGCGTTGACATCCTGCATCGCCCTGAGTAGATTGCCCGTGCCTGCAACTGGGGCCTTTTTTAAACCTCACAAAAGAAGCCAATGGACACAGTATCTAGTCGCTGTCCGAGCACCGCCTTGGCGGGCATCGGGCGCCAAACCCAGAACATGACAGGACTCGCCTCCCCGGTCCGGTAAGCTGCGCTAGAGCTTGATGCTCCACCGTAACTGCCTCGCCGGTCGCTTGTCCGGTCCCGAGGTGTGTATGACCTTGCTAACCCTTGCTTTGCCCGATGTACGCACACTAGCGGCAGCCCTGCGTGCCAAGCTGTGCCGTGAGCCTGTGGGTTTTTCGCCTACCCGCTCAACCTTTGCTGCACCCTCCCCCCAAGTGCGCCCGGCCTACCCGCTGGCGCATTGGCGTATCTGCCCTGACAGCGGCCAACTGGTCCAGCACTGGGATCACGCCGACCCTCAAGACCCACAGAGACCCAAGGTTTCCAGCCTGGCAAAGGCCAGCTTGATGCTCGGTCTGTATGTGAGCGCTCGCGCCGCCTGACTTGGCTGGAAACAGCAACTTCCTGATTATTGTTCTGGAGTTCTTTTATGAACACGTCCAGTAGTAGCCCGCTGCGCGCTAATTAATTAACGCGCTGTTAGCGGGCACTGTAGAAGTTATGTGAACACCTTATTTAAACCGATCGCGAAGTTAGCGACTCGGCATGCTTTCGCTCGCCTGTCATCAGGCCGGTAACGGGTATGTTTTGTCGAAAAATTGGCGACAGGAGCACACACCATGAGCGCCGTAAAAAACGCCCCATTGAACAAAAAGAGCAGCAGCCACACCGACACCAGACTGTCGATGCGTGCCGCCCGCGAAGCCCAGAACGGATTGTCGGCCACCTTGGCCAACGTCCGCGCCACCAAGGACGGCCTCACCGAGCTGGACGCCCAGGCGCGCCTGCAACGCGAAGGCTACAATGAAGTCGCCCATGACAAGCCGCCTCACGCCATCGTGCAGTTCCTGCAGGCACTGAACAACCCATTCATCTATGTGCTGCTGACCCTGGGCGGCATCAGCTTCTTCACTGACTGCTGGCTGCCGATGCAGGAAGGCGAAGACGCCGACCCGACCAAAGTCATCATCATCATGACCATGGTATTGCTCAGCAGCCTGCTGCGCTTCTGGCAGGAACATCGCTCGGCCAAATCCGCCGAAGCCCTCAAGGCCATGGTCCGCACCACGGCCACCGTACTGCGCCGTGAGCAAGTGGGCTCGCAACCGACCCTGCGTGAAGTGCCGATGCGCGAGCTGGTGGCCGGCGATATCGTGCAGCTGTCGGCCGGCGACATGATCCCGGCCGATATCCGCCTGATCGAGTCCCGTGACCTGTTCATCAGCCAGGCGGTGCTGACCGGCGAAGCCTTGCCGGTGGAAAAGTACGACACCCTCGGCGAGGTCACACAGAAATCCGCCAGCGCCATGGCCGCCGACCAGGGCAACCTGCTGGACCTGCCCAACATCTGCTTCATGGGCACCAACGTGGTCAGCGGTCGGGCACAAGCTGTCGTCGTGGCCACCGGGGCACGCACCTACTTTGGCTCCCTGGCCAAGGCGATTGTCGGCTCGCGGGTGCAAACCGCGTTCGACCGCGGCGTGAACAGCGTCAGTTGGTTGCTGATCCGCTTCATGCTGGTGATGGTGCCGATCGTGTTCCTGCTCAATGGTTTCTCCAAGGGTGATTGGGGGGATGCGTTCCTGTTTGCCCTGGCAGTTGCCGTAGGCCTCACCCCGGAAATGCTGCCGATGATCGTCAGCGCCAACCTGGCCAAGGGCGCCACGGCCATGGCCAAGCGCAAAGTGGTGGTCAAGCGCCTCAACGCGATCCAGAACTTCGGTTCGATGGATGTGCTGTGCACCGACAAGACCGGCACCCTGACCCAGGACAAGATCATTCTCGAACACCACGTCAACGCCTTCGGCCAACGTGACGACGCCGTGCTGTCCCTGGCCTGGCTCAACAGCCATCACCAGAGCGGCATGAAAAACCTGATGGACCAGGCGGTGGTGGAGTTCTCGGAACGTAATCCGAAGTTCCAGGTGCCGTTTGCCTACAGCAAAGTCGATGAGTTGCCGTTCGACTTCGTCCGCCGTCGCCTGTCGATCGTGGTCAAGGATGCCGCCGACGATCAACTGCTGGTGTGCAAAGGCGCCGTGGAAGAGATGCTGAGCATTTCCACGCATGTGATGGAGGCCGGCGCTGCGGTGCCACTGGATGATCGTCGCCGCGAGGAGCTGCTGGCGATCGCCAACGACTACAACGAGGACGGTTTCCGCGTGCTGGTAGTGGCGACCCGTCACATCCCTAAATCCCTGGCGCGTCAGCAGTACACCACGGCCGATGAGCGCAACCTGGTGATCCAGGGCTTCCTGACCTTCCTTGATCCACCGAAGGAAACCGCCGGCCCTGCGATTGCCGCGCTGCAACAGATTGGCGTGGCGATCAAAGTGCTCACCGGCGATAACGCCGTGGTCACCAGCAAGATCTGCCGCCAGGTCGGCCTCGATCCAGGCCAGCCGTTGCTGGGCACCGAGATCGAAGCGATGGACGACGCGACGCTGCTGCGCCGCGTGGAAGAACGTACCGTGTTTGCCAAGCTGACACCGCTGCAGAAATCCCGGGTGCTCAAGGCGCTGCAAGCCAACGGCCACACCGTAGGCTTCCTCGGTGACGGGATCAACGATGCACCGGCGCTGCGTGATGCCGACGTGGGGATCTCGGTCGACACCGCCACCGATATCGCCAAGGAATCAGCCGATATCATCCTGCTGGAAAAGAGCCTGATGGTGCTGGAAGAAGGTGTGCTCAAGGGCCGCGAAACCTTCGGCAATATCATGAAGTACCTGAACATGACCGCCAGCTCCAACTTCGGCAACGTGTTCTCGGTGCTGGTCGCCAGTGCATTCATTCCGTTCCTGCCGATGCTGTCGATCCACCTGCTGCTGCAGAACCTGATGTACGACATCTCCCAGCTGGCGCTGCCGTGGGACAAGATGGACAAGGAATACCTGGCCAAGCCGCGCAAGTGGGATGCGAAAAACATCGGCCGCTTCATGATCTGGATCGGGCCGACTTCGTCGATCTTCGACATCACCACCTTTGCGCTGATGTGGTACGTGTTCGCCGCCAACAGCGTCGAGATGCAGACCCTGTTCCAGTCCGGCTGGTTCATCGAGGGCCTGCTCTCGCAAACCCTGGTGGTGCACATGTTGCGCACCCGCAAGATCCCTTTCTTCCAGAGCACCGCCGCGTGGCCGGTGTTGATGATGACCTGCGTGGTGATCGTACTGGGGATCTACGTGCCGTTCTCGCCGCTGGGCACCCTGGTGGGCCTGCAACCGTTGCCGATGGCCTACTTCCCATGGCTGGTGGGCACCCTGCTCAGCTACTGCTGCGTGGCCCAACTGATGAAGACGATCTACATCCGCCGCTTCAAGCAGTGGTACTGATCTTCCCCGCCGTTTAAACGGTGGCGGTCGCCCGGCCGCCACCGTGCACTACAAGGAAACACCCTATGCGCGTCTTGATCTGTGCAGGTCGTCATTACGCCGACACCAAAATGTCCCGCCAGGTGCTGGACGCTTACCACCGCCTGCGTCCGGTGCAGGTATTGATCCACGGCGGCAACCAATTCCTCGGCAGTGACGTCGAGGAATGGGCGCGGGAACTGGGCATCGACGTGGTGCGCTACCCGCCCAACTGGCAACGCCACGGCAAACAGGCGGAACGCCAGCGCAACCATTTCATGCTGACCGACAGCCGCCCCGATGTGGTCATCGCCCTGCCCGGCGGGGACGACACCAGCGAGCTGGTGTGCCAGGCCAAGGCCAGCGGCATTTCGGTACTGACCGTAGAAAGCTGAATTCATGTGAGGTGCATCATGCACAAAAAACACACCCCAGCCCGCCAGGACGGGTTTGCCAAATACCGTGCGCGTCACTACCGCGGCGCACGCCACACGTTACTGCTGCTGCCACCGGCCAAACGCCGCGCATTGCAGCGCAATTTGATCTTTATCGGCCTGACACTGGGCATCCTGTTGACGATTGCCTTGCTGTCAAAAGCCAACGCAGCCGGCGGTTCCTATGTGGTCGACGATGGCGCGATCAACGCGCCGGGCGAATGCAACGTCGACGCCTGGTACACCGCTGACCGCCACGACGGCAGTACGCATACAGAAACGCTGTCACCGGCCTGTACCTTCGCCGCGCTGCCGTCGGTGCAATGGGGTGCCGCCCTGTCGCGTGCAACCAGCACAGACAAGGGCGAAACCCAGGTGAACCCGCAGCTCAAGGCCCAGGTATGGTCGCGGGAGGATCTGGGCCTGGAGCTGGCCCTGTCCGCCGGCGCGCATTTTGCCCTGGGTCGTCAACACGGGTTTGATGGCGCAGACTTCAATATCCCGTTGACCTGGCAACCGCTGACGCCCCTGCGGCTGAACCTGAATGCCGGCTGGTCCCATGCCTACAACGATGGTGACCAGCAACACCGCCTGACCTGGGGCACCGGTTTCGAGTATCAGGTGGCACCGTTGTTGACGCTGATCGCCGAGCGCTACGGCCAGGAAGGCGGTGACCAGGCCTGGCAGGCCGGGCCCCGGCTGCATTTGGGCGAATTCGTCGACGTGGACCTGGTGGTCGGTCGCAGCCTGATCGGGGATCGGGCGCAGTGGTTGACCACCGGCGCCACACTGCGCTTCTAGGCCTTGGCTTGTTGTTCCAGGTGCAGTTGCAATTGCGGGTCGATTTGCAACTGCCCTGCCAGGTCGTCCAGGTAATTGCGTTCGGCGTCCTGCTGATCGTCCACCAGCATCACACTGGCCAGGTACACCTCGGCTGCCACCGCCGGGTCGCTGGCAAACTCGGCGAAATCCGCCGCATCCAGCGGCTTGGCCACCTCAGCGTCGAGCCATTGTTGCAGTTGCGGGTCGTCGGTATGCCGGCCCAGTTCATTGGAAATCAACTGCTGCTCTTGCTCATCGATGCGCCCGTCTGCCTTGGCCGCCGCGATCAAGGCACGCAGTACCGCGTGGCTGTGGGCTTCGGCGGCGGGACCGTCGAGCTGGTCCACCGTCTGGAAGGCTTGCTGTGGCGCGTTGGCCTGCTGGCGTTGCCAGGCCTGATAGGCCTGGAATGCGGCCATGCCCAGGGACGCGAGTGCCGCGTAATTCATTCCCCCGGAACGCCCTTGGGCAGGACGAGCGCCCGTGGTACCGCCCAGCATGCCGCCAAGGCCGCCCAATAGATCACCCAGGCCGCCACCGGTGGAAGCGTTGCCGGTGCTGGAGCCTTTCAGTAAACCGCCCAGCAGCCCGCCGAGGCCGCCAGTGGAAGCACTGCCACCTTGCCCGGCGCGCAAGAGTTGTTCCAGTAAGTCGCTGGTGTTCATGGTGCTACCCTCCCAGAGCGCAGTGTTGGCGTCTGACAACCATAGCCCGGCCTTGCCGGAACACCATGACCGCCGGGCGGGCACGGCTTATCATCCCGTCACCGCGTCTTCGAGAGAACACCCACGTGAACCGGATTGAACACATCGCATTGATGGCGAACTACAACCAGTGGATGAACCGCAAGCTCTACGACGCGGCCAGTACGCTATCGGACGCCGAGTTATTGATGGATCGCCAGGCGTTTTTCGGCTCGATCCTCGGCACGCTCAACCATGTAGCGCTGGGCGACACCGTGTGGCTCAAGCGGTTTGCCGGGCATCCAGCCGGCTACACGGCGCTGGCGCCGCTGGAGGCGATTGCCGCACCAGTCGACCTGAGGCAGTTGGCATTTGCCGATATCCGCGAACTGGCCATCCACCGCGCCTGGCTGGACCAACTGATCATCGACTGGGCCCACACCGTGCGCGAGCCCGACCTGAATCAGCGCCTGCACTACAGCAACATGCGCGGGGTGACAGCCGACAAACCCTTCTTCAGCCTGCTGGTGCATTTCTTCAACCACCAGACGCATCACCGGGGCCAGGCCACCACGCTGCTGTCCCAGGCGGGGCTGGATGTGGGCACTACGGATTTACTGGCGCTGATCGACTGAGTTCGGCAGCAAGCATCGATCTACTTGGCCATCGGCCTGGTGCGGGCACGATACCCGGGCAGCGTGGCAGCATACGCCAGTGCCTGCTCACGGGAATTGAACGACGCCAACCGGTCCTGGGGCGTGCACACCCGCCAGGGTCCATAGTTTACCCGTACCACGTCGTATCCATTGATGTGCAGCTTGTTCAGCATTGGAGTGCTCATAATCACCTCGTCTACCTGAGATGTTGCCAGCGTTGCAGGCTTTACCTTACACCCCGAACACCGCAATGGACGACCGCATGTCGTGTCGGCTTTTGATGCCAGGGTCAACAGCGCGGGCCGACGACATCCTCCGGACCGCTGCCGAAAACCTTTCTAGATCACTGATCTGGCAAGCTTTTTCGCCCACCCACGAATGCAATAAAGCCCCTCTGCGACCTTGCATCCAAGCGTCTGGATCTATATATTCCCAACCCTGCTACACCGCGCTACCGCCCGAATGGCGAAACTGGTAGACGCATGGGACTTAAAATCCCCCGCTCGTAAGGGCGTCCCGGTTCGATTCCGGGTTCGGGCACCATCTCTTGCTCCATGGGCAGCCAGTAACGTCCATGAAGCCTTTTAAAACCCGCCCCAGCAGGCTGTGTGAAAACCTAGCAATCTGCCGCCCGGTTTAAGAAAAATGCCCGTATCGCAAGATACGGGCATTTTTCTTATGCGCTATATCCAAGGTGAAGACCGTACTCAAGGCACTCTGTTTCCAGTCTCACTGGACGAACTCATTCCCGAAGACCATCTGGTTCGGGTGATCGAAGCCTATATTTCTCTGCTGGACCTTGAGCAACTTGGGTTCGACAAAGCCGTTCCAAAAGCAACCGGACGCCCGTCGTACCATCCCGGCGACCTGCTTAAACTCTACCTCTACGGCTATTTCCAACAGGTCTTGAGACTTTGGTGCCTCGCTTGGGCAGGACTTGAAATAGTGGCTGGATGCCGGTATTGGTGGGGATCAAATTCACATCATATAGAGATCAAACATGTCGCAACTATTTACGGAGCTATCCAACTACAACCTTCGCTCAAAATCCGCTGAAGACAAGCGTAGCCTGGCCGTAATTGCCGCTCTCGCTCTCATTCAAGCCAAGGTTTCAAATACCCCTGCTGACTGTAATATCGTCGCAGACGAGATGAATAAGCTCAGCGAATATGCTGACCAGATTCAAGAGGCCCTGAAGGTGAACTGAGCCAGCTGTGCCGCACTCACCTGCGGCACTTTTTCCCGATCAACGATCCGCCCATATTTGTGATTTAGTCGCGTGATGAATGGGTTGGACTAGCGAGATTCGCATTACCTGATGAAGAAAGTAGCCCCGACACAACAGCTCAATCACCTTGAAAAAAAACCTCGAATGCTCCTGAGAGCTATCGCTACTTTCGGAGCAGGCCTGATAGCCGCTGTACCGCTTTTTCATCTTGTCGGTTACGGCGCCGAAAAATTAGTTGGCATTGGAAAGATTCAATCGACCGTCGAGGTGCAAGCCAAGCTAATCGCTGAGCTGCAGCTTGAGAAGAAAACCCTTTCGGAGAAATCCGATCAGCTGCAGGCCAAAGCGCATGACCTAGAGCTTAAGTTGAACAGGTCCGACTCAGACCTAAATGCCGCGAACCAGCAGTTGACTCAGCTAACGAATCTGCTTGGGGAGTACAAGAATCTCAACTCTCAATTGGGCAACCGTGTAAAAGCGAATGACCCGTGCTTGGCAATACAGCGTGTAATTGCTGACATTGAAGAAAAACTGGCGGTCAATCCGCCATGGACACATGCTTTGCAGGGCGAGCGCCGGGAAGAGGCCATGATTCAACTTGAAAAGCATCAGCAATCGCTCAGATCTTGCCTTTCCCCCAGCGTAAAACCCTAACCTGATGGCTGTTAAGTCTCGGCCTGAACAACTGCGACTTGCCAGTTATTCGGTCACCATTTGGTGTGTCTGTGCGTGGGCATGGCCGTGCAGATCTGCGACGATCAAGCCCTGGGGCAGCCCGGAAGCCTTGGAAGCC
The DNA here is from genome assembly GCF_900111535.1 of Pseudomonas sp. NFR09. Taxonomy (NCBI): domain Bacteria; kingdom Pseudomonadati; phylum Pseudomonadota; class Gammaproteobacteria; order Pseudomonadales; family Pseudomonadaceae; genus Pseudomonas; species Pseudomonas sp. NFR09. The sequence continues at coordinate 306,090 of NZ_FOIH01000003.1, forward strand.
TCGATCGCCTTGGCAATGGCGCTATCCAGATCAGTCAGGGCCTTGTTGATTTCCGGGCTCATCGGAAGCGCGTGGCGCAGGCGGATGACGTTGCTCATGCATGACCCTCTGCAATGAAACTCTGCACCAATCGGAAACCTCACCATAACTCCGACTCATACCGGAGTGACGGTCAAGCACGTGAGCTACCCCACCCTGATTGAATCCATTACAGTAATGGCGACTCGAACAACTGCAATCACGGAAGAAACGCCTTTGAAACTTCGTCTTTCAGTCCTGCTTTTCAGCATAGCTCTGTGTGCTGAGGTACAGGCTGCGCCATCCCCCGAAACCGAAGCTGTCTTTGAACACGCAATGCTGTTAGCTGATGACATACAGCAACGAGCTGATCAGCTGGTTGAAAACGAACAGCAGGGTAAAACTGACAAGCTCACACTGAGCCAATCAATACAGGAGGCAACGAAAGGACTTGAGACCTATGAGGATGAACTGCGTAAAGCTAGCGCCGGGGGGCACGGTGTAGCTACTTTCATGTTGGCGAATATGCAAGAGAGTCGCGCGGCAACCTTTTTAAATGGCCATAAGGCTATGCATGTAGAAGCCTGCGCGCTTTACCAGAGCGCTGCGGATCAAGGCCTGGTTGCCGGAGCGATAATGCTGTTGCGCGACTGTGACGAGGCGTTCCTGCGATTCAAGTTCGATGACCCCGAATTTCTTCGCAAGTATAGCCAGCTAGCCAATGCCCTAGAGCGACCAGATCTGTACTCTGACCACTATCCATTGCCGGCGATACGCTCGTACTGCTTCAAAGATTCACTGAAAACGGAAGCCAACCGTCAACTACCCTTGACCACTATGAGGGACTTCTTCGAACCTGTTTCTCTGAGCCTGGAAAAGTTTCGCGCCGACGGGTATTACCTGTTGGCTCTTAAGGGCGATTTTGCGAACCCGAAAGTCCAGGGCTATTTCAAGCAGTCGCAGACGATAGCACCTGACTGCCTAGACCCTTCCAATCTCAAGTCACTTTTCGAAAATATAGAGAGAAAAAGCCACTGACTTCAGCCATCGTTCAACACGATTTGGCGCATTCGAAAACGTGGCGCGAATTACTTGTCCCTGCGCTCTATTCCACCTGGCGGGTTGTCACAGTTCAAGCAGTGCTCGCAGTTCAGCGTCCGGCACAGCCAGACCGTCACCCGCTGCCAGTACGTGACCATGAAGATGTGGCGGGCACCGGCCAGGGCCAGGGCGACGTGCAGCGTCAGGCCAGCACTGGTCGGACCGAAGAAGATGTTCTGGCTGCGCGCCATTACGACGAAGCCGCTGATGGCGATCGTCGAGTAGATCAGCTTCCCGAGGATGCCGTCCCTCACCTTCCCGCTCAGTACGCACCAGGCAGCCCACAGCGCGATAAGGCCGCAGGCGATGGAGTTGATCAGTTCAAGATTCATGGTGGATTGCCTCCCCCGAACCGCTGGCGAATGACCGCCCAGAGGTCAGCGGCTTTGATGGCTCGGTTGATTGCTGCCAGGAGAGAACCGCCGAACGTGCCCAGGAGAAAGCCAATCCCGGCGACGATCTTTGGCTCGGTGACATTCAGGTAGGCGCTGACCATGCTCGTCAGATACAGCGAGCAGGCCATACTTTCCCTGTGCAAATCAACGCTTGCCAATCTCCAGACGGGAAAGATGTGTAGCCTGCCTCGCACCCTCTACTGATCAGCAGCCGAACGGCCCAACAAAAATCCCTACGCAAAGGTAGGGATTTTTTGTGCCGGGAGGCTCATCAATTGTCGGGGTGTTCCCGCGCGACTGAATCGGCAGCATCCACGTCAGACATATCCTCTTCAAGCGGTGCCTCGTCGTCTGGCAGGAGCGGGATATTATCCTCGTCATGCCTTGGATCATGCCCGGTCTCGTTGTCTGTGCCGCGGGTCACGTCCTGTTGTGAAATATTCCCTGGGGCGTTTTCATTGATGTCCATACGGGTTCTCCATTTGTAGGCTCGGGTTATCCGCGCTTATTGTTCAGAGACGGCACGGCGTCTGGAGTGCCCGGCATTAGACGAATGGCGAAATATAAAACCAGGGTCAAACCGGTGGTTGCGGGATAACGCGCCAGAGGTGTCTATGCTGAAGCGACACGCCGCCCCTCTGTCATCAACCCTATCGGAGACCCGACATGAATCCAAACGCCACAGCCCTTGTCCTGATCGAGTTCCAGAACGACTTCACCACGCCAGGGGGCGTGTTTCATGACGCCGTCAAAGACGTCATGCAGCAGTCCGACATGCTGGCCAACACCGCAACCACGGTGCAACAGGCACGCAAGTCGGGCGTAAGGATCATTCACCTGCCAATCCAGTTCGCCGATGGCTATCCCGAACTGACCACGCGTGACTATGGGATTCTCAAAGGCGTTGCCGACGGCAGCGCGTTTCGCACAGGCAGTTGGGGAGCCGAAATCACCGATGCGATTCCCCGTGAAACCAGCGACATCCTCGTGGAGGGCAAGCGCGGGCTGGACGGGTTTGCAACCACGGGACTGGACTTGGTGCTGCGCAACAACGGCATCCACAACCTGGTAGTGGCAGGGTTCCTGACCAACTGCTGTGTCGAGGGCACCGTGCGCTCAGGCTATGAAAAAGGCTACAACGTCGTGACCCTGACCGATTGCACGGCGACATTCACCGAAGAACAGCAAAAGGCTGCCGAGAACTTCACCCTGCCGATGTTTTCCCAGGCGTTACGGCATACCGAGTTCCTGGACGCATTGAGCGCCAAGTAGAAAAAAGGGGCGACTGATCAATCAGTTGCCCCTTTTGCTTGATGCCCGTTATTGCGCTCAACCGTTCAGCGTCAACCCCGGATAAGCCTGAACCGGCACCTTGTGGCGCTGCGGTTGCTGGCGTGCAAGCTGCGCCCGGACCTGCGCGACCGCATCCAACACGCGTTGCGCCCACTGCTCGTCTTCCGGGTCGACGACCACCACGCGAAAACCATGGTCGACACCTTCAAGCTGCACACCCTCGGAGTCATCGACGTGCAGGTCGATGTCGAAGGCCGGTGGGAATTTCGACGGTGTGCTCGTCAGCCCACGCTCGGTGAGAGCCTGGTTGTGTCGCACGCTGTTGACGACGCCGTCCACATGAATGCCGTACAGCAGCAACCAACGACGGATGTAGGACGGCGTACGACCCGACGAGGTGTAGACCCACACACTGCAGCCCTGGCGGCGCAGCTCGCGGGTCAGGGACCGGGTGCCGCTGCGCAGCGGCTCACCCAGCCAACGGTGCACACACGCCGGCAAGCGGCTGTGTTCGGTCGCGCTGTGGTGCAGCTGGCAGGCCAGCGTGTCATCGATATCGAATGAGATACGGACGCGTTGACGCTTGAACACCTGCTTGATTGTGTCGAGCACGGGGTACCTTCCCATCATTGATTTCCCTGATACACAGGCACAGGTGTGTCGCTCAGGAAAAACTCCATTGGATCAGGGGCCTTGTCTTCCAGGAACGCGGCATATTTTTTCTTGATCTTCGGCAATTCGTACAAAGCCATGACGCCATGCTTGGCGGAGTTACGTATGACCGAGGACGGGTTGAAATAGCCCTCGGCGTTGTCCAGCGTCAGCACGAACGGTGGCAACCCCTCGCGCATCAACAGGTAGCTGACGATCAGCGAGCCACTGCGGTGGTTGCCTTCAATGAACAACTGCGGCTTGCTGAGCACTCGCACATACACCCCGGCGGCCCGCTTCCACACCGACTCGCTGTGGTGCTTGCAGTACCAGTTGTACAAGTCCTTGATGCCACCTTCGACATTATTGAAAAAGTGCACTTCGGTGGCCGCCAGGTGCTGGGCGTATTCACGCCGGCGTCCCGGGTCTGTGCCGCACAGCACGGTGGCGTTGACCTCCAGCATCAGGTTCAACTGCTGAAGGTCGAACAGATCCACACCGCGCGCAACATAGTCGTCAATCAAGGCGTAGCCTTCAAGCACATTCTGCAGCACTTCGTCCGTCAGGGGGTCGCGTGGCTCGGTAAAGTCCCGGCTGAGCTGGGCAAAACGGCTCTGCACTTTACGCAGGGCGCGTTCGATGGCGAGCAAATCAAGACGACGTGTTGCAGTCATTGGCAATCCTGAAAACGATGAATGGCGGGTCAGCTGAACTTGCCGCTGATGTAGTCCCCGGTCATTTGTTCGCGCGGGTTTTCGAAGATCTGCGTGGTCGCGCCCATTTCCACCAGGTAACCGGTACGGGTGCCCTGGGAGATGTCCACCGAGAAAAACGCAGTGGTATCGGCCACACGAATCGCCTGCTGCATGTTGTGGGTGACCAGCGCGATGGTGTAGTCCTTTTTCAACTCGACCATCAGTTCTTCGACACGGCGTGTGGCGATGGGGTCGAGTGCCGAGCACGGTTCGTCCAGCAACAGCACTTCCGGCTCGGTGGCGATGGCGCGGGCGATGCACAGGCGTTGCTGCTGGCCGCCGGACAGCGAGAGGCCGCTGACCTTGAGCTTGTCCTTGACCTCATCCCACAGCGCAGCGCCTTGCAGGGCGTGTTTGACGCGGTCGCCGAGGTCGCCTTTGTAGCGGTTCAGGCGCAGGCCAAAGGCCACATTGTCGAAAATGCTCATCGAAAACGGGTTCGGCTGCTGGAACACCATGCCGATGTAACGGCGCACGACTACCGGGTCAACGCCCTTGCCGTACACGTCCTGGCCGAGGAAGTGCACGTGGCCTTCGAAACGGAAGCCCTTCACCAGGTCGTTCATGCGGTTGAGACTACGCAGCACCGTGGATTTGCCGCAGCCGGACGGGCCGATGAAGCCGGTGATCTTGTTTTTCTCGATCGGCACATGGCTGTCACGCACCGCCATGAAATTGCCGTAGAAAATCTTGTCCAGCTTGCAGTCCATGACCACAGGCGACTGGGTGATAAACGGAGCGGCTACTTGCGCAGTTGACATGTTCAAAATTCAGATGCTCCCGTTCTTAGTACTTGGGCTTGCCGAAAATACGGCTCACGATATTCACGACCAGCACGATCATCACCAGCACCAACGAAGCCGCCCAGGCAAGTTCGAGCTGGTTGTCGAACGGCATGCCGGAGAAGTTGTAAATCAGCACGGCCAGGGACGCCGTCGGATTCATCACTGCCAGGCTGCCGTCGTGGTAGATCCAGTAGTTGCTGAACAGCGCGGTGAACAACAGCGGTGCGGTTTCGCCGGCGGCGCGGGCCACGGCGAGCATGACGCCCGTGAGGATCGCGGGCATGCCGGTGGGCAAGACGATTTTCCAGATCACCTGCGAGCGGGTGCAGCCCATGCCGTAGGCGGCGTCCTTCATGATCTTGGGCACCATTTTCATCGACTCTTCAGCCGTGAGTACCACGATCGGCAGCATCAGCACGGCCAGCGCCACGCCACCGGCCGGGGCCGAGTATGTGCCGGTAGTCATCACCACCAGAGCGTAGGCGAACACACCGGCCAGGATCGATGGCAAGCCGGTCAGCATTTTGGCGGCAAAGCGCGAGGCGTTTGCCAGCTTGCTGTCCGGCCCCAGTTCCGCGAGGAAAATCGCCGCCAGGATGCCGACCGGCACCGCGATGGCGGCGGCAATACCGACCATCACGAAGGTGCCGGCCATGGCATTGCCAAAACCGCCGCCAGTCTCGAAACCGGTAGGTGGCAATTCGGTGAACACTTCCAGGCTCAGGCGCGCACCGCCACGGGTGATCAGCATGTAGAGCACGGAAATCAGCGGCACGCTGGCCAGCAGCGCGCCGAACCACACCAGGGTGGTCAGCACCAGACTGCGCAGGGCCCGGCCTTCGAACCGGCGCTGCAGGCTCGGCATCGCCGTCATAGGCGTAGAAAGGTCAGTCATTATTTAGTCCCCCGCTGGGCGTAGACCATGATCATCGAACCGATGATGTTCACCAGCAGCGTGATGAACATCAGCACCAGTGCGGCGTACATCAACACTTCGATCTCGTTGGGGCCGGCTTCGGGGAAGTTCAGCGCCAACAGGGCCGCCAGGGTGTTGGCCGGCGCAAACAGCGACAGCGAAATGTTGTTGGCGTTACCGACCAGCATGGCCAGCGCCATGGTTTCACCCAGGGCACGACCCAGGCCGAGCACCAGGGAACCGAAAATACCGGTCGCAGCGGACGGCACCATCACCTTGAGAATCGCTTCCCAGTGGGTAGTGCCCATGCCGTAGGCCGCTTGCTTGGTTTTCATAGGCACTGCGGTGAGGGCGTCCTGGGAAACGGCGGCGATGGTCGGCAGGATCATGATCGCCAGCACCAATGCAGCCGGTAACAGGCCAGGCCCGCTGAGGGACGTGCCGAAAAAAGGAATCCAGCCGAGTTCGCTGTTGAGCCACGCAGTGAGCGGGCGGATGGCCGGGATAACCACATAAATGCCCCACAGGCCGTAGACCACGCTGGGGATGGCGGCGAGCAATTCGACGATGGTGCGAAACACCGCTGCCAGTTTTGCCGGCAGGAAATCCTGGGTGAGAAAAATCGCCATGCTGACACCGAAAAAACCCGCGATCAGCAACGCAATAAGGGCGCTGTAAAGCGTGCCCCAAATAGCTGGCAGAATGCCGTACTTGCCTTGGTTAACGTCCCAGACACTGCCGAACAGCACGTCGAAACCGTGCTTTTCCATGCCGGGAAGTGCCTTGCGCCCTACTTCGAAGACCAGCGCGAACACCAGCGCCAGCACCAACACCACGCCTATGCGTGCAAGCGCACGGAAGGTACGGTCAACCAGGAAATCCTTCGTAGAGGGTGGCTGGCACGCAGAATCCGGGTTGACCGGTACGACAAAGGGTTTGTTCATTGGTTGATTCCGGAACAAGGGGGGATCGCTCCCGACATGGCTGACGGCCCATGCCGGGAGTGGCGTGGCGAGCCTTACTGGATGTTGGCGGAAGCTTTGCGCACTTGATCGACAACCGATTCAGGCAGCGGGATGTAGCCCATCGAGTCGGCGATTTTCTGGCCTTCGGTCAGGCTGTACTCGACCATTTCACGCATGGCCTTGGCCTTGGCCGGGTTGCCGTTATCCTTGCGGAAGATCATCCAGGTGTAAGAGGTGATCGGGTAGGACTTGGCGCCATCCGGATCCGGCAGCCAGGCCACCAGGCTTTCCGGCATCTTCACCGCAGCCAGGGCTTCGGCACCGCTTTCGGCGTTGGGCACAACGTACTTGCCAGCCTTGTTCTGCAACTGGGCGAAGTCAACCTTGGCCAGTTTGGCGAAGCCGTATTCGATGTAACCGATGGCACCCGGGGTCTGGCGCACGGTGGCGGTCACGCCGTCGTTCTTCGGCGATTTGATGAACTTGTCACTGGCAGGCCAGTTGACGGTGTTGCCTTCGCCCAGGTCTTTCTGGAACTCAGGGTTGATCGCTGCCAAGTGCTTGGTGAATACCGCAGTGGTGCCGCTGGAGTCTGCACGCACGACCACAGTGATCGGCAGATCCGGCAGTTTCAGGCCTGGGTTGGCGGCAGCGATCTTCGGATCGTTCCACTTGGTGATCTTGCCCAGGAAGATGTTGGAGTAGACGTCGCGCGGCAACTTGAGCTCTTTAGGATTGCCCGGCAAGTTGAACGCCAGCACGATTTCACCCGCCGTCATCGGCAGCAGTTGCACGCCTTCGGCCACCTTGGCGATGTCTTCGTCTTTCATGGCCGAGTCGCTGGCGGCGAAATCGACGGTTTTATTCAGGAAGTCCTGTACACCCGCACCGCTACCCTTGGACTGGTAGTCAACGGTGACGCCCTCGCTCTTCTTGCTGAAATCCTTGAACCAGGTGAGGTAGATCGGCGCTGGGAAACTCGCACCGGAACCGGTCAGGCGGATGCTCTCGGCAGCAAACACCGAGGTGGCACTGAGAGAAACCGCAACGGCGAGTGCAGCAGACTTCATCAGACGTTTCATTCAGGAAAATCCTTGTGAATTACGGGCTGGGGAACTCTGCAACAATCTTGTTACGGTTTTATGAATGTGGAATGGCAAAACGCCTGGTTGTCCCCCTCTCCCGCCGCAATCCGGCAGTTTGACGTCATTGGTTCGTAACAAATTGAGACTAAGACGTTGCCACGGTCCACGTCCTCGATCGAAGGCGCCCTGCCCGCGCCGAATGACCGCGAACAGACCCAGTGGTACTTCCGGCGCTATGTCTCACACCCGCCAGCCGCCGGAGCTGATCGTGTCGCAGCTCTCCTGAATCAGCTCGCTCCCGCCATTACACGGGCGAGTTGCTCACCACCCGCAGCGCCAAGCCCTCATAGGCATCCAGCGTAATCGTAAACTCGCCCTGCGCCGTCAAGTCACCCTCGACCCGCTCATTGATGATGTCCACCACCATGCCCGCGCCAATATCCGGTAAATGCAGGATTTCGGTGATGGGCGTGGCACCGAAGTTCAACGCGGTGATTTGGATGCCTTTGCCGGCGGGCAACTCGTGGACCATCACCAGCAGCCCTGGGTTTTCCACTTCCGGCACCTGGATCTGGCGGCTGGCGGCGATGTCGTAGGCACGGCGCACCGCGAGGATTTTTTGCAGCTGCGAGGCAAACGACTCGGGGTCCTGCAATTGGCTATTGAGGCTGCCATACAGGCTTTTCGAGCGCGGCATCTGGCCTGCGGACAATTCGGCGTCCGGGTTCAAATCCACCAGGTCATAAGCACCGCGATGAATCCAGCGCGTATCGCCGTCCTGCATCAAGTGTTCGACCTCTTCGGCCGCCAGCGGCAGCGCACCCACCAGGTCCCAGCCCGACAAGGCAAACACCCCCGGCTGCATGGCGTTGTACATCACCAGCAGCAAATGGATCTGGCGAATCTGCTGGATATCCGCTTGGGTGATGGCGTCCAGGTCTCGGATCCCCAATGCCGCCGTGATGATGCTGGCGGTGGTGCAGGACACACCGTTGGTGACGAACTTGAGGTTGTACGGTGCCTGTTCGCCCGTCAATCGCTCATACATCTGCTCACGGATATGCTCGCGCAGGATATTCCCGGGAAAGGTCTGGCCCTGGTACAGGAAAGTGTCATGGGCATGCAGCGTCCAGAAGTGCACCAGTTCCAGGGTCAGTTCATCGTGGTTCTGCAACGCGTGGATCAGTGAGCCGGGGTCGATGCCCTGGCGGTGCATTTCGCGCAGCATCAGGCGCAGAAACTCGGCATCGCCCATCAGCAACGCGTGCTGGTAAGCGGGACGGGTGATGAAGTCATAGGACAGGTCGGCACCGCCATGGGACATGGACGCGATGTCATCCACGGTGAGGTTCAGCTCCTGGAAACTGAAACCGCCCGCCTTGCGAATCGCCCCGCCCAGCAACTGGTTGCCGGTGATCGACAGCGGATGGCTTTCGGACCAGGCCGTACCGTCCAGCGTGCGCTCCACGCCGAGGAAACCGTTGGCGTCCAGGCGCAGGATCTTCGCGCCCATCACATCGATGGCATGCAAAGCGTCGCCGATGATCATCTGCTGTGCGGCAAAGGTCGGGTCCAGCCAGTTCAGCGATGGCTGGCCTTCCTTGAAGTAATGCAGGTACACCCAGCGACGCGGCTTGCCATCCACGCCCAGCACCACGTCCGTGGCGCTCCAGTCGGTTTCCTTGACGCCGGGCTCGAAGAAGATCACCCGCTGCAACTGGCCGACGATGTAGTGTTTGTCGCGCAAGGCATCGACCTGCACCGGGCTGAGGTTCTGTGCATCGCGCCCTTCGGCAATGTCGGGCAGCAACGACCAGTCTTCTTCGCGGATTTCCACCATGTGGTACAGGCCGGGGTAGTCCTCGTACGCCATCTCGGCCAGGCGGAAGTCCGCACCCTTGCCGGTGTGGGACGGGATCACATCGTCGATGATCACCGCATTGTGCGCCGCCGCCATGCGTGTCAACGCCTGCAACTGCGCCTCGGTGCCCAGCTGCGGGTCGATCTCGAAACTGATGCGGTCGAAGTTGCCGTCGATGGTCGGCGTGTGCTGCATGCCATTCAGGCCACCGGACTTCTTCAACGGGCCGTTATGGATGCCCTGGATGCCAATCTTCGACAGCGCATGCCACAGCGCCTCATCCCCCAGCGCCTCCAGCACCGTGCCGCCTTCGCGGGTCACAATTGACGCCGGGTACGCCGTAAACCATACCGACGACAACGCCGAAGCGTCCCGAGGCCGGGTCTGCGCGTAAGGCTGCTGCCACAACCGGCCCTGGCCCGAATAGAGCTTGGCGCGCTGGCGGGCCGCGTGCAGCATCGATTGGTCCACCAGCCAGTTCACATGGTTGTTTTCAGCCGCAGTCATAAGTCGGATACCTGTCGTCGTGCAAAGGTTACTCGTAAGCATAGGAGCCACAACCGGAGGCATTCGTTGCATTGCAATGTGGCCGACTACGCCAACTGACGATACTGCCTCGGGGTAAACCCCGTAGACGCCTTGAATTGGCGGGTAAACGCGCTGTGGTCGGTGTACCCGCACTGCAGCGCCACTTCGGTAATCGGCAGGTCGCCGTGCAATAACCGATGGGCGTGTTCCAGCCGCACTTTCTGGATCATCTGCCGGGGGGTGAGGTGGAACACGCGCTTGCAATAACGCTCCAGCTGCGCCACGGAAATCCCGGCGATGCGCGTCAACTCACCGAGGGTGACGCGGCGGTTGAAGTGCGTGCGGATATGCGCGTCCACGGCGGCCAGGCGTTGGTAGGCGGGGTGACTTTCGCTGGCGGTTTGCAGGTCGACCGAGATGCCGGCCAGGCCGATGATCGCGCCCATGTGGTTGTACAGCGGCCACTTGTGGGTCAGGCACCAGCCGGGTTCACGGGTGCCATACAGGTGCAGTTCGAGCTGGTCTTCCAGCACAAAGCCCTGTTCCAGCACGCGCCGGTCCTGCTCGGTGTAACCCGGCCCCAGTTGTGCGGGGAACACTTGTGCGCTGGTCTTGCCCAGCAGCGGTTGCAGCTGCTTGAGGCCGCAGCGGTGCACCAGGGTGCGGTTGGCGAGGACGTAGCGGGCCTGGGTGTCCTTGATGAAAATTGCCGCATTGGGGATCACATCCAGCATCGGCAGGAGCTGCACCACGCCGGCCAGGAGCTGCTCGATGCTGTGGGGCCGATGCGCCTCATTCCCTTGGCACAGGGCCGCAAACGCAGTCTGCAACATGACTTTCCATCCCCGTTGAGTGCCTCGACGCACGCAGATTGCCCGATGCCCGGCGCCCTGTCGAGCCACGAAAACTGTGCCGATTTCGTCATCGATGTCGGCAAAAAACATCAATCGCGCCGCCGCCTGTGAGTTCACTGTATGGCCACTGCATGCCTATCCAATAACTCACAAGAAGGCGACGCTATGTCAGGTCAAGGCAAGTTCAAGAAACAACTTTCATTGATGGACCTCACTTTTATCGGGCTGGGGGCCATCTTCGGTTCGGGTTGGTTGTTCGCAGCCAGTCATGTGTCGGCCATTGCCGGCCCGGCAGGGATCATCTCCTGGCTCATTGGCGGGTTCGCGGTGTTGCTGCTGGGCATTGTGTACTGCGAGTTGGGCGCCGCACTCCCCCGCGCCGGTGGCGTGGTGCGCTATCCCGTCTACTCCCATGGCCCGTTGCTGGGCTACCTGATGGGCTTTATCACGCTGATCGCGTTTTCCAGCCTGGTCGCCATCGAAGTGGTCGCCTCGCGCCAATACGCGGCGGCCTGGTTTCCCGAGCTGACCAAGGTCGGTTCCAGCGACCCGACCACCCTCGGTTGGCTGGTGCAGTTCGCCCTGCTCTGTGTTTTTTTCGCGCTCAATTACCGCAGTGTGAAAACCTTCGCCATCGCCAATAACCTGGTCAGCGTGTTCAAGTTCATCGTGCCGTTGCTGGTGATCGGTGTGCTGTTCACCTTCTTCAAACCGGCGAACTTTCAGGTGCAGGGCTTCGCGCCGTTCGGCCTGTCCGGGATCGAGATGGCGGTGTCGGCCGGCGGGGTGATTTTTGCCTACCTGGGGCTGACTCCGATCATCTCGGTGGCCAGTGAAGTAAAAAACCCGCAGCGCACGATTCCGATTGCGTTGATTCTTTCGGTGTTGCTGTCGACTGCCATCTACGTGCTGCTGCAAACCGCATTCCTCGGTGGCGTACCCACGCAGATGCTCGCCAACGGCTGGGCCGGGATCAGCAAGGAACTGGCGCTGCCTTACCGGGATATCGCCCTGGCACTGGGCGTGGGCTGGCTGGCCTACCTGGTGGTGGCGGATGCGGTGATCTCCCCCAGCGGCTGCGGCAACATCTACATGAACGCCACGCCGCGGGTGGTGTATGGCTGGGCGCAGACCGGCACGTTCTTCAAGATTTTCACGCGCATCGATGAGAAGTCCGGCATTCCGCGTCCGGCGCTGTGGCTGACGTTTGGCTTGTCGGTGTTCTGGACCCTGCCATTCCCGTCCTGGGAAGCGTTGATCAATGTGGTGTCCGCCGCGTTGATCCTCAGCTACGCGGTGGCCCCGGTGACCGTCGCCGCACTGCGCCGTAACGCACCGCAGGTGGCGCGGCCGTTCCGGGTCAAGGGCATGGCCGTGCTCGGTCCGCTGTCGTTCATCATCGCCGCGCTGATCGTGTACTGGTCCGGCTGGGGCACGGTGTCCTGGCTGCTCGGCCTGCAAATCCTGATGTTCGTGGTGTACCTGCTGTGCGCGCGCTGGGTACCGACCGCGCACCTCAACCTCAAGCAACAGGTGCGCTCGTCTGCCTGGCTGATCGGCTTCTACGCAGTGACCATCCTGCTGTCCAAGCTCGGCAGTTTTGGTGGCATCGGTGCGATCGGCCATCCGCTCGACACCATTGTGGTCGCGGCTTGCGCACTCGGCATTTACTACTGGGGCGCCGCCACTGGCGTGCCAGCTCACTTGGTTCGGCTGGAACATGAAGCCGATGAAAGCGAAGCGGTTGACGAGCCTCGCGCCCCGCTGATGCCCGCGACCTACTGATTCAGGAGCGTTTTATGAAGCGACTGCATGTGATCGACTCCCACACCGGCGGCGAACCGACGCGGCTGGTCATGAGCGGTTTTCCGGCGCTGGAGGGCGTCACGATTGCCGATCAGCTGCACCACCTGCGCACCGAGCACGACCAATGGCGCCGCGCCTGCATCCTGGAGCCACGTGGCAATGATGTGCTGGTCGGTGCGCTGTACTGCGCGCCGGTCACGCCGGGCGCCATCTGCGGAGTGATCTTCTTCAACAACGCTGGCTACCTGGGCATGTGTGGCCACGGCACCATTGGCCTGGTCGCGTCCCTGCATCACTTGGGTCGCATCGCGCCAGGCGTGCACACGATCGATACCCCCGTCGGGCCGGTCGCGGCTACCCTGCATGAAGACGGCGCGGTGACCTTGCGCAATGTTCCTGCCTACCGCTATCGCGAGCAGATCGCAGTGCTCGTGCCCGGTCACGGCATAGTCCATGGCGATATCGCCTGGGGCGGCAACTGGTTTTTCCTGGTGTCGGAGCATGGCCAGCGCCTGCAGATGGACAACGTCGACGCCCTCACCGACTACACCTGGGCAATGCTCAAGGCCCTTGAAGACCAGGGCATCCACGGCGCCGACGGTGCACTGATCGACCACATCGAACTGTTCGCCGACGACGACCACGCCGACAGCCGCAATTTCGTGATGTGCCCCGGCAAAGCCTACGACCGCTCGCCCTGCGGCACCGGCACCAGCGCCAAGCTGGCCTGCCTGGCCGCCGATGAAAAACTCGCGCCCGGCGAAACCTGGGTGCAAGCCAGCATTACCGGCAGCCAATTCGAAGGTCGCTACGAATGGGACGGCGAACGCGTGCGCCCCTTCATCACCGGCCGTGCCCACATGACCGCCGACAGCACCTTGCTGATCGACCCGCAAGACCCTTTTGCCTGGGGCATCTGAGCCCTCCCCCGACTGGAAACTGGAGTGATATAAATGAGCGACAACATCTTCACCGGCTGCATCCCTGCCCTGATGACCCCGTGCACCGCCGAACGCAAGCCGGACTTCGACGCCCTGGTCGCCAAGGGCCGCGAGCTGATCGATATCGGCATGAGCGCCGTGGTGTACTGCGGCTCCATGGGTGACTGGCCGTTGCTCACCGAAGCCGAACGCCAGGAAGGCGTGGCACGGCTGGTGGCGGCCGGTGTGCCGACCATCGTCGGCACCGGCGCGGTGAACAGCCGTGAAGCCGTGGCCCATGCGGCCCACGCCGCCAAGGTCGGTGCCCATGGCTTGATGGTGATTCCGCGTGTGCTGTCCCGGGGTGCCTCCGCCACCGCACAAAAGGCGCACTTCTCGGCGATCCTCAAGGCCGCGCCCAACCTGCCGGCGGTGATCTACAACAGCCCCTACTACGGCTTCGCGACCCGCGCCGAGCTGTTCTTCGAACTGCGCCGCGAGCACCCGAATCTGATCGGTTTCAAGGAATTCGGCGGCGGTGCCGACCTGCGCTACGCCGCCGAACACATCACCTCCCAGGACGACAACGTGACCCTCATGGTGGGTGTCGACACCCAGGTGGTGCACGGTTTCGTCAACTGCAATGCCACCGGCGCCATCACCGGCATCGGCAACGCGCTGCCTCGGGAAGTGCTGCAACTGGTGGCCCTGAGTAAAAAAGCTGCCAAGGGCGATGCCAAGGCCCGTCGCCAGGCGCGTGAGCTGGAGGCCGCGCTGGCGGTGCTGTCGTCCTTCGACGAGGGCTGCGACCTGGTGCTGTATTACAAGCACTTGATGGTGTTGAACGGTGACCAAGGCTATGCCCTGCACTTCAACGAAACCGACGCCCTCAGCGATGCCCAGCGTCGTTACGCAGAGCATCAGTACGCCCTGTTCCGCCAGTGGTACGCCAACTGGTCGGCGGAACAGAACGTCGCCTGACCCTTCGCGCGCCGCTGCGACGCTCGCAGCGGCCAACCTTCTTTTATCCAGGAAATCCCCATGACTCTGACGGGCAAGATGCTGATCGGTCAGCACGCCACTGCCGGCAATCGCGAAGCAATCCAGGCGATCAACCCCGCCACCGATACCGCCTTGGAACCGGCCTACCTCGGCGGCAACGGCGAGCATGTCGCGCAGGCCTGCGCCTTGGCGTGGGCGGCATTGGATGTCTATCGCGAAACCTCTTTGGAAGTGCGCGCCACGTTCCTTGAGACCATCGCCGCGCACATCGAGGCCCTGGGCGATGAGTTGATCGACCGCGCCGTCGCCGAAACCGGCCTGCCTCGCCCCCGCATCCAGGGCGAACGAGGGCGCACCTGCGGGCAACTGTGCACCTTCGCCCGCACCGTGCGTGCCGGGGAATGGCTGGATGTGCGGGTCGATCACGCACAACCGCAACGCCAACCCCTGCCTCGCCCAGACCTGCGCCAACGCCATATCGCGGTGGGCCCGGTCGCGGTGTTTGGCGCCAGCAACTTTCCACTGGCATTTTCCGTGGCCGGCGGGGACACCGCCTCTGCGCTGGCTGCCGGTTGCCCGGTCGTCGTCAAGGCCCACGGCGCGCACCCGGGCACCAGTGAACTGGTGGGGCGTGCGGTGGCGCAGGCGGTCAAGGCGTGCGGTCTGCCGGAAGGTGTGTTTTCACTGTTGTACGGTTCGGGCCGTGAGGTGGGCATTGCGTTGGTGACCGACCCGCGCATCAAGGCCGTCGGGTTTACCGGCTCGCGCAGCGGTGGCCTTGCGTTGATCCAGGCAGCGCAGGCACGGCCGGAGCCGATTCCGGTCTACGCAGAGATGAGTTCGATCAACCCGGTGTACCTGTTTCCAGCAGCGTTGGCAGCCAGGGCTGAAGCATTGGCCCAGGGTTTTGTGGCGTCGTTGACCCAGGGTGCGGGGCAGTTCTGCACCAACCCAGGGTTAGTGATTGCAGTACAAGGGCCTGCCCTGGATCGCTTCATCAGTGCCGCCAGTGGGTTACTGCCGAACTGTGCGGCGCAAACAATGCTGACACCCGGCATCGCCAGTGCCTACACGTCAGGCATAGACACACTGACGGGACACGCCGAGGTTGTCGCACAGGGTTCGGCGACTGAAGGTCCCAACCAGGGCCAGGCCCACCTGTTCGTGACCCAGGCAACTGCGTTCTTGAGCAACGAACACCTGCAAGCCGAAGTCTTCGGTGCGGCTTCATTGGTTGTGGTGTGCGCGAATAACGAAGAAGTGCGCCGGGTATCCGAACATCTGGAAGGCCAACTCACCGCCACGCTGCACATGGATGACGACGATGTGCCAAGCGCGAGGGCCCTGCTGCCGGTGCTGGAGCGCAAGGCTGGCCGCCTGCTGGTCAATGGCTGGCCGACTGGCGTTGAGGTGTGTGACGCCATGGTCCACGGCGGCCCCTTCCCCGCCACCTCGGATCCGCGCAGCACCTCGGTGGGCACGGCGGCCATCCAGCGGTTCTTGCGCCCCGTGTGCTATCAGGACTTCCCCGACGCGTTGTTGCCGGATGCGCTCCAACAGGGCAATCCGTTGCGGCTGCGGCGTTTGCTTGATGGCCAGAGAGAGGCATAGGCCATGTCCGATCCCGATATCGTCGTAGTCGGCGCCGGCATTATCGGCGTCGCCTGCGCCCTGCAACTGGCGCGTCAGGGCCGGCACGTGGTGGTGGTCGATCAACAGGAACCCGGTATGGGCGCGTCCTATGGCAACGCCGGGCACCTGGCGACCGAACAGGTGTTCCCGATTGCCGACGTGTCGATCCTCAAGCGCTTGCCCGGCATGCTGCTGGACCCCATGGGCCCGCTGCGCCTGGATTGGAAATACCTGCCGCGCGCCGTGCCCTGGTTTGTGCGGCTGCTGTTGAACCTGCGTCCGGCGCGCTATCAGCGTACCGTCGCGGGTATTCGTGCGCTTAACGAAGGCAGCCTGGGCGCCTGGCAGCGCCTGCTGCACAGCATCGGACGTGCGCACCTGCTGCGTGAAGACGGGTCATTGTTGGTGTACGAACGAGCGGACTCACGCGACGCGCTCCGGGCCTTGCAGCAGCGCATGCAAGCGCAGCAGGTGCCCGTGACGTTCTGGACCGCCGATGCCATACGCCAGGCTGCGCCGCAGTTGAGCGAGCACATCCAGGGCGGGTTGTTTTTTCCGGGCACCGGGCACTTCCTCGACCCGTTCCAGGTGGTGTGCGAACTGGTCGAGGCCGCCAAGGCCAGTGGTGTGCAGTTCCTCAAGCGCCAGGTACTGGATGGGCGGCTTGACCAACACGGCGTCTCCCTCACCACCGCTCAGGGCCCCCTGAGCGCACGCCAGGTGCTGATTGCCTGCGGCGCCCACTCAGCCAGATTGACCGCTGCCCTGACCGGCAAAAAAGTCCCGCTGGACACGGAACGCGGCTATCACCTGATGCTGCCCCACGAGCCGCATCGCCTGCCGTTTGCCGTCACTTCCCTGGAACGAAAATTCATCATGACCCCCATGACCGACGGCCTGCGCCTGGCCGGTACAGTGGAATTCGCCGGTCTTGACCGCCCGGCGAATATGCAGCGTGCCTGGCAGTTGCATCGGTTGAGCAAGGGGTTGTTTCGGAATGACCTCAGCGCAGAGGGTGCGACACCGTGGATGGGGTTTCGGCCGTCGCTGCCGGACTCGTTGCCGGTGATTGACCGGGTGTGTGACGGGAAGGTGCTGCTTGCGTTCGGGCACCAGCATCTGGGGTTGACGCAGGCGGCGGTGACGGCGGAGATGATTGGGGAGTTGGCGAGCAAGGGTCAAACTCCGTTATTCACGCCTTATCGTCTGGACCGATTCTGACCAACGCGTTTTTTGCGGTGAGTTGCCTGGTGTGGCGAGCGGGCTTGCCCCGCGTTGGGCTGCGCAGCGGCCCCAATAGAAAACACCGCGGCCTGTCAGACAGCACGCGGTGTTCGTTTTTAGGGCTGCTGCGCAGCCCAACGCGGGGCAAGCCCGCTCGCCACAGCTAGTCCACTGGTCACACAAGCGGGGGGGCTTAATCATGGGGTTTGAGCAGCCGTGCTGTAGAGTGCATCAGCCATTTCCTCAATTTCATCACGCATACAAAGCTTGTCCAGCCAAACCGTCGGGATGCCTTGCACGCCGTAATATGCACCCGCCAACTGACCAACGATGGCGGCAGTAGTGTCAGCGTCGTCACCCAGGTTCGCGGCAGCCAACACCGCGTCGGCGAAGCTGTCAGTATGTTTTACGCACCACAGCGCCGCCTCCAATGACGCCACGGCGTAACCGGAACCCGTTATCTGCGCACGGGTCTTGTTGCAATACTCCCCCTGGGCAATCGCTACGACCTTGGACGCAGAAAGGCCCGCGCAAGAGATATTCAACAGGTGCACCTTTGTTGCTCCACTCAACGCGATACCGATGGCTCTCGCCAACACCACGCAACACTCGATTGCCTCTTGGGCTCCGTGAGTCGTACGGGAGCTTTCTCGGGAAAAGTCATCAACGCTTTGCAGGTTTGGAAAGTAAAACAGCACCAGCGGCGCGAGGCGCATCATCGAACCGTTGCCTGCGGAAAAAGGCTCTGTTGAACCTGCAAACGGATCACCTTGCGACTCAAACGCCGTGAGCGCCGTGCGCACGGTCATGCCTATATCAAAGCAGTCACCGGTAGAGCTCAGGTAGCCCCACTTCCACCAGTTCAGGTATCGCCCCATCTGGTCAGCGGCATCAAAACCACCTTTACGCAACAAGCTTTCTGCAAGGCACAACGCCATCGAGGTGTCGTCTGTCCATTGGCCCGCTTTCAGGTTGAACGGTCCTCCTCCAACCATGTCAGTGACCGGTGTGAATGTGCCGCGAGGCATGAATTCAACAGTGGTACCCACTGCGTCGCCACAGGCCAAGCCCAGCAGGCTGCCGCGGTAACGATCCAAAAGCGTGAGAGACATTTGTCATCCTTGAAAGAGAGTGAGTCAGTCAGCACTTTACTTGACCAACCGCTTCTCCTTCGAGGGGCGATATCCGAAGTACGAGCTATAGCACTTGCTGAAATGGCTCGGCGACACGAACCCACATGCCACCAGCACCTCCACCTGCGACAACTCGGTGTGCTGCAACAGCCGCCGCGCCTCGGTCACGCGCAGTTCCATGTAGTACCGCTGCGGGGTGGTGCCCAGTTGTTCCTTGAACAAGCGCTCCAACTGGCGCCGCGAGCGGCCGGCGTAGACCGCCAGTTGGTCCAGCTCCAAAGGTTCTTCGAGGTTGGCGTCCATCAGTTTCACCACTTCACGCAACGGCGCACTGACGCTGACGTTTTCGGTGGGTTTGATGCGGCGGTAGCGGGACTCTTCGAAGGCCAGGATGTCTTCGATGCCTTCAACGAGTGCCTTGTCATGCAGGCCCTTGATCCAGTCCAGCGCCATATGGAAGGCCCCGGACGGGCTGGAAGCGGTGAGGCGGTCGCGGTCGATCACGTAGGGTTCGCTGGTGACGTGGGTCGCCTTGGAGACTTCCGCCAGCGCCGGACGGTGTTCGGGGTGGATGGCGCAGCGATAGCCTTGCAGCAGGCCGGCACGGCCGAGGAACCAGGCGCCGTTCCACAGCCCCGCAAGGCTGATGCCCTGTTCGGCGGCGGTGTGCAGCAGCTGGATGAAGGCTTCGCCAGCCTTGAGTTCGGTACGGAAACCGCCACAGATCACCAGCAGGTCCAAGTCGTGCAATGCTCCGGCATCCAGGCGCGCATCGGGGCGTATCACCAGGCCCAGGTCGCTGATGACTTCGCCATCGTCACAGCCGAAGGTGCGTGAGGCGAACAGGTCGGGGCGCAGCAGGTTGGCGGTAACGAAGGTGTCGAGGGTCTGGGTGAACGCCGGCAGGGAGAAATGTTCAAGCAACAGGAAGCCGACGCGGGTGACCGACGCCGGCTGTTGGGTTTCGTTGAGGTAGCGCAGGTTCTTGCCTTTCATGCCACCGCTGAATTGACGTCTTTGCATCGAGGGTTGGCCCACTCTTATTGTTGAGGTCTTTGAAAAACCGGCCATTAAGGGCGAACACTGTAGCTGTGGCGAGCGGGCTTGTCCCGCGTTGGGTTGCGAAGCGAGCCTGGATTGAGGAATGCGCTGAGTCAGGCACTCTTTGGCCGCTGGTTTTGGGGCTGTTTCACAGCCCAACGTGGGACAAGCCCGCTCGCCACAGCGTACTTATCGTTTGATGTCCGGCGCTGATCCTGAAACAGCCACACGCGCTGAAAGCCCCCGGCTGAACAGCGGCAAGCGCATCTGATACGGTTTTTTCTTTGCTATCTGCGTCTGTATCGAAACGCCGTCTGGGCGGACAATGGCCCCATCCCCACTCCCTTCCCTTCGGAGGCCTTATGACCAAGATGGCACTTTTCCTGTTCGGCTTTTTGGTACTGACCATCGGCATCGGCCTGCTCGCGACCATCTCGCCGGTCTGACGCTCAGCCGGCAAACAGCATCGGGTACAGCGACAGCACCAGCAACCCGGCCATCGTCCAGTTGAACAGGCGCAACCAGCGCGGCTCACGCAGCACATTGCGCAAGCCGCTGCCACATCCGACCCATACACACACACTGGGCAGGTTGACCACGGCGAACACCAGCGCGATCACCAGCACATTGGTGACGTAACCTTCGGCCGGCGTGTAGGTGGTGATTGCGCCCAGCGCCATGATCCAGGCCTTGGGGTTCACCCACTGGAACGCCGCCGCGCCGAGGAAAGTCATGGGTTTGCCCTGTTCATCAGGGCTGTCGGACATGCCGCCCGCCGTCGCGATCTTCCACGCCAGGTACAGCAAGTACGCAGCCCCCACGTAGCGCAACACCGTGTAGGCCCACGGGAACACCTTGAACACTTCGCCCAGCCCCAGCCCCACCGAAATCACCAGCAGCATGAACCCGATGCTGATCCCCAATGCATGGGGCATCGAGCGGCGAAAGCCGAAGTTCACCCCCGAGGCGAGCAGCATGGTGTTATTGGGCCCGGGCGTGATCGAGGACACGAAGGCAAACAGCACAAAGGCGGACAACAGGCTGGTAGACATGAACATGACGCGGCATCCAAACGGCAGTGGTATGCCTGCGACAGTAGAGGGTTATCGACCGCCCTGCCCCGTACAGCCATGGCGGGATTGAGGCATACACTTTTTTGCCGTGGTTTTCACAAACCTTTCACAGACAAGCGCCTAGGGTGGCCTCAGCTCCTAATGAACATCCCTTTAGCCCGCGCTCCCCACGCGGGCTTTTCTTTGCCTGGGCTATCGTGTAACCCGTTGGCAAGGGACAGTACAACGCACTGTTTTAGTTCTGCGGCCGTTGTTTGGTCGAATCCAGCTCGGCTTTTTTACCCGTGGAAATCTCGGTGATCTGCGCAGACTTGGCAATCGCGAAATCGAACGTATCTTGCATCTTCGCAATCGCGTCGGTCGACGTACCGTTCAATCCACCGTTGGCGGCCCAATCGAAGTTCCACACGCCGGAGAGGTTATCGGCGCCCGGCACATCGTGGGTTTCGATGGCAGTGAAGACGTCAGGATGACGCTCCATGTACTTGGCCGCATCGCAGACTTCGGCCGGCACCTTGCCCGAGGCGTTGTTGGCCAGTTGGGTCAGTTCCTGCTTGGTAATGGCCGACTTGCCGGTCTGGCGCATGTAGTCGGCAATCACTTTGCTGGACTTGGCGATGTTCAACTTGTCATCGAACACCGACGGTGACGCTTTAGGCGTGTTTGCCCCGCTGCCGGCGGGCGTTACGGTGGTAGACATCGGCGCTGCTCCCCTGATGGTACGAATGAAATCGTCGTGCTGACGATAGCCAGGAGCAGACGTTAGCATGGGCAATGGGCCATTAATCTGTGCTTCACAACAATTCACAAGGCCATGGTCTGCGGCTTCTGTGAAAGCCTGCCAATCCATTACCATGAACCTGTATTCATGCCGATTAATCGCCAGCCCCCGACCCGGACCCAGTCATGAGAGATCTACCGCCCACCGCCACGCTGCGAGCTTTCGAAGTAGCGACCCGGCATGCGACGTTCACATCGGCTTCAGAAGAGTTGCATGTGACCCAGAGCGCCGTCAGCCACCAACTCAAGCACCTCGAGGACCTGTGGGGCTTGCAGCTGTTCCAGCGCGGCAAGGCGTTGCGGCTGACCCCGGCCGGGGCCGCACTGGCGCCCATTGTGCGCGAGTTTTTCATGAACCTTGAGGCCACCCTGGCTGACCTGCGGGAACAAAAAGGCCGGGTTCGCCTGAAGGTCAGCACCACGTATTCGTTTGCCTTGAAATGGCTGCTGCCCAGGTTGCCCAGCCTGTCGCAGCAACATCCGGAAATCCTGATCACGCTGGAGACCAGCGACAAGGCCATCAAGTTCTCCAGCTCAGACCCGGATGTGGCCATCCGGCTGGGCAACGGCAATTATCCCGGCCTGCACTCGGAATTCATGCTCCGCGAGCAGATCTTCCCGGTGGCCAGCCCGGATCTGCTCAACCGTTTCGGCGCGCCCCACGAGCCCGCTGAGCTGCTGCGTTATCCATTGCTGACGCGCGACGGCGCAGACCTGGTGCCCAAGTGGGACGCCTGGTTCGAGCATATCGGCGTCAGCATTGCACCCCTCAAGGAAAGCGTCAGGTTCGCTGACACCAACATGACCATCGAGGCGGCGCTGCTGGGCCAAGGTATTGCGCTGGCGCGAAGCGGCCATGTTGAAGCTGAAATCAACGACGGCCGCCTGATCAGGCTGTTTGAGCTGCCGTTCGCGTCGCCGGTCGGCTACTACTTTGTCTGCCCCAAAGGGATCGAAACCCAGCCACACATCATCAGCTTTCGTAACTGGCTGTTGGCCGAGTCGATGCAGGCACAGCAAAATTATCAGTGATGCATGAACATTCACTCATGACAGGATGAAAGGACTTCGCTGTTAAACACGCCCTTGTGGTGTTTACCATGGCGCATGCCTTTACCCATCGTTCTACTCATCCTCTTCGCCGCCCTCTTGCATGCCAGCTGGAACGCATTGTTGCGTGTCGGCGCCGACCGGCTGTGGTCAATGACCATGATGTGCGTGGCGGTCGCCATCGCCAGCAGTGTAATAGCCTTGTTTCTCGCCCCTCCCGCGCCAGCCAGCTGGCCCTACGCCGTGCTGTCGGGCGTGTTGCACGTGGGCTATAACCTGTTCCTGGTGCGAAGCTACAAGGTGGGCGACCTGGGGCAGACGTACCCGATCGCCCGCGGTTCCTCGCCCATTCTGATCACGCTTTGCGCCTTGGTGTTTGCCGGTGAAACGCTCAGCACGAGCGCTCTGATCGGCATCCTGCTGGTATCCGGCGGCATTATTTCTCTGGCCTTCAGACAGCGCAGACTGGCGGTGCCCAGCCTGCCCTACGCCCTGGGCACGGGGTTTTTCATCGCGGCCTACAGCGTCACGGACGGTATTGGCGCGAGGCTGTCCGGCGCACCGATGGCCTACACCGTATGGATGTGTGCGCTCTGGGGCGTATTGATGCCCCTGGTGTACATCGGCCTGCGCGATACACGCAGCCTCTTCGCACCACGCCCCGGCGTCATCACGGCCTTGATCGGGGGGCTTGTGTCCCTCCTGGCCTACGGCATCGTCATTTACGCCATGTCCCACGCGCCGATGGGCGCCGTTTCGGCCCTGCGCGAAACCAGCGTGCTGTTCGCGGCCTTGATCGGTTATTTGTTTTTGGGCGAGTCGCTGACTGTCCGCAAAGTCCTGGCGTGCGTGGTCATTGCGACCGGCACGATGCTGATAGGCTGATCCTTAACCCCTCAAAGGAGGTCCAAGCAATGAGTACTGTGTCTTCGACACCGCTGATTCTGATTACCGGCGGCAGCCGCGGTGTCGGCGCGGCAACCGCGCGCCTTGCAGCGGCGCAAGGCTACGATGTCGCGATCAGCTACGTCAGCAACGAGGCAGCCGCGCTCGGCGTGGTGGCGGATGTGCAAGCGTTGGGGCGCCGTGCCCTGGCCATCCGCGCCGACAGTGCGGACCCTGCACAGGTCGCGCAGCTGTTCGCAGCCATTGACCAGACGTTTGGCCGTATCGATGTGCTGGTCAACAACGCCGCGATCATTGCCCTGCAGTCACGCTTTGAAGACCTCGACTTTGCCCGCATGCAGCGCATCTTCGCGATCAATGCCATCGGCCCGATGCTGTGCGCGCAACACGCGGTGAAACGCATGTCGCTGCGTCACAATGGCAAGGGTGGCAGCGTGATCAATGTGTCCTCGGCCTCCGCCCGGCTGGGCAGCCCGAACGAGTATGTCGATTACGCCGCCTCCAAGGGTGCCCTGGAGACATTCACCACCGGGCTGTCCAAGGAAGTCGCGCGCGAAGGCATACGCGTCAACTGCGTACGGCCTGGGCATATCTACACCGACATGCACGCCAGCGGCGGCGAACCGGGGCGTGTGGATCGGGTCAAGGACAGCATTCCCATGGGCCGTGGCGGCGAACCCGAAGAGGTGGCCCGCGCTATCCTGTGGCTGGCCGGTAAGGAAGCGTCGTTCATCACCGGGACCTTTCTGGACGTGACAGGCGGCAAGTAGGCGGCAACCGCCGATTAACGGGAGGCGTGCTGGTCCCGGTGCCGGGCCAGCCCTTCCAAAGTGAACCGCGCCTGCAGCAGCACCACCTCCCGCACCTGTTCCATTTCCTTCTGGTTCACTTCGCTCCACTTCAACGCCTCCAGCAGCTTGGGCTTCTGGATGCGGAACGCCAGGCCCTGGGTAAACAGCGCCATGGAATGGATCACCGTGCGCTCATCCTCAAGCGCCAGGCCGGCCACGCGTGCGATCAGTTGGCGGATGACTCGCGCAATACGCGCCTTGAAACGCTCCTCGAAAGCCATCGTTGCGCTTTGCGGGCACAACCCGGCCTGGTGGCGATCCATGAACGCACGCCAGGCCGTGGTTTGCGGGCTGTCCTGGATGGTTGAAACCACGGTGCCCAGGATGCCCAGCGAGGCGTCGATCAGCGCGTTGTCGCCGGAATCGGCATCGGCCAGCACGCTTTCCGCCGCCTCCACCGGCGGCGACATCTTGCGCCACAGCAGCGTGATCAAGTGCTCGACGCACGCCAGGTACACGCCTTCCTTGCCATCGAAGTAGTACTGGATCGCAGGTGCGTTGACGCCGGCAGCCGTGGCGATATCACGCGTGGACGCCCCATCGTAGCCACGCGCGCCGAATACCTCGACGGCCGCCTCGATAATGCGGGCGCGGGTTTCTTCGCCGCGCTGGTAACCACCCTCGGCGGCAGGTTTGTGTCGTGCCATGTGCAGCTCCCTTCGAATACCGGACCAAAATATACCAGTTGACAAAAATTCGCGAAAAAAGGAATTTATTCCACTCGTTATAAATCTGGAGTGACCTCGATGTCGGCTGCACCTCCCTCCCCTCAGGTCATGCCTGAAGAAACCGTCAACGGTCAACGTGGCAAGGCCCGGCGCATCCTGCTCAGCGTGGCCGGCGTCGCCGTGCTGGCGGGCGTGTCATGGGGCGCCTGGTGGTGGATCACCGGGCGGTTTATCGAGACCACCGACGACGCCTACCTGCAAGCCGACAGCATCAGCGTGGCGCCAAAGATCAACGGCTACGTGGCCGACGTGCTGGTGAGCGACAACCAGAACGTCAAGCGTGGCGACGTGCTGGTGCGCCTGGATGCGCGCAAGTACCAGGCCGTGAGCGACGAAGCCTCCGCGACCATCGCCGCACGCAATGCCGACTTCGCCAAGGCCCAGGCCGACCTGGTGCAACAGGACTCCACCATCGCCGAAGCCCGCGCCCAATTGCAGGGCGCCGAGGCCGATGCCCGGCATGCGCAGACCGAAGTCGCCCGCTACGCGCCGCTGGCCCGCTCGGGCGCCGAACCGGAAGAGCGCCTGGCCCAACTGAACAACCAACTGGCACAGGCCCGCAGCACCGTGGCGGCCAAACAGGCGGCGCTGCGGTCCAGCCAGACTCGCTACGGCACGTTGCAGGCCCAGCTCAAGCAGGCCCAGGCGCAACTGGGCGTCGCCAAGGCCAGCGAAGCGCAAAGCCAACTGGACGTCGACGACGCGGTCATCCGCAGCCCGCTGGACGGCCGTGTGGCTGACCGTGGCGTACGCGTGGGGCAGTACGTGCAACCTGGTACGCGTTTGCTGACCGTGGTGCCGATCAGCGCGATCTACCTCACCGCCAACTACAAGGAAACCCAGATCGGTGGCATGCGCCCCGGCCAGACCGTCACCGTGCACGTCGACGCCCTGCCCGGCCGCGACCTGCAAGGCCACATCGACAGCCTGGCGCCCGGCACCGGCGCGCAGTTCGCCCTGCTGCCGCCGTCGAATGCCACCGGCAACTTCACCAAGATCGTGCAACGGGTACCGGTGCGCATTGCCCTGGACATACCGGATGACCTGCGTGCCGCATTGATGCCAGGCCTGTCGGCCACCGTGGAAGTCGACACCCGCACCCACACCGCAGACGCCAACCATGGCTGAGGCGAGCATGGCCGGGGTGGCCGCCGAGAAACCGCGCAACGCCTCGCTGACCGACTGGATCGCCGTCGCCGCCGGCGCACTGGGCGCCCTGCTGGCGACCCTGGATGTGTCGATCACCAACTCGGCGCTGCCGCAGATCCAGGGCCAGATCGGCGCCACCGGCACCGAAGGCACCTGGATCGCCACCGGCTACCTGATGTCGGAAATCGTGATGATCCCGCTCGCGGCCTGGCTGACCCGAGTCTTCGGCCTGCGCCGGTTTCTGATCGGCACCGCACTCACCTTCACCCTGTTCTCGATGTTCTGCGGCTTGTCCACCAGCCTTGGCGCGATGATCGCCGGGCGCATCGGCCAGGGCTTCGCCGGCGGCGCGATGATCCCGACCGCGCAGACCATCGTGCGCACGCGTCTGCCGCCCCACCAACTGGCCATCGGCACCACGATGTTCGGCATGACCGTGATCCTCGGCCCCTTGCTCGGCCCGGTGATCGGCGGCTGGCTGACGGAGAACATCAACTGGCGCTGGTGCTTCTTTCTCAACCTGCCCATCAGCATCGCGCTGATCACCCTGCTGATCACCGGCCTGCCCAGCGAGCGCATGAACCTGCAGCGCTTTATCAGCGCCGATTGGCTGGGCATTCTGGGGCTGGCCATGGGCTTGAGTTCGCTGACCGTGGTGCTGGAAGAAGGCCAGCGCGAGCACTGGTTTGACTCGCTGCTGATCGTGTGGCTGAGCATTGCCACGGTCACCGGTTTTTTCCTGATTGCCGTGGGGCAATTGCGCTCCAGTACGCCGATCCTGCGCCTGCCACTGGTGCTCAACAAAAGCTTTGGCAGCGTGTTGCTGATCGGTACGGCGGTGGGTGCGGGGCTGTATGGCACGGCGTATCTGGTGCCGCAATTTCTCGGGATTCTGTCCGGCTACAACGCGCAGCAGTCCGGCGCGATCATGCTGTTGTCGGGGATTCCGGCGTTTTTGCTGATGCCGATCCTGCCGCGAATGCTCGGCCGCTACGACCTGCGCTGGATGGTCGGCGCCGGCCTGCTGCTGTACTGGGCCAGTTGCTTTGTAGACACCCTGTTGACCGCCGACAGCGTCGGCCATGATTTTGTGTGGTCACAGTTGCTGCGCGGCTTCGGGCAGATCCTGGTGATGATGCCCCTCAGCCAACTGTCCATGCGTTCGGGAGAGACCAAAGACGCCGGCGACGCGGCCGGGCTCTACAACATGTCGCGCAACCTCGGCGGCACCATTGGCCTGGCGTTGCTCGGCGTGTTGATGGACCGGCGCAGCCACTTCCATGACGACCGGCTGCGCGAAGGCATCCTGGCCAACAGCCAATTGACCCAGGACCACATGGCCAGCAACACCGCCAGCTACCTGGCACAAACCGGCGACGCCTCCACCGCCTCGTTGCAAGCCATGGCCCAACTGGCCAACGACATCGCCCGCCAAGCCTCGGTGATGGCCTATAACGATTCGTTCTACGTACTGGGACTCGCAATGCTGGCGTGCCTGCCCCTGATCTTCATCCTGAAAAAGCGCACGGTACAGCCATGATTGCTCGCTCGTTTCCTCTGCTCCTGACCGTTGGCCTGCTATCGGCCTGCACCGTAGGCCCGGACTACTCAGGCGCACCCGACGCCGCGCCGAAAACCCTGGCCGCCGGGCATTTGCCCCATGCCGACCGCCAGGTGCCAAGCGCCCCGGCTGTGGCGCAGTGGTGGCGAACGTTGAATGACCCGCAGCTCAATGAACTGGTCGAGATGGCGCTGAACAACAGCCCCGACATTGCCACCGCCCAGGCCCGCTTGAAACACTCCCGCGCCAGCCTCAGCGGTGCGCGGGCCGACGCCCTGCCCAAGGTCACCGGTGACGCCGCCATGCTCAAACTGCGCTCGCCCGACACCTCCGCACTGGGTGGCGGCGGTAGCGGTCGCGGGCCGTTGACGCTCTACCTGGCCGGCTTCGATGCCAGTTGGGAGGCCGACCTGTTCGGCGGCACACGTCGCGCCGTCGAAGGCGCGCAAGCCGAAGCCGACGCTGCCCAGGCGCAACTGGCCGACGCCCAGGTGCAACTGGCCGCCGAAGTGGTGCAGGCCTACACCGACCTGCGCGACCAACAGGCACGCCTGGCGCTGGTAGACGCCAGTGTCGACATCGAAAACCAGGCCCTCGACCTGACCCAGCAACGTCGCAGCCGTGGCGTGGCCTCACAGCTGCAACTGGAACAAGTCCTCACCCAGGCAGAAAACACCCAGGCCCAGCGCCTGCCATTGCAAGCCGCCATCGTTGAATCCCTGGATCAACTCGGCCTGCTCTGCGGCCGGGAACCCGGCGAACTGGATGGCCGCCTCGCCACCGCCAAAGCCCTGCCCGCCATCCCCGGTGTGGTACCCGTGGCAGACCCCGCCGCCCTACTCAAGGCCCGCCCCGACATCCGCGTCGCCGAACGCAAACTGGCCTCCAGCAACGCGCAGATCGGCGAGAAAACCGCCGACTGGTTTCCCAAGCTCAGCCTGATGGGCGACCTGTCATTCTCTGCCGGCGACCCCGGCCACCTCGCCCGCAAGGACAACGGTACCTGGCTGATCCTGCCGCGCCTGACCTGGAACGCGCTGGACTTCGGCCGCGTGGCCGCCAGCGTCAAAGGTGCCGAAGCCGGTCGCGACGAAGCGCTTGCGCAGTACAAGAGTGTGGTATTGAGTGCGCTGCGCGACGCCGATGTGGCCCTGGCGCGGTACGGCCATCAACGCCAGAACGTGGTGCTGTTGCGCAGTGTGGAATCCTCGGCAGTGCGTGCGGCAGACCTGACCCGCCAACGCTACCGTGCGGGCACCGCCAGCACCCTGGATTGGCTGGATGCGGAGCGCACCCGCTACCAGGCCCAGGAGAGCCGGATTTCCGGGGATGCGGAACTGCTCAAGGATTTTGCTTCGCTGCACAAGGCATTGGGGCTGGGCTGGACGTTGTGACACATCAGGCGTTTGATGGGAGAAATTCCATTCAAGACCGATCTGGCGGAGATCGGGATGGATATCATGGGGTTTGACCTGAAGTGGGAGGGGCAATAAATGAAAGAACTGATCCAGGGGCTCGACGGCCCCAGAACGGCACAGCAGGAATTGTTCTACGACCTGGAGGACGCCGCCGCTGTGATTGGCTGGTCGGTGGTTGAATTGACGGCTTTAGCCGCCAGCGGTCGGACGCCGGATGAGGCCGTGGCGCTGATGAAGATCTGCGCGTTGCTGGCAGCGCAACAGGAAAGGCTTCACGCGTATGCAGGTGAGGTGAAAGACCAGCGCATCGCCAGGTCTGAAATCCTGTAATCACAGGAGGCATACCCCAATGGCGCGCAGCCGACGAACAACGTGAAAGAATTCACATTTATTGACACTGGATATTGAAGCTCAAAATTTGACCAAATAATATTTTGCCGCAACCGAGCACACACCTTTATACGGATATTGCTCTGCACCAGCTCGGGAGCCACGCGCGTGCAGACAATAAAACATTGAGGTTTGCCATGCGTCTTTCCAAGCTCGCTCCATCCGCCGCCCTGTTCAGTCTGATCGCCCTATCGGCACAAGCCGCTGACTTGAGTGCCCTGACAGGGGCTCTGTCCTCTGCTCTGGGTGGTGCAAACAACACCACCAATAACACCAATTACTCCAATAACGCCTCCTCCTGCCAGCAACAGGTCCGCGACCTGCAGGCGAACATCAATGCAGCCAATGCCAAGGGCGATACCTTGCGCGCAACCGCCTATCAAGCTGCGCTGACCCAGACAAACAAAAGCTGCAGTAACGCCAGTTACAACACCCAGGCCCAAGTGAATACCAACCCGCAGCACCAACAAAACGTGAACAAGGCAGCGGATGCGATCAATGCAATCGGTGGGCTGTTTAAATAAGCCGGAAAGTCGTGTGCGAGAGGCCCGCAATTGCGGGCTTTTCTACGTCTGCGGGACGGACCATGCAAAAACCTTGATCGGCACGCCCGTACTTTCGTCCGGGCAATAAAAAACCCCGTAGACGCTAATCTACGGGGTTTTCAAGAGTGGAGGCCGAGGTCGGAATCGAACCGGCGTAGGCGGATTTGCAATCCACAAAAATAATATTATTTTTCAACAAGTTACCAAGAAAACAATTCCGCACGACAAAAAATTTAATGGCGCTGGCGACCGCTGGATTTGAGAGGACTAATTTCCATTGCGGAATGGATTTTCTACACTTCGTCGCATGGTTAGGCTGCCGTACGCCCCTGGAAATGTAACCAACGCCAGTGCGCCCAGCTCAAAGACGAACTCATCCAGAGTCAGGCAACGCTACGCAAGTTGCGGGCGAACGTGGCCGGCCTCGTGCAAATGAGTAACCTGTTGGCCAGGGCTTAGGCCGAAGCAGAAGGAAGGCTCGCAGCCGCGCAGCAACAGATAAGCACACTGGAACAACAGTACTCGTTTGCGTCAGTGCAAAGCGTGAGGATTGTTCTCGGGCAGCGTGATTATCTGCTTAGGGAGAATCAGAGACTGCTCGCCGAGCTCAATAAGACAATCCCATCCTGAGCTTCATGTCGAATCCATTATTTTGCCTATACTCTAACGGAAAACCTAAATGAGCGATAAAAATGGATCGATATGATTTTTGCCTTATTACCTCAAACGTGTATTTCGACGAGAACCTGATCCCCTATCACATCAATGACTTACTTACCATTAAACGAGCTAACGAACAGCATATAAGTATATTCCAGAGCAACATGGAAGGTGCAAAAAATTATTTCCAGTTTCACAATTTTTTAGATTACGGCTCGCCTTGCTTTATATTAAATGCCGACAACGACCCTATACCTGCACCAACCCCGAGATGGTGGTTGGTCAGCTTTGCTGATGGCATAGATCATACAGAAACACTGAATATGGCCGGAGAACTTATCCGACCAAAAATAAATTTCGCCATGCAAGGAGCTATTGGAAATGAAAATGATCACTATGCGACGGCTCATGTATTATTAAGGCAGCATGAGGCAGACAGAATATGTCGAGAATCTTGGATGCCTTATAGAACCCAGTTAGTAACTCCTCAGGCCATGGCTAATTTCAAGCTTTACTTTGGAAAGCTAGAGGGCAAAGATGTAATTCATGAAACAAAATATGCAATGAAGCTATTCCTTGACTCAATGAGTCTTGACATGCGTTCCACGCTGAAAACCTTATCATACTTCTCCGTGATCGAATGCCTGATAACTCGACACGGCCCACCGATCACAACGCAAATCTTAAACAATATAAAACCAATCATGGAAAGATCTGATACCCCTCCTGATACCGCCAAATATTTTGGAGTGATCGAATACAAAAAGCTCTGGGAAACACTATATGACATCAGGAGTCGTATCGCTCACGGATCAACTATCAAATTAAAGCCTTTTATAAAAGATCTAGGCAACGTTAATTCTTTCCTTGAGCTAGTGATAATTGAAATTGCAAAAATAGCCTTGACTGATCCAGATCTTGTTAGAACACTACGAGAGAAAACAAAATATTAATGTACTGCCGAAATCTCTCTAACGTAGGCCTGACACGCCCGAAGCGCTATCAATCCATTGTTCCCGTCCGCGGTTATTGCGATAATTCTTTGAGCATGCGCTGGGTCAAGTTGGGCTCGACGGGTTGCATGAACCACGCCGACGGCGGCGGTGGTGGTAGGCACGTCGCAGCCACTGGCTGGATCCTTGAGGAGGACTGACAGCCGCAGATCAGCAGTGGCAAGGCGATCACGGATAACAGCCTGCTTGCGTTGCTCATCGGATAATTCCTTGGTGTGTTTTTGATCCTGGCGGGAGAGCTGCTGCTCAGCTGCCAGGCGCTTATCCTGCTCGGCGCGAGCCTGGGAGGCAGCGGCCTTTCCGATATCGGCCAGGTCATCCTTGTGCAGCCCATCCTGTTCGGCCAGCTTCTCGCCCATCCGCCAGCCCTGAACCTGCCAGGCGCCGCCGAACCCGATGACCAGCGCCAGCAGGATCGACGCCAGGATCTGACCCGGCGTCATCACGGCACATCCTTGAAGAAGACGTGGTGCCCGATGCGCAACGTCTGCTTGGCACCCGACGCCCAGGCGGGCGCCTTCGGCATGGTGGTGGCGTAGTAGTGTGTGGCGCCGCCGGTTGGATCCGGCACTTCGCCAGATATCACCTGATCAGCCACACGCTGGGCCTGGGCGAACTGCGCGGCCGGGATCGGCTTGGCGCCACTGAGGTAAGCGTTGTTCGGGTCGTTCTGGTTCCAGCAGCTGAACTGCCACGGTTTCAGGCAAACCCCGGCGTAGCCCTCCCCCCACCAAGACTTGGCCTTGCTGTCGAACACGCGGTTACGGATCGTCCAAGCGACGGCGATCTGGCCGGCGAGGCCTTCGCCCCTGGCCTCACCCCAAAGCGTGCGGGCCAGGACGTCACGGTCTTTATCGGCAGACTTCATACTTTTCTCCAGGCAAAAAAATACCGGCTTGATGGCCGGTGTTCGAAAGGATCTACAGCAGCTGCTGCTGGTGATGGACATGCCAATATTCTCGATTATTTGCTGATCTTGGCCGCCAGCAATGCTGGAGCTATCGGGCGTTTTTCGGATTTTGGAAATCCCGCAGACCCAGGCCAATCGCGCAGAGATGTTCGATATGCCTGCAGATCCTTGTATTCATCAGGAGTTAGTGTGGTCACTCCTCCACCCTCAACCTCGTCACGATGTCTCGAAACGATCTCGTCGGTCAACTTCAGTTCTCCATCACGCCAAGCTCGCTCGCCGATGGCTGGGCTGACAACGGGATTCAAGATGCCATTTACTTCTTTCAGGGATATTCGCGTCATTCCATCGCTTAACCCTGACGCTACTTGCTCATCATCGAATCCATAATACAAACCATCTTCCGCCAAAAAATAACTCATAACTAA
The DNA here is from genome assembly GCF_900111535.1 of Pseudomonas sp. NFR09. Lineage (NCBI taxonomy): Bacteria > Pseudomonadati > Pseudomonadota > Gammaproteobacteria > Pseudomonadales > Pseudomonadaceae > Pseudomonas > Pseudomonas sp. NFR09. The sequence goes on from NZ_FOIH01000003.1 coordinate 339,517, forward strand.
ATTAGTCATCTTAACTCCACCCACTTTTGTATTGTTGTTCCTGAAATTGTCACCGAGTATCCGTATCCGTTTGGAACAATAAATGAAAGCGGGGCTCGTTGCCCTGCTACGCCAGGATCACCACTATAAATCGTAACCCCTCCAACTACGACTGTCGTCGCTTCAGCTCCAGATAGCGTATCAAGTGATAGAAATACTTGAATTGGAGCCCCGGAACTATTTGTGTAGGTTACCCCGCTTCCACGCGAAACAGTTACATCAACATAGGTCCTGTTATATCCAAGCGTGCTATTTAGTGCAGTGCCCAACCTGACAGCCAGCTTTGCCGGGGTAACAGCTTTCGAATCGTTAACGCCTGCCGTCACTTCTGGACTGGTAGCTAGCTGTATAAGGCCGGGCACCGACTCTGAAGTTGACCGCAAATAAGATTGCAGCTCTTGATATACAAAGTTCGTATTGGCAAGTTTTGCACTGTTGTCATGAAGATCTGGTGTTGAGTTCGTTGCCGGATTTACAAAAACGGGGCTATCTAAATCAGCTTTTTCGGTCAATCGAGCTGCAAGCTTTTTCGGAGTTACGGCCGAGGAGTCATTTATCCCAGCAGTGACCTGCGCCTGGGTGGCAATCTTGAGCCATCCAAATGCGTTCTCAGTGGCCTGCGTAACCACCTTTGCGATCGCCTGAAATACTCGAAGCGGGCTCATCGCTTTGGTGGCTGACTCGCCGGCCTCGGCTTCGGGCTGGCTCGCAAACGCAACAGAGGATTCCGAAATCTTCTGATCAATGGCTACGTTCAGCTGTGTGTTGTCGTCTTCGTCGGGTGTAAGGCCCGCCTCCTCGATCACCTTGAGCAGCTCGAGCGTAACCGAGTTGCCCCAAGCAGAAGGAATCAGCGACCCAGGCGTAGCAGCCAACGGATCCTCATCAATAAACTTTCCATCGACCAGCCCTACGCCGGGAACACTTTTAGGAAAATCCACGTTTCACCCCTTAGTCATAATTGATGTGCACAACGGTGTGCGCTGGCGCCGGTCGACGGATAAGGCACTCAAGCGCATCTCCAGGATTGGTACCGAACCGCTCACCCCAGAAGCTCGCGCCGAATCGCCGGCCAGCGCGCAGACGGCCGCCTGTGTTCAGCACCCACATAAACTGGGCTCCCCATGTACCAAAGTGCGCGGAGCCAAAACGAGAACGCCCCATACGGGGCGCGCGGTATTCAGTAATGGTTGCTCCCGGGTAGCCCTGGCTCACTGCGATCTCGATGAAGTAAGCGCGGCTCTGGCCACCGACCTCCACCAGCCTCCGGCGAACTGCCAGGCGGCGATCCTCAAACACCGGGTTCAAGCCCAGGCATTCGTCCGGCAAACCCATAACCTTTTCCCAGTCGGGCACCAGCTCGCTTACGCCGCCAGGGTCCATCTCGTTGAGGATGTCGGCTGCCCTGCCCTCCAGCCTTGCGAACTCCACAGAGACGCCCGACAGGATCAGGCCGACCTCAGGGACCAACTCTGGGTCCCACGCAGGCCCCGCAGGGAGCAGCGCTTGCAATTGGGCGCGGTACTGCTCGGCGGTTCTTAATCCAGCCATAGGCAACCCCCGAAGGTCAGCAACTGATTGGTTGCGGCCAGAACGTCATCCGATGGCGATATCAGGTTGTGATCGGTTTCGCCCGTGGCGCTGCTGATAGCCTCGCCGATGTGGGTGATCAACAGCTTGTCACCCAGCCCCGCCTCACGGTTGTGCAGATCCTGCAACTGCACCGTTACAGCCGCACGCACGGCGCTGGTGTCTGGGGTCAGGCTAAGCTGGTACACCACCGGCACCGGCACTGGTGGGAGCACATAGAGCTCCGCAGTGACAGGACGCACGTTCGGCTGCTCTATGTAATCCCGAACCTCTGCGAGTTGAGCGGGGTCAGGAATAGGATTCGCGTCATCGTCACGCATCACGAAAAGGCCAACGGTACCCGGCCCCAGGAAGTTTCGGCGGCACCAGGCGCGAGTGACTCCGGGCACTTCCAACGCCCAAGTTTCGTAGTCGTCCGGCGAGCCGCCGTGCGGAATGACTCGGTACGATCGCACTACCCGCGCCCGCAGCGACTCGACACTTTCCTGGGTGATACCGCCGATCAACCCTGGGGCCAGCACCGTGAAGGTGCTGACAAGCCCCTCGACTGGCTGAATCAACGTCAGCACCATGCCCGCTTCGATGTTGCCCAGCGTGCCCGCATCCACAGCTTCCAGCTTGGCGGTGTTGATACCCGCTACCGTGGTCACGCTTTCGGTCACACGATAAGCGCGGCCGTCATTCGACTGCATCACCGTATCGACATCCACCACCCGGCCACCGGCAGCCGTGAAGCTGGCAGTACCGGCCGCCGGCTGCGCGGCCTTGCGCGGTTGGCTCAATCGTAAGTTGGCAATACGCTCCAGCGTCTCTTCGTCAGCCGTATCGGGCAGGTTCTGTTCGGCAATCCAGTCCAGATAGCCGTACAGTCCGTAAGCCGTACCACTCAATGCACGTGACAGCACTTGCGCATCTGAGCGCCGCAGCGCGTCGCTGGCCAGGTCACTCTGGATACGGCTGACCAGCACCGGTAAAGTTGGCGTTTCAAACGGCATAGATCACCTGCCACAGTTGGTTTGAGTTGATTTCCAGGCGCGTGCCAGTACTGATGGTGAGGATCACCCGCAGGTTCAGCCGGTTGGCACCGGCCTGCTCGCTGATGATTTCGATGTCGTCCACGCCGTCATCCTCGATCAACCACTGCAACGCCTCTCGGGCGTAGAACTCGGCATCTCGTTGCGTAGCGGCGGTCAGCTTGACGCGGCGCAGCAGCCACAGCCGCGAGCCGATGCGATCATCGGCAATGCTTGGGTAGCTATCACCCCACCAGCCGTAGCGTTCATCATCGTCGAGCGGATCATCCGTAGCGGCGCGGCGCCAGGTGAACAGGCTGATCACCACAGCGCGCACCAGTGAAGCCTCCCGGTTGGGCGTTATGATCATCCAGCACCTCCTACGGGCGGGCCGCTCTGGCCTGTGCCGGGCATCACCCCACTGTGCGGGTGCTCGATTTGGCTGACGCCGCCGGCGATCTGGTCGCCATCAGAAACGATTTTTCCGGTCTGGGTGATCATCGGCGTATCGATGTTCACCGCCACACCCGCCTTGATGTTCAAGGTCTGGGTTTCGATATCGATGATCCGACCGCGCTTGAGGTGAATCTTGTCGCCCTCATCGGTGTAGATAGCCACCTCCCCCGGCTCCATCGCCTGGATGCGATAGCGACGATCAGACACCACGAGCACCACCCCATGGGAACGATCGCCGCCCAGGAACGCGGCAATTCCCTCGGCACCAGGTAGCGGGTGACTGGTCAGCCCGTAGGGTTCGAAATGTTCCAGGCCGTCCTTGACCTCGCCGGCGAGCAGCCTCATTTGCAGGGCCTGCATCTTTTTCGCGGCGTTTCCCAGCACAACCGTACCGCGCACAAGCAAGTTCATCAGGCTCATTAGGATGGCTTCCAGTCAGCGGGGAGTAGGTATTCGAAGTTGTCGGCTTTGCCGCCCTTCTTGAGCTTGCGGTCTTTGTGGCGGTCGTTGGGTTCGGGCTCGAAACTGTCCGGTGGCCCTACCACCATCGTGGTGATGGTGCCGCTGTCCGTGAGCGAATAAGTGATCTCGGAAATCAGCATGTCACGGTCCATCCCAATGATGGGATCCACCACGCGCACCAACATGTTGTGCTTCCACAGCGCGCCGTTCGACTGCCGCCATCCCTGGACTTTATAAGTGGTGCTCAAGGCTTTGCCGATGCGGGTAACGCTTTCCCACCGAGCCCGGTCCATTGCTAGCTTGTCGCTCAACTGGCCCGACTCCTTGATGATCATCACCCGCTTGCGTGTGATGCGGTCATCCGTGACAACGGCTGACACCTCTGCCGCTTTTTCGCCGAACTCGGTGTCGGTTCCGCTACGCTGGCCAAGCACCCGGTACTCAGAAAAAACCCCGGAGAAATCCAACCCAGCGTCGCCAGTCAGAATATTTCGGCCTACCTCCAGCTTGTCGCTGGCCCAGCCTTCACTGCCAGGCTTCGCCAGCACGGCCATGCCCGTGGCGTCATCGGTGGAGAACACCCGGAACAGGGTCAGCAGACGATCAATGGACTCAAATACCGTCTCGCCCGGCTCGATCGTGTGATCCGACAGCGTGCCGGTGTCTGCAATCTCGCTCCGAACTTTGATGCCATACGGCGCAGCCAGCGCCTTCACGATGGCAAGTACGCCCAGCCCGCTCCATTGACCTGGCTTGTTGATCGCCGCGCAGTCCACAAGATCGGCGGTCAACGATCGACCGGAGATCGTCAGGGTGATGCTTTTGTCGTCGTAGCTGATCGGCGAAGCGAACACCCAGCCAGTCAGCACCAGGTCGCCACCAATGCGCACCTGGCATTTGGAGCCCTGGCGAATCGGTATCACGATCGGCTGGCCTGACCACTTCCAGGTTATACCCAGATTGAAGTCGCGGGCCTGACGTTCCAACCCTGCGGAGATCTCGACGTATTTCCAGCCGCCATAGTCCAGGCCGTCAACGGTCAGGCTGACGGCATTCGATGCATCGAGCATGGGTTACTCCTGAGCGATCTTGAGCGGCACCGGCGGTACAAAGCCTGGGTGACTGATGCGGTTGCGCTGCACGATCTCCCCTGCCCGCGTGGAGTCGCCGAAGCGCCTGTAGGCGAGTACCAGGGCCGGCAACGTTTCAGCCGGCGTCATGTCGACCAAACGCACACCGGACGCGGCCACGGCCGTCAGATGCTTTACCAGCACCTGCCGCATGGTGGTCAACGCTCGGTAATGATCTGGATCAGCCTTGAGCGATGCCTGCCAAATGGCCTCATTGAGCGTGTCGCGCAACTCGATCACATCATCAGCAACCGGCACCTCTGGCCGATCCACCGGCGACACAGCTTGCTGATCGATCGCAGGCACCGAGTCCATCACTGCCGGGCGAATAGACACGGGCATCTCGCTGATGATTAAACCGACCTGCACCAACAGGGCGTCCTGCACCAGATCGGCAGTGGCCTGGGCCATGGCACTGGTGTCCACTCCATTGGCCTGGGTGACCGTGTTGATATCGGTCACAGCCGACGTGTGTTGCGATGCGGTGGCCACCGTTGCGCGATAGCTGGAACCGGGACTGGAAAAATCCAGCCCAGTGAAGTCGCTGAAATAGCTGGAGAACAAGGCCCCTAGCGCGCCGGGCGAGTTGATCAGGGACTGCACGAAACCACTGAGGTTGGTGAACAACCCCACCAGTGGTGCGAACTGGCGCTGGATCGCGCCATAGACGCCCGACAAGCTGTTGCGCAACCCGATGACACTGAGCCGCGCTTTGTCGATCTTTTCCATTGCCGCCTTGTACCGGGCCAGGGCTGAGTCCAATAGCCCTTCCGAAGACTTGACCACCTGTTGCCGAGTGTTCGCCGTGGCCGTGGGAAACTTGCGCGGCGTGTCGGGGTAGAACGTCAGTTCAAACCTAGCAACGCCGCCCTCCCGACGATCATGAGTCAGCTCACATTCCCCGGCCTTTACCAGCATTCGGCCGAGCCACGGGTGCACCAGCTCGCCGGAGCCCTCCGTCTGCAAAGCCTCTTGCAGCTTGTCGCGCCGCTCGAAGCAATCATCCCCGATCACCCAGGCGCTCATCCGATGGACTTGCGCCTGTTTGCCCAGAGGTTCGAAGTAGGGCTCATCCCGTTGTGGGAACTCATGCAACTGGCCCTTCTGCCCCACCGGCACGGCCGCCTGCTCGATCAGAAAGCTGATGCCCCGGTACGATGCGGGCAGCAGTTGATCACGCCACGTTTGCTCCATTGGCTACCTCTGCGTGCCGACTGTTCGCTGGCCGATATTGGGTTTTATGGTTAGGCCGCGCTGGTTGGTTTGCGACTGTTCCACGGTGGTACCGGGCGGCGCGCCGTTGAGGTTGATGTCGATTTTGCCGTTGAGGTTCTGGCCGCTTGCCGCAGCCGTTTGCTGCAGCAAACTACCTGGGGCCGGCATTTGACCCGGTGCTTTCAAAAGCTGCTCGGTGTTGATACCCATCTGCACGTTATTCGCCATCTGGCGGTTTTGAGCGGTCTGCACTGCGTTGGCCTGGAGAAACGCACCGGTCCCACCGCCAGCCCCAGCATTGCGCTGACGCTGCTGTTCGGCGAAGGCATTGGCCTTGCTTGTGGCAGACTCAATGAGTCCGTCACCACCTTCACCTCCACCGAAGAACTTCATCATGGGCTCAATTATCGGCCGCAGTTTCTCCCACAGGCTTTTGAACCAGGCGCTGATGGGCTCCCAGTTCTTAACAATAAACCCCAGGGGCGACCAGTCGAACATCGTTTTGAGGAAGTCCATTACGGGGGTGGAGAGCGCAACGAGCACACCCCAGAGCGCCTTAAAGAACTCCGTTAATGGTCCCCAATTCGCAATGATTAACCCGATAGGCGTCCACGAAACAAACGCCTTGAACATCTCCCAGGCCGCCATGGTTGGGCCTTTGATCTTGGCCCAGATAGCTTGGAAGTACGGGGCGATGGCCGACCAGTTCGCTACAATCAGCCCGGCGGCGAGCGCGATGCCTGTGGCAACAAGGCCAATGGGGTTCGCTTTGAGTGCGAACGAAAGAAGCTTGGTTGCCACGATCGTCGAAACAATCCCCAAACGCAGCGCGGTAAACGCAAGTCCAGCAGCTGCAACACCCCGCACTACATCTGGATTGGCCTCAACCAATTTCGCAAACTGAATCACCATAGGCCGCACTGCATCCACTACCGCGTTGACTGCAGGCAACATCGCGTTGCCGATGGACTTGGAAACGTTGGTGGTAGCATTGCGCAAGAGCGTCAGATTGTTCTCGGTTGTTGCCGCTCGGGACGCGTACTCCTTTTCCATCGATCCGGCGTAAAGCGAGGCGTCACCCACCTTTGTAAGGTTGCCTTTTAACAAGTCGAGGTTAGAAACCAACGATACGATGGAGGTGACCGATTCCGAACCGAACAGTTGTGTAAGCAGCCCAACCCTAGAGGCCGCATCGACCTTTCCGATTCGCTCCAAAATATTCAGGATGGTGCCCTGGGCATCAGTCTGCATCGACTTCGCCACCTGCTTAGAGTCCAACCGAATCGCCTTGAATGCTTGCGACTGAGCCTTGGTGGCCGACGATCCCTTCGTCATCGCAAGCATGAAGTTCTTAATGCCCGTGGCGGCCACTTCCTGCTCAACCCCAACGCCAGCCATCGTCGCGCCTAATGCTGCAATCTGCCCGGAGGCGAGCCCCGCCACTTCACCCAATGGCCCGATACGAGTGACGATATCGGAGATCTTTTTGGTGTTCGCCGGGCCTGTGTTACCCAAATAGTTGATCCGATCAGCGAGATCCGTCACGCCGACCTGAGTCATTTTGAAAGATGTGCGCCAAGTCGCCATCATCTCCCCGCTCTGTTCGGCGGTCTGGTCGAAGGCAACACCCATCTTGACCGCTGACTCGGCAAAGCCCAGCAGCTCATCGCTCGCAAAACCAGCCTGGCCACCCGCCGCGACAATCTTGGCGATATTGCCGGCGGCCATCGGCAGCACCTCTGACATGCGCGTAATGTCGTCGCCCATCTGCTTGAACTGCTGGGGGGTATCGAAGTTCACGACCTTGTTGACGTTTGCCATCTCGGATTCGAACGCAATTGCCGATCGAGTACCGACCGCAAACGGCGCAGCCAGCGCGCCGCCAGTGATCAAATCCTTGATGCCGATTTTCCCCAAGCCCGTTTTTTCGAGATTTTTCCTGAACGTTCCTACGTTTTTTTGAATACCGGCTAACTTCGGCGACAGCTTGTCGACGCCGGTGATCAACGCCTTGAGCTGAAACTTATCCATAGCTAACCCTGCTGTGCGTTGTTAATACGTTGCAGTTGCTCGTAAGACTCACAGAGCACATCCAACGGCCTGGACATCATTACCTCGGGATCAACTTTCCAGAGCCAGGCCAGGTCGTAGGCAACGGCAATCAGGTCGGAGACTTCGCCGATGCCGCGGTCATGAAAAAACCAGCAATCTCCCAGCTCAGCGTGTTGAGGTCGGTCAGATCCAACTGGTCAACCGAGGATGGTGGGATACCTGCGCACACGGCGATGTACTTGGCGGACACTTCCATTTCAAGGGTCACCGCTTCGTCTTTGCCGATCACATATGGCAACGCCCGGATCTTGCGGACTTCCTGAACCGTAGGACGCCGCAGGGTCAACGAGGTCAACTGCTCGCCATGCGCCTCAATAGGCGCGCTCAACTTCATTGGTTCGCTCATTGCCAGCTCCCTTTGATGCCGTCGAATTGCAACTCAACAGTGCCGTCGTCAGCCTTGAACGAAGGCTCATCGACCAGGTAAGCACCGGCCAGGACGTACACACGCCCGTTTTTGAATTCGGTCGTAACCGTCATATCACGGCCATTCACCAGCGTTTTGATCGGAAAGCCCGGTTCAAGGATCGCCGTCATCTTTGTATAGGGAGGCAATTCCTCTTCCTTGTAGAAGCCCGGAAAAATCGTTTCCCGCTTCACATCCATCAAAGGGGCTTCAGCGCCGCCGGTGATAGTCAGTTGGACGCCATCCACTTTTACGTAGGTGGTACCCGCCACTAATTGACCCATGGTCATAGTCTCCAGAATGCAAAAGCCCGCGCAGGGCGGGCCGGGGTTGTTCAGAAAGTGCGGCGAGTGAGATTACGCGGCGTCGTTGTATTGCAGGCGGAACTGGTTGAGCAGCGCAAACACCCGCAACCCGTTGATGTAATCAGGCGGGAACAACACGTTGACCCGGCTGGGGTCGTTACTGTCCCGTTCAACGATCAAATGCTCAGCGAACAATTCGGTGTTCTCCACGTGACCTTCCAACTCCAACTGCATGTACTGCGCGATCAGTTCTCCGCGAATCGTGCTCGGTGTGACGATGGGCTGACCCGCACCGAAACGGGTACCATCGTTTGCCAGCTTGTGGCGGCCGTACTTGCTGGTAATGACGCTCTGCATCCGGCGGATGATGAACGCCGACTGGTGCATGGTCTCGCTGTCCAGGTAGGAGTTATCTGCCTGGCCGTAAGCGTTTTTCTGGTACGTGGTGATCGAGCGCTGGATGCGCACATAACCACCTTCGTAATATGCCGTGGCAATACCGTAGCTGAGCAACGACTGTCGTTCCGTGAGCGTGAAACGCTCACTGGCCGGGGCAGGATACAGGCCCGGTAGGCTACCGCTTTGCGTCGGGCGGCTGGCATCAGCAGAGATGAACACCGCCGTACGCGCTGCCAACGTCGCAGCCTGCACCCAAAACGGCTGGGGCACACCGGCCTCCATTGCCTGGATCGTCACATGCTGATCATTGCGCGCCTGCCCAGCCGCAACCAGAGTGCCGAGGGTGCCGCGCTTGGCGGCGTACACGTGGCCGAACAGTTGCTTGGCCCAACTCCAGCGGCCAACACTGTCATCCATCGCCCCCTTCCAGGCGTCCAAGGTGTTGGTGTCGGTCCACGGAACGCACAGAAACTCGAAAGGCTCATCGCCCAAAGCGGCCAGCGCGTCAACCTGGTCAGGCACACCGGCCCCCTGGGTCATTTTGGTCAGAACAACCGTGAGGCCCGCCGGAGTGACTTCGCCATTGGTTCTGCCCAGGCGGTTGAGTTGCAGGTTGATATCGTTGCCGCTCTCACCCTTCCACTTGCAGGTAAGGGTAACGACGCCTGCCGCTGCAACAGCGGTGACCGGTAGATCTTCCGTGGCATTGATCTTCACCGCCAGCGCCGAGGCGGCGATGGTTGGTGTTGCTGCGGCGGTGACTGTCGCCTGTACACGCACACCGCCGATGTACAAATTCAGCAGTCCGGATTCCGTTGCAGCACCGGTGACCGTAACGGTAGCAGTGGCCACAACACCTTCGTCATTTTGCAAGGGCAGGCACCACACCTCACCGACCGGGTCCACTTTGCGCCAGGCTTCGTACATTGCGGCGAGCATCGAGCCGGACCCGCCGATGCTCTTCGCCAGGCCCAGACTTGGTACCAACACCAGACCGCCGATATTGTCACCGACAGCATCACTGTTGACCTGAGCGACGATCAGCCGGCGCATTGCCGACGACGCAGTGTTGGCCGCCGAGTTGTCCATTTCTGCGTAAAACAGTGGTACCCGAAGGTCGGCCGGTATATTGCTGAATCCAATAGCCATTATTTAGGCTCCTCAGGGTTCACCGCCTTGGCGGCCTTGGTGGGGGTTTGAACGGTGATGTCGCCGTCTGCCAAGCGGCGGCGCCAATACGCGTTATCGGGAACCTCACGACCCGCGCCAGGCAACAGGTCGCCAGCCTCCGGGTCAGGCACGGCACGGCCAGCGGCCGGCACCACAGTGATGCGCTTGGTCATGGTGTTACGTCTCCTGAGAATTTCACTTCGATGCGCCCATCCGGGCCAGGTCGTTGCAGGTTGGGGTCAGCAGGATCAATGCAGTCCATGTCGAAGTTGACGCCGGTAAATCCGGGCAACCCATCCAGTTCCAGTTCGTGCCAGGTCTCCGCAGGATCATTGGACGCGTTCCGCCCGATCTGGAAGCGGGCCGAGAAAGTGAAGCGGTAGACCACTCGACTACGGTTGATGGAAAGCAACTCTCCGCCCTCGTATTCGATCGGCGTGTATTCCGGCGCGGGCTTCCAGGCAATCAAGGCTCGCCAGATCTCCGCCCGGAATAGATGGGTGAGGTCCGCCGCTTCCTGGCCGCGCTCATCACGGGTATCCACCACCAACACCACGTCGAAAAAATCGGTGATTGCCTGACGCAGACCATTCTGAACATCGTTTTCAGCGGCCTTGTCGGATACCGCGATCACGTAAGCTGAGGGATGGCTCAGCTTTGCGCTGGCGGCAACCGCCTCAAAATCAATGCCACCCGCTACGCGGCCCGAAAAACTTGGGCAGTACTGGCGCAGGTGAGCTACGATTGGGGAGATCTTCATGGGCGAATTCCAGGTAATAAAAAACCCCGCCGTGGCGAGGTTGTTTATAGAGTCAATATCTGAGGATGATCAGCCGAGTGCGTCTGCGAAGGCTTGCGACAAAATCGCCCGCACAGCTGAGGAAGAGTCCTGCAGGGCGTCACTCATGTAGTTTGCCCGAGGCTCGATGCGCCAGCCATTGCTCTTGCGTTCAGCGACCAGACCAGCGCGAGCGCCCTTGCGGCGTCGGTTGCTCTTGCCGCTACCGGCACCCGGCGCCAGCTTCTTGATACGGCCACCCAACCGCACGCCGTAGTGTAGGTAGGCCGGATAGTATTCCTCCATAGCCCCCGTTTTGTAGGGCGCAATCTTCACCAGGAACCCCGAGCGGGACACCTTGAAGTTGATCGAATCCAGCAAGGCCCCGGTTCGATTCACCGGGTAGCTTTCCTGGCCACGGGACAACGCCACGTTGAGCTGTGCTCGCTGCCTCACCAACTTGCCGGCTTTGCGCATTGCTGCGCGGATCTTCTTCTTGTCGAAGGCTTCGCGTTCGAACTTTTCGAAGCCTTCGATGTGAATGTATCCATCAACACCAACTGAGTTAGCCATATATCCCCCCACCAGGCTGAGCCGCGCCCAATTCCTCGACTTCCAGCAGCGTATAGCGCCGAGTGCCATTCATATCAGCCACACGCTTTACCCGATAGATCGAGCCACCGTGAACAACCTCATGCGCATCACACATGCCTTTCAAGTAATACAGGATGACACGGTGGGTGATCTTCACCTCTGTCTGAACGCCATTGGCGTAGACAGCGGTGCCGACCGGCTCTATCTTCGCCCACCGCTGTTTCTGATCGGTGAACAGCGAATCGAGCCCCAGGTCAGGCGCCGGTGTGTCTGACCGCAATCGCAGGGTGATACGCCGGTCCAATTCGCCGGCACTCGGTTCGCGCATTGCCATGGTCAGAACCTCGGCGGTACGGTGATCTCAGCCACCAGGTGATCAAGAAACGCTGACGGCAACTCAGAGAGTGTCTGTCCCACCAGGAACATTTCCGGGTGTCTGTAGATCGTCGCCGCCGCCATCAATAGCCAGTTGCGTACGCCGGGGTGGAGTCTTATATCCAGCCCCGCCTTGTACCGGATACGGAGCCGACCAGCCGGCCGAGTTCCTGGGAAGTGCATGAAACTTTCCCGCTGATCCTGGCGCAGTTCGAAGGGGCCAACTTGCTCGACCCAGCCACCGTCGACCTGCTGGGAGAACACCGAAACGATTTCGCTTGCCTGGCCAACATCAAGGGCATGCCCGCTCTGCCTGTCTGCGGGCCACTCTTCTTCGTAAACAGCACCGCGAATTGCCGCGCCCGTTTTCGACTCGCATTGAGTGGTGACGCCAGGGATGATGATTTGCTCGATCAGCTCCGGGGCCATGTCCTCCGGCTCAACACGGCACTGAAATGCCACCTGGTCGAGCGTCAGGACCGGCTCACCGAAGTACTCAATTCGACGGGCCATGACTTATGGTTTCTCGTCAGGTTCTTCCGGATCCACGGGGTCCACCGGATCAGTGGGCTCTACTGGATCCACCGGTTCTACCGGATCGATGGGATCTACTGGATCCACCGGATCTACAGACTCAGCGGGTTTCCCACCTTTCTTACCGCTCGGTTTCTTCGCACCGGCACCAGCAGACGCCTTTTCAACAACGCCAGGAGCCACATAGGCCGTTGCTCGCCCTGACTTGATCAGCGAAGCGGCAGCATCGCTATCGAAGCCAGCGATTTCCCCAATGGCATAACCACGCCATTCCTTTTTGAAGGTCACAATCTTCGTATCGGTCATGATGCTACCTGCATGAGAAGTTGGTCCCACCAGCTGGCAGGACCAGGGGATTACATACCAGCGCCCCAAGTGATGCCGGTACCCACAGAAATCGACTCGACGTGACGCGGGCCGAAGTCGTGCTTGCTGATCACGCGGATCAGGGTCTGATCACGCTGGAACGCGCTCACGGTGTTACCAGCGCCATCCTTGTAGGACGCCTCAGTGCTGATCGCAATCGCCAGCGTGGTGTCTTCACCGATGTAGCAGTCGGCAAAGTTCACAAAGTAGATCTCGGACTCGTTACCGCCGGCGCCCAGGTTGACCGGCACTTGAGTGGTCAGTGCCACTGGATAGCCCTTCAACATACCGCTGTCGATTTCTGGGTAGGCCTTGTTGCCATTACCGTCGCGCAGCGATTGCAGCCAACGGATGGTGCGTGGCGCCATGATCCAGCCACAGCCGGCGAGGTCAACATTGGCCCCTTCCAGGCGCAGCATCATGCCGCCCAGGTAGAGGTCGACAATGGCAAGCGTTGCACCAGCAGGCGCACCCATCACGTTGCCAGGCAGGGCCCAGTAGCGCAGACCCTTCGGCAGCGAGCCGGTGCCAGCACCACGGATGAAGTGAAGATCTTCCGACAGCCCCATGCTGACCGCCAGATCGCTGCTGACCTGGGAGTCGATGCGCGGGTTAACGCCCGCATACGCCAACAGGTCATTGGAGATCGGCACGATCGCAGCCGCCTTCTTGGCGGACAGCTTGAGGTCACCGAACTGCATATCGGTGATTGCAATGTCTTCCTCGGTGCCCAGGTAGGTCACCTGAGTGTTGCCCAGCACGCGGGGCATGGTCAGATTGCCATTGTTCAGCGGCAGGCTGATGGCGCCCATCTTGCGCACCACGGACTTAGGTCGCAGCGATTCGATAACACTGGTGCTGAAATTCTCGGGCACCAGTACACCACCGGAGCCCGGAGTCACAGTGGATAGCGCCATATGCACATCGACGCCGTAACCGCCCGTCTTGGCCATTTCAGCAGCGACGTGCTGATTGCCGCCGGCCTGGACCATCAGACGCACCATTTGCGCCATGGCAACACCCGGCTTGGTTGGTTCGCTATGAGTGCTGATGTGCGTCGGGGAGCCTTTGTTGCCCTGCGCGCTCTCCTCGACGGGCACCGCAGCAGCTGCCGCGATACGCTCGGCGCTTTCAGCGCGAGTAATTTTCGCGGTCATTTCGTTGATCTGGGTTTCCAGCTGCGCAAACTGCGCCAGCTGCTCGACGTTCAGATTCCCGCCGCCCGACTCGATCTGGGCCAGTGCCTGGACCTGCTCAACCAGTTTGGCGCGTTCGCTACGCATTTGAAGTACAAGGGACATGGTGCCTCCTGGGCATTAAAAAACCCGCACTAGGCGGGCTTCGATGAGTGCCGCGAACGCGGTCAGCTCAGTGTTTGAAGATTCAGTGCAGCGGCGCGTACCGCGATGCGGCCGCCCGGCCGGTTCGCCCGACTCACAGCGACAGAATGGGAAAGATCATCAACGGCCTGCTGCGGGCTCTGCATTCGGTCTGCCAACCCAGCAGTAATGCCGGCCTGGCCGCGATAGAGCCCAGCCTCGGTTGCCATGACCTGTTGTACGGACAGCCCCCGGTATTCGGCAACGGCGTTAACGAAGAGCTGATAGCTCTCCTGCACCACGTCGTTGAGGTACTTGAGCGACTGGTCGCTCAAAGGTTCATGAGGGCTGAGATCGTTTTTGTGGGCGCCCGCAAACACAGTGGTCACCTTGACGCCCATGCCCTCCTCCATCTTGGAGCGGTCCATGTGGCTGGCAATGACGCCGATGGACCCGACACCACTGGTCTGACTCACAACCAGCTCAGTACAGGCCGAGCCAAGCAGATAGCCACCGCTGTAGGCCATGAAGTTGACGATGCCGGTAATCGGTTTCTGCTGGGCCATAGCGCGGATATCGGCCGCCAGTTCGAAAGCCCCCACCGCAGAACCGCCTGGGCTGTCGATGTCGAGCACGATCCGCTCGACCATTGGGTCAGCAACCGCATTGCGAATTTGCCCACGCAGCTGTTCATAGCTGGTCATCGTTTCGCACATGCCGATGTGGCTGCCGCGACTGACCAACACCCCGCTGACCGGAATCACCTCGATACCGCTGCGGGCGATGGCAGTACGGCGCTCTTCTTCGCGCTGTGCTATGCGGTCCATTCCATCATCCGACCACAGGCCGGGGGTGCCCTGCCCACCAATGTTGACGATGTTCAAGCTCATCACCTGGTTGGCCCAGCGAACCCCCAGGTCCAACATATCAGGCATCACCAACAGCGGCTGATTGAACAGCAGGCTGGAGGCTCTCAGGTAGTTTTTCATTGCGCCAGAATCCTCTCAATTTGAGCGTGCTGCATTTCGAGCTGGGCGCGCACGGCAGGGTTAGTCAAGTCAGCACCGCCCTTGCCCGCGTCAACCATATTCAGCGGCTGCATGTAGATGTCACCGCCGGTCACCGGCGGCATGTTCTCCAGACGCCGGATGTCATTGGCGCTGAGCCAGCCCCACTGCCGTCCAATGGCATAGGCTTCGTACCGGCTCTTCTGGTCGCCACGCAGCAACCCGGAGAGGTTGAACTCGATGAAGTAGTTGCGCCGGTCGGCGGGCAACAGAAAATCGCGCATCATCGACTGTTCGTGACGCTTGACCCACGGCAACAACGCAAACACCACGAACTGAATCATCAGTTGCTCAAGGGTGTTGTAGTTGGACTTCTCCAGGTCGTTGACCATGGGCAACGGGATCTTGTAGATCCGGGCGATGTCGGTACCGGTGGTTTTGAGAATCCCCAGCACCTCGGCATCGACGTTGTTCATGGACACGGGCTTGAAGGTCATTCCCTCTTGCAACAAGGCCACCTTCTTGGCGTTGTCCATGCCGCCGAACTTCTGGCCCCACTGGTCCACGATTTTGTCGATGCTGCCCTGATCCTTGATCGCGGGAGATTCACGTGGCCGCTCGATTACGCCGGAGACCGTCACGCCGTTGGCGAAGCTCTTGCCGGTGTACTGCCGGACCGCCTGGGCCAGGCCCAGCGAATCGGCATGCACCTCAATCGGTGACAACCCGACGTAGTGATTCGTGCTGAACCACCGCACGTGGTGAACCATGCGCATCGGCAGCGCTTCTCCGCCCGCGATCCGGTAGTACGGCAGCATGTCGCCGCCCTTGAGCACCTGCACCTTGTCATTGCACAGCGGCCAAAGCGCCACGACGTTGCCGTCTTCACGACGGTCGATGAAGCTGTAACCGTTGCCGCGCAGACCGGCGGCACCCTGCATGCACTCCATGAACTCGTACGGAGTCTGGAAGCCGTTCGGCTGGTACCGAAGCACGTCGTACGCCGGATGGTTGATCGCTGGCTCCCGCTGGCCTTTGTCCATGCGCTTGTACATCTCACAGGGCAACTGCCCCATGGTTTCGGCCAGTAGCGTGACGCAGTTTTGCAGGATTGGCAGACCCAGCGCCGATTCCGGCGTGACCTTTACGCCAGAGCTGTTGCGGCCACTGCCAATCAGGCCGCGCCAGACGCCGCTCCCCGTTTCCGTGAGGTTGCCGCGCCCTTCGCCGAGCACGCTTGAAAAGAACATGCTCAGCCTCCTTTGGGTTTCATTGCAGCCGCTGCTCGATCCGCCAGCCAGGACCAGGCAATAAGCCCGACACCCGCCACGACACACGCGGCGGGCACGTGGACCATCGCCACACCGCCAACCAGCAGACAGAAGCCCAGCAGGCCGGACAGCCAGGACAGAATGACCAATTTCATATACCGACCCCTTCGTCGTAGATGGATGTGCCACCGGCGCCGGCGGCTTTACCGCTGATACCGGTGGCCATGATGGCGGCGACAATGCCGTCGATTCGGCCCGTCGCCTTGGCCTTGTCGGCTTTGCGGTTGTTGGCTGGGTCAGAAACGATTACCGCGTTGCCGGCGTTCCAGGTCATTACGGGGTTACCGTCATGTCGTAGGGTTTCGACTGTTTCGCTTTCGACCAACTCCCACTCGCTGGGATCAAGGTCAATCACGTCGTCGCCCTCAGTCTCAGGAGCGAGGCCAAGCAGACGCCGCTCAAACTCGTCAACGGCGGGGCCCATGTCCTTGAAGCCTTGGCCGAAGCCCACCATCTCGGGCAGCGTGATGTCGTATTCCGACATCAGTTGCAGGAGGTCTTCGATCCGCCAACGGTCGTAGGCGATGCGCTCCACGCCGAAGTAAGCGGTGATCGTGACCAGACGCCGCAGCACATGGAGCTTGCTGATGGCTCGCCCTGGTGTTGTTTCCAGGTGCCCCGCCTTGACCCACATTGCGTAGGGCACCTTGTCGCGATCCTCTCGGCCTTGTAGGTCGTCGTCCGGGATCCAGAAGTACGGCAGCACCCGCCAGTGCGGATCGTGCGGCGCCGGCCAGAAAAGCAGAACGAACGCCGTCAGGTCGGTGGTACTTGCCAGGTCCAGGCCTCCGACACAGCGCCGGTTGCGCAACATCCGCATCGGCACACGCTCTTCCGCCTGCTTCCAAACTGCCCACGAAATCCAAGGGGCATCGGCCTGGGTCCACTCGCAGAAGTTCAAGCGCCGCACGACTGACTCTTGAGCGGGCAGCCCCCGAGCAGCCTTCACTTGCTCTCGCAAGTACTTGCGGCCCGGGATGCCGTCGGCCTGCCCTTCTGCGATGTGATCGAGCGAGGGGTTGACCTTCGCCCAGCAGCTTTCGTCCTTGAAAGGATCGTCGCCCTCGTCGAGCGAACAGATGAAGGCAAAGAAGCTGTCGTCATCTTCTATGCCAGCGCAGATACGCACGCCCAGGTCGTGATACTGACCGCACACCGTCTTCTTGTCGGAGCCGCTGTTGGTGATCATCACCACCATGGCCTTGCGGCGGTTCTTGGTACCGGCGCGCATCATGTTCACGGTGGCGGCGGTTTTGTGTTCGTGCACCTCATCAAGCAGGCCGATGTGAGGCCGTGGGCCTGACTTGCCTTCGTCGGCACTGATCGGCCGGAAGAAGGAATTGGTGTTGGGGTAGAACAGGTTCCACACCTTTTCGTCACGGCCCGACTGCACCAGGCGCGATCGGAGTTTGGTGGACATGTCGACCATCGACACGGCGTCACGAAACAGGATCATTGCCTGGTCACGCTTGGTCGCAGCGGCATAGATCTCCGCGCGTTGCTCGCCATCCGACACCAATCCGTACAGGCCAATACCAGCCACCAACGGGCTTTTTCCCGAGCCTTTACCGGTTTCGATGTAGCCCAAGCGGAAGCGGCGGAACCCGTCCACCGTCATCCAGCCGAACAGGCTGCCGATGACAAAGGCTTGCCACGGGGCCAGCAGGAACGGCATGCCTTCGTAATCGCCGCCGTTGAGGCAAAGCACCTCTTCGAAAAAACCTATGGCTCGGTTGGCCTTGCCCAGATCCCAGATCAAGCCACGCGCTGGCCCGTGTTTGAGGTCTTGCAGGTGCCGTTTGCAGGCGTTGCGGACATCGGGACCGGCGACGATATCGCCGGCCAACACCGCCAGCGCGAACGCGCTGACGCGATCATCAGTTGAAGTACTTGTCTGCGGCGTCTCGTTGCTCATTGGGGAATAGCTCACCTTGCGGCGCCGGCGACGTTTTCAGATTGCGCCGGGACATAGGCGACAGGCCGAACTGGGCACCGGCAGCGTTGGCACGCTTTTCGGCGTCGTTCGCGAGCTGGCGAAGGACGTGCATTTGCTGCGCGCCGGTTTTGAAGGTCTGGATGTCGCCGCCCAGGTCATCATCAGAAGCGTCATTGCGCTTCGTGATCAGCCGCTGGTACCGGCGCCAATCGGCGGTCGCCTGGCAATAGGTCGCCAGCGCCATCGAGTCCAATTTAGAAACGATGCCCAGCGAAATCAGCGCCGGTACCAGCTGCTCCCATTCGGCGATCGCATCAGCTGAAAGCACGTCCGGCATCGGCGGCGCGCCAACCGGTACCGGCGGCGCCGCGACCTGCGCCAGAAGGTCGCTAACATTTTCGCGGCCACGATTTCCTTGCAGTAATTTCAGCGCCGCCGGCGTTCCAGGGCGACCCGAGTTTCCGTTTCCGGCCATAAATACCCCTATCTTGTTGATACCCCCCCTCCCTCATTTATCCCGACGTTGCACACGACGGGGGGCGAGCGGTCTAGAAGAAAGTCCAAACGAAAGTTTTTCACCCCCCTCCCCTCGGGGTGCGCTTTTTTGGTGCGTTTTTGACCCGTGGTCACCGATTCCAGTGATGCCCAGGGTCCACCGGACGGCCGTCAGTGCCGCAGCCAGGGACCGTACCGGTCCGCTCCATCCGTTGCTTGGTCGAGTCGTGGCAGAACTTACAGAGGCTCGTCCAGTTCGCTGGACTCCAGAACAGCTTCCAGGCAGCCTTGAGGCGCGCTGGATCACCGCTGTCCTTGGCGTCCTTGAGCTTCGGCGCGACCTTGTGGTCGACAACGCTGGCCGCGACGGGGCGTTGGTCAGTCGAGCACATCGTGCAATAGGGATTCTCACGCAGGTGCCCGTCGCGGGACTTCTGCCACTTGTACCCGTAACCACGTTCGGTGCTGCTGCCGCGCCGGTCATCAGACACCTTGCTCATCAGCCCACTCTCCACACTCGGGCCAGGTTGCCCGAACTCTGGCATACCGACCCAACGAACACCGTTAGCAGCAGCACCAACGGCCACGAGTTACGCGGCATGATCAACTGACCCTTGCCGATGTAGACGATGACTGCGCCGGACGCGACCATCACCAACCAGGCAAGGCAGCTCATGTCACGGCGGAACCGGGCACCACGGCGCCGGAAGGTGAACAACCGGACGAACAACGCCACGCATAACCAGAACGTGGCCTGGGTCAGTACTTGCTGAAGCACATGACTATCCATCCTGCCTCCCATGCGGTTCGGCATCGATACCGCGTCGCTTGATGATGGCGAGTGCAACCGTCACGACCAGCACCGACGCGCCGAACGCAGCTGGGCCGGAGTGCTTGAACGGTCGAATACCCCATAGCTCCAACTCGCTGAGCGCCGGGGCGAACAGATATCCCATGACGAAGGACACCAGCAGGAATACCAACCTCTTCCACACCGGCAACTCTTCGGTGGTGGTAAAGAAAACAAGTGAACCGGCAAGAGCACCGATCACAGCCAGTGCATCAATCCCGGTGAACAGCCCTGTTACAGCAGCACCGGCTCCGCCGGCCACGACAACAATTGCAGCCGTGCTCGCTGGCTCGCCCATGCTGATAACTCCATTGCAGAAACCCGTCGGGCAGAAAAAGAAAACCCCGCCGAAGCGGGGTTGAAGGAACAATTTAAGATCGCGCCGGAAATTTAAAGCCCTTAGTCAGCGATAAATCGCAGCGATGATCTCCAAAGCTTTTTGATTGATCAGATCCTCGGTTAACAAACCGAGATCAACTGAACCATCGCTCCCGGCCATGCCACTTTTTCCAGGACTCATCGTGCTTCGGAAAAAGTTAACTTTACGTCTCGACTTTTCTAGCACTAACGTCAAGTGTGGGTACTCGTTTCCACGTGCGATTGCCGCACCACGATCAGTCCAGAACCGTATACCGATACTCGCATCACTGACTTTTCCGCCAACGTGCTCCCCATCTTGAATTTCGACGATCCTACTTTCCTGACCCCTATCACTCAATTTGTTAGCCAAGCTCTCTAAGGTCGGTCGGATTAACGCTTCCTTCAATGCCAGAAACTCCTGAAGAGTCGTATCCGCCCTAACTTCTGCCTCCTGCTGCGCTTGCGCGGCGGCATCCAGGCGCTCAGCACGCGCAGTGAAAATCTTATCAAGCTCGCTATTCAAATCGTCAGTCATTCCCAACTCCTCAATCCGTTGTGTTGAGCCTTTGTATGATCGGCGCACAAGTAATCGGGGGTTTTCAAGGGGTTGTCAAGGCAGGATCTTTCTTGCCAGCAGCATGACGCGGCGGAAGCACACCAAGCCATTAATAAAAACCCCGCCGAAGCGGGGTTAAGTGACCGGTCTAGGGAAACCGGGTAAAGCTGCACAGCACGTGCGAGGTCAGCGCCGAGGCGCAAATTCCATATCGTGGGGACTTTTTACCCCCTGAGTACGGAACCGAAAAGGGGGCAAATTCGGTTAACTGGCTCGACGCAACTTTGACGCAGCTTTGAGGAGACTTTGAGGTAAAGCGCCCTGACCAGCGGTAAGCCACTTACGCGCCCCAGACCGATCCGCCAGCACCTGCAGCAGTCGAAGATGAAGGCTATGCACCCAGTCGTAGTAGGTTTGCTTTGCGCGGGACTGTGAGCCGACCAGGTGCAACTGCATCAACCACGTTGGCGCCGAGTCATCGGTATAACGCAGCACCGCCAGACGCTCCAACATCTGCCCGCGCTCATCCTGGCGAGCGACCTCAGCCAGAGCCGCCGCGACTTCTTGCGCAACAGCATCAATACCCGCGCCGCCATCGAGAAGGCTACGCGGTCCAGGCGTACCACGGGGCGCGCATCCACCCCATTCCATGATCGTGGCCATCGGGCTGCCCAAACCACCGGCAGAGCCACACCGCCGTGTTTGCTCGCCCCAATGCTTCAACAGAGTTTCCATTTCTTCGATCATCGCCCCGCTCCCCCGCTCAAAAACCAACCCAACACAAAAAACGCCATACCCAACACAAACCCAACACAGCTAAAACCCTTTAAATTCAATAGCCTTAAATCAAATGTGTCGGGTGTGTTGGGTGTGTTGGGTTTAACAGTCCTCGCATAAGGAAAAAATCCGGCGTCCATGGATTGAAATAACGTCGCCCATGCGCGCACGCGACGCCAAACCCAACACACCCAACACACAGCCCGGAAAGCCGCGAGATAGAAGGCCTGAAATTGTGTTGGGTATCGAAAACCAACCCAACACACACCCAACACACCCAACACACTTTTAGTCGGATTCATGCTGCAGCCGCCTTGATGTGGTCCCAGTTGTCGACGTTCCA
This sequence comes from Pseudomonas sp. NFR09, assembly GCF_900111535.1. Classification (NCBI taxonomy): domain Bacteria; kingdom Pseudomonadati; phylum Pseudomonadota; class Gammaproteobacteria; order Pseudomonadales; family Pseudomonadaceae; genus Pseudomonas; species Pseudomonas sp. NFR09. Next base: position 361,435 of record NZ_FOIH01000003.1, read on the forward strand.
ACCCGCCAGGCGCGCCGCAGCCCGCCAAGCAACCACCGCTTTGCCCAGATCGGCTGACCTGAGTGATGGGGGCTGGGAAGCCTGCTCATCGCGTGGAAAGAAGAACGCCCCAAACTTGCGGTTGCTGCCGTCGGTCCAGGGAATTGCCCGGGTCTTGTCCACCTCCGAGCTGATGAACAACGAGAACTTCGTCTGGCTCATCACGTGCTCTTTGTTGCGGTGGCACCACTCCAGGAACATCGCATAGAGGTCGGTGGACAAACAGGCACCCCACATATCACGCCCAAGCTCGCCGTATTGCCAGAGGAACAGGAAAGTCTGCCAGCTGGCCCTACTCAGTGCCACCAAACGCTCACGCGCATCAGTGCTGGGCGGCCTGGTGCGCTGGTCGAAGTCACCCAGGTCAACGGACAACAACCACGCGTACAACGCCGCGACGCCTCCATTCTCCAGCTCTCGCCCAACTGCCTTCTGGCGCTCGACCGGAAGTGTCTCCATCGGCCAAAGCACCAACATTCGCCGGTCACTGGGCGCGATCGGCCAGGGCATAATCTCGTTGCTGAGGAACGCGGCGTTCATGTGGTTGGCTTCCTCCCAACCGTTGATGAACTTCGATTCCATGCGCACCGTCTTGCCGGTCACGAGGTGTTTGATCTTGCCCACCTGGTTGTAGCGCTGATCACGGCTCACGACCTCTTCAAATACCGCCCACAACTTGCGGCTTTGCCAGGCGTTGAAGTTGCTTTCGAGCTGAGTCTGCCCGACCGTGGCCGCGTACTGCCCATATAGCAAACCGAACGCATCAGCGAACAAAAGGCTTTTGCCCGAGCCCTCCATGGTCGAGTGAGCCAGCACCGCCGTATCCATCTTCGCGCCCAGGTGCTGCAACGGGTACGCCAACCACTTCACCAGCCAATCGCGTGACGACTGGTCGTGGTTGCACAGGAATGAAATCAACCACCGCAGGTTCTCGCACCCGGCATCATCGCGCGCCGGCTGCATGGGCAGCCCGTCGAACGTATTGATGTAAATGTTGGGATCCTTGGTCATCGTCGGGTCGAACACGATGTTCTCCACGTCGACCACGCGCCGCTCCGGGCTGTTCAACCACATACCGTACATATCACCGAGGGCCATCTTGACCGCGCCTTCGGCAACCCGCCGCTTCTTTTCCCGGTCCCAAACGTCCTTGGTGCCGTCGATGTACACGTACCGTTCAATCGGCTCCAGGTTCAGTGCACCACCCTTCTTACCAGCCATCTTGCGCGCTTGCTCGATCCCCTTGACCTTATCATCCGAGATAAGCTTTTTGCTGGTGTCATCTACCCACTGTTTCGCCAATGGCTTGCCGACGCGAGCCTCAAACGCGGTTTTCTTCATCACCCGCGCCTTGTCGAGATCCCACACTTGCGTGGTCCCCTCGACCAGCACATAACGTCGCAGCACCTGCTCGTAGGTCAGCACCTCCCCCGCCCCCCCGTCAGCAGCGGGAGCGGCCTCTCCGGGCGCCGCGCTGGAGTCCTGCTCGCTGGCATCCGCCGATGGGGCCGGGGGAAGATCTTGTGGGGCTGGGCGCGACGCGTGCTGCATACCCAACATCCGAGCTGCGTCCTTGACCGCCTTCGACTGGTCGCCATCGTGATCCAGCAGGCAAAACACCTCAAACGCGTCATTCTGGTGACCGTTGGCCAGCGGATCCGCGCCGTGGTGCGAATAGACCTTGCGGTCGGTGACAGTCACACCAGGCAAGCCGGTGCTGCTGTGCGGATACAGCCACTTGTTACCGCGCTTGATGTAATCGTGGGCACGCAACAGCTCTTCCACATCGTGGCACCGGTTGAACTCATCAATCACCGAGGGTTTACCGTCAGCGGGTGGGGCGCGCTTGATGGGTTTCGCGGCGAGCTTCTTCGGTTTCGGCGCCCAAGGGCACGCGGCCTCGGCGTTGCGCTTGAACACATCCCAATTCAACCAAATGTTCAGCAGCTCGCTGGTAAGCACCGGCAGACCATCAGCAGCATTCGGCGGCGTGCGCCAAGTGTACGGCTTGCCAGTACCCGGATGGATCGATGGCGGGAATACGTCCTGCACCAAGCCGGCGCGCAGCTCAAACACCGTGAAGCGTTTGTATTGGTCGGCCTCGGCCTTGGCCGCCTCTTCACCGACAGAATCGCCCTGCTCTTTCGCGGCCTTGGCCCGCGTCATCAATCCTTTGTGAATCGACCCGTCAGGGTCTTTCTCGTTGGGCCAGGAAAGCGAGTGGCGCGTCAGCTCCATGTCATCGGGCATTTTGAACAGCACACGGAACCGCAAAGGATTGCCCACGATGGTCGGATAGACCACAGCCATGGCATCCAGATCGAGACCCATCTGGTCGAACAATACAAACCGCGTCCACTGCACATTGTCCACGTCCAACGAGCAGACACGACTGGGCCCGAGCACTACGCCCAGGTTGTGATTTGGATTGCGTTGCCAGAATGCTTCGGCGGCAACCGGGTCGGTGATGTAACCGCCAGGTTTGTTCCAGCCCATGCCCTTCGGCGCCTTTTCGCCCGGGTCAATCGGGACCAGGGCAAGGTTAAAGGTTTCAATGTAGCGGCGAGCCCAGGACGATATCGCTGTGCTGGTGGATTGCTCACTCATCGCCGCCGCTCCCGCAACCCCTGACAACTGGCACAGGTCGCACACCCCTGAACCGCCTGCTGTCGAAGTAACGGGATAGGGTCATCGCAATCTTCACAGAATTGCGCGCTGACAGAGCACGTCGGGCGCGGCCGGCGCGCTAATGCGAGCTCTCGAAAGTACTCGGCTGCATCGTTGGCGATATCGATATCATCAGACATTGTCAGCGCCCTCCATCGCCTTGCGCGCACCTGCCATGATGCCTAGCACCTCACGGATAACATCCATGCCACGCTGTTCCAGCAGGAGGACTTCGTGCGGCTCCCAAACATTGTCGGCGGCACCGTCGTGCATGCAGGCCACGAACTGGCCCGACTCTTCAAGCATCTTGCCGACGGCCTTCAACGCGTCGGCAGTTGCTGGTACAGGAATTGGCTTGTACCAAACGGCACCCGCCGGCCTCACCAAGGCGTCAAGAAGACAGGGATCGGCGGTCAGCCTGATCACCTCTTCCAGCTCATCAGGATCCAGCCAGCGCCGCTCTTCGTCGTGCTTGACCTTCTTCTGCAAGCTGTCGTAATCGAGCACCATGTCGAGCGCCAAAGCAGTCACGCCGCCCCGGTAATCATGGGCCGCGCGGTAGATCGCTTTGCGCAGAGAAAGAACCGGCCCAGCGGCCGGTGATTGATCTGTTCGACTCATAACCGTAAATACCCCGTTTACGGTCTAGCCATAGAAACGGGCACGCCCTATCCTACGACCACGACCGATGTGCATGTGCTGTGTATCGTCGTAGCTGGGTTGGGGGATCTTTGGTGAGAGGCCCCAGCCCGGCACCCTTTTTAGGCTACGGCTGTTTGAGTTTCCGTAGCAGAACGACCGCGCAAATACTTCCAATCGATATCCGGGCGCAGCTCCTCGCAAGGAACTGATCCATCAGTGCATCTATCGATAGCAATTGCGAGCGCGGCGCTCGCCCGTCGGTTGCCATAAGCAACCTGACGAAGTTGGCCGACAGTTGTGCTACAAGCCCCGGCCATATTGTCCAGCGCACCAGTGTCGAGCGCTTTCATGTATTCAAGTAGTCGCATGCTTGTCTCCTATGGCGTGACATTAGCATTCGCTAAATGCTATCGCAATAGCGGAACGTAATTTACTGTTTGCTAAATCTTGGCGACGATTACTGCATGGACATATACGAAAAACGCCTCACCATCCTCAAAGCTCTCATCGGAGAAAACTCCTTAAAGGATTTCTCTAATGTGCACGACGTCGACGCCTCCTATCTCTCCCAGTTACTCAATGGTCACAGAACGCTAGGCGATCGCGCCGCCATTAATCTGGAATCAAAGCTTGGTATTCCTGCGGGTGTACTGGTCAGCGGTGACTACTCGTCAGAACAGCGAGACGAGATCTTTATGAGCTGGAATCAGCTTGGCCTAAAGCGCTCCAACCTACCCCACCCTGCTTTTTTCAACTCAAAGATCACGGACACTGCTCAACGTGCGGAACAAGATAGAAAAGACTATGAGGAACGCCTAAAACAAGGCATCCCAGTGCCTGTGGTGGGCCAAGTGGAGATGGATTGCGACGGCAGTTTTGAGGCTGGCGAGTACCCGGCGGGACTGTGGATTGGATTCATCGACGTTCACAGTTCCGACGAAAACGCTTACAGCTTGCAGATCGTCGGTAGCGGAATGCACCCCAGGTTAAAAAATGGGGAATACCTCCTCATTGAGCCTGCACACGCTTATTTGCCGGGCGACGAAGTCGTCGTGACCACTAAAGACAAACGATCGATGATCAAGGAGTTCATTTACAGCAGGAACGGCCAGATCAGGCTCGACAATGTCATCGACGGATCCGGCCCTGTATTTTTAAATGAGAGTGAAATCGAAAGCGTTCACTACGTCGCCGGTATCCTCAAGCCCTCGAAAATACTGAATCGAGATTAATTTAGCATTTGCTATTGCATAAATAATTAGCTGTTGCTAATTTCGGCGTGTACCTCTCACCAAACGAGTGCACGCCATGCAACCCTCACAGCAAAGCCTCCCCCGCTGCCCGGTGTATTTACATCCTGCAGCATGCACAAGCCGAAAGGCAGTCGAAGCAATTCAGCAACGCACTGGATTACTGGTCGTTGTGAATCTGGGTCGCGCCACTATTTCACCCGCCCCCGCAGCCGCAACCAGCGCTGAGCAAGACCCATGGGGCGGTGACGCAGCATGAACAGCTACCTAATCCCTTTTGCCCGCCAAGAGTTGCTGCACCACGTGCTGCAGGTCGGTGGCAGCGCTGTGTGTGGGCTGACCCGGCCCGAGCAAACGATCCACGCAGCCTTTGAGGTTGAGCTGACCACAGAGCATGCGATCGTCACCGTGGATGTTGCGGGCAAAACCCAGCAGCTCAAGTTGAAGCGCAAGGATCCAGCCAACCATCTGCACCTGCGCGACTTCATCCAGCAAGCCGCCAACGCGTCGGCAGCGGCCTGAGGACAGCGCCATGAACCGCACCCTGGATCAAACAGCCGCTTTGCTCGGACTCAAGCCCCGCGCCTTCCGCACCAGGTTGCGGGAACTTGGCGTGATCAACTCATCCGGCGACCTGGCCGCCGCGCACCGCGAGCGCGGCTACCTTTTCTCGGACGCTCGCGTGCGCTGGAACCCAACGATCGGCAAGCCAGTGCACTACGCCGTCGTAATGGTGAAGGAAGCGGGTGTTGAGTGGATCGCCAAGAAGCTGGACATCACCATCACCAACAAGGACGCAGCAGCATGAAGACGCCGAACGCCATCAACTCCGCTGTAGGCGCCCTGAAACTGGTGCCAATGTTCCTCAACCACCCCGGCGTGATCAGCCGCGCCACGCTGATTGGCGCCTCGGCCGAAGCTGTCGCACTGCTGGAGTCATTGCCCTGCGTGTCGGTCGAGTTAGCCGAAGTGTTCCGCTGCGTTGACGAAGTGATCGCAGAAGGCCAGATCGCCTACGTGACGCCAGTGAAGTGCCCGGAATACCCATACGGCGCTGTAGTCGCAGACGCCCGGGGCAACGTCCTAGCAGCAGCCAAAGGCAAAAGCAAAGAGGGCCTAGCCGAATTGATCCGCCTCAAGCTGGTGCCCCAAAAGGAGGGGCGTGGGGAGGAATCCGCGTGACCACCACCCTGGAACAACTCCGGCGCCAGTTCGCCACGCCGTGCCCATCCTTGACCGCCGTGCGTGAACAGTACTTCACGCACATACGCACCGACCGCTACCTATTGAGCGAAATCAAGGCAGGTCGTATCGCGCTGGTGGTCAAGCGGCTGCACTGTTCGGCCCGTGCCAAGCCAGTCGTTTATCTGCACGACCTGGCCGACTACCTCGACGCCCAAGCGACGAAGCAAGCGGCCTGATTCAAACGGTAGCCCCTGCCGACCAGGGGCAAACATCAACTCATCAATGAGGCACAGCACATGAAACCTACCAACACCTCCGAGTTTATCGCCGAACTCAACGCCGGCGTATTCGCCAGTCAAATCGGGCACGCCCTCTCAGAAGTCGCGGCGGGTGTCGTCGACAACAAGAAGGTCGGCACCGTCACGCTCACTTTCACCATGAAGCAGATCGCGGACAGCCACCAGGTGACCGTCAATCACAAGCTCGCCTACAAGGTGCCGACCAAGCGCGGCAGCCGCAGCGAAGACACCACCCTCGACACGCCAATGCATGTGGGCTCGGGGGGCTGCCTCACGCTTTTCCCAGAGACGCCGCACGCCGATCAGATGTTTTCTCGCGATGACGCACCGATTCACGCCAAGTCGTAACGCTTCACTACTCCATACCTCTCACCAAAACAGGAATAGATCCAATGGAAGCTCGTGCAATTCAACTCATTCAAGACACCGCCCTGCTCGCCCACGCTAAATCGCTGGGCACCTTTACGCCAGTTCTGGCGCTGCCGGGCGACGTCAAGATCCACAGCATTGAAAAGTTCCAGGAGCTGCGCAGCCGGTTCCGGGGCTCGCTGGCCACCCACTCATTGAAAGACTTTGCAGACTATGTGATCGCAGCCCAAGGCCCCGCGGTCGCTGGTTTTGTCGATGGCGACTCGATGGCCTGCACCGTGTACTTCAACCTCGGCACCGCAGCGGAGCCGGGCCATGGTGACTACACCGCAACCCTCGGCCTGAAGAAGACTGCCGCGTTCCTTGCACTTGAATACGCCGCGCAACGCCAGCACGCCCAGAAGGATCTCAGCGATTGGATTGAGGACTGGGCGCGAAACCTGAAAGCCCTGGACGCTGACGACAAAGAGATCGACCTGCGCAAAGCTGCCGGAGCGATTCGCTCCATCAGCATCGAGCAAGCACGCAAGAGCGAACACGTAGTTGGCGACATGAGCGCTTCCCGCTCCGCGATGGATCAGATCGAGGCCAAGTCGTCAGAAGGTCTGCCGGCTGAGTTCCTGTTCACCGTAGCCCCTTACGAAGGGCTGATGGCACGAACCATTCGCTTGCGCGTAGCCGTACTGACTGGCGGCGATAAACCCGCGCTCCGCCTGCGCTGGATTGGCGAAGCTCAGCTGCGCGAAGACCTGGCGCAAGAGTTCAAGCAAGTCGTTCAAAAAGAAGTCGGCGGTTCCGCGACCCTGACGATCGGCACTTTCAACCTGGGTTAACCACCTGCAACACCCCGTCGCCGTCCTCTCACCAAAACTGTCCGGCGGCGGGCTCTAACGAGGCATACAGCACATGCAAATCGAAACTTACATCATCGTCGCCGGCCTGCTCCTAGGCTGGATTGCGACCGCTTTCTTCCTGATCAAAGCTAGCAAGAAAGCCTTTTCGCGCGGCTTTGATCGTGGCGTCAACCTGGCCCGCGAGCAGCATGCCGCTTCGCCTGCCTGCACCATCGACGACCACGAACTGATGACGAAGATCACCACGTCACTGGGACTAGCCGTGGAAACCTGGCAAGCGTTCCCAGGGACAGAAATCATGGTCGCCAGGGTGAACAAGCAGCGCCGACAGCTGACCGCCTTCGCCGCGAAGATGTGGTTAGCGGCCTACCCAGCACCCCTCAATGCGGAGGATGCAGCATGACCTGGATCCTCACCCAAAGCGGCCAGCAGTTCGACCTGCTACGCCCGACCGCAGCCATGATCAAACCGGTGGATATTGCGCACGCCCTGTCGCGCTTGTGCCGATTCAACGGGCACACACGCGCTCATTACAGCGTGGCGCAACACAGTCTGATTGTTGCCAGCCTGGTACCCACCGAGCACCAGCTGGTGGCCCTACTGCACGACGCGACCGAAGCCTATATCGGTGACATGACACGCCCGCTCAAAGCGGTGATGCCTGAATACCAGTACGTGGAACATCAGATCTGGCTAGCCGTGTGCGAGCGCTTCGACATCCAACCCGATTTGTCTGCCTGCGTGAAGCAGGCCGATCTGGTTGCCCTGGCCACCGAGCGCCGCGACCTCATGCCAGAACACCCGGGCGCATGGGACTGCCTGCAGGGCGTACAACCAATGGATGACGTAATCATTCCACTGCCGGCGGAATACGCCTCTGCGGCATTCTTCTCGCAGTTGATGGCCCTGATGCAGAGCAATCACCGCCAGAGGTACGCGGTATGACCTCTTTCAAAAAGCAGCCATTCGACTTCAAGACCCAGTACGGCCTGGGCTTCAACGCTCAGGACGATGAAATCGTCGTGGACTTCTTCTGCGGAGGAGGCGGCGCCGGTACCGGCCTGGAGATGGGCCTGGGCCGTCCCGTAAACGTCGCGAAAAACCACAACCCGAACGCTATCAGCATGCACACCATCAACCACCCAGGCGCCGTGCACTATACGACCGATGTGTTTGAAGGTGACCCAGACACCGAGTGTGGCGGCAAGGCTGTGGGCTGGTTCCACATGTCGCCGGACTGCACACACCACTCCCAGGCAGCCGGCAGCCAGCCGCGCAAGCGCGAGATCCGCAACCTGTCGTGGGTCGGCCTTAAGTGGGGAGGAAAGAAGCGGCCCCGGGTGATCAGCCTGGAGAACGTGAAACAGATCCTGCAATGGGGCCGCCTGATCGCCAAGCGCGACATGGCCACCGGCCGCGTTGTGACTCTCGACCAGGTGCCGCACCCGACCAAGAAAGGAAAGACCACCAACCGGATCGCCGCCCCTGGCGAGCAAGTGCCGGTATCGAACCAGTTCCTGGTACCTGATCCGAAGCAGCGCGGCCGCACCTGGCGTCGGTTTGTGGCGCTGCTGGAAGGCATGGGTTACGTGGTGGAGTGGAAGGTAATCAGAGCTTGCGACTTCGGCGCACCTACCAGCCGGGAGCGCCTGTTCATGATCGCCCGTTGCGATGGCCGGCCGATCGTATGGCCGGAGCCAACCCACGCCAAGAACCCCGCCAAAGGCCAGCAGAAATGGAAAACAGCCGCTGACTGCATCGACTTTACCGACCTGGGCAAAAGCATTTTCGGCCGCAAGAAGGACCTGGCCGACGCCACCCTGCGCCGTGTTGCGAAGGGAATGAAGAAATTCGTCATCGACAACCCGACGCCTTTCATTGTGCCGATCGCGAACTGGTCGGTTGAGTCGGTGCAGTCCGCCGGCGAGCCGCTGCGCACGATCACGTCTTACCCAAAGGGCGGCGCGTTCTCGGTGGTCAGTCCGGTGATTGCTCCGGCAACGCACCAGGGCAGCGACCGGATCAACGACCCGCTCGAACCGCTGCCGACGGTGACCTGCGCGAATCGCGGCGAGCTGACGCTGATCAGTCCGGTGATGGTTGGCGCCGGCGGGCCGGTGTACGCCGGTCATCCAGTATCTGCCGACCACCCAATGGGGACACTCATGACCCGCAGTCATCGCGCGGTTGCATCAGCCTGCATCGTCCAGGCCGGGCACGGCGAGGGCTCCGGCGCAACCAAGCGCCGCTCCCACGGGGTGAACGACATCTGCGGTCCGGTGGGCACCGTCACTGCAAGCGGCGGCGGACAGTCCGTCAGCACCGCAGTAATGATCCAGGCCAACGGAGGTTTCAACACGGTACACGCCAAGGACATCCGCGACCCGATGACAACGGTGACCAACACCGGCAGCCAGCAACAGTTGGTGACGGCCACTCTGGTGACGAACACCACCGGCCACGCACCAACGGACCTTGATTGCCCCGTGCCTACCGTGACAACCGGTCAACACCATATACTGACGACTGCCCACCTGGTGCACATGCGCGGCAACTGTGATGCACGGGATGCAAATGACCCGCTGCACACCATCAGCACCGGCGGCCAGCACCACGGCCTGGTTAGCGCATTTATGGAGCGGGCATTCGGCGGCAGCGTGGGTCAGGGCCTGGATGATCCGGCGCCGACCATCACCGCCGGTGGCGGCGGCAAGAGTTCACTGGTGTCGCTCACCCTCTCGCCAGAGCATGAAGCGGGAGCCCTGCGGGTTGCGGCCTTCCTTATCAGCTACTACGGCACCGAGAACACCAGCGCCTGTGATTCGCCAGCACCGACCATCACCACCAAGGACCGCCTGGCCCTGGTAACCGTGATGGTCAAGGGAACGCCCTACGTGATCGTCGACATCTGCCTGCGCATGCTCAAGCCGCCAGAGCTGTACAAGGCCCAGGGCTTCCCCACTGGCTACATCATCAGCCACGGCGCCGACGGCAAGCCCTTCACCATCACCCAACAGGTCCAAATGTGCGGCAACAGCGTGAGTCCGCCGCCGATGTGCGCCATCGCCATGGCGAACGACCCATGGCAAATCAACCTGCAACAGCGGGAGGCAGCATGAGCGATAGCCAAGTAATTACCGTGCCACGCGACGAAGTTGAGAGAATTGTGAAGCTGCTGAACGAAGCCCGCGAGTGGCTTATAAACGTAGCCCCCAAGGAAGTTTGGACACCTGCATATAAGTCGCTGATCGATCGTCTGGATAAAGAGCTGGCTCTACCCAACAGAACGGTGGAGAAGTGATGATGGAATTCCAAAGCGAAATCCTGGCCGACGAAGAGCTGGCCACCATCACCGGCTATCAGATCCCTTCCAAGCAAATCCAGTGGTTGACCGAAAACCACTGGGAGCATTTCTTGACCGGCGCCCGACGCCCAATTGTCGGCCGAGTGTATGCCCGAATGAAGCTGGCGGGAGTTACCCCTTCTGCCGTGAACCCAGCGGCTGAAACCTGGACGCTCGACCTGGCGAATGTGAGCTGACCAATGCGAAGGAAAAATGCAGCCAATCTGGACCTGCCACCGCGCATGATCCGCCGTAATGCCACACTCAAGAGCGGCAAGATATGGACGGGGTATTACTACAATGGCAGGGACGCCAACGGCAAACGTAAAGAGATTCCCCTGGGCGGCGACCTCGACCAGGCAAAAGTGGAATGGGCCAGGCTGGAGCGACGAGCACCACCGAAGCCCAGCCACTTGCTGGGCTTTTTGTTCGATAGGTACGTGAAGGAGATCATCCCCACCAAGGGGCTGCGCACCCAGTCCGACAACATGAAAGAACTCAAGCAACTCAGGAAAGCGTTTGAGAAAGCCCCTATTGATTCGATCACTCCCCAGGTAGTTGCACAGTACCGGGACGCCAGGACCGCCAAGGTCAGGGCCAACCGCGAAATCGCACTGCTGTCGCATATGTTCACAATCGCCCGCGAGTGGGGGTTAACCAGCAATGCAAACCCTTGCTTCGGCGTTCGACGCAACAAGGAGACACCGCGAGATTATTACGCCGGCGATATCGTGTGGAATGCGGTGTACGACGCAGCCGTACAGGAACTCAAGGACGCCATGGACTTGGCCTACCTGACGGGCCAGCGCCCGGCTGACGTGCTCGCGGTTGCCACCACAGACTTGAACGCAGGCTTCCTAATGGTCAAGCAGGGCAAAACCGCGAAGAAGCTTCGACTACGCCTGGAAGATGAAGGCGTTCAGTCCGCGCTTAGTGCCTTTATCAATGACCTGCAGGAACGCCGCGCCTTGGCCGGCATAAAGACATCAACGCTCATCACAAACACCTCCGGCCTTCGCATGAGTCAGCAGATGTTGCGCAACCGGTGGGACGAAGCCCGCGAGAAAGCCGCTATTAAGGCCGGAGCCGATGGCGATTCATCCCTGGCAGTGCTGATCCGTCAGTTCCAATTCAAAGACATTCGCCCGAAAGCCGCCAGCGAGATCGAACTCACGCACGCCAGCCGCTTGCTTGGACACTCAACCGAGGAGATGACCAAGAAGGTCTATCGGCGAGTAGGTGAGATTGTAAAACCGACTAAATAGTCACGTGCTATATTCGGAACTCCACCCAACAAAAAGGATAATCAGATATGGAAATGAACATGACCACCAATTCAGGGGAGGTTTATAAAATCGACTTGGCCGTTGAGAAAGTTACAGATGTGAAGAATATTATTGCTGCGGCAGAAACAGAAGACGAAATGGGGTGCGTTCTTAGATTTCACCTGATGCTTGAAAGCCTTTTATTATTTTACCTAGAAGAGAAATGCCAAGGCGAAGTAGGTAAATACGCTAAACCCCCACGGGACTTCGGCCAAAAGTTGGGCATGGCTACGGCCTTCGGAATGCCCCTGCAAATAGCCGCGGTGATTCATCAGATTAACAACATGAGAAACAAACTCGCCCATGGCCACAGCCCAGGGATAGATAAAGGAGATGTAAAGCAGCTCGCTAGACTTGTGAACTTAATGTCCGCTATAGACGCAGAGTTCGCGCCTTTGGAGAAGCGCTACATCTCACTTCCCGTAAAACGTCCCGGTGAAAAAATAACATTTGGTACTGATAGCCCTCAAATTGACTTCCTGATCTCGTGCATTGCGTTCTGGGGAACTGCATTAAACACGCTCGTTCAGGAGGCGGCTCTGAACAAAGTTCGGCTGCAGATTGAGGCTCAAAAATCAGCAGCGGTAGCTGCTCCGAAATAGTCCAAAACGCCGATGCTGCCTGGCAGATTGCGGAAACGATCGTAAAAGTTGCGGAAACGATCCCAAATCGCGGGCAATAAAAAACCCCGTAGACCATTGATCTACGGGGCTTTAAGAGTGGAGGCCGAGGTCGGAATCGAACCGGCGTAGGCGGATTTGCAATCCGCTGCATAACCATTTTGCTACTCGGCCTCAAACGATCAATGTCCCGACTGCTGACACTCACCGCATAAAAACTTGAGTGGGCTGTATAACCCTGCCTCTACTCTAACTCATTGAATACATTGAAGTTTTTAATGCTTCATTGCGTTCGATGGGCGCCATTATGTACGTATTTGCCTAGGCGTGCAACCCCTTGATTTCAAAAATATTTCGTATTGGCATCAAGGGGTTGCGGGCCTGCCCTACTCCTTGATGCGCAGTTGTTGGTACTGCGGGTCGGCCTTGATTTGGGCTTCGGTGAAGGGCAGCGGGCGCAGTTGTTTTTGGGAGAAGGCTCGGGTCTGGTCCTTGGCGTGTGGGGAAGCCGGGTTGCTGGACTCGGAGAACGCGAGGATGCCTTGGGCATGGGGCCCCTGGTCGTCGAAGGTGACGATTTGCAGGTAGCTGGTGCCGCTGACCACTTCGCGCTTGCCGTCGGCGCGGGGCACGGTTTGCATGGCGTTGTAGATGCCGAGTTCCTGCGGGCCGCCGTGGATCGGGGTTTGCCCTGCGAATTGGACCTCGCCCCAGGTGCTGCTGGCGGTCAAACCGCGTTTGGCGACGTCGGCGGTGGAGGCCAGCATGGCTTCGCGCAGGGCTTTGGCGACATCGGCGCGGTCGATGGCCAGGCCGCGTGGGGTGGTGAGGGGTTGGGCCGGGTCGAAGGCCACGCGCCAGGCGTCGGGGATTTGCTGCAGGTGCTGCACCAGGTTGATGAAGTGCACCAGGCCGAGGCCGCTGTCGAGGTTGGCACGCTGGTCCCAGGTTTTCAGGCTGGAGCACAGGGGGTGCAAGGCAGTGGCGTCGCTGCCGAGGTGTTTGGCGCAGAACGCGAGCAGATCGGGCATGACTTGGCCGGCCAGGTACACCTCATTGTCCATCACCATGTTGTGCAGGTCGCTGACGCTGATCGGTTTAACCAGGGATTGCAGGCGTTGCAGGGCAAAGCGCGCACGTGGGCCGAGGCCGAGATGGTCCTGGCTGATCAGCGGGGAGAAACCGGTCAACGGCGCCTTGGGGTTGGCCAGCCACGCCGAGTCATTGGAGTGCTGCACGTAATCGGTGCGTTGCAATTGCGGCAGTTGGTCGGCCGGGAAGATCCCAGCCTGTGCTGCACGCGGGTCAACGTCCCAGGCACAGGCCCTATGGGCGCCGTCGAGCATGATCATCTGCAGGCCGGCGCGTGAGTCGCTGCATTGCGCCAGTTTGGCCGCGCTGACGTTGGGCACCACCGACAGGTTCATGTACAGGCTCTGGCCCTGGTCATCGGCGGCCAGGGTGTTGACCCACGGGATGCCTTGCAGAGTGTGCACCGAGGTTTTCAGCTCATTGAGGCTGCCGGCACGGTTCATCGCGTACCACTGTTGCAATACACGGTCGTTGCCCAGGTTGGCATCGCGCAGGCTGAAGGCGTAGTGGCTGTCCCAATCGAGCTTGCCCGGCCACTGCACCACCGGGCCGAACTGTGAGCTATAGACGGTGTGCGATTGGTCCTTGAGGCTGCCATCGGCCTGTTTGACCTGCACGGTTACCGTGGTTTTATCCAGGGCGACCGATTTGCCATCGAGCATGTAGCGCGTGGAGTCCTTGGGGTCCAGGGTCAGGCGGTACAGGGTGAAGTGCTTGGACGTGTCCACGGTGTGGGTCCACGCCACATGCTGGTTGAAGCCGATATTGATCACCGGCAGGCCCGGCAGCGCAGCGCCCATCACATCCAACTGGTCGGGGATGGTCAGGTGCATCTCGTAAAACCGCATGCCGCCCACCCATGGGAAGTGCGGGTTGGCCAGCAACATGCCGCGCCCGTTGAACGAGCGGTCACGCCCCACTGCCACGGCGTTACTGCCACGATCGAAGGCGAAACGCTGTTGATTGGCCACGACCTGATCAAAGGCCTTGGCACTGCTCGACACACCGGCGGTTGCTTGAGGCGGCGCCGCACCCACCAGGGCTTCGGCGAATTGGCCGACACCGCCTTCGACCAACAGCCTGCGGGTCAGCTTGACCAGATCTTCAGCCACCAGTGGCCGCACCCACGCCGCCTGGCACTGCGCAGGCGCGCCCTGCTCTTTCAGATAACGGTTGTAGCCGGCCACATAACCTTCAATACGCTGCTGGATCTGCGGGCTCTGCGCCTTCCAGAATGCCGCCACCGCATCCGGCGTATTGAGCCAGCCAAAGAACAGGTCGCTGGCCAGGTTGTTGCGCTCTTCCAGGGTCGCCTGCTCGGGGCCGAAGAAGCGGGCGCGCTGGCCATTTACGGTGACCACTTCATTGGCCAGCAGGCACAGGTTGTCCTGGGCGTAGGCGTAGCCAATGCCGAAGCCCAGGCCACGTTCATCGTTGGCGCGGATATGCGGTACGCCGTAACTGGTGCGGCGGATGTCCGCCGCCGCTGGCGTCACCTGCTCCCGCGCAGAGGCGGCCAGGCCCAACCCCAGCAACACTCCGGCCATGCAGACCCTGGACAACCCATTGGAAATAATCACGCAGACTCCACCGTCAGATTTAACCGTCTCACAAGGGGCAATAACCCCACCGTAAGAACGCAAATCACCGGGAATAATTTAATGCACGGGGTCGTTTATTTAAGGCGATGGGGATGTGACAAAACCGATACCGACGAAATTTCTACATCCGACACTTCATGATTTCGCTCGCTCGTTCGTCTTATTAACCAAGAGCGCTCATTTTTTCCTGATCAGGCTCTGATAAGGAGTTTTTGCATGTACAACCCGCAAGTGCCCACGGATGGACATTCACACGCGGCCGACGCCAGTTTCGGCAGCGGCCCGCAAGCGTTCGGCAAAACGCCCGAACAGCAAGGCAACCAGCGTATCCGCCATCTGCTCAAGTGTTTTGGCCTGCGTACCAGCCTGATCCGGCTGAAGGTCATCGACGCCCTGCTCACCGCCGCCGACAACCAGCGCACCCTTGGCGTACGCGGCGTGCACAGCCACTTGCTGGAGCTGGGCATTCCGTTGTCGTTTCTCAGCGTGCGCGAGGTACTCAAGCGCCTGTGCAGCGAAGGTGTGATCACCCTCAATGCGGACAAAAGCTACAGCCTCCATGAAGAGGCTGCCAAGGTACTCGAAGGCCGCGCCTGATCGCCGTTAAAGCTTGACCTTGCGGCGCATGATGCCGTTGATCACCACCACGACCACTGCGACGGCAATGGCGATGGTCTGGAATGTCTTCTCGCTGATGACCCCGGTGTTTTGCAAATAGGACAGGCCAAACATCGTCGCCAGTACGGCCAGGGCAATCAGAATCGAATATTTCAAACGCTGTTTTTGGGTCATCAGGGGGGTCCTGTATCTG
This sequence comes from Pseudomonas sp. NFR09, assembly GCF_900111535.1. Classification (NCBI taxonomy): domain Bacteria; kingdom Pseudomonadati; phylum Pseudomonadota; class Gammaproteobacteria; order Pseudomonadales; family Pseudomonadaceae; genus Pseudomonas; species Pseudomonas sp. NFR09. The sequence continues at coordinate 377,532 of NZ_FOIH01000003.1, forward strand.
GGAGTGGAACGGGATCAATAGGCGCTCATGTTACAGGTGATGAAACGCTTTGGCTCGTCTGGCGCACGCTGCGATAAACCCAGCCCGAGTAAGCAGAAAATATTCCCTGACAGTGCAATGCTGACGCTGTCGTCGGTACGGAACTGACTGCACTTGACCAGCCCGCCTACTCCCCGCCTACATCCGATCTTACAAAACCTGGTACCCGCAGCCGGAACGCGAACGGACGTTTTCAGCACACAGCGGTGCGCCATGGGAAAAGGGAACCTCCCGTTGACAGGCGCTTGTTCTCAGTACGTCTGAATAGGTACCCAACAATGACCCAACTACATACTCGCTCGCCTCAGCAGTCATACACGTATCAACCGCCCCACCCTAACGGTCCATCTCTATCCACCCTCCGAGACACCGCCAGCGCACACCTCGATTCGGCAGCAGGCCCCACTCCCCAGCCACAAACAGACAATTGCCCAGACAGCGGTGACTTCAAGCAACAGCTCGCAGATCAGAAGAACTTCAGGACCCTGGCACGCAAACTCAATGAGCTGGCGGCGCAACTGGGTGAAGCGGCCACCCCGCTGGCTGTCCTCACGGCACTCAAGTCCACGTCGATGGAAGTCGCGCCGGGCTCATCTTCCTCTGAGGAAGCCGGCAGAACCACCACACTGGAGAACTACATCACCTCCAACGGCCTCCCCGTACCGGACAGCCACTATTCCTTGATCGCCCTGGCCAGAGCCCTGATCGACAGAGCTCTGGAACACCCCCTTGGCAATTTTGGTGGTGCGTTGAGCTGGCCTATTCCCTTGAGCACAGTTGATCAAGGGCGCCTGCGTAAGTTCGCCATGAACTACGAACATCATCTCGGTGACAAGCCCTTGGTCATGGGAGTGAAGGGGGGGTTGCTGGAGTTTTTGCGTTACAAGGCCCCCCTTCCCGAGGGAGTCCTGAGTGATCCCATCCAAGTGGGGGAAATGCTGATGGGTACTGCCGAGGGGTTATTGATGGCTGAAACCCTGTGCAAGCAAATGAATTGGGTTGCCACCCGCGAAAGCGCGTACGAATGCCTCAAGACAGCAATAATTCTGCAAATGGACCCGGAGTGCTTGACCGAGCCTAACCCTAATAAAGTGGCCGGTTTTGATTTGTCCAACAAAACCCATTGGGGCAAGCCTTTATCGATGATTGTAGACGGCTTGAGTACGCACCTGAGCAAATCAGGTAGAACCTCCGCCGAGATGTCCAAAACAGGTGCACACCTGTTGCTTTTAATGAAGCACCCCGAACTCTTGATCAAAGACGTTCCCGACGCTGTGGTGTACGCCAGCGCCGCCTGGGTCAGGCTGCGGACCGCGGCAGCATCGATAGAGGCCAAGACGCCAGGAAAAGTGCAAAACATGACCTTTAACCAAGTCATGGCTGAAGCTGAAACTGCCGCCCTTTACAATCCGCAGGCCACTCAACGTGCGCTGATCGCTGCCCTGCGAGTATGGGGGCTGGTCAATGGCGTTCTTTCTCCGGAGCAGGCCGGACGTTACAACGCAGCCGACATCGAGGTGGTCAGAAACGCGTTCAACCAACAGGCCATTGAGCAGATTGACGCCTCCAGCCTGATCCAATCCGAAATGCCCAGCCGCAGGGATATCGCCCTCGCTCGCCTCAAGGAGCGGTTTGGCGAAAGCGTTCCGTTTGAAGAAAAGTTGCTGAAGGTCCATGACACCAAGCAACCTTCAATTCAACCGGTCTACGACCCGAATCGCGCGCCTGCGGGCATGATGTCGCTCCTGGACATTGCAATGAGTGGATTGGACAACTACGAATGGGTGAGCCAAGACCCGCGCATCAATGCCGCACTGGAAGGCAAGTCGCTCAATTTGGGAGTCAATGCCGAATTCAACAGCCAACTTGCACAGGCCATCAGCGACAAGAAAAAAGGCATCGGCGTAGCGATCAAACATATGATCGCCCAGCTTCCACTGGCTGACAGGCAGAACCTCGAGTACGGGCAGCTTGAGTTCTATCAGCTCAATACCTATCGCCTGGGCCTCGGTTTCACCGACAGAACCCTCCACCATAAAAATGAAAAGCTCTACGTCAAGGCCACTGGCGCGAATGGCACCACCACGTATGAGGTGGACCTGAGCAAGCATTCCATCACGCAGGTCAGTAACAGTGTCCTGACCTGCGAGCGTGAGCGCGATGCCAATCGGGTCTATCCGATCGAGAAATTCACACCCGTTGCCAATGCCGACTTCAGCCAGAACACACAAGCCGGATCAGCGCAGCCTACCCCCTCCACCTTCACAAGCGCTCGAACCCAGGCCATTGCAGATACCTTTGTGAAACACCTTCACATTGATAATCGGGACGTCATCAAGCAAGCCAAGGGCGTCACCAGCTTCGATAAGCAGATGGATGCCGAATGGGCCTTGACCAACTTTTTCCTGGATTTGATCCCTCTCAGATCGGCGATTTGCAATTTCAAGGAGGGTCAATACATCGACGGCGCCACAGACCTGTTCCTGGACGTCTTCAGTTTTGTCACTGCCGGTGCAGCGGCCGCAGCGAAAGTCGCCAAGGTTGGTACCAAAGCCATCACCATGACGAAGAAGGCGCTGCAATGCTCGAGAATCGTCGGAACCACCGTTATCAGTGAGTTCAACCCGTTGAATGGTGTAGGTGATTTGTTGCTCGGGGGCACCCGCCTCGCAAGCAAAGGCATTACTAAAGCCAAGATTGCGGCAGGCTTGACTCCGCCGCCTTACGGTGATGTCACATGGGGGACCTTAAAGGTCGGGGAGCAAACCCTGGAGACCAGCAGCATTATTCATAATGGGCAACGGTACGCCTATGACCCGGTCACGATGAAGCCTTACGGCCCGCCACTGAAGGATTTCAGCGTGCAGGACACCTTGAATCCTAACTCTCCCACAACACACAGAAAACCCAACAAAAGTCATCGATTCAACCCCTTGAATACCGACGCTCGTCCGTTACACATCAAAAAGCCATTACCCGAGGGCGACTACGTAGAAAGCTTGCAAGGCAAGTTGGAGCTTGACCATTTCGAACCGGATACCATAGAAGCAACCATGAACAAGTTCAAACAAGAAATGAACGCATTTTATGACGCCCTGCCCCCTATAAAAAAGCTGGAGCGTCCTCTTATCCCATCGGTGCCCAAATCCGTCAGCGTGCCAACACTGTTTGAAGAGGCGTTCAAAACCTCTAACGGCATAGTGTTGGGGGAAAAGCACTCACAGATGGCGAGTTTCAAGGTGCTTTTCGCTAACGTGGAAACGTTAAAGAACCAAGGCGTCAAGAAAGTGTATTTCGAAGGGCTTATCGATACGCCGACAGGCCTGCGGGATGACGGTATAGGTGTACTGGGTGAACAAGGGCGTCGAACTAATCCGACGCTCGAGGAACTACTCGGAAAGCTTGAGGCCAATGGCATAGAAGTCATGCCCATTGATCACTGCTTCCTCACGCGACACAAAGACCAGCCCCATAAAAAGCGTACAACAACGGGCGAAAGCTCGCAACGCCGCCTCAGGGAGTGCAACTACTACGCCTCGGAAACCATCCAGGCGACTTCAGGAACTGAAAAATGGGTCGCACTGGTTGGGTGCGCCCATATGAACACTTGCGAAAATGTACCAGGCCTGGCTGAGTTGACACACAGCATCGGCATCTACGTGGCTAACGCAGATAACGTCAAAGGGCAGGTCGGCAAGCAGTTAATTGGCCGGCCTCAAGACCCTACAAAACCGGTAGGCTGGGGAGGCGGCATTCCGGGTGATCTGCATATTTTTGTAGAACGCTGACCTTACTTGCTGCTCTCCCGCAAACAACGGCCCGGGGATGTATCCGGGCCGTTGTTTGCCCTATCAGCCAGCACGCACCCACCGCTGGTGCAGCCACCGCGCCAAGGCATCCAGCGCAAAGCCCAACAAGCCGATCAACACCACCATCGCCATCAGCTCCGAATAAGCCAGCCGATCACGGGTATCGAGGATGTAATACCCAAGCCCCGCACTGACTCCCAACATCTCGCACGGCACCAGCACGATCCACAGAATGCCGATGGCCAGGCGCACGCCCGTCAGCACATGCCCCACCACGCCGGGAATGATCACCCGGCGCAAGGTCTCCCAGCGGGTCGCGCTCAAACTGGCGCTCAACTGCAACCAGCGTGGGTCGAGCTGACGCACCCCGGCGGCGGTGTTGAGCATGATCGGCCATACGGCAGCAAAGGCCAGCAGGAAATAGATCGGCTGGTCGCCTACCCCCATCAGCATCACCACGATGGGCATCCACGACAGCGGCGAGATCATGCGCAGGAACTGGAACGCCGGCGTGGTCGCCGCCTCCAGGTTGCGCGAACTGCCCACCAGCAATCCCAGCGGCACGCCGACCAGCAAGGCCAGGAGCAACCCAACGAAAATACGCTTGAGGCTCACGGCGATGTGCAGGTACAACTCCCCGCGCCCGAGCAATTCCCACAGGCTGGCGGCCGTGGCGGCCAGGGAAAAGCGTGCCGACAAGCCGTCCGCCGCGCCAAACACTTTCACCCCCAGCCACCAGAGCAACAGCAACCCCGCCAAGCCACTCAACCCGAGCAACCAGCCCGGGATTTCCCGTTTGTTCAAACGCCAATCTCCTCATGCCGCTCAAACCCCTCAGGCAAACCAAAGGTCTTCATGCCGCCCACGGACTCAATGGCGTTGCGCACGAAACGGTCGTCTACCAGGTCCTTGGCGACAAACGCCGGGTCCAGGTCGGCGAGGAATTTCTTGTCGCCCTCGATCAGCGTGTCCTTCAGGCGGCGCACCAGTTCCTCGGTGTAGCTGGGGAATGGGTAGGGCTGGAAATCGATGCGGTGCTCATCCCAACTCCCATGCTGGATCGCGCCGTCGGCCAGGTAGGCCACACGGTCGGCCGCGGCGGGCGCCAGCACTTTGCTCAACACCGGCTCGGCATGCGGGGTATAGCGGTTAGAGCCGTCCTTGGACAGCAGCTTCACCGCCGCTTCGCGGTTGTCGCGGGTCCACACCTGCGCCTTGACGATGGCATTCACCACCTTCTGCGACCACTCCGGGCGGCTGGTCAGGTCGTGCTCGTGCATGAACACCACGCAGCATGCGTGGTTGCGCCACACGTCACCGGTGAAGCGCTGCACGCGACCGACCTTGAGGTTTTCCGCCAGGGCGTTGAACGGCTCGGCGACGATATAGCCATCGATACGCTGGCTGGCCAGCGCCGGTGGCATGTCCGACGGTGGCAGCACGATGAGGTTGACCTCATTGGCCGCAATCGCACTGCCCGCCGCCCGCGCCACCGGCGTGAGGCCGTTGTCGCGGAACAGTTGCTGCACTACTACGTTATGGATCGAATACCAGAACGGGATCGCCACCGACTTGCCGCCCAATTGCTTCACATCGGTGATGCCCGGCGCCACGGTCAGGCCCGAGCCACCCACATGGTTCCACGCCACCACTTTGGCCGGCACCTTGCTGCCATAGCGTGCCCACACGGTCATTGGCGACAGCAGGTGAATCACGTTGACCTGGCCCGAAATGAACGCCTCGATCACCTGCGCCCAACTGCGCAGCAGCACCGGGCGCTCGGCCTTGATGCCTTCGGCTTCGAACAGGCCATTGTTATGCGCCACCAGCAACGGCGTGGCGTCAGTGATCGGCAAGTAGCCAATGCGCACGGGTGCGTCCGGCTCGCTGGCAGCGCGGGCCTGCAGACTGCTCAGCAGCGGCAAGGCGCCGGCGGCACTGAGCATGGCGGAGAGTTTGAGAAAGTCGCGACGCGAGTGGGTCAGGTCATCCAGGCACATGGGCAGGCTCCAGCAGGTCAAGGGGGTTGGGTTGAGGGCGGCTCGCCTGCCGTAGGGTTTTGAGGATATCGATGCGCAGCGCGCCGATGGCTTCCACCTGTTCTTCGCGCGGTTGCGGCAGGTCGATCAGCCACTCGCCCAACGTCCGCGCCGGGCGGTTGCCCAGTAGCAGGATGCGGTCCGACAGCAGCAGCGCTTCATCAATGTCATGGGTGATCAACACGGCCGCCGAGCCCTGCTCGCGGTTGACCTTGAGCAGCAGGTGCTGCATGTCGGCGCGGGTCACCTCGTCGAGGGCACCGAACGGCTCATCCAGCAACAGCACCTGGGGCTGGCGCGCCAGGCAACGGGCCAGCGCCGTACGCTGGGCCATGCCGCCGGAAAGCTGCGCCGGGAAGTGCTGGCGCGCATGCTCCAGGCCAACGGCGGCGATGGCGTGGTCGACACGCTGGCGGCTTTCCTCAACGCTCAAGTGTGGCTGGCGGGCGAAGTCCAGGCCGAAGGCGACGTTCTTTTCCAGGCTCAGCCAGGGCAGCAGGCTGGGGTCCTGAAACGCCACCGCAACACGCGGGTGAGGGCCATCCACAGGTTCACCGAGCACCCGCACACTGCCGCCCTGCGGCGCCTGCAAACCGGCAAGCACCCGCAGCAGGCTGGACTTGCCTACCCCGCTGGGACCGAGGATCGACACCACTTCGCCGGGCTGCAGTTGCAGGTCAAAGCCCTGCAACACTGGACCGCCGGCGTACCCCAGGCAAATCCCCTGGGCGTTCAATACCGCGTTCGTCATAGATTGGCCTGGCGCTGTAACTCGGTGCGCAATTGCACCAGGCTCGGGGTCACGATCGGCACGAACGCCGACTCACGCCAGCGCCGCGCAAAGCCGCTGCCGTGGGCGGTGAGGTAGGCCTTGCCGCCGCTGGCCTGCAACTCCAGTTGCACAGCATGGGCGGCCGTTTCGGCCAGGGCGATGCGCAGCTTGAACAACGCTGCCGGCTCGGCCGCAAAGCGCCCGGCCAACAGGCCGTTCTTCAGGTCGCTGACCAGGTGATCCAAAGTCCCGCGCAGCGTCTCCAGCTCTTCGCGCAACACCGTACGGGTCGCGCCCAGGTGGTTGGCCACTTCCGCCAGGGAGCGCCGGGCCAGGCCGATGGACATGCCACACTGCAACCCAAGGAACGCCGGGCGCACCGCAGGTAAAAACTTGCGTGCATCCTCATGCAGCAACCAGTCGCGACTCAGCGCCACGCCTTCGAGCCCCAGGGCCGCCGTGTTGCTGGACTGCAACCCCAGCAGTTCCAGGTCGCGGGAGCGCTGCAAGCCGGCCACCGCATCCGGAATCGCCAGGATAAACGGCGCACCACCCCCGGCATGCTCGATAGCAGCCGCAGCGACAAAACCGCTTTTGCGCAGGTTGGTGACCCAATGCAGCCGGCCGTTGAGGGTCCAGCCGTCGTCGGTAGGCTCGGCGCTGATCTGCAGGGCTTCAATACCCGACAAGAACTTCATCGCGTTGGACAGCCCCGTGGCCCCCGCCAACTTGCCGCTGAGCAGGTCCGGCAAGAGTCGCTCACGCAATTGCGCATTCGGGCTTTGCAGCAAATATTCGATAAACGAACGCTGGCCCCAGCACACAAACGCCGCCGCCAGGGAATGGCTGGCAACATTGGCGATAGCCTCCACCGCACCGGCCACATCCCCACCCAGGCCACCAAGCTGAGCCGGCACGCCGATACGCAATACATTGGCCTCTGCCAGCCGTGGCAGCACTTCCTGTGGATCGCAACTGCCCACGTCCAGGGCCTGGGCTTGAACATCGAGCCAACGGCTCAAGATTGGGTCAAGCATTCATGTTTCTCCTTTTCACAGCGGGTGGGTCATCTTCAGCTTGCGGGTTTTTCCCAGCGGTATTGCGCCAGCTCCGGGTTCAACGGGGTGCGCGCAAACACGTTAGCGAAGTTGCACAGGGTTGCCAGGCTCACGCCCAAAATAACTTCCAGCGCCTGGCCCTGGGTATAACCGGCGGCCAGGAACGCATCAAAACCGGCATCGCTGACATCGCCACGGCTGGCGATCACTTCGCGGGTAAACGCAGCCAGGGTTTCATAGCGGGCATTGGGCAGCTCACCGCGTTGACGCAGGGCGTCGATGACTTCTTCCGGCAATTTGGCTTTGTTGCGTGCCACGGCAGTATGCCCGGCCACACAGAAATCGCAGCCGTGGGTGGTGGCTGCAATCAACTGCACCACTTCGCGATCGGCCAGGCTGAGTTCGGCCTTGGCGTTCAGCCCGGACACGGTGATATAGGTCTCCAGCGCCGCCGGAGCGTTGGCCAGTACCGCCAGCAGGTTGGGGATGAAACCCGAGCCTTTCAGCGCGTTTTCCAGCAAGGGCTTGGCCGCGTCCGGCGCGGTTTCAGGGGTAAGCAGGGGTACACGGGACATGGAGTGGTCTCCTGATGGGTTCGTGTATCCAGTCTGTTGGTTATAAGAAATCGTCTCAATAGGCTAAAGTAGCGATTACTTGCTCTTGAGTCTTTCCATTAGATGAATTCGTCCAGTGCACTTGTCGATTGGTTATTAGACAGCCTCGAACTCGACACCAGCCTGTTCCATGTGGGCCGCTACTGCGGCGACTGGCATGCGAGCACCCACGGCCTGGCGAGCGCCAGTTTCCACCTGATTGTGCAGGGTCAGTGCTGGCTGCATATCGAGGGCGACGCCACGCCGCATCGGCTGGATAACGGCGACGCGGTGTTCCTGTTGCGCGACCTGGAATATCGGCTGTCCGGTGAGCCCACCGCCGCCGGCGCCCAGGAATGCCCCCGTGTACCGATGGAGCCCCTGGACAGCGCCGCCAGCGATGGCGTCGGCCTGGTCTGCGGGTTCTTTCACTTCCAGTCCGGCCTGTCGGCGATGATCGTCGACACCCTGCCCGCCTGGATCATCCTGCGCGCAGGCGACCCTTCGTTGACCGCCGCGCGCAACCTGTTCGACCTGATCCTGCAAGAGTGCGAGCGCGTGCCTGCGCCCTCCTCTGCCTTGCTTGAGCGGCTGTGCCACCTGTTGTTCCTGTATGTCCTGCGCCAACAAGTGCTGGACAACCGTGAACTCGGCGGCCTGGCGGCGCTGGCCCGGCAACCGGCGTTCGCCAACCTGCTGGAGCAGTTGATCGCCCAGCCCGCCGAGGCCTGGACCCTGGAAAGCATGGCCGCGTGCACCGGGTTGTCGCGCTCGGCGTTTTTCAAGCGTTTCAATGAACTGTGCGGGCAGTCGCCAGGGCAAGTGCTGCTGATGATGCGCATGCGCCATGCCTGCCAACTGTTCAAGCAGGACCAGACGGTAGCGGACGTCTCGCTGGCCGTGGGGTATCAGTCGGTGGCAGCGTTCACCCGGGCGTTTCACAAGGTCACCGGGCAACAGCCTGGGGCGTATCGCAAGGCCCAGGCCTAGCGCTGCAAACCGGTGTCGGGCCGGGCGCAGAGTTCGACCAGCCAGTCCACGAACACCCGCACACGCTGGGACAGTTGACGGTGCGGCGGATACAGCGCCGACAGGGCCATTTTCGGCACCGCCAGGCTGGGCAATACCTGCACCAGGGTGCCCTCGGCCAATTGGCGCATCGCATGGTAACCGGGTGCCTGGATCAAGCCGAACCCGGCTTCACAGGCCGCGAAGTAGCCATCGGAACTGTTCACCGCCAAGCCTTTTGACAGGTTGACCGTGCGCAATTGGCCGTCGACCTCAAACTCCAGGCCAAAGCGTTTGCCCGTGACGCTGGAGACATACTCGACCATCTGATGGTTGGCCAGGTCCTGCAACGACGCAGGCATCCCTCTGCGCGCCAGATACCCCGGGCTCGCCAACGTCAATTGATCCATCATCGCCAGAGGCCGTGCCACCAGCGACTCATCCAGGGCCAAACCACCACGCAGCACGCAATCCACGCCTTCACGGATCAAGTCCACCGGACGGTCGTTCAGGCTAATCTCCAGTTCGATCTGGGGGTAGCGGGCGGTGAATGCCGGCAATGCAGGGATCACGATCAAGCGCCCTATTCCTGACGGCATGTCTACGCACAGGGTGCCGCGTGGATTCTGGCGCCGGGTGGAAAACACCGCCTCGGTTTCCTCAAGGTCCGACAGCAACTGTACACAGCGTTGGTAGTACGCCGCGCCATCCAGCGTCGGGCTGACTTGCCGCGTGGTGCGCTGCAACAGTTGCACGCCCAGGTGCGCCTCCAATTGCTTGATCAACACCGTCACCGAGGCGCGGGGCAATTGCAGGCTGTCGGCGGCCTTGGCAAAGCCGCGCAATTCGACGATCCGGGTGAACACGCGCATCGCGTTGAAACGGTCCAAGGGGCGGCTCCTTGCGCTGATTATTCAGATATTACGAATAGTGTTAGTGCTTTTAGCCGGTTTATCCCGGTTTTGTCGAGCGTGACAATGCAGGCCTTCCCACCCAAGGAGCACACCCCATGCATACCCGCACACTCGGCACCCACGGCCCACTCGTCTCAGCCATCGGCCTCGGCTGCATGGGCATGAGCGATTTCTACACCCCCGGCAGCGACACCCGCGAAGCCACGGCAACCCTGCACCGCGCGTTGGAGTTGGGCATCAACCTCCTCGACACCGCCGATATCTATGGTCCGCACACCAACGAAGCACTGATCGGCAAGGCCATCGTCGGCAAGCGCGACCAGGTGTTCCTGGCCAGCAAGTTCGGCATCGTGCGTGACCCGGCCAACCCCGCCGTGCGGGGTGTGAACGGCCGCCCTGAATACATCCGCAAGGCCATCGACGGCACGCTGCAACGACTTGGCGTAGAAACCCTCGACCTGTATTACCAACACCGTATCGACCCGGAGGTCGCCATCGAAGAGACCGTCGGCGCCATGGCCGAGCTGGTGCAACAGGGCAAGGTGCGTTACCTGGGGCTGAGCGAAGCCTCCGCCGCCACCCTGGAGCGCGCCCACAAGGTGCACCCGATCAGCGCCCTGCAAAGCGAATACTCGCTGTGGAGCCGCGACCAGGAACACAACGGCTGCCTCGCTGCCTGCCAGCGCCTGGGCATCGCCTTTGTGCCCTACAGCCCGCTGGGCCGTGGCTTTCTGACCGGCGCGCTGCAAAGCCCGGACGACTTCGGCGCCGATGACTACCGCCGCTTCAGCCCACGCTTCCAGGGCGAGAACTTCGGCAAGAACCTAGAACTGGTGAAAAACGTGCAGGCACTGGCCGCCGACAAGGGTATCAGCGCCGGGCAACTGGCGTTGGCGTGGGTGCTGGCGCAGGGTGATTTCATCATCCCGATTCCCGGCACCAAGCAGCGCAAATACCTGGAGGAGAATGTCGCCGCGCTGTCGGTCAGCCTCAGCCCGGGCGAACTGGCGGCGCTGGAGGCCATCTTCCCTGCCGAGGCGCCCGCCGGCTTGCGCTACCCCGAGGCCGTCATGGCTATGCTGGATATCTGAATAAATACCGCGTCGGTCACCGGCGCGGTATTTTCTTGCACCATCGTACCTAAAGCTCTGTCCTGCCAAGCCGATAGCCCTACGAAGCTCTAACAAAGCCGCGTCGACAATAAACGCTTCGTAAGGACGACCCCATGCCCCCACTGCGCTCCATCCAAGCCCGCTATACCCTGTTCCTGGTGCTGTTCGTCCTGGTGTTATTTGTGTTGACCGTGGTGGGTATCGGCCAGTTGGTCGCACCCAAGCTACAGCACACCGAAGAGCAGGTGGTGCTCAACCGTGTCGCCGAGGTCGCCGAGCAGATCCAGGGCGAACTCAACAAGGTCCAGTCCCAGCAACGCAGCATCACCCAGACCATTCCATTGCTCGACAGCGATGCCATCGACAAAGTCCTGCCGGGCCTGGTCGACCAGTATGGCGAGTTGAAAGTCTTCGGCGGCGGCATCTGGCCGCTGCCCAACCAGCGCACCCCGGGGCGCAACAAGCACAGCACGTTCTGGCACCGCGATGCATCGGGCAAGCTGACCGTGAACACCTTCTGGAACAGCGACCCGGCGCCCAACTATTACGACCAGAGTTGGTACAAGGGCGGCCTCGCTTCGCCACGCGGTCAATGTGCCTGGGCCGCCGCCTACAAGGACGACGCCAGCCAGGAGCCGCGCACCAACTGCGCCATGGCAATCCAGCGCGACGGCGTGCCTTATGGCGTCGCCACCATCGACGTGACCCTGGGCTTCTTCAATGATCTGGTGGCCAGCAAAGAGAGCGACATCGGCGGGCAAATGCTGATCGTTGAAGGCGACGGCAAGATCATCAGCAACAGCTCGCGCATCAGCGGCCCGGTGGTGTTGAAAAACATCAGCGAACTCACCGGCACCTCCGCGTTTGCCGCCCAGGTCAGCAAAGCCCTGGCCCATCGCGACCAGGCCCTGCAACGCAATGAGTTCGACAACCAGGGCGTGGCCAGCACCTTCTACATGCGCCCTATCGAAGGCACCCCGTGGTTCCTAGCCACCGCCCTGCCCACCTCGCTGATCACCGCCCAGCGCAATGACGTGCTCGGCAGCCTGGCGCTGTTGCAGATCCCCATGGTGTTGTTGCTGGTGCTGCTCGCGGTATATGCGATCCGCCAACTGGTGCAGCGCATGAAGTCGCTGAAAACCAATATCGACGCACTCTCCGCCGGCGACGCCGACCTCACGCGACGCATCACCATCCGTGCCGAAGACGAACTGGGCGCCATCGGCCATTCGGTTAACCGCTTTATCGTCTACCTGCAAAACATGATCGGCGAAGTGACCCAGGCCACCGGCGCCATGTCGTCGAGCCTGGCGCAGTTGCAACAGACCTCGGCGCACACCAACCAGATCCTGGTGCGGCATGCGTCGGAGACCGACCAGACGGTGACCGCCATTACCGAAATGAGCTCCACCGCCGACACCGTGGCGCAAAACGCCGCCGAAACCGCCGCGTTCACCCAGCGCGCCAACGAGCATGCCGATCGTTCCCGCGTGGTGGTCGGTGAGGCGTCCAACAGTGTCAGCGCGTTGATCGGCGAAGTCTCCAGCGCTACCCACAGCGTAGAGAACATGCGCCAGGACGCTGCACGCATCACCGAAACCCTCGGCGTGATCGGCGCGATTGCCGGGCAGACCAACCTGCTTGCCCTCAACGCCGCCATCGAAGCGGCGCGGGCTGGCGAGCAAGGCCGTGGGTTTGCGGTGGTTGCCGATGAAGTGCGCGCGCTCGCCGCACGCACCCAGGCCAGTACCTCGCAGATCAACGACATGCTCACGCGCCTGACCGCGGGCGTGAGTTCCTCGGTGGCAGCGATGGAAAACACCCAGGCCAGTTGCCAGTCGGCGGCGGACGCCACGGCGCGGGTGAATACCGGGCTGGATGAAATGGCCGGCTCCGTCAGCCATATCAACAACCTCAGCACCCAGATCGCCACGGCCGCCGAACAGCAAAGCGCGGTGACCGAGGAGATCAACCGCAGCATGGTGCAGATCCGACAAATGGTCGAAGAGCTGGTACAGAGCGGCCACGCCACCGAAAACAATACCCAGAGCCTGCTCGAGGCGAATGGGCGGGTGATTACCCTGATGAGTCGTTTCAAGGTGTGCTGATAAACGGCTGAAACACTCCCGTGCAATGTGCGGGAGTGGGACTATTCTGACAGTTCGAAGACGCACAGGAGGTGTGCCATGCGCGCAGCCGAGCAGTCGGTCCGCTTGGAACGGATCAGTCAGGAACGCTTTATCCAGGCTCCCATCGATGCCGTTTATGACTATGTGACCCAGCCGGATCGCTGGCACGAATGGCACCCCACGTCCCTCGGTGCCGATACCGGCACTACCGGCTCACTCCCCGCCGGCGCCCGCTTCACCGAAATGATCGACCTGCTGGGTGTACGCGTGCCCATGAGCTACCGCGTGCAGATCGCCCGGCGCCCCGGCGAGTTCAAGACCGTGTTCACGTCCCTGGCCGTGGATGGTTCGATTCACTACTTCCTCATGCCCCACCAGGGCGGCACGCTGTTCAAGCGGGTACTGACCTATGAAACCGAACTGCAACTTGCCACCTTGCATAAACGCATGATCGAACTGTCGGCGCTTGCCCTGGACCAGCTCAAGCACAGGCTGGAAAATCCACCGCTCGTATAATCTTGAAACATTCTCGCCCTGTGGACACTGGCTTGCCTGCGATGACGTCGTCATGATCGCCGCCATCCCACCTGCACGCGAGATCCTATGAAAATCCCATTGCGCCTGGCCCTGCTGTCGACCCTGTTCACCGCCACCCTGGCCCAGGCCGCCGACCTGATCCCCATCGACGTGCACCGCGACGCCAACTGCGGCTGCTGCAAAAAATGGATCAGCCACCTGGAAAGCAACGGCTTCAAGGTCAATGACCACATCGAAGCCGACATGAGTGCCGTCAAGCAACGCCTGGGCGTAGCGCCGCGCCTGGGCTCGTGCCACACCGCCGTGATCGACGGCAAATTCGTCGAGGGCCACGTCCCCGCCGAACAGGTGCTGGCCCTGCGCAAGCGCGACGACCTGCTGGGAATCGCCGCGCCGGGCATGCCCATGGGCTCGCCCGGCATGGAAGTGGAAGGCCGCAGCCAGGCCTATCAGGTCATCGGCCTGACCCGTGAGGGTAAAGATGTCGTCGTGGCTGAATACCCGGCGCAATGATCGCGGGCTACCTGGGGTTATTCTTCGCGGCGTTTGGCGCCGCGACCTTGCTGCCCCTGCAATCGGAAGCCGTGCTGGTCGGCCTGCTGCTCAGCGGGCATTACAGCCTATGGCTGTTGCTGGGCATCGCCACCCTGGGCAATGTGCTCGGTTCGGTGGTGAACTGGTGGCTGGGGCGCTGGGTGGAGCACTTCAAGGGGCGGCGCTGGTTTCCGGTCAGCGACCAGCAACTGGATAAAGCCCGCCAGCATTACCAGCGCTGGGGCCATTGGACACTGTTGCTCAGTTGGGTGCCGATCCTTGGCGACCCGCTGACGCTGGTAGCCGGAGTGATGCGCGAGCCATTGTGGCGATTTCTGTTGCTGGTGACCCTGGCCAAAGGCCTGCGTTATGGCGTGCTGGCCGCCGTGACTTTGCAATGGGTTTAATCGCTGCTTAATCCTTGGGCAACAGCATCCGAACCACCTTTCCAGGAGCCCTTCCCATGCCTCTGTTCCGCGCTTTTTGCATCGCCGGCCTGATCACGGCCACCGCCGCGCCGGTGTTTGCCGCCACCTACGGTCCTGAACTGCAAGGCTTCGACTACCCCTATCCGCTCAAGCATTTCGAGTTTCAATCCCAAGGCGAGTCGCTGCAAATGGGCTACATGGACGTGCCGGCCAATGGCAAGCCCAACGGTCGCAGCGTGGTGCTGATGCACGGCAAGAACTTCTGCGGCGCGACGTGGGAAAGTTCGATCAAGGCCCTGAGCGACGCCGGCTACCGCGTGATCGCGCCGGACCAGATAGGCTTCTGCAGCTCCAGCAAACCCGATCACTATCAATACAGCTTCCAGCAACTGGCTCTCAATACCCACCAACTGCTGGAAAAGCTCGGTATTCAGAAGGCTACCCTTGTCGGCCATTCCACCGGCGGCATGCTTGCCACGCGCTACGCGCTGATGTACCCCGGGCAAACCGAACAGTTGGCGCTGGTCAATCCGATCGGCCTGGAAGACTGGAAAGCGCTGGGGGTGCCCTCGCTCAGCGTCGACCAATGGTATGCCCGTGAGCTGAATGTCAGTGCCGAGGGCATCCGCAAGTACCAACTCAACACTTATTACGTCGGGCGCTGGAAGCCGGAGTACGAGCGCTGGGTAGACATGTACGCCGGCCTCAGCAACGGCCCCGGGCATACGCGGGTCGCATGGAACTCGGCGCTGATTTACGACATGATCTTCACCCAGCCGGTGTACTACGAGTTCAAGGACCTGAAGATGCCGACGCTGCTGCTGATTGGCACGTCCGACAACACCGCCATCGGCAAAGACGTCGCGCCGCCAGCCGTCAAAGCCAAGCTCGGCAACTACGCCGTGCTTGGCAAGCAGGCAGCCAAGCTGATCCCCCATGCCACCCTGGTGGAATTCCCAGGCCTGGGGCATGCGCCGCAAATGGAAGAGCCGGCCCGGTTTCACGCAGCACTGTTGCAGGGGCTGAACGCCCTTTAATCCAACCTTTTTCGAGGCACTCGTTGAATGTCGGTACAGATCGCAGTCATTGATGATTGGCAGGACGTGGCCAGAGGCGTGGTGGATTGGTCAGTCCTTGAGGCGGTGGGCCAGGTGCATTTCCTGCACGACTACCCGGCGGATACCGCCACGATGATCGAGCGTTTGCAGGGGTTCGAGGTGATTTGCGTGATGCGCGAACGCTCCACCTTCGACAAGGCGCTGCTGCAAGGCCTGCCCCGGCTCAAATTGCTGGTGACCGGCGGCATGCGCAACGCCGCCATCGACATTCCCGCCGCCAAGGCCCTGGGCATTCAGGTCTGCGGCACCGACAGCTATAAACACGCCGCGCCGGAACTGACCTGGGCATTGATCATGGCTTCCACCCGCAACCTGGTGGCCGAAGCAAATTCGCTGCGTGCCGGCCATTGGCAGGTGGGCCTCGGCGGCGACCTGCACGGCAAGACCTTGGGGATTCTCGGCCTGGGCAGCATTGGCCAGAAGGTCGCGCAGTTTGCCCAGGTGTTCGGCATGCGCGTGATTGCCTGGAGTGAAAACCTCACGCCGGAACGTGCCGCCGAGTCCGGCGTGACCTGGGTCAGCAAGCAAGCGCTGTTTGAACAGTCGGACATCCTTACCGTTCATCTGGTACTCAGCGACCGTAGCCGTGGGCTGGTGGATGCCCAGGCGCTGGGCTGGATGAAACCCGGCGCGCGCCTGGTCAACACTGCACGCGGGCCGATTGTGGATGAGCAGGCACTGGTGCAGGCCCTGGAAAGCGGCCGCCTGGCCGGGGCGGCACTGGATGTGTATGCCGAGGAGCCATTGCCGGCGGATCACCCGTTGCGCACGTTGCCAAATGTGCTGGCCACCCCGCACGTGGGCTACGTGAGCGAGCAGAATTACCGGCAGTTCTATTCACAGATGATCGAAGACATTCAAGCCTGGACGAACGGCACGCCCATTCGCGTGCTGGGCTGACGCACCGTTTCTGTGCGTTCGCACTCTTATAGCGAACCGCCTTGCTGTGGCGAGCGGGCTTGTTGTGGCGAGCGGGCTTGCCCCGCGTTGGAGCGCGAAGCGCTCCCCAATGCTCCATAGCTCAACGCAGGGCAAGCCTGCTCGCCACAGAGCACCTGGCATATGGTTACAATTTTTTTGTCCTACAAAATATTCCCAGAAAGCCTACAGGCTCTGGGATCTGTCCTAGACTCATGACCGATGGGTCCGTTCCAAAACAAAAACCCCGCAAAAAATCTAAACTTTTCAACTCGGCCATTGGTCAAGTTTTAAGGTACGACGAGCACACACGGTTCCAGCCCGATGCCCGTCCATCCAATCTATATCTGCCAACCGTGCAACTGGCATAAGCCTTGCCAGATCTGTACAGCGCTTGTGCGCGTGGCCGCAGGATGCGGTCGACGGAGTTAATGGCAGCCGGCCATTAGCCGACCAACACGTGGAGAGAATTATGATCAGTGCCGCTGCAAGTATTCAGGGAGAGCGTGTTAGTCAGAGCGTTGGCGGGGTCGCCGCGTTGGCTGACCTCACCACAGTGCGGCCGGTTCCGAGCCACAACCCCAACCGTAAGAAAGTCCTGTTTGTGACCTCCGAGTTCGCCGACCTGGTGAAAACCGGTGGCCTGGGCGACGTCTCCGCCGCCCTGCCCCGCGCCATGGCCCACCTGCACGATGTGCGGGTGCTGATCCCCGGTTATCCGCAGGTGATGGAAAGCGACAACCCGATCCATATCATCGGTGAGCTGGGCGGCCACGCGGCGCTGCCGCCGTGCAAGATCGGGCGCATGGACCTCAAGGATGGCCTGGTCATCTATGTACTGATCTGCCCCGAGCTCTACGAGCGCGAAGGCACGCCCTACGGCGCCAACAACGGCCGCGACTGGCCGGACAACCATATTCGTTTCGCCCGCCTGGGCCTGGCCGCCGCCGACATGGCCGCCAACCTGGCACAGATCCACTGGTGCCCGGACCTGGTGCACGCCCACGACTGGCCCGCCGGCCTGGCCCCGGCGTACATGCACTGGCGTGGGTCACGCACGCCGACATTGTTCACCATCCATAATCTGGCCTATCAAGGCGTGATCAGCCTGGCGTCGACGCCAGAGCTGGGCATTCCACCTCACGCTTTGCAGCAGGAGGGCATGGAGTTCTACGGCAAGATGTCGTTCCTCAAGGCCGGCATGGCGTATTCCAGTCATATCACCACGGTGAGCGCCACCTATGCCCGGGAAATCACGACGCCCGAGTTCGGCTGCGGCCTCGATGGCTTTTTGGCCAGCAAGACCCAGCAAGGTTTGCTCAGCGGTATTCCCAACGGCATTGAAGACAGCTGGGAAACCTCCACCGACCCGCACTTGACGCACAACTTCAACATCGGCGACTGGGAAGGCAAAGCCGTGAATGCCGCACAGGTGCGCAACCTGTTCGGCCTGCATGACTCGACCGGCCCGCTGTTCGCCGTGGTCTCGCGCCTGGTATTCCAGAAAGGCCTGGACCTCACCGAAGCGGTGGCCAGTTTCATCGTCGAGCAAGGTGGGCAAATTGCGATCATCGGTCGCGGCGAACCGGAAGAAGAAAACGCCATGCGCGAACTGGCGCTGCGCTTTCCCGGCCAGATCGGTGTGCGCATCGGCTTCAACGAGACCGATGCCCGCCGCATGTTCGCCGGCAGCGATTTTCTGCTGATGCCTTCGCGCTACGAGCCCTGCGGCCTGAGCCAGATGTACGCCCAGCGCTTCGGCTCGCTGCCCGTCGCCCGCAACACCGGCGGCCTGGCCGACACCATCGAAAACGGTGTGACCGGCTTTCTGTTCAATGAATCCACGGTCGACAGCTACAAAGAAGCCTTGAACCGCGCGTTCAAAGTGTTTGCCTTCCCTGGCCTGCTCAATGCCATGCGCAGCCGAGCGATGACCCAACCGTTCAACTGGAGCCAGGCGGTGGAACCCTACGCCGAGCTGTACGAGCGACTGGTGGCTAAAGCACTGGGGAAATCCGCTAAATAATCATCGGGAGGTCTCTATAGATGCCGTTAAGGACTCTGGAAACCTGGCCCCACGGCGCAATCATGCTGGACGCGCAACACACGCGTTTCGCCTTGTGGGCGCCAGACGCGTTTTATGTCAGCGTTGAATTGGAACACGGCAAGTCTGTTGCCATGCTGCCCCAGGCAGATGGCTGGTTTGAAACCGAAATAGCGTGCCCGGCGGGCACGCGCTACCGCTTCAATATCGATGGGCAAATGGATGTACCCGACCCGGCCTCCCGGGCCCAGGCTGCGGATGTGCACGGTTGGAGCGTGGTGGTCGATTCCCTTGCCTATCACTGGCGCCACAGCACTTGGCAAGGCCGCCCCTGGCACGAGGCCGTCATCTATGAACTGCATGTCGGCGCCATGGGGGGTTATGCCGGCATCGAACAACATCTGCCACGCCTGGCCGAGCTGGGTGTTACCGCGATTGAATTGATGCCGTTGGCGCAATTCCCCGGTGATCGCAATTGGGGCTATGACGGGGTCCTGCCCTACGCGCCCCAAGCCTCCTACGGCACGCCCGAACAGCTCAAGCACCTGATCGACAGCGCCCACGAGCACGGCCTGGCGGTGATCCTCGACGTGGTCTACAACCACTTCGGGCCGGACGGCAACTACCTGGGTCAGTATGCCAAGGGCTTCTTCCAGGAAGACGTGCACACGCCCTGGGGCGCCGGGATCGATTTCAACCGGCGCGAGGTGCGCGACTTTTTCCTGGATAACGCCTTGATGTGGTTGCTCGAATACCGCTTCGACGGCCTGCGCCTGGACGCCGTCCACGCCATCGACAACCCGGACTTCCTCAAGGAACTGGCGCACCGGGTGCGCGAGCAGGTGGATTCCGGCCGGCACGTCTGGCTGATGCTGGAAAACGAACTCAACCAGGCCAGTCTCCTGCAGCAGGATTTCGACGCGCAATGGAACGATGACTTCCATAACGTCCTGCATGTGCTGCTGACCGGCGAAACCGACGCGTATTACAGCGACTTCGCCGAAGAGCCCACGGCCAAACTGGCGCGCTGCCTGGGCGAAGGGTTTATCTACCAGGGCCACACCACCCGGCATGGCCATGAGCGTGGCGAACCCAGCGGGCATCTGCCGCCGAGCGCGTTCGTGGCCTTCCTGCAGAACCACGATCAGATTGGCAACCGTGCCCTGGGCGAGCGGCTGCATCAACTCTGCTCGCCGCAGGCATTGAAGGCGGCGACCGCCCTGCTGTTGCTCTCCCCGATGATCCCGTTGATGTTCATGGGCGACGAATCGAACGCCCGCGAGCCGTTCCTGTTTTTCACCGATCACCATGGCGAACTGGCAGAAGCCGTGCGCGAAGGCCGTCGCAATGAGTTCAAGGATTTCGCCGCGTTCCAGGACCCGGAGCGACGCGAACGCATCCCCGACCCGAATGCCCTGACGACCTTTTTGCAGACCACGCCAAGCTTTCACGAGAACGAACACACCGAGCTCTACCGCCAACTGCTGAGCCTGCGCCACGGCCACATCGTGCCGCACTTGCCCGGCAGCGTGGCCCTGGGCGCCGAGGTGCTGGCCGAAGGCGCCGTCAGCGCTCGTTGGCGCCTGGGCAATGGCAGCCTGTTGCAGATCGACCTCAACCTGAGCGCCAACCCGCTGGATCAGCCAGCGACGGCGCCTGTGCTGTTTGAAACGCCTGCCAACGCCGGCGCGCACCTGCCGCCGTATAGCGCACGCGTCACCCTATCCCCTGTTGGAGAGCACCCTTGAGCGAAGCGAACCTGGAAATCCTCGCCAGCCGAGCGGGCCTGGCCGTCGATTGGATCGACGCAAACGGCCGCCCGCAACGTGTCAAACCCGACGCCCTGCGCGCCGTCCTCAAAGGCCTGGGCCACCCCGCCGATACCGATGCCGAAGTCAACGCCAGCCTGCGGGCACTGGAACAGGTGCAACAAGACAAACACCTGCCGCCCCTGCTGACCATCGACAGCGGCGCAGGCCTGGACCTGGCCCGCTACTTCGAACCGGACACCCTCTGCCGGATCTGCCTGGAAGACGGTGAAACCCTGGAGCTGCGCCTGGATGGCGACGCTGTCCTGCCCGGCGTCATCGCCCTCGGCTACCACCAGGTGCACATTGCCGACCAGACCTTCACCCTGGCCGTCGCGCCCACCCATTGCTACAGCGTGGCCGAAGCGGTCGACAGCCGACCTGCCCGCGCCTGGGGCCTCAGCGCGCAACTGTATAGCTTGCGCCGCCTGGGCGATGGCGGCTTCGGCGACACCCTGGCCCTGGAACACCTGGCCCGCTCAGCGGCCGAGCGTGGCGCCGATGCTCTGGCGATCAGCCCGATGCACGCGATGTTCAGCGCCGACACCGCGCGCTACAGCCCGTACTCTCCCTCCAGCCGCTTGTTCCTCAACAGCCTGTATGCCTCGCCGGGTTGCATCCTGGGCGAGCGCGAAGTGCGCAACGCCATCGAAGCCAGCGGCCTGGCGGATGAACTGCACGACCTGGAGCAACACAGCCTGATCGACTGGCCCACCGCCGCGAACGCCAAACAGCGCCTGCTGCGTGCGTTGTACGAAGACTTCCGCCACGGCCACCACCCGCAACACGCCGACTTCCAGAGTTTCCGCCAGGCCGGCGGTGAGGCCCTGGAAAACCACTGCCGCTTCGAAGCCGTGCAAACCGCCCGCGCCGCCGCCGGTGAAGACCTCGACTGGCGCCATTGGCCAGAAGACTGGCGCACCCCACAGAGCCCGGCATTGGCCCTGTTCGCCGAAGACCACCGTGAAGAGATCGGCTACTTCGCGTTCTGCCAATGGCTGATCGCCCGTTGCCTGGAGCGCGCACAACAAGCCGCACGCGGCAGCGGCATGGGCGTCGGCCTGATTGCCGACCTGGCAGTGGGCGCCGACGGGGGTGGCAGCCAGGCCTGGAGCCGCCAGGATGAATTGCTCGCCGACCTGACCGTGGGCGCGCCACCCGACATTCTCAACCGCGCCGGCCAGGGCTGGGGCATTTCCGCGTTCTCCCCCGAAGGCCTCAAGCGCCACGGCTTTCGCGCCTTTATCGAAATGCTGCGCGCCAACTTCGCCCACGCCGGCGGCTTGCGCATCGACCACGTGATGGGCCTGCAACGCCTGTGGGTGATGCCCGTGGACGCCTCGCCGCGTGACGGCGCCTACCTGTATTACCCGGTGGACGACCTGCTGCGCCTGCTGGCCCTGGAATCCCACCGCCACCGGGCCATCGTGCTCGGTGAAGACCTGGGCACCGTGCCGGACGGCCTGCGCGAAAAGCTCATCGCCCGCTCGATCCTGGGCATGCGCGTGTTGCTGTTCGAACAGAACCACGAAGGCCAGTTCAAGCCGATCCTCGACTGGCCGGACAACGCCCTGGCCACCACCAGCACCCACGACCTGCCGACCCTCAACGGTTGGTGGCACAGCCGCGATATCGAGTGGAACATCCAGCTGGGTCTGATCGATGCGCCGACCGTGGAGCAATGGAGCGAGCACCGCCTGCGCGAACGCCAGGCACTGCGCCAGGCCTTGAGCCAGGATCCGCAGAACTTCGTCGAAGAGATCCGCAATGAAACCGACCACATGATCGACGCCAGCGTGCGCTACCTCGGCCACACCCGCGCACCACTGGTGTTGCTGCCGCTGGAGGACGCCCTCGGCGTTGAGGAACAAGCCAACCTGCCCGGCACTACCGATACCCACCCCAACTGGCGCCGCCGCCTGCCGGGCGAGGCGTCCAGCCTGCTCGACAATGCCGGCGCCGCCCGCCGCCTCGAACTGTTGGCCGTCGCGCGCAACCAAGCCTATGAGCGTGACCGATGAAAGCCCTGCCCCTGCGCGCCACCCAGCGCCTGCAATTCCATAAAGGTTTCACCCTCGATGACGCGGTGCCACTGGTGCCGTATTTCGCCCGTTTGGGCATCAGCCACCTGTATGCCTCGCCGCTGCTGAGTGCACGCGCCGGTTCCATGCACGGCTACGACGTGGTCGACCCCACCACGGTCAACCCGGAACTCGGCGGCGAGCCGGCCCTGCGGCGCCTGGTCGCTGCGCTGCGTGAACACGACATGGGGTTGATCCTCGATATCGTCTCCAACCATATGGCCGTCGGCGGGGCCGACAACCCCTGGTGGCTGGACCTGTTGGAGTGGGGCCGCCTGAGCCCCTACAGCGAGTTCTTCGACATCCAGTGGCATTCGCCCGACCCCTTGCTCAAAGGCCAATTGCTGATGCCGTTCCTCGGCAGCGACTACGGCGAAGCCCTGCAGGCCGGCACCCTGACCCTGCACTTCGATGCCGACCACGGCGCGTTCCATGTCGAGCATTACGAACACCGTTTCCCCATCTGCCCCAAGGATTACGCGGCGATCCTGGGCACCGATGAACGGCTCCACCCCCTGGCCGAGCGCTTCAGCGCCCTCGCCCACCAGGACGACGCTTACCACGCGGCCGCGTCGCTCAAGCAAGCGCTGGCCGAGCGCGCCACCGACGTGCTGCCGGCGATCGAACAGCGCTTGAAGGCTTTCGACGGCCGCCAGCCCGAGGGTTTCAAGCGCCTGCATCAGTTGCTGGAACAACAGGCCTATCGCCTGGCCAGTTGGCGCACCGCGGCGGACGATATCAACTGGCGGCGCTTCTTCGACGTCAACGAACTCGGTGGCCTGCGCGTCGAGCGCAGCGCTGTGTTCGAGGCCACCCATGGCAAGATCTTCGAACTGATCAGCGAAGGCCTGGTGGATGGCCTGCGCATCGACCACATCGACGGCCTGGCCGACCCGCGCGGTTACTGCCGCAAGCTGCGCCGTCGGGTGGACTCGCTGTCACCCGAACGGCACTTGCCGATCTTCGTGGAGAAGATCCTCGGCGAAGGCGAAACCCTGCGCGACGACTGGCAGGTGGACGGCACCACCGGCTACGAGTTCATGAACCAGTTGTCGCTGCTGCAACATCACCCGGACGGCTTCGCGCCATTGGCCGCGTTGTGGACCCGTCACAGCGAGCGGCCTGCTGCGTTTATCGAAGAAGCGCAATTGGCCCGCCAGCAGATCCTCAACGGCTCCCTCGGCGGCGACTTTGAAAGCGTGGCCCAGGCCCTGCTGCAAGTGGCCCGCGACGATGTGATGACCCGCGACCTGACCCTCGGCGCCATCCGCCGGGCCTTGCAGGAACTGATCGTGCACTTCCCGGTGTACCGCACCTATATCAGCGCCCGTGGCCGCAGCGCCGCCGACGACAGGCTGTTCCAACAGGCCATGGATGGCGCCCGCACCACCCTGGGCGAAGGTGACTGGCCGGTGCTCGACCACCTGGCCAACTGGCTGGGCGGCCAGCCGTGGCGCAATCGCCCGGTGGGCCGTGAACGCAAGATCCTCAAGCATGCCTGCGTGCGCTTCCAGCAACTGACGTCGCCCGCCGCCGCCAAGGCCGTGGAAGACACCGCGTTCTATCGCTCGGCGGTATTGCTGTCGCGCAACGACGTGGGCTTCAGCACCGAACAATTCAGCGCCCCCTTGGCCGACTTCCATGGGGTCAACCAGCAACGCCTGCAGAGCTTCCCTGACAACCTGCTGGCCACCGCCACCCATGACCACAAGCGCGGCGAAGATACCCGCGCGCGCCTGGCCGTGCTGAGCGAGTGCGCGGCGTGGTACGCCGAGCAGGTCGAGCAGTGGCGCGCCCTCGCCGCGCCACTTAAGACGGATGCAAGCACGCCTTCAGCGGGCGATGAATTGATCCTCTACCAGGTACTGCTGGGCAGTTGGCCCCTGGACCAGACCGATGACTTCGAGGGCTATCGGCAGCGCCTGTGGCAATGGCAACAGAAAGCCCTGCGCGAAGCCAAATTGCAAAGCAGCTGGAGCGCGCCCAACGAAGCCTATGAACAAGGCGTCGAAGCCTTCCTGGCGCGGCTGTTGCTCAGCGATGAAGGCCAGGTGTTGCGCACTGCCATCGGCGCGGCGGCCCAGGCCATCGCGCCGGCCGGTGCGCTCAATGGCCTGGCGCAATCCTTGCTTCGCATGACGGTGCCGGGTGTACCGGACCTGTACCAGGGCGCCGAGTTCTGGGACTTCAGCCTGGTGGACCCGGACAACCGCAGGCCGGTGGATTTCAACGCCCGGCAACAGGCGCTGGATACCCCACCGGACATCGGCGAACTGTTGTTCAACTGGCGCGACGGGCGTATCAAACAGGCATTGATTGCCCAGGTGCTGGGCTTGCGCAAGGCCTGTCCCGAGCTGTTCCGCAAAGGAACCTACACACCGCTGCAAGTGCTTGGCAAACACGCCGAACGGGTGGTCGCGTTCGCGCGCGAGCACCAGGGCAACTACCTGCTGGTGGTGGTGCCAAGATGGCCGCATGACCTGCTTGAAAACGGTGTGCATCCCAAGATCAATGCGCAGGTTTGGGGCGACACACGTGTGAAATTACCGTTCGCCGCGACAAACAAAAACTGGAAGGGACTTTTTCATACAGGCGCAGTCACACCAGACAAGGAGCTGTTGATCAGCACTGCCCTGGGGGATTTCCCGGTCAATGTCCTTATCAATCCTGATGATCAAGAAAGCTGAAAATTTTCTGTTGAGGAGCATTGCGATGAGTACTGACGAAAAACGCATAAAAGAGTTGGCGCACCAGATCTGGGAGTCCGAAGGCAAGCCCCATGGGCAAGACGCGCGGCATTGGGAGATGGCGCGCAAACTGGCCGAAGCCGAAGCGCTGACGCCGAGCAAACCCAAGGCGGCCGCCAAGCCCAAGCCAGCCACCAAAGCCAAGCCTGCGCCCAGCAAGCCGGCGCCACCGGCGGCTAAAAAACCTCCCGCGCCGAAGAAACCCAAGCCTTGATACCCCCCTCTTGCCGGCACGGTCGGCAAGAGGTGATTCCACCTTCCAGATTTTCAGCTGAAATTTCATCGGCACGGCCGCGTTCGGCCTGAAAAACATCTTTGCAGGAGCAAGTTTTCAATGAGCAAACCCGATAAAACCCCACCGACGCCGGGCAATGAACCGTCGCGGATCCGTGAAGGTTTGCCCTTCCCGCTGGGCGCGACCTGGGATGGCCTGGGCGTCAACTTCGCCCTGTTCTCGGCCAACGCAACCAAGGTCGAACTGTGCCTGTTCGATGATTCCGGCGAGGTCGAGCTGGAACGTATCGAACTCCCCGAGTACACCGACGAGACCTTCCACGGCTATCTGCCCGACGCCCACCCCGGGCTGATCTACGGCTACCGCGTGTACGGTGCTTACGACCCGGCCAACGGCCACCGTTTCAACCACAACAAATTGCTGATCGACCCCTACGCCAAGCAGTTGGTGGGCGAGCTCAAGTGGTCGGAGGCGCTGTTCGGCTACACCATCGGCCACCCGGACGACGACCTCAGCTTCGACGAGCGCGACAGCGCACCCTTCGTGCCCAAATGCAAGGTGATCGACCCGGCGCACACCTGGGGCAACGACCAACCGGTACGCGTGCCGTGGGACCGTACGATCATCTACGAGACCCATCTTCGCGGTATCAGCATGCGTCACCCTTCCGTAGCCGATGAAGTACGCGGTACCTGCGCCGGGCTGATGGAAGACGACGTGCTAAAGCACATCCGCCAACTGGGCGTGTCGTCGGTGGAGCTGCTGCCGGTGCATGCCTTCGTCAATGACCAGCACCTGCTGCAAAAAGGCATGACCAACTACTGGGGGTACAACAGCATCGCGTTTTTTGCCCCCGACCCGCGCTACCTGGCCAGCGGCAAGATTGCCGAGTTCAAGGAGATGGTCGCGCACCTGCATGAACAGAAGCTCGAAGTGATCCTCGACGTGGTCTACAACCACACCGCCGAAGGCAACGAGCGCGGCCCGACGCTGTCCATGCGCGGCATCGACAACGCTTCGTACTACCGCCTGATGCCGGACGACAAGCGCTTCTACATCAACGACTCCGGCACGGGTAACACCCTGGATCTGAGCCACCCGTGCGTATTGCAGATGGTCACCGACTCGTTGCGTTATTGGGCGACCGAGATGCACGTCGACGGCTTCCGCTTCGACCTGGCGACCATTCTTGGCCGCTACCGCGAGGGTTTCGACGAGCGTCACAGCTTCCTCGTGGCTTGCCGCCAGGACCCGGTGCTGCGCCAGTTGAAAATGATCGCCGAGCCCTGGGACTGCGGCCCCGGTGGCTATCAAGTGGGCAATTTCCCGCCGGGCTGGGTGGAATGGAACGACCGTTTCCGCGACACCGTGCGTGCATTCTGGAAAGGCGATGACGGCCAGCTGGCCGACTTCGCGGCCCGCATGACCGCCTCCGGCGAAATGTTCAACCACCGTGGGCGCCGTCCCTACAGCTCGGTGAACTTCATCACCGCGCATGATGGTTTCACGCTGCACGACCTGGTGTCGTACAACGACAAGCACAACGAAGCCAACGATGAAAACAACCAGGATGGCAGCAACAACAACCTGTCCTGGAACCACGGCGTCGAAGGCCCGACCGACGACCCGCAAATCAACGCCCTGAGGCTGCGCCAGATGCGCAACTTCTTCGCCACATTGCTCCTGTCCCAAGGCACGCCGATGCTGGTGGCTGGCGATGAGTTTGCGCGCACCCAGCACGGCAACAACAACGCTTACTGCCAGGACAGTGAGATCGGTTGGATCAACTGGGACCTGGACGAAGATGGCAAGGCGCTGCTCAAGTTTGTGAAGCGCCTGATCAAGCTGCGCCTGGCCTACCCGATCCTGCGTCGTGGTCGCTTCCTGGTGGGCGACTACAACGAAGACATCGGCGTGAAGGACGTCACCTGGCTGGCGCCGGATGGCAACGAGATGACCACCGAGCAGTGGCAGGACAGCAACGGTCGCTGCCTGGGCATGTTGATGGATGGTCGCGCCCAGGAAACCGGGATTCGCCGTCCCGGCGCCGACGCTACCTTGCTGCTGGTGGTCAATGCCCATCACGACATGGTCAACTTCCGCTTGCCGCCGGTGCCCGAAGGTGAGTTCTGGACGTGCATGCTCGACACCAACGAGCCCGCCGTACGCGGTCAGGAACGCTTTGAGTTCGATCACGAGTACGCCGTGACCGGGCGCTCGCTGTTGTTGTTCGAGTTGCAGCGCGAAGACGAGGTGTGAGATGGCTCTGCATGGATTCCTTCAAGGCTTCCGGGGCTATGCGGACACGCAAGCCCTGGGCGACGCCCTGAAGGCCCTTCAGGAAGAAGGCCTGGACCAACTGCCGCTGCCCGGCGGCGGTCAGACCCTGGCGCGGTTCAGTCGCCTGGCGCAGGTGGCGGGTCATGACCTGCGCCTGTGCAAGCTGTTCGAAGGCCACACCGATGCCCTGGCAATCATTGCCGAGCTCAACTCCCCACTGCCGCCCCTGGGCAGCACGTGGGGCATGTGGGCCGCCGAGCCGCCAACGGCGAAGGTGCGCGTGCGCCAGGAGGGCCATCGCCTGCGGGTGCAAGGCCGCAAGGCCTGGTGCTCCGGCGCGGCGGTGGTAAGCCATGGGTTGTTGACCGCCTGGGACGAAGACGATCGCCAGCAGTTGGTGGCCGTGCACATGGATCAACCCGGCATTGTGGTCACGGATGAGGGGTGGAACGCGGTGGGTATGGCGGCCACCGGCAGTGTGGAAGTCGTGTTCGACGGGGCCTGGGGATTGGCGGTGGGCGGACCGGGGGATTACCTCGCCCGCCCAGGCTTCTGGCAAGGCGGTATCGGTATCGCCGCCTGCTGGTACGGCGCCGCGCAACGCCTGGCCGAGGTCTTGCGCGCGCAGTGCAGTAAACGCCCGGAACCCCACGCCCTGGCTCATCTGGGCGCCGTCGACAGCGCACTGAACAGCGCCGCCTGTGTGCTGCGTGCCAGCGCGGCACAGATCGACCTTGAGCCCAAGGCTGACGCCCGGCAATTGGCCCAGCAGACGCGGGCCTGTATCGAAAACACGGTCGAGCAGGTCATACGCCATGTCGGGCGCGCCGTCGGCGCCGGTCCTTACTGCAAGGACCCGCACTTTGCCCAGTTGATGGCGGACCTGCCGGTGTATGTACGCCAGAGTCATGCCGAACGCGACTTGGCCGGGCTCGGAGAGCTGGTGGCCGGTGAACCCACAGGGAGGTGGCAGTTATGAGACCCAATCCGATCGTTGGCCAGGGCACGCCGCTGCATCACTGGCAGGCCTCGCCGAAAATGGCCGATTTGCCGTCGATCAGCGTCGAGCAGTTGGTACCCGCCGGCCACCGTGCGGTGATCATCGCACCACATCCGGATGATGAAATCCTCGGCTGCGGCGGCCTGATGCAGGGCCTGGCGGCACTGGGTCGGCCGATCCAGCTGATCTCAGTCACCGATGGCAGCGCCAGCCACCCCGGTTCACAGCGTTGGCCGGTGGAACGTCTGAGCGTAGTGCGCCCGCAGGAATCGGCACAGGCCCTGCACCGCCTGGGGTTGCCGCTGCACAGCCTGAAATGGCTGCGCGCCGGTTTTACCGACAGCCAGGTGGCGGCGCGGGAACAGGAACTCGTAGGGTTTATCCAGCGCTACCTCAAACCCACCGACGTAGTGTTTACCACCTGGCGCGAAGACGGCCATTGCGACCATGAGGCCGTCGGGCGTGCCAGCGCCCAGGCCTGCACGGCGGTCGGCGCTACCCTGTATGAGCTGCCGGTGTGGACCTGGCACTGGGCAACGCCCGAAGACAGCGGGGTGCCCTGGCACCGTGCACGCAAGATTCCGCTGACCTGTGAAGCCGTTGCCCGCAAACGGCATGCCATCCACGCCTTCGCCAGCCAACTGGAAGGCGACCCGCAGATCGGCCTCGCGCCGGTGCTGGCGCCCTATGTGGTGGAGCGTCTGCTGCAACCCTTTGAAGTGGTATTTGTATGAGTGTGGCCACGCCTTACTTCGACCAACTGTTCGCCGACAGCGATGATCCCTGGGCCTTTCGCCAGCGCTGGTATGAGCGGCGCAAACGTGCGCTGACCCTGGCGATACTCACGCGGCCCCGCTACGCCTCGGTGTTCGAACCCGGCTGCGCCAATGGTGAGCTGAGTTTCGAACTGGCACCGCGCTGCGATCGCCTGCTGTGCTGCGACACCGCCGCGGCCGCCGTGGCCCTGGCGCGCACTCGCTTGCTGGGGTTCCCCCAGGCCCAGGTGCAGCAGTGCCGCTTGCCCGAACAGTGGCCGGCGGGCCAGTTCGAGCTGATCGTATTGAGCGAGTGGTGCTACTACCTCGACGCCGATGACCTGCGCCAACTGATCGATCGCGTCCGCACCGCGCTGACCGCCGACGGCCAGCTGCTGGCCTGTCACTGGCGCGCGCCTATCGACGGTTGCCCGCAAACCGCGGAACAGGTACACGCCCTGCTCCAGGAACGCCTGGACATGCCTCGCGTCGCCAGCCACCACGAACCTGATTTCCTGCTCGACCTCTGGAGCCGCGACGGCACCTCGGTCGCCACCCTTGAGGGCCTGCGATGATCGGCATTCTGATCCCGGTACATAACGAAGAAGCGCTGCTCGGCGACTGCCTGGAAGCCGCGTTGATCGCCGCCCGCCATCCTGGGTTGCTCGGCGAAA
This sequence comes from Pseudomonas sp. NFR09, assembly GCF_900111535.1. NCBI lineage: Bacteria > Pseudomonadati > Pseudomonadota > Gammaproteobacteria > Pseudomonadales > Pseudomonadaceae > Pseudomonas > Pseudomonas sp. NFR09. The sequence goes on from NZ_FOIH01000003.1 coordinate 408,164, forward strand.
CCGTGACTATCCTGGTGGTGCTCGACAGCTGCAGCGATGCCAGCGCCGCCATTGCCCAGGCCTACCCGGTGCAGTGCCTGGAAGCCCAGGCGCGCAACGTGGGGCATGTGCGTGGCGTGGGTGCGCGGCATTTGCTCAATCAGGGCGCACGCTGGATCTCCTGCACCGATGCCGACAGCCGGGTAGCCCCCGACTGGTTGGTGGCCCAATTGGCGCTGGAGGTGGACGCCGTGTGCGGCACCGTCACGGTCGATGCGTGGAGCGAGGGTTTCGACCCCGTCGCGCAGATTCGCTACCACCAGGGCTACGAGGCCCGCGACGGTCATCGGCATATACACGGGGCCAACCTGGGAGTGAGCGCCGGTGCGTACGTGCGCGCCGGTGGTTTCGAGCCGTTGGCGTGCCATGAGGATGTGCAATTGGTGCGCAACCTGGAACTATGCGGCGCCTCCATCGCCTGGAGCCACGGCCCGCAGGTGATTACCAGTGCGCGCCTGGACGCCCGTGCACAAGGGGGATTCGGCGATTACTTGAAGAGCCTGATGCACGCCACCTGAAAAAACGCAGTTACCGAATGTGAAACCGAGCAATCCTTGTCTATGCTGAGAACGCCTTGCTGGCATTCCAGGGTTGGGATGCCACGCAGCCACTGCGGCGGAGCCTGTGGTGGAAACAAGAGAGTCGTCCCGTCAACGGGGCACGACCCCGCATCAACCGACAAGGATGTGACACCCCATGAAGCTTGCTTCCTTAAGCGATGGCCGCCGCGGCCCCGCGCAAGTCTGGAACAGCGCCCCGCAACTGGCGCTGATCCCCCCCGTTACGCCCTCCTCATTAGTGCCGCCTGGCGCACGCGTGGTGATCATCGCGCCTCATCCCGGCGATGAAGTGCTGGCCTGCGGCGGCTTGCTGCAATTGCTCAGCACGCTGGAACACCCGCTGCAACTGATCTCCATCACCGACGGCAGCGCCAGCCATCCTGGGTCCAACGTGTGGCCGGCGAGCCGCTTGAGCGTGGTCCGCCCCCAGGAAAGCGCTGAAGCCCTGCGCCGCCTGGGCATGCCGCTGCACAGCCTGAAATGGATTCGCGGTGGTTTCTGCGACAACGCCCTCGCCGCCCGCGAGCCGCAACTGAGCCAATTCATTGCGCGTTACCTGCAGCCCGGCGACGTGGTGTTCAGCACCTGGCGCAACGACGGCAATGACGACCATGACGCGGTCGGTCGTGCCAGTGCCAAGGCGTGCAGCCTGGTGGGCGCGCAGTTGCACGAACTGCCGATCTGGGCGTGGCACTGGCCTGCTCGCGAAGGCGCGCTCATTCCCTGGCAACGCGCGCGCAAAGTACGCCTGGACACCTGGACCGTGGCGCGCAAACTCCACGCCGCCCATGCCTATGCCAGCCAGTTGGCCGGTGACCCGCAGATCGGCTTGCCGCCCATACTGGCCCAGGTGCTGCTGGAACGAATGCGTGAACCTTATGAAATCGTGCTGTCCTGACACCCAACTCGTTCATACCTGTTAATTCTGACAGTGGCGGCCTGGCGAATCGCTGGCTAGGGTGGAAAAAGCGCTGCACCACGTCAGGTGCAGTCGAGAAAGCCATGCCAACCCTTTGCATTGGCCGGTGTTTTCAGAATCAGGTAACCCGCTGTCCCTGCTCCGTATCGCGCATCACGTTGTCATGGTCTGGCCCGCGCCTGCCTTTGCAGGCGCCGGGGCAACTATCCCCTCGAGTGAGGACGGATCATGCGCGCACGGACACTCTCTTGGTTGTACCTGATCGTCATAACGGTGTGGCCGCTGGCCTCTTATGGCGCCTGCACCATCAACAACACGGCCGGCGATGACGTCTCCAATTGTGACAGCGGCACGGCGCCGGGCTTTACCGACACCGGGGGTAACAACACGCTCAATGTCTCAGGGACGGGCCAGGTGACTGGCGACGTGACGTATGGCGACGGGGAGGATAAGGTGGATATCAGCGGCGGTCGGGTCGGTACCGTCAGCACGGCGGACGGTATCGACACCTATGCCCAGAGCGCCGGCACTGTAGCGAATGTGTTTCAAGGCAACGGCCGGGATATCTTCAGGATGAGCGGTGGCACCATCACAGGCGCCTTCGAAGACGGCGACGATGCCAAAATGGCCGCCGGCACCATCGGTCGCGTCGACATGAAACTCGACAACAACATCTTTGATATGTCGGGTGGCCGCATCATCGGCAACCTGGTCACCGGCTTCGGCAACGACACCATCCTGATCTCGGGCACCGCATTTGTGGGCGGCAACATCAGTGTCAGCGGCGGTGACGACCACGTGACCGTCTCGGGCGGTGAGGTGAACGGGCAGATCCTCCTCAGTTTCGGCAATGACGACTTCATCTGGACCGGCGGCAACCTGCATTCGTTTGTGCTGATGGGTGCGGGGGACGACACGGCACTGCTGCAGAATCTGACAAGCGCTCAATTGGCGGCAGCGCAACTAGTGGACGGCGGTTTGGGCAACGACAAACTTACCCTGGACAACACCAAGGCCGGGGACCCTGGCCTGCTGCCCAACTGGGAAGCCATCCAGCTGGACAACGGCTCCGAGCTGACCCTGAGCGGTACGACGCTCAAGCTGGGTGATAGCGGTTCCGGTACCGGCACACTGGGACTGGATGGCACGAGCACACTGCAGGCCGGTACGGGCGTGATCGAAGCCTTTACCGCCGGCCGGTTGGTTACCGTAAAAAACAGCGGCGTGATCGACATGACCACGGGCAGTTCCAGCACCAGCGACTCATTGACCATCAGGGGCAATTACACCGGCAATGGTGGGCGCCTTGCACTGCAAAGTGCTTTGGGGGGCGACGGTTCGCCCAGCGACAGGCTGGTGATTGACACAGGTGTCATTGGGGGTAGCACAGCGATCAGCGTGACCAACCTGGGGGGTGCGGGTGCGGCGACGCTGCAGGATGGTATCCAGGTGGTGCAGGCCCTTAATGGTGCCTCCGGCAGTGCCAACGCCTTCACCCTCGCCAGCCCGGTCTCCGCGGGTGCGTTCGACTACCGCCTGTTCAAGGGCGGTGTAACCGCAGGCACGGCAGAGAATTATTACCTGCGCTCCACTGTCCCGGTGCAGCCATCAGGCCCTGAGATCATCGTACCTTTACCGAGCCCGGGCGAGCGTCCCTTGCCCCCTAACCCAGGGACCGAGCCAGAGCCTATCTACCGCAAGGAAGTGCCGATCTACGCCGCACTGTTTCCAGCTGCCAAGCAGATCGTGCTCGCCATGCTGGGGACCTATCACGAACGCATGGGGGACCAGAGCCAACAACAGAGCGGCAACGGCTTGGCCGGCTGGAGCCGAGTCTACGGCAGCAGCAGCCGTCAAGGGTTTGCTGGCACGGTGAGCCCGACGCTGGACAGCACGGTCAAGGGCTTCCAGGTAGGCAGCGATGTCTACACCGCTACCGACGACAGCGGGCGTACCCATCGTATTGGGCTGTTTGTGGGCCACAGTACGCTCAAAGGCAACGTCAAGGGCTTCAACGGTGGCTGGCAAGATCTGGACGCCGGCAAGACCACCTTGCACGCTGACAGCGTGGGGGGGTATTGGGCGCTGATCGGTGCCAATCGGGCGTATCTGGACCTGGTGCTGATGGGCAGTCGTTTCAATGGCAACAACGAATCGGACCGTGGCGTGAAGATGAAAACCCGAGGGCGCAACATGAGCGCGTCCGCCGAAGTCGGCTGGCCGTTCCAGGTCACCCCGCGCTGGACAGTGGAACCACAGGCTCAAGTGATCGTCGGCAAGACAAAGCTCGACAGCCAGAACGACGGTATCTCCGACGTCAAGTACGACGCCGATACCAGCGTCACCTCCCGCCTGGGTGTAAGGCTACGCGGTGATTACAACGTCCGTGGCATGCCGTGGCAGCCCTATGCGCGCGCGAACGTCTGGCACGCCAGCGCCGGGGACAACAGTGTGATTTACAACCGCACCACCCGGATCGATACCGAACAGAAATCCACCACCCTGGAAGTCAGCCTGGGTGCCATCTTGCAGGTTACTCGCGATGTGGCTCTGTATGGCGAAATCGGCTCCAACCGCAATCTGGACAGCAACACTTACAACGGCCACGAAGGCACTGTGGGTGTCAGGGTGGCGTTCTAGGTTTGTATCGCAGTGTGTACGCAGCCCGCTGCGATACACAGCCTTTAACTCGGCGGGTTTCCTGAAACAGGCCAGATACAGCCGGGCGTTCAACTGAGCACCGGCACACATCCAGCCGCAGGAGGCTCGCCATGCACGCTCAGTTGAACCGCCGCTCCACACCACTTTTCCTGGCCATTGCCCTGGCGCAATTCGGCATCCTGGGCATGGCCCACGCCGAAATGCCCGAGGCACCGACCAAAGTTGTCGCCAGCGCGCAAACCGCCTTCGGTGCCCTCAAGCACGTCAAGGCCGGCCTGCTCGATGTGGCCTATGCCGAAGTCGGCTCCGCCACCGGCCCGGCGGTGATCCTGCTGCATGGCTGGCCCTACGACATCGACAGCTATGCCCAGGTCGCGCCGTTACTGGCGGCCAAGGGCTATCGCGTGTTGATCCCTTACGCACGGGGTTATGGCGACACACGTTTCCTCTCGAATGACACCCTGCGCAACGGCCAACCGGCGGCGCTGGCCAGTGATGTGATCGACTTCATGGACGCCCTGAAGATCAAGCAAGCGGTACTCGGCGGCTACGACTGGGGCGCGCGCTCGGCGGACATCGTCTCGGCACTGTGGCCGGAGCGGGTCAAGGCGCTGGTGTCGGTCAGCGGTTACCTGATCGGCAACCAGGCCGCCGGCAAGAACCCACTGCCCCCCAAAGCCGAGTTGCAATGGTGGTACCAGTTCTACTTCGCCACCGAGCGCGGTGCCGCCGGCTACCAGAAAAACACCCACGACTTCGCCAGGCTGATCTGGCAACTGGCGTCGCCGCAGTGGAAGTTCGATGACGCCACGTTCGACCGCAGCGCCAAAGGCCTGGAAAACCCGGATCACGTAGCGATCACTGTGTTCAACTACCGCTGGCGCCTGGGCCTGGTCCAGGGCGAGACGAAGTACGACCCGCTGGAGCAGCAACTCGCCCAGGCGCCGTCCATTGGCGTGCCGACCATCACCCTCGAAGGCGACGCCAACGGCGCCCCGCACCCGCAGCCCGAGGACTACGCCAAGCGCTTTACCGGCAAGTACGAGTTCCGCCTGATCAAGGGTGGCATTGGCCACAACCTGCCGCAGGAAGCGCCCGAGGCATTTGCCAAGGCGGTCATCGATGCGGATCACCTGTGATGAAGCGCCTGTGCATGGCCGCATTGGCCCTCGCGAGTTCGACCGGCGCCTTCGCCGACAGCGCAGCCTCGCCGATCTACGGCGTGACCATCCCCGACGGCTACCGCCAATGGGAACTGGTGGCGCCGGCCCAGGAAGCCGACCCGTTGAACGAACTGCGCGTGGTGCTGGGCAACAGCGCTGCGCTCAAGGCTTACCGGGAGGGCAAGTTGCCTTTCCCGGATGGCACCGTCCTGGCCAAGTTGGCGTGGAAACACGAGCCGTCACCGGACTTCAAGACCGCGTCCATCCCTGGCGCGGCGACCACGGTGCAGTTCATGGTCAAGGACTCGAAAAAATACGCATCCACCGGTGGCTGGGGCTTTGGACGCTTCATCAATGGCAAACCCGCCGATGAAGCGCAGCACCAGACGTGTTTTGCCTGCCACCAGGCGTTGGTGAAAGACCGGGATTATGTCTTCACCAGGCTGGCCCCCTGAAAGCCAGCCCGTTAAAGGTCTGGCGATAAGTACCCTGTGGCGAGCGGGCTTGCCCCGCGCTGGGCTGCGAAGCGGCCCCAAAGCCAGCCGCCGAGGAGTGCCTGACTCACCGCATTCCTCCTTACAGGGTCGCTTCGCAACCCAACGCGGGGCAAGCCCGCTCGCCACAAATCAGCCAGATATGGCCGGTTTTTTCAACGACCTTGAAAGCGCAGACCCTGAAAGCGCGAAAACTGATAGGCGATTCCCAGCCAGATGAACCAGGCCGGCATCACGCACAGCGCCAGGCGTGTATCCGGCCGCAACGCCAGCAGGCCCAGTACAAACGCGAGAAACGCCAGGGCAAACCAGGCCATCGGCACACCGCCTGGCATCTTGTAGGTGGATTGGGCGTGCAGGTCCGGGCGTTTTTTGCGGTAGGCGATGTAGGACGCGAGGATGGTCGACCAGGTAAAAATCACCAGGATCGCCGACACCGTCGACACGATGGTGAAGGCGGTCATCACCTCCGGCACCACAAACAGCAACACCAGCCCCAGCAACATCAGCAAACTGGTAAACGCCAGGCTGATAAACGGCACGCTGCTGTTGGACAAGCGCCGGAAGATACCCGGCGCATCACCCAGGTCGGCCAGGCCGAACAACATGCGGCTGGCGGAAAACACCCCGCTGTTGGCCGACGACGCTGCCGAGGTCAGCACCACAAAGTTCACGATGCCCGCTGCGGCGGGAAACCCTGCGACGAGGAACAACTCGACAAACGGGCTCTTGCTCGGCGACACCTGCTGCCAGGAGGTCACCGCAATGATGCATGCCAGGGCCAGCACGTAGAACAGGATGATGCGCAGCGGGATCGAGTTGATCGCCTTGGGCAAGGTCTTTTCCGGCGCACGGGTTTCGGCGGCGGCGGTGCCGATCAACTCGGTGCCGGCAAAGGAAAAGATCGCCATCTGGAAGCCGGCAAAAAAGCCGAACAGGCCGTTGGGAAATGCCGCCTGTTTATCCAGCAGGTGGCTCAACGAAGCGGTGACACCGGTGGGCGAGACGAACGAACTGGCGATCAGCACTCCACTCACCCCGATCAAGGTCACCACGGCGACGATCTTGATGATCGCGAACCAGAACTCCACTTCGCCGAACAGCCTGACCGTCAGCACATTCAGTGCGAACAGGGTCAGCAACATGCCCACCGCCGGCATCCAGGCCGGTACATCGGGGAACCAGTACTGGAAGAAACCGCCGACCACAACCGCGTCCCCCACCACCGCCACGCTCCAGCTCAACCAGTACGACCACCCGAGAAAGAACGCCGCGCGCGGCCCCAGGTAAGCACCGGCAAAGTCGGCGAAACTCTTGAAGTCGAGGTTGGACAGCAGCAGCTCGCCCATGGCGCGCATCACGAAGTACACGAACAGCCCGATGATCATGTAGATCAGGATGATCGAGGTGCCGGACAGCGCGATGATCTTGCCGGAGCCCATGAACAGGCCGGTGCCGATCGCGCCGCCCATGGCCATCAACTGGATATGGCGGTTGCTCAGGGTGCGTTGCAACGCAGGCTGTTCACACAGCCCGGGCGTGGTTGCTTTCATCACAAAACCTCTTGTTATGTTTTTGAGTTTTGGCAGAAGAAAAGTCGAGGGGGCGTTGTTATTGGCTGTGGTGTTCGAAACCGTGCAGCACGTTGACCGCATTGATGCCGATCTCATCGACCATGTAGCCGCCTTCCATCACGAACAGCGTGGGCACGCCGACGCTGGCGATGATCTCCCCCATGCCGAGGAAGTCTTCGCTGTCGAGCAGAAAGTGGCTGATAGGGTCGTCCTTGAAGGTGTCGACGCCCAGGGAAATCACCAACACTTCAGGGGCGAAGCGGCGCAGTTGCTGGCAGGCGTCGATCAGGGCGGTGCGGTAATGGGTCCAGGTGGTGTTTTTCGGCAATGGGTAGTTCAGGTTGAAGCCCTCCCCAGCGCCGACGCCGCGCTCGCTGCCGGCACCGGAAAAGTACGGGTAGGACACCGCCGGATCGCCATGCAGGGATATGAACATCACGTCCGGGCGGTCGTAGAAAATATTCTGGGTGCCATTGCCATGGTGGAAATCCACATCCAGCACCGCCACGCGCCGAGCGCCCTGGGTGATGGCGTGCTGCGCGGCAATTGCGGCGTTGTTGAGGTAGCAGTAACCACCCATGTATTCACGGGCTGCGTGATGGCCCGGTGGGCGGCACAGGGCAAAGGCGCTGCGATGGCCTTCGTCGAGCAACGCCAGGCCGGTCAGTGCGATGTCGGCGCTGGTCTTCACCGCCTGCCAGGTGGTGCGGGTAATCGGCGAACCGGCGTCCATCGCGTAAAAACCGAGCTTGCCGTCGATGAACGCCGGCACCTGCTGGTTGGCCAGGTCGCGTACCGGCCACACCAGGGGCAAGGCGTCATGGCTGCGGCCGATGGCAGTCCATTCGGCCCAGGCGGTTTCGAGGAACGCCACGTAGCGTTCGCTGTGGGCGGCGACGTAGCAGGCCCGGTCAAAACGGCGCGGCGTAATGATATCGCCCAGGCCAACCTGACGGACCCGGTCACGCACGGTGTCGGCGCGACTGGGTTGTTCGAACGAGGGCTTGAGCACGCCGTCCTTGAGTTCGGTGCCATGGTGCAAACGGTGGGCTTCGCTGAAAACAGTCAACATGTGAGGGCATCCGCCAGTAAAAGACAGGGTCTATTTTGTTCTGGCGGCAGTGGGCTTTCTTTGCTTTTACTTACGGCACTGTTAGGTTTATCGAGAATATTTACCTCAACGGCGCATGATTATGAAAAATAAAACCAGACAGGTCGTTCTTGACGACACCGATCTCGCCATCCTCGCCCTGCTGCAGCAAGACGCCAGTATTTCCAACGCGCAGTTGAGTGAGCGCCTGTCCCTGAGCCTCACGCCCTGCTGGCGCCGACGCAAACGCCTGGAAGAAGAAGGCGTGATCAAGGGCTACCAGGCCAACCTCGACCGCAAGATGCTCGGGCTGGACATCCTGGCGTTCGTGCATGTGCGTTTTGCGATCCATACCGACCATGCGCCGGACGCGTTCGAGACCGTGGTGAAGGAACTGCCGCAGGTGTTGTCGTGCCACAAGATCACCGGGGATGCCGATTACCTGTTGCAGGTGCTGGCCGAAGACCTGGACAGCTACAGCGAGTTCGTCGAGAGCGTGTTGCGGCGCCAGTTAGGGATTGCGTCGATTCAATCGAGCCTGGCGCTGAGGGAGGTCAAGGCGACGAGTCGGGTGGCCATTCCACAGCGCGAATAACCGGCGCTTTCCAGGGGCGCGATATGGCAAATCGCCGTCACTGCGATGTGAAAAATTCGTTAACTAATTCTCCCTGAAGGCTTTTTCCTACAGGAACAATCTGCCAGACTAATGCGAATAATTATCAACAGATTTATTATTCGCCAGGGACGGCGTTCGGGGAGAGTCAGTTCCATGTCAGTGCAACAACACGGCGGTAACGTTTTTTCACCCAGCCTGATGGCATTGGCGGTCTGTCTGGCCAGTTCTTCCGCGGTCTTTGCCGCCGATACCCAGGCACCGGCCGCCACCCTTGAGTTGGGCGCCACGCAAATCTCCGGCGAAGAGCAACTGGGCGAAACCACTGAAGGCACCCAGTCCTACACCACCGGCGCGATGAAAACGGCAACCAAGCTGCCGTTGACCATGCGCGAAACCCCACAGGCCGTCACCGTCATTACCCGCCAGCGGATGGATGACCAGGCGATGACCAGCATCAACGATGTGGTCAAGGCCACCCCGGGGTTGTTCCTGAATTTTTCCAGTGGCCCTGGCCGGCAGTCCTACACGTCACGCGGCTTCGACATCGACAACCTGATGTATGACGGCATCCCCAGCGGCTACAACGGCGTCACTGTCGGCGCACAACCGAACCTGGCGATGTTCGATCGCGTCGAAATCGTGCGCGGCGCCACCGGCCTGGTCACCGGCGCGGGCAACCCTTCCGCCGCCATCAACCTGGTCCGCAAGCGCCCACTGGACGAGCAGAAAGTCACGCTGACCGGCGCCGCCGGCAGTTGGGACGACTATCGCGGCGAACTCGACGCCTCCAGCCCGCTCAACGACAGCGGCACCTGGCGCGGTCGCGTGGTTACCTCGTACCGCGACGCCAACAGCTTCATCGACAACGCCGAGGAGTATCACGGCCTGTTCTATGCCGTCACCGAAGCCGACCTGAGCGAAGACACCACCCTGACCCTGGGTTTCTCCAACCAGAAGGACAAGACCAATTACTTCTGGGGCTCGTCGATGGTCGGCCTGGATGGCCATCACCTTAACCTGCCGCGCTCCTACAACCCCGGCACTGACTGGGAAAACAAGGACCAGGAGATCAACACCGTATTCGCCGAACTGCGCCAGCAACTGGCCAACGACTGGAAACTGCAAGTCAACGCCAACTATGCCGAACAGAACGCGTTGTTCTCCGGTTCCTACCAGTCGCGCTGGGTCGCCAACACACTGGCGCGCACGGTCTACCAGGCGGCCTACGATGAAAACCAGGCAGGTGCCGACGTCTTCGCCAGCGGCCCCTTCCAGGCGTTCGGGCGTACCCATGAACTGGTGGTAGGCGCCAGCCGGCGCATCTACGACATGACCACCCACAACTACAGCCCCTACAACACCAACTGGCCGCTCACAGCGGGCAAACCGGACTTCGTCCATACCACCAATGACCGTGACGTGACCACCCAGGATGGTGTCTACGTCACCACCCGCCTGAACTTGACCGACCCGTTGAAGCTGATCCTCGGCGGGCGCCTGGACTGGTACGACTACGACGCCCATGGCAGCAACACCGGTGACTACAAGGTCACCCGCAACCTCACCCGCTACGCCGGCCTGATCTACGACCTGGACGACCACCACTCGGTGTATGTCAGCTACAGCGACATCTTCACGCCCCAGAGCGAAAAAGACACCTCCGGCAGCCCGCTCAAGCCCATCGTCGGCAAGAACTACGAGGTGGGTATCAAGGGTGAATACCTGGGGGGTGCGCTCAACGCGAGCGTGGCGCTGTTCCGCGTCGACCAGGAAAACCGTGCCGTCGGCGTGACAGTCGCAAACTGCCCGCAGGCCTCCTGCTCTGTGGCCTCCGGCGAGATTCGCAGCCAGGGCATCGACTTCGAACTGCAAGGCGCCCTGACCGAGAACTGGCAGGTCGGCGGTGGCTACACCTACGCGCGCACGCACACTATCAAGGACGCCGCCAACCCGCAGAAGGTCAACAAGCAGTTCGACACCGACACCCCGGAGCACCTGTTCAAGCTGACCACCAACTACCGCTTCCAGGGCCCGTTGGAAAAACTCCGCGTGGGCGGCAACGTCTCCTGGCAGAGCCGCATGTACAACGACTTCAAAGTCGCGGATGGCAGCACCTACCGCCTGCAGCAGGGCGCCTATGCAGTCACCGACCTGATGGCCGGCTACCAGGTCAACCAGCACCTTGACCTGCAACTCAACGCCAACAACATCTTCGACCGTCGTTACTACCAGTCCATCTCCAACTCCGTGAGCTATGGCGGTGACTCCTACGGCAACCCACGCAATATGATGCTGACGGCAAAGTACAGCTTCTGACCGCCGTCCGAACCACGGCTATCCGCCCGGGTAGCCGCCCCTAAAGTCCCACCTCCCGATGCCGATACACGTTTGGCATCACTGAATCCAATAACAATCAAAAACACCCGATTCGCTCCACCCTGCCCTTCGCTTTGTTCCGGCCAGACCACATGGAGTAAGTGTGAATGCCCACCCGCACGCGTTTTTCCGAGCACTACCGCAAAGCCGACCGCATCATGCTGGCGCTGGTCTGGCTGATGTTCCTGTTTTCCCTGGGCCTGGCGTTCTGGCACGACACCTTGGTGCAGGCCGTGATAGTCGGCGGTAGTACCAGCGTGGTGCTGACCGCGCTTTACCGCGCCATCGGTGGTACCCGTGTCATGCGCTGCGCGCTCGGCGCGGGCTTGATGGTCATGGCGGCATTGCATATCAACCAGGCCCAGGGCTTGATCGAAGCGCACTTCGGCATCTTCGCGTTGCTCGCGGTGCTGACGTTTTACCGTGACTGGCTGCCGATCCTGGTGGCGGCGGCCACCATCGCCGTGCACCACGTGGTTTTCCATGCGCTGCAACATCAAGGCTTTCCAGTGTTCGTGATGGAACACCACGGCGGCTGGACCATGGTGTTCGTGCATGCGTTCTACGTGGTGATGGAGACCGTCGCCCTGCTCTACCTGGCCGTGCACAGCCAGGCCGAAGCGGTCGAGAGCCAGGAAATGCTCGAGAAGATGCTGGCGGTCACTTCCCAGCTCACCGTTGAAACCGCCCAAGGCGACCAGGGCAAGACCCACGTCTCCCTCGCCAAGCGTTTCGACCATTTTCTGCATCAGTTGACCGGCCTGATCGACGGCGTCGCCCGTGACTCCCACGGCCTTGGCCAACTCGGCCAGGAATTGGCCAGCGCCAGCGGCACCCTGGAAAAAGGCGCACGGCACCAACTGGCGCAAATCACCGAGATGAGCGGCTCGATGCAGCGCATGGAAGACGCCATGGGCCACATTGCCGTGCACGTCGAGCAAGCGGTGGATCATGCCGGCAAGGCCAGCCAACAGATCCTGCGCGGCCAGGAAAGCGTCGGCCGCGCCCAGCAGGAAATCACCCAACTGGCCACCCGCCTCAGCGGCACCCACGACACGGTGCAGGGCCTGGCCCTGCAAACCGAACAGGTCGGCACCGTGCTTGAAGTGATCAGCAGCATTGCCAACCAGACCAACCTGCTGGCCCTCAACGCCGCCATCGAAGCCGCCCGCGCCGGCGAGCAAGGCCGTGGCTTCGCCGTGGTTGCCGACGAAGTGCGCAACCTGGCGCAACGCACGGCGGTATCCACCCAGGAGATCAAAACCATCATCGAAGGCCTGCAACACGGCAGCCGGCAGGCGGTGCAAGCCATGCATGATAGCCGAGAGGGCGTAGAGCGCTGTGTGGAGGACAGCCAGGTGGCCGTTGACATGCTGCGCGCAGTGGGCGACGACATCGCCCACATCGATGACCTCAATGGCCGTATCGTGACCACAACCCGCGAGCAGACCACCGCGAACCTGGAGATTGTCGGGCGTCTGCAGTCGGTGCAGAGCATTGCGCAAAGCACCGCGGACGATGTGGAAACCCTGGCACGCAGCAGCGAGCGGTTGCCGCCGATCGCGGTGCGCCTGGATGCGTTGGGGAGAAGGTTTCATCAATGATGTCTGGTTTGTCGGCAACGCCCGCAAGGTTTGCATAGTGCGCCAACAGGCGGGCAACCACCTGGTACCGCTCAGCCAGACCGGGCTCACCGAGCCGCCTCAACGCGTTCGCCGTCCGCCGCGCCTGAAGTGCGTTGATTGCAGGGTGACCGGCATACCGGGCCAGGCGATAAGCACCGCGATCTGCGCATTGTGCAATCGGGGTTCCTGGGACCAGCAGCCTGGCGGCGTTATGCAGCCGCTCCAGGCTGCGCCCCAGTTCGAGTGACAGATAGCCCAGTGCATCGACTGGCGAGTCATCCGTGCCCGACAATGCCCGCAATGAGACCAGCCGATGAAGCTGCCTGGCGTGCCACTTCGACAGGTTCATACGTCCCCCGGCACGCAGTAGTCGCAAGATGTCCCGATGAAGCGCGTGCTGTAGGGCACGCACATGGCTGCCGGGTTTCCTCGGCAGGATCTGGAACGCCAACATACAGATAGCCATCGCCACCAACCAGGCGAGCGCCTGATTAGCGAAGTCGATGAAATCGTAATGGGCCGTGCCGCCGGTGCCGACCAGCGTGTTGAACGCAATCAGGTAGGCAATGCCTTGCAGGGCATGGCGCGGCTGGGTCGTAGCCTGGATACCCCATACCCAGAACACGCTCAATACAACGCTGAGCAGCGCAAAACCATTGATCTGAGGCAGCAGCAGAAACTTGCAGGCAGCCGCCGCTACAATGCCGTAGAGCGTACCCCTGAGGAAGCCGTCAAGCCCTCGGGTAGGCGCCGGGTGGGTCGCCAGCAAGGTGCAACACGGCCCCAACACCGCCAGCAAGGTCGGGCCCTGGTCCCAGCCCGTCAGGTACCACACCGCGCCGGTCACCAGGGTGGCGGCCAAGGCGCGGACCCCATTGCGCAGCGCATCGCCATAATGACGATGGAAAGCTACCGTCCGTACAGGCGGCGGGGTGGCGCTTTCAAGGCTGGCAAAACTCGATAAGGCGCCGGACAGGTCCGCCAATGCCTCGGTCAACCCATCCGGGGATTCACTTTCATTCTCAAGAACGCCTTGCAGGACGCTGACCCGCGCGGCAGCCGTGACGAAATCGAAGGGGATCTGCGCCAGTTGTTCAAGGGCCTGGCCCGCTCCAACGCACGCGGGCAACGGGGGCAGGCTTGGAGTGACCAGCACGGCGGCCTGCAAATGCGCCAGCCCACCCTGGAGCGTCTTGAGCCTGGAACGAATCAGGTACGACTCACCTCGCCCGATCCCGAGCAGCTCATCCACCTTATTGATATCGAGGACGAGTTGCGCGGGGTCGCCTGCGTCGCCCTTGAATCGAAGGGCCAGTAACCGTAGCGTGCGCATGGAAACGTCCCGAAGCGCCTGCTTCAGTTGTGCCTCGACCGTTTTGCGCCCCAGCAGCGAGGCCACCAGGCTCAGGCTCAAGACCCCAAGGACCACCGCCGTTCCCCGTGTGACGATGTGATCGAAGCCTTGCTCAGGCGCAACGATGGCAGGGCCAAGGGCAAGGCATACGGTATAGCCCGCAACCACGGCCGCCGTGGCGTGATAGTGCCGCAGCAGGGTCATGGCTGCGACACACAGCCCCAACCACACGCCGACCCCCAGAATGAACAGCAGCATCTGTTGGGCGAACATCCCCATCAGGATCACGGCAACGGCCAACCCCAGCAGGGTACCCACGACGCGCATCACACCTTTGCCCACCACCGCGCCCTGGATCGGATGAATCAGTAGCAACACCGTCGACGCTGCCGAGAACGGCGAGTCCAGGTGCAATTGCAAACCCAGCCACAGTGCCAGCACGGCCGCTACCACACTGCGGCCCACATAGCCCAAGGTCTCCCGGGTCCATGGCCGCGGCAGCGCGGCCAACCAGCGCCATACATGCACGGCCATCACATGAACGCCTGCAGCCAGCGCGTGAGCCGCCAACGCGCGTCGGCATTTGCCTGGCCGACTTCAATGCTCGCCGTCATGCCCGCCGCCAACTCCACTCCCTGTGGCACGCTGTCCAACTCGATCCGCACAGGCACGCGCTGGGCCAGGCGTATCCAACTGAACGTCGGTGCCACCTGGGGCAAGCCGCTGTCACCACGCAGCTCGTTAGTGTCGGCGATGCCCCGGCCAATACTGGCGACATGCCCTTGAAGCAGCGGCGCAAACCCCATCAGTTTGATCGACGCCGGCGCGCCCAACAGCACGCCAGGCAGCTTGGTTTCTTCAAAATAGGCGGTCACCCAGAAACTCTGGCTGTCGACCACATAAATATTGGTGCTGCCCGCCACGGCGTAGTCACCCGGTTGAAGCCGAAGTTGCGTCACATACCCTTCGACCGGCGAACGCACGGCAGTGCGCCCCAGGTCGAGCTGGGCCTGGGCCAACTGGCTGCGCGCCGCGTCCAGCCGGGCTTTGGCCACAGCCAATTGCTGGGCGGCGTTGTCGGTTTCTTCCCGTGCAATCGCATCGCCGAGTTGGCTGCGGCGCCTGAACTGCGCAGTGCGCTGCTCGAAAATACTGCGAGCCTCGGCCAGCTCCGCCATGCGCTGTTGCTGGGCGATCTGGTAGGCACGCTGATCGATCTCATACAGCAATGCACCTTTGGCAACCCATTGGTTGTCGCCCACCAGCAAGCGTTCCACCTGCCCGGACACCTCGGGCGCAATGTGGATGACCTGGGCGCTGACCCGCCCATCCCGCGTCCAGGGCGCCAGCACATAGGCGCGCCACAACTGCATGCAGAACAACAGGGCAACCAGCCCCAACCCCAGCGTCACGGCCATCTTGAACAGTTTATTGAGCGTCATGGCGCCGCCCTCACAGCTTCAGCACGAGGGTCGAGAGGACAATGAGCGAGACAAAAAACCGCGCCAGACTGGGGTGCCAGGTCCGGTCCAGCCAAGTGCGCACGACCCGCTCCAGCACACCGTAGACCAATGCCGCCGCTCCCACATACAGCAGGAACGGCGGCAGGTAGAGGTTGGCAATCGTGATTTCGCTCAGCATGGTTCAAGTCTCGTAACGGCCTTCAGGGTGAGGCCCTTGGTGAGCATGGTAGGGCGTACCTGAAACGGCCGATATTGAGTATGCTGCCAGCCTATAATCAATTTCGGACAGTCGACGGGGGATTTGATGAACGAGACAACCCTGTACACGGTGGAGCAATTCGAACTCGACGACCTGGGTCAACCCGCCGTGGCGGTAATGCTGGGCGCACAGCGCAACGACGCAGAATACGCGGTGCACACCCATCGCAAAGGCCAGCTGGTGGTGGCCTATCACGGCGGCATCGTGTGTACGGTGGAGGATGGTGTATGGATGGTGCCTACAGGATTCGGCGTGTGGATTCCGGCGGGTATCGCTCACAGCAACCGCATCACCGCCAACGGCAAAGTCGGTTTTCTGTTCATAGAGCCCAATGCGGCTGCGTTGCCGCAAACCTGCTGCACGCTGGTGCTGTCGCCACTGATTCTCGAACTGATCCTGCACCTGAGCACCCTCGACCAGGACTATCCGGATCCGAGCGCGAGCGCACGCCTGGCCCGCGTGCTGCTTGAACAACTGGAGCAGGCCCCTTCGGAGCGACTGTACCTGCCCCTGCCCGCTTCGGCGCAGCTGCGCGTCATCGCCCGTCGTCTGGCCGAGGCTCCGGATAACCGCTGCACCATGGCGCAATGGGCGCAGCAGGTGGCGATGAGTGAGCGTTCCCTGGCGCGCCTGGTCAAGCGCGAAACCGGGCTGACCTTTGGCCAATGGCGCAAGCAATGGCAAATCATCGTAGCCTTGCAGAACCTGGCCGAGGGCGAGTCGGTGCAGCGTACCGCCGAGACGCTGGGGTACGAGTCCGTCAGCTCGTTTATCAGCATGTTTCGCAAGACGCTGGGGTCGTCACCCGCACGTTACATCCGCAATACCCGACCGACGACGCCTGGCGCCATTGCCTGACCTGGCCCAATTCCTGCGTGCTTCCCATCCCGTCGCTACTGACTACGCGGACGACTCTTTTGGGCCCCGCCGCCCAAGCACCTGCACCGATAATCGGTCATCCCCCCAGCTATCCCGAGGCCTTCCCCCATGACGAGCCCCTCCACCGAACAGGTCAGCCCGCAAACCCTGCGCAAGGTCATCATCGCCGCCGGCATCGGTAATTTCGTCGAGTGGTTTGACTTCGCCGTCTATGGCTTCCTCGCCACCACCATCGCCCAGCAATTCTTCCCCAGCGGCGACGCCAGCGCGGCGCTGCTCAAGACCTTCGCCGTGTTTGCCGTGGCCTTCGCGTTCCGGCCCCTGGGCGGTATTTTTTTCGGCATGCTCGGCGACCGCATCGGCCGCAAGCGCACCCTGGCCATGACCATCCTGTTGATGGCCGCTGCCACCACGTTGATCGGCCTGCTGCCCACCTACGCCGCCATCGGCGTCACGGCGCCCATTCTGTTGTCGCTGATCCGCTGTGCCCAGGGCTTCTCCGCCGGCGGTGAATACGCCGGTGCCTGTGCTTATCTGATGGAGCACGCGCCGAGTGACAAACGCGCCTGGTATGGCAGTTTCGTGCCGGTGTCGACGTTTTCCGCTTTCGCCGCCGCCGCCGTGGTGGCCTATGCCCTTGAGGCGTCATTGTCCGCCGAAGCCATGGGCAGTTGGGGCTGGCGCCTGCCGTTCGTGATTGCCGCGCCACTCGGCCTGGTGGGCCTTTACCTGCGCTGGAAGCTGGACGAGACGCCTGCCTTCCAGGCCGTGAAGGAAGAGCACGCCGTCGCCCACTCCCCGCTCAAGGAAACCTTGCGCAACCATGGTGCGGCGATCTGCTGCCTGGGCGCTTTTGTGTCACTGACGGCGTTGTCGTTTTATATGTTCACCACCTACTTCGCGACGTACCTGCAAGTAGCGGGCGGGTTGAACCGGGCGATGGCGCTACTGGTGTCGCTGATCGCGTTGATTTTCGCGGCGGCGATCTGCCCGCTGGCGGGGCTGTATTCGGACCGGGTCGGGCGGCGTGTCACGGTGATGACTGCCTGTGTATTGTTGATCGTGGTGGTGTATCCGTCGTTCCTGATGGCCAGCTCCGGTTCGTTTGCGGCGTCGATTGTCGGCGTGATGTTGTTGGCGGTTGGGGCGGTGCTGTGCGGCGTGGTCACGGCGGCCTTGCTCTCGGAGACCTTCCCGACCCGTACGCGCTATACCGCTTCGGCGATCACCTACAACATGGCGTACACGATCTTCGGCGGCACCGCGCCGCTGGTGGCGACATGGTTGATCAGCACCACGGGCAGCAACCTGTCACCGGCGTTTTACCTGATTGCCGTGGCGTTGCTGGCACTGGCCGGTGGGTTGGCGTTGCCGGAGACGTCGCGGATGTCCTTGCACGACGTGGGTGGTGAGCAAACAAGCACCGCACCTTTGCTTTCACGGTAAACGGCAGGAGGGTGAACGCCGCTGGACGCAGGTAGGATCAGTTCGACACCTGCCTGCTGCCGCATCCAGACCTTCAACAGCGTTTTCTGCAGGTGCCGCAGCGAACCCTTTGGTGCGCATCTGCTAAACCGCCGCAGCCATGCGCGCTCTAGCCCCCCAGGCGAACGTCACGACCATCAGCAACCCCATGCCCGCCATCGCCGCGCCGGCCAGGGAAATCGCCGGGTAGCCCAGCCCTGCGTTGATCACTGCTCCCCCCACCGCTGCACCAATCGCGTTGCCGAAGTTGAAGGCGCCGATGTTCACGGCCGAGGCCAGGTTCGGCGCATCTTTGGCCGCTTCCATCACACGCATCTGCAACGGCGGCACGACGGCGAAGCTGGCGATACCCCAGATGAGGATGCTCACCGCTGCCGGTATCGGCCAACGCATCAGGAATGCGAAGGCCAGCAGGACCAGAATCAGTGCGCTCAGCGAGACGATCAGGGTCCGGTCGATCGAGCGATCTGCCGCCTTGCCACCCCATACATTGCCCAGGGTCAACCCGACGCCGAACAGCACCAGCATGGCCGTGATAAAGGGGGTAGACGCATGGGTCTCGTTGCTCAGGATCGGCGCGATGTAGGTAAACACGGTGAACATAGCACCGGAACCCACCACGGTCAGGGCCAGAGCCGCCAGTACCGAACCACGCCCCAGCACCTTGATTTCGGCCAGCACACCGTCGCTTTTCGGCAGCGGCAGGTCAGGCAGCGCGAACCACAGCGCGACCATGGTCACCAGGCCCAGTCCGCCAATGCCCCAGAACGCCGTACGCCAGCCAAGCAGTTCACCCAACCAGGTCGCCAGTGGCACCCCACCAATGGTCGCCAGGGTCAGGCCCATAAACATCGCGGCGACGGCTCCGGCGCGCTTGTCCGGCGCGACCACACTGGCCGCGACGATGGAACCGACACCAAAAAACGCGCCGTGGTTGAGCGAAGTGATGACGCGGGCAATCAACAGGTCGTAGTAGCCGGTTGCAAGCGCCGACATTACGTTACCCAGGGTGAAAATGGCCATAAGCCCGACCAGCAAGTGACGACGGGGAATCTTGCCAGTGGTCAAGATCATCAGTGGCGCACCGAACAATACCCCCAGGGCGTAGGCGCTGACCAACAGCCCCGCAGTGGGAATCGAAACGCCCAGGTCATTGGCGATGGTGGGCAACATGCCCATAGGCGCGAACTCAGTGACGCCAATGCCAAAGGCACCGACAGCAAGGGCTACAAGGGGTGGATTGATACGCATGGAAGACTCCTCATTTATGCCGCAAATGCTACGATCAACGCTTTGACGGCACTAGACCGTTTAATTGGCAATCACCTTTGCGTACGAGGCAAAAATGGATTTCAACGGCAGATCGGGTGAGATGGCGGTATTCGCAATGGTGGCGCAGGAAGGCAGCCTGTCGGCAGCAGCGCGGGCATTACGATTGACGCCCTCGGCCGTCAGCCGCGTCATCGCACGCACAGAACAACGCCTGGGCACCCGCCTATTGATTCGCACGACCCGCGCCCTCGCCTTCACAGCCGAAGGCGAGGCGTACCTTCGCGGCGCCCGGCGCATCCTGGCCGACATGGCGGAAGTCGAAGAAGCCATCGCCGACCAGGGCGCGCCCAAAGGCCGGCTGCGGGTCAGTGCGGCCCTGGGCCACGGCCGCATGACCATCGTGCCGTTGGTGGCGGCGTTCAGCGCCCGCTACCCAAACATTGTGGTGGACCTGACCTTGGGCGACGAAGTGGTCGACATCCTCGGCGGCCAGGCTGACGTGGCGATCCGCTTTGGCGACCAGCCAGACAGCCCGCTGACAGCCCGGCGCATCGGCGACACCGGCCAGGTCCTGGTGGCATCGCCGGAGTACCTCGCGCAACACGGCACGCCTCTGGAACCCAACGACTTGCTGCGCCACAACTGCCTGCGCTTCAACTTCCGCCGTGCGCAATCCGACTGGCCCTTCGCCCGCGACGGCAGGGAGTTTTCCCTGAAGATAAACGGCAATATCGAATGCAGCAGTGGCGAAGCCCTCGCTCAACTGGCGCGATTAGGCGCCGGTATCGCACGCATCGGCGAGTTCACGGTTGCACAAGACCTGCAACGCGGTGACCTGGTGCGCCTGCTGGAATCCTGGAACCCCGGCGACCGGGAGCCGATCCACGTGGTGTTTGTCGGCGGTGCGAGCATGCCGGCGCGGATCCGCGTGTTTGTGGACTTTTTGCTGGAGCATCACCGGCTATAAACGTGCAGGCTTGTGCAGCCGCTCAAGCACCTCGTCAGCCGCCTCGCGCCATGCCTGCGTCGCGCCTTTGTTTCTCAACACCGCCAACCCGGCCGCCGTAAAGGTGCCCGGTGTCGCAATCGCGCGCCCCAACGCTTCCAGGCTCGCGGATGGCTGGTGGCGGGCGCTGGCCAGACAGTCTTGCAGGTTGCCCATCACCAGTTGGGCGGCCTGGTCCTTGGACAGGCCTTTGTCGGTAAACCACTGCTGAAGATCACTCAGGAAAAAATAGAACCAGCCGTTCATGCAGGCCGCGACAGTGGCCAGTTCGAACGCCTCTTCCTCGTCCAATACAACCAATGAACCGAGCGCGCCCAGCAGCGTTGCATGGGGTTCGCCACCGGGCGTGACCACCACGGTCGTCTGGTTGATCTGCGCGGCATAGGACAGCATGGCGCGCACCACACGCGCTTGCGGGAACCGGCGTTGAAGCTCGGCCAGCTTCAATCCCGCCACCAGCGACACCAGCGTTTGCTCAGGTCTGAGCTGCACTTCATTCGAAAGCTGATCGACCACCTCCGGGCGCACGCCCAGGACCAACAAGTCCGCCCCATCGACAACCTGTTGATTGTCAGCCATCACCTCACAGTCCCACTGTTCAGCGAGTTGCTGCGCACGTTGGTGGTTACGCGGGGACAGCAGCACCCGCCCGCCAAACTCGCTGCGCCGCAGGCCGATCACCACCTTTTCCGTCAGCTCACCGACGCCCAGGATTCCAATCTTCAGCACACTGTCCGCTCCGATTAATTCTGTAGTCGAGTGCATCATAGGCACGATTGCTGTCTTCATGCAGGCAGGCGTTCACGCTAAACTCGCCGCTCTTAACATCGGCCAGGAAGGCAAGCATGAGCACTCAAGGGAAAGACCGGCAAATCGACAACATCGAATTCAACGTCAGCGATATTGCCCGCAGCAAAACCTTCTACGGCGGCGCGTTCGGCTGGACGTTTGTCGATTACGGCCCCACCTATACCGAGTTCAGCGATGGGCGTCTGACTGGCGGGTTCACCTCGGGGGAGTCGGTTCGGCCGGGTGGGCCTCTGGTCATTTTGTACGCCGATGACCTCGAGGCCACGCAGCAGCGACTCAAAAGCCTGGGGGCTGTCATCACCCGCGAGACATTTTCGTTCCCTGGTGGACGCAGGTTCCACTTCACCGATCCGGATGGCTATGAACTGGCGGTTTGGAAGGCTGATCAGTAGGCCTCGACCCGACGCTTAGGCGAAGGCATCAATCGCTCTCCCTCAAGACCCACCCTCACAGGATATGAAGGTTACCCATGCGTTCTCTCTTTCCCCTGGCCCTCAGCTTGACGCTACTCGGCTGCGCCACTACTAAAACCGACGTTCGCAACGAAGCCCAAATCAGCCAATATGACCCGGCCAACTCGGCCCGAGTCCGCTTTATTACAGGTGACACCACCAACGCAGGTTTCCTCAGCGGCCAGACGTGCGAGATGTTTTACAACAAGTCCCTGCTGACCCAAACACCCGAAGAAGCTGGGTGGCAAAAAGCCCATATCGACTCGGCGGGGCTCTACCCGTTCAGGACCACCGACAGCCAGAACAGCGTGATTGGCATGCCTGCCAGCAAGGCAAGCAAAGCCATCAACCAGTCACCCAAAGTGTTTGACGAGCACGTCATTCCAGCGGGTAAACCCTTTATTGCAGGGTTCGCCATGGGCGGTTCGCAAATGTCCTGTTTTCCCGCGCCTGTCACACTCATTCCCGAGCCCGGTAAAGACTATGAAATGGAACTTCAGATGGTCAAAATCAGCACGTTCAAGGGAGGTTGCGTGATTGCCGTTCGCCAACTCTCGGTTCAGGGCAATGCCACTGTTGAAACACCGCTGAGGCCGCAGGTGTGTGCCAAGACGCCATCGGGTTGGTACACCGTCAATCCAGCACCTTTGCCCTGATAGGCCACAGTGGGACGAAATAGTCGTCCTATTTGTAGGGCAGCTTCCTGACCTGGAGCGAGGTTTGTATTCATGGAAGAAAAGATGCGGATTTACATCACAGGCGCTTCGTGTGCGGGCGTGACGACGCTGGGCCGAAACATCTCCACTCGGCTCGGTATCGGGCAGGTCGATGTCGACGATTACTACTGGATGCCCACAAACCCTCCATTCACAACAAAGCGACCTCCCGGCGACCGCGTTGCCCTGATGCAACAAGCACTCGGTGACGACAACTGGGTGCTGACCGGTTCGTGCATGATCTGGGGCGATGCGTTGATCGCCGATGCTGACTTGATTGTGTTTGTGGTCACACCCACGCCCGTTCGCCTCGAACGGTTGGCGGCCCGCGAAAAGGCCCGCTTTGGCGATCGGATCACACCCGGTGGTGATATGCATGCGATACACGCGGCCTTCCGGGAATGGGCTTCGCAATACGACGACCCGAATTTCTCAGGGCGCAACCGGGCGTGGCACGAATCATGGCTGTCACAGCAGACGGTACCGGTCTTACAGATTAACGGGATGCGCAGTGCTGAACAGATGGCCGCTGAAGTCGCTCAGGCTGTGTCGCAAATGCCGAAACAGCTCAAAACATGAACGGCTGAGGCTGTCCAACGACTTCCACTCCCCTTATCCTCACACCTCCCCGCACCCGCGAACCCGGAGCCGCCATGGACCTCGCCACCCTCGCCCTTTTCCTCCCCGCCTGCTTCGCCCTGAACATGGCGCCGGGCCCGAACAACCTGCTGTCAGTGAGCAACTCCACCCGCTACGGCTACCGCACTTCGTGCCTGGCGGGCATTGGCCGTTTGCTGGCCTTTGCCGGCATGATAGCCCTCGCCTCTGCAGGCTTGGCGGTGGTGGTGCAGACATCGGAGCTGTTGTTCTACGGGATCAAGATTCTGGGGGCAGCGTATCTGTTTTACCTGGCGTTGCAGTTGTGGCGCGCGAATCCCGAGGCTGAGGCGCAGGCGGGTACGGCCAAGGTCGGATTGTGGGCATTGGCACGGCAGGAATTTTTAGTGGCGGCGGGCAAGCCAGGCGATGCTCAATATAAACTTGTATGACAGACTGCTTTCGGCCAGAAGCGGTCACTGCGCATCACATCCCCGGCCTGAAAGCCTGGATAGCCGAGTTGACCGTTCACGATGCAGTGCAGCAGCATGTGATCAATGATTAAGTGCTTCCAGGAAACCTATGCATAGCCCTGTAGATCTTCATGAGTTGTTGGCGCACGTCAGAGATGAACCGTCGTTCATACGATTTATCGAAGCCCTCGGTGTAGATTTCGCCAGCGGGCGTTTAATTGAAAAGACATCGCCTTCATCGGTCTATGGGCCAAGTGCTCTTGGCTGGGAAAATGTGTCCGTTGACGCGTTTTTTGATGCGGCAGCTTCGTGGGCAGACGCCAGTTCCCGACTTGCCCAAGAGGATAGGTCGATACCCAATGTTTGGCATCGCTGTGCGGCCATTTTGCTGGCTGGGAAGTATTATGAGTGACACGGGTACGACATCCGCAACGTGGAAGGGAACCGTGGACGGGAGGTTGCCAAAGAACCTACGCAATAAGCTTTTGGTTGAAGCCGAAGCCTACGGTTTAACGTTGAATGATCTTGCTGCCACCTGCGAGGAATTCGGCGTGGCCCCCAGCAATCTGCTGAACGAGCTATCCATAGCGGTTGCTGAAGGCTACTTGGCAGGGGCTTTGACTTACGAGTTCTGCGATGGCGTCATGAACGGGCTCATCGCTGCCATCGTTGATGTGGGCATGACCAATGACATGCCGCAGCCTGCTTTCTCGCTTTATCAGGCCTTTGATCAGGGGGAGTGGGTGCGCCATGATGATCCGCCGGAGATTGATACCATTGAGAAATATGTGAAGCCGCTGGTTGTGCAGATAGTGCGTGAGTTTCAGGGTGGTAGCGGATATCGGTCAGAAGCAGATCTTTAAGCTGGAAAAATAAATCCTTCGAATTTCTTCCCGCTTTGAGAGTTTGTCTACGCACTTTTACGCTCTCTGGGCTGGTAAGCAGAGTTGGGAAATCAACTCGTCCCCTCTTCAAAAGTAGGTGCAAATGATGGCTCCCTTCGTTCTTCAGGACTTTGACGTTGGATGGGTCGCTACCGACGCCCTCGGACAGGTTGCGCTCTTCACTACAGGTGGCCCCGGACCAGTTCCTGATTCCGCGATACCCTCCGTCGAAAACTCCGAAGAATTTGTCCTTTCCTTGCCGAAAGTGTCCGATGTAGATCGGGCCACTGTTGGGGCTGGTGCAAACGCTTTCGTTGAATTTGCTAAACGTGGGTTCTTTGCGTACGACTGGTCGGACGTTCATCGCGATTCACGCCAGGCGTTGAGGGGGTATGAGCTGCAATACCGTCCCCAGAATCCACTGAAACTATTCGATTTGCCTGCCCCATTACGGGCATTGACTGAGGTTACCCGGCTATCCCAAGTAATCTTCGGAGCATCCATCATAGTGATAGGTGATCAGGTTTCTTAGCCTTTATTCGGCGATTAGGGACCGCTTTTTTGGGGCGGAAGCGTTCAGTTGCGTACGGTAGCTATCGGCCATAAGCGGACGTATGCAAGCAACCGCTACCGGCCCTTTACGACAGGCAGCAATTTGCCGGTTAGTGGGGCTTATCCGAGACGAGTATGAGCGGAACAGAAAGGACCGTTCATTACTCAAACTTTAAATCGACTAATCAACACGCCAAAGGATGTGGCCAAGCGCGACAATTCGTAGCTTGAAGCATTGGTTTGATGTGCTCCGGCCGCTGTTTGTGTTGAAAGGTCCTGAATGTTTATCAGGTTACGATCAACCTCACGTGCAACCTGAGCCTGTTCTTCAGCGGCACTTGCGATCACGAGGTTCCTTTCACTGATGGTTGAAACACCCTCGGTGATTCGTTCAAGAGCCTGGCCAGCCTCCACGGACTGCGCCCGCGTATCGGCTGCCAGCTCTTTACTTTTATTCATCGCGAAGACGGCTTCATCAGCTCCAGAGCGCACCTGTTGCATCATCGATTCAATGTCCGCCGTCGATGCTTGGGTCCTATGGGCAAGAGCGCGCACCTCATCCGCTACAACAGCGAACCCACGCCCTTGCTCGCCCGCCCTGGCCGCTTCAATGGCTGCGTTCAAGGCCAAGAGGTTAGTCTGCTCGGCAATGGCTCTGATCACATCAAGAACTTTAGTGATCTCGTTGATGCGGGTGGCAAGCACCTCAACTTTGGCAGTTGAATTTGAAATCTCATCCGCCATCAATCCAACTGAATTAACAGCTCTGCGTACCTGATCACGACCTTCTACAGCATTGCGGCTGGCTTGCTCTGAGGCTTCAGAGGCACCCGCCGCATTTCTGGCGACTTCATCCACGGCTGCAGTCATTTCGTTCACCGCCGTCGCAGCTTGCTGAATCTCATCATTCTGCCGCGTCAGGCCGCGTGAGCTTTCTTCAGTAACCGCGTTTAGCTCTTCAGATGCAGAGGCCAATTGGTCAGCAGCGCTGCCAATTTCGCTTACCGTAGTTCGTAGGTTATTCTGCATTTTATCGAGTGCGCTCAGCAGTACACCGACTTCATCTCGTCCACTGATTACAATGTGTTTAGAAAGGTCACCATCAGCCACTTCCTCAGCGCTTCGCAACGCGATGGATAGAGGAAGAGTGATTGAACGCGTGATAATCAGTCCCAAAGCGATGGCTGCTAGGAAGGCAATTATTACACCTATACCCAATATCCAGTAAGCACTCTTTGTCTCGGCCTTTGCTGCATCTGCTACCTCACCGCTTTGGCGATAGTTGGAAGCAACAATAACTTGAAGATTATCACTTACTCCCTTGAATGCCGGCGAGACTTTCTCCTGGAAAATCTTGGTAGCGCCATCAATATTACCTGCCTTAGCTAATTCGATCACTGTGCGTGCATCCTGCAAATAGGCTGGCCAGTTTTTTTCGAACTGATCACCTGCCGCACGCTCGTCATCAGCGAGAGGAGTTTGTCGGTACTCCTTGAAAAGTCGGTCAGCCTCTTTCTCGTTTTCAGACATGGATTGAACAGCAGTGTCAAATTTAAGATCTTCTTTTGCGTACTTGTAGAGTAGAGCAGCGTGTAAAGATCTGGAGTACGAAAAAACACTTGCGCGGGCATTAGCTGTATTATAAACAGAAATTAAATTATTGCTTACAATGCCTTCTATTGCTTCTTTTTGCTTAGTGATACCTGAATAGCCTAAGAATCCCACTCCTAAGGTGATCATTGCGCACACTAAAAAAGCAGAAATCAGTCGCGAGGAAAGCTTGGTTCTACGTAATGTGTCCATAAGACTCTCGAAAATTATTAATTGGTTATCCAATCAGGCTTGGTGCGAGTACTGTGTCGGAAGAAAAACCCATAACTATAATTTTTATTTTATTGTCCTGATAAATGACCTTTTTTAAGGCGGAGGCTGGTTTTTTTGATAGTAATCAACAGCTGAACGAGACAACACAATAGAATTTCTATCGAGTCGATAGCGCATGCATAAATGATAGGGTTTAAATAATTTAACCCGGGTTTTAAGCGAATGTAAGCCAGGCGATTGCCTACTTCAACGGCCGTAAAGGGTCGGAAGTCGTCGCTCATGAACGTCTGCTTTTGGCCGATTGATGCCTATCCTGAGGTCAGCAGTAACAAGCAGACGGCACAAAGCGGCCTCCTATCAAAAGAGTCCGAGGGGACAGTCAAGCAGTGTCGACTTCATCCTTCTTGCCTGCTCTCCATCTAAAACTGAGCCTGTCATCGGAGTCAATTACAAACAGCCCTGACCAGATAGCCAACCAGAACTGAGCTGTCACAAGCGGGGAGAGTGCCATGAACTGCCCAATCCCTCGAAGGAGTGTTTGTATGACTGGTTTGCGGCGTCGGCCTGTTGCGTAAGGCGAATACACTCGATTTCGGGGAAGCCCAAAGCACAAACGCCAATAAATGGCGATTTCTCCCTTAGCAAACTTTATCGAGTTACAGTTCCACCAATGCCCCCACCAATACATCCACTTATCATTCAGGAGCCAATTTTGGGACAGGTATGAACGCATAGTATTACAAGGTGGCAGAGCCTCTCCGCTCGAAAGCCTTACAACACACTGCCGCAATTCAACCTCTTCGACTGAGAATGCTATTTCCTCTCGGGCGCCTCCAACAAAATCCAGAACCGGAACATTTATCAAATTCCAGATCATCGGGGTTCGGTCAACGTCACAGACAGATATTTTGTCCTGATAGCGAATGCCAGCGCCACGGGCTTCGAAATAAAAATCCACATTTGACAGCCTCTGGCCGGTCGATCTTAAGGCGAGCTTAGAGACATGTGGCTTGTGATCTGTAGGCTGCGCCAGCCTCAAGGAATACTCGAGGTAGTCTCCTAATGGCTCCCACCGCGATCCGAGTCGATGGCGAGAATTCCATCTTCGATGTGATCCAACATAAGTCTTGTGTAGCAGCACCCTGGTTACACGCTGCCAAACCCAGGAAGCGGCCTTTACGATCAAGTTGAACGGAAGAGGCAGATCCAAATTAAACTCCAAAGCGCAAGCGCGCAGGACGGTCGGTTTTAGCATCTTATGCGTCACTAAACCATGAGACCTCCTGAATGGCCAGCAGCGACTAGGTGATATAGATGATCTGAAGAATCCACCAGCAGACTCACCGTCGAAGGTCTACGTGTTAGATCTGCTGGTCGAGTAGGATGCTTCTGGGGCCAATAAGTAAGCGAGATGCAAAGCGGGTCGGGATCCACCAGCAAACGGTGCATACCGACCTGTCCCAAGCACTCGAGATGCCGCGTTGCGTGGGTAGATTACGCTTTTGCGGTTTTTCGCCAGATTGCGTGAAAAGCCTTTCCACGCGGATAAACACCTGATTTCATGACACGGTGTTCAGCTGTTTCAGCGCGACACCTTGCTGAAAGCCCGGCTATTTCGTCGGGCTTTTGCTTTGTATTTATTCGTAGAAGTGTTCCCGCACAGAGGTGACCTCGATATTGTGCCTTTTTAAGATGTCACCCAGCCCTTTGTAGCCATTGTTAGGGATCTGGCAATTATCTACCAACGTCTCGTAGATCGTCTCCAGTTCGGGTTCCTCGTGACCACCTTCAAAAATCAATTCCTGCGTCTCACCGTCGCGGGTGTACATCACCTGCCAAATTGCCATCTGACATTCCTCAAGTATTCGGCCTACTAAGATACCAAAGGATCGTTCGGTGGAGCTCATTGAGGCAAAAATTATCAAGATGCATTTGGATTCCCATCTTAAATCTTGACCACCTGCACCTCCTTTTGCCTCTCAACTGGCCAGAATATGCACCGCTATTACGCACCTGCGCAGCGGCCCGGTCTGTGCGGCGCGTAGAGTGATTTTTTTGGGTTGAAATTACGCAAATTTCGCGAGAGACGCACTTCTTTGCGCACGCTGCGCAATTACCAACACAGGTACTCACCATGCCCTACATCGTGATCCCACAACCTTTCCCGAAGTCGCCACTGCAAACGCAGTTCGACACCGAGGACGAGGCGAACGCCCGCGCTCAATTGATGATCGAGCAGGCGCCGCAGCAAGCTGTTTATGTCACTGAGTTGAAGACGCTTTACCAGGGCCAGGTGACTGTCACCTCGGCCCCGGCCGTTACTCAGCCTAAGAGCCCCGAGCAGGGATAGTTTCACCGCCACGCCGGGAGGCGTTGCAACCACGTGCCGTATCGTCGAGACGACGACACACCAGCACAAACCGCCAGGATTCGCCCTGGCACCTATTCATGTGAGCCCGCCAAGTGCGGGCTTTTGCATTTCTGGAGGCCAGCATGAAAGCCCCGGACAGGAGTTCATCTATGGCAAACCCCGCTCCGGAAGGTGTTGTAGAAGTGGTGGGCGCTTCTATCGCCAATAAGGGCATGATCGCCGGCGCCGGTGCTGGCCTCATTGGTTGGCTCTCCCAGGTCAACTGGATCGGCATTACCGGTGTCGTGGTTGCTGTGTTGGAACAAGTGATCAGCACTTACTTTCAGATCCGCCGCGACCGCCGTGAACACGCCGAGAGCCAGGCCCGGCTCCAGGCTCTGCGCGATCAGTGCAAGTTATGAACGCTCAACCGCAGTGCAAGCCATGATGGCTGATCAGTTACGCTATGCAATGCACCGTGACGTATTGCGGGTGGATCCTGCTGCGGGGGATGGAATACAGGATTTTCCGCAGCACAAGCTAAGTGCCGCTGAATATGATCTGGCCACCGATCGAAAAATCATGCGCTGGCGTCATATTCAACAACAGCCCACCCGAACCCTCATGAGGAACTGCACCAGGGTCATCACGATGCGGCCGAATGATGTTAGATTCTCGCAATATGGATTTTCAGCGGAATTGACATGAGCGGACTGGCCAATCAAACAGACAAGCTTCATCTGCTAAAGCAGAAAGTGGATGCTTTCTCCAAGGCAAGAGACTGGGAAAAGTTTCACACGCCTAAAAACCTGTCGATGGCTTTGACAGTTGAAGCATCGGAGCTGATGGAGATTGAATCGCCCCGAGTTTCATAGATGCTTTCGAGCCTCAGGGACACCAGCCTAGTCCCAGTTAGACTGTCCGCTTCTGGCCGAAAGCTGTCGCTACCTACAGGCGACGGACCAAAGCTGATCGAGCTTCGTCGTATAACTTTGGCTCATCAAATCGCGGCGCATGCCCCAATCAGAATCTGCCGGCACACAAGCCGAGCGCAACGTTCCCCTACCCCATCGCTAATTGACCTGGTCCATGACCGTCATCACCCGAGTCGCCTCCGCCGGCTGTGATAGAGCAAACAAATCATCGGTGTACTCTCCAGGCTGGCAGAGGTTCAGCAACATCACCTCAACCTTGCTGTACTTAAACCTGGTCGAAATATCCGATCAAGCGCACCCAGCGCCGCTTGAGTAAGCAGCCGCACGTCATCAGTGGGATATGGCATATCCACCACCACCCCATTGGCATACTTCGCCTCCTCCGGATTGAACATGCCCGTGCGGATGCACACGCGTACCTTCTTACACAGCGATTTCTGAGCGCGGAGCTTCTCAGAGGCACGCATCATGTAGGTGGCCAGCGCCTCCTTGATGGGCGGCAGCTCGGTCAGCCGCTTGCCGAACATGCGGCTGCAGCAGATCTCCTGCTTCGGCGGATTTGGCTCATCCAGCTCCATGCAAGGCGTGCCGCCCAGCTCCCTGGCCGCCTTTTCGATCACAATGCTGAACTTCTTACGGAGCGTCCACGGGTCGGCCTTAGCCAGGTCCATAGCCGACTTGATACCCATGGCATCAAGATGGAGTTTCATCTTTCGACCGACACCCCACACCTCCGCCACGTCAGTATTGCGTAGCACCCAGTCACGCTTAACCGGATCGGTGATGTTGACCACCCCACCGGTTTGGGACTGCAGTCGCTTCGCGGTGTGGTTTGCCAGCTTCGCCAGAGTCTTTGTGTGAGCGATACCAACGCCGACAGGGATACCCGTGCAGCGAAGCACCTGGGCACGAATCTGCCGGCCTAAGGCATCCAACTCACCAATACCAGTCAGGTCGGCGAACGCCTCGTCGATGCTGTACACCTCAACCGCCGGCACCATCGCCTCGATCAGGCTCATCACGCGTTCGCTCATGTCGCCGTACAGCGCATAGTTGGAGGAGAACGGGACAATCCCGTGCTGCTTGAGCTTGTGCTTGATCTGGAAATACGGCTCTAGACTAAGCAGTCCTGGACAATATGACCCTATGTGCGGCTTTGTGCGCCACCATACTCTTACAACCTTCCAGTTGCCCCCAAAAGCCAATGCCGCTTATAGTCCGCCCCGTCGCCCACATGGCGATCAGGTTTGGCGACCTGACTATCGGATGCAGAAGCACTGCGCTTTTTTGTAGAGGCTGTTGCACGCCTGCAAAGCTGTCTTAATGGCGGCTGTGCGCGGGAGACCTTCGGGTCTGCCGGGTTTTCCGATACCGGTTCGCCAACCTGCGTACAGCTGTCACCCTATCGTTTGGCGACGATTAAGTGACGGTTAATGACTGCACTTATCGGAGTTTTCAAAATGGAACGTTACATCCCTCTCACTGGAATCGATCTGGTCCCAGCCTCTCTGTTCATTGACTCAGAAGCGCCGCTCGATGTACTGCAAGCGATGGCAGATTACCGCATTCGCACCGTCACTCAGGTGTTGGAAAACATTGCCTTTCGCAGCGAGTTGGAAGCTGATTCCGTCGTGCTTTCTGACTTCGCGCAGTTGCTGGCTATCCCCTTGCGAGATGGCTGCGACCTGATGGATATCATTGGGCAACGCTTACGGGCTGAGGTTTGTACCACTGACGAAGTACCTGCAAGCCAAAGCTAAGTCGGCTCACACGCGTGGGTGCCATAGCAGCCCCCACGCGCACATTGTCCAACCACCCCACTCCCCCTTATCCTCACACCTCCCCGTCCGCCGCGAATCCGGAGCTGCCATGGACCTCGCCACCCTCGCCCTTTTCCTCCCCGCCTGCTTCGCCCTGAACATGGCGCCGGGCCCGAACAACCTGCTGTCCGTGAGCAATGCCACTCGCTATGGCTATCGCACCTCATGCCTTGCCGGTATCGGTCGCCTGCTGGCCTTCGCCGGCATGATCGCCCTCGCCTCTGCAGGCTTGGCGGTGGTGCTGCAGACGTCGGAGCTGTTGTTCTACGGGATCAAGATTCTGGGAGCGGCGTATCTTTTTTACCTGGCGTTGCAGTTGTGGCGCGCGAATCCCGAGGCCGAGGCGCAGGCGGGTACGGCCAAGGTCGGTTTGTGGGCATTGGCACGGCAGGAATTTTTAGTGGCGGCGGGCAATCCGAAGGCGATCCTGATCTTCACCGCCTTCCTGCCGCAATTCGTGGTGCCCGGCGAGCCGATCACGCCGCAGTTCGCGCTGCTGGGCGCGCTGTTCCTGGGACTGGAGTGGATCGCCATCAGTGCGTACGCCTATATGGGCCTGCATATGCGGCGCTGGTTTGCCGAGCCTCGGGGCAAGCGGATCTTCAATCGCTGCTGCGCCGGGTTGTTGTCGGCGGCGGCGTCGGTGTTGTTGATGGCGCGCAGGGCCTGAACCATGACTCGCGACGAACTCGCTGCCTTTTACCAAGGCTATATCGACTGCCTGAACCGTCAGGATTGGGAGCACTTGGGTGACTTCGTGCATCCGGACGTGACCTACAACGGCGAAGTCGTCGGCCTCGCCGGCTACCGCGCCATGCTGGAGCGGGATTTTCGCGAGATACCGGACCTGGTGTTCCGCATCCAGCTGCTGGTGGCCGACCCGCCGACCGTGGCCAGTCGCCTGAACTTCAAGGTCACGCCCAGGGGCGAGTTCTTCGGGTTGCCGATCAATGGACGCCAGGTGATGTTCGACGAAAATGTGTTCTATGAGGTGGTCGACGGCACATTCGCCCACGTCTGGTCGGTGATCGACAAAGCGGCCATCGCGCAGCAACTGGGCGGCTAAACTCCACAGCGCCTTTCTCACGTGGAGACCGATCATGACCCACAAAAACACGCTCTGCCTCTGGTACAACGGCACCGCCCTTGAGGCCGCGACCTTCTATGCCCTGACCTTTCCGGACAGCCGGGTGAATGCCGTGCACCTGGCGCCCGGCGATTATCCGTCCGGCAAACAGGGCGATGTATTGACCGTGGACTTCACCGTCTTGGGCATCCCCTGCATCGGCCTCAACGGCGGGCCGATCTTCCCGCATACCGAGGCCTTTTCGTTCCAGGTGGCCACCGATGACCAGGCCGAAACCGACCGTTACTGGAACGCCATCGTCGGCAACGGCGGCCAGGAAAGCGCCTGCGGCTGGTGCAAGGACAAGTGGGGGCTGTCGTGGCAGATCACCCCACGCGTGCTGACCGATGCGGTGACCCACTCCGACCCGGCGACGGCAAAGCGCGCCTTTGACGCGATGATGACCATGAGAAAGATCGACATCGCGACGATTGAGGCGGCGATAGCGGCGGGCTAAGGCAGGGCATCCAGCATGGCGTTGGCCGCCAGGGCATGGACCTTGCGGGTGGGGTGCCATTCGTCCCAGTAATAATGCGCGTCGGGGTTGGCACACACCGGTTCAGCCTCCGGATAAGTGGCCTGGCACGGCGTATCGAGGTCGGTGAAACCATGGGCTGTCGGGTTGGCGCGCAGTGCGTCGCTGAAAGCCAGGTGGTCGAAGTAGCTGACCTTCGCCGTACCGATCTGCGCCAGCACGGCCGGGAGTTTCTGCGCGAGCAACTGCTGGTATTTTTTCGCATTGTCGACCTGGTTGCCCTGCACCACCGCAGGCACATGGCTGAGGTCTGTGGTGCCCACCACCATCACATGCCGGGCACCCGCTGCCACCAGTTGCTCAGTGGCTTTGCGGATATTCGCCAGGCTCGATTCGCTCAGTGCCTCAAGGGTTTGCGAGTGGGAGAAGTCGGCCCACTCGAAAAAGTCATTGGCCGAGGTGAAGATGAAGTACAGCGCCTTGGGGTCGGCCTTGTGGGACTTGGCAGCCTGCAAGTGCTCGGCGACCTGCCCCAATACGCCGGTATCCTGGGAAGGCATCATCCAGGCGTAGTAATTGCCGTGGCCACTTTTGGCGCCGCCCACCGCGTAGTCGGTCAGCGGTGTGTGCAGAGCCTGGGCCAGGCCCTCGACGGCGGTCGGGCCGTTGCTCCAGCGCCCCTTCCAGTACAGCGGCCCAGGCAACGCCTGGGCGTCCTTGATGTGCTGTGCGGCGAGCTGTGTGGTGAGCGCTTCGCCCGCGCCGTTGTCGGAATAGCTGTCACCGAAGGCATACAGGTGATCGTAGGTCGAGGCGCCAAAGGCGGTCGAGGCGGACAGAGTCAGCAGAGCGGCCAAACACGCACGTCGGATCATTGCGTTTCTCCCGGAATGTCTGCACAGACTACCGGTTGGCGGCAACCACACAGGAACGATTGCGACGCGCACATATCCAGCGGCGGCCACATCACGGCTGTACAGCAACCACCCGGCTGGTTAGGCTTGGCGCCTGCAACATCCCGTTAAAGTTTCCGCGTCACCCGCCGTCACCCTGACATCCCCGAATGGACTCAACGAGGCTCTCGTGCGTTTTATCACTCCGCTTTTGCTGATCGGTGGCATCGCCACCCTGGCCGGTTGTGCCACCCAGAAAACCCAGGTCGAAACCATGCTCGCCGGCGCCCTCGCCCAGCCCCTGGTGGAAAACAGCATCGTGCGCGAAGGCGACGTGCTCAGCTTCGAGCTGTTGATGCCTGGCGATCCGGGCGCCCTGCGCCGCACGTTGCAAGTCGAGGCCGCCTGTTCCTCGCCGCAACTGCACCTGCTGTACCTGGACGGTTCGCAACGGGTCTACCCCGCCAGTGCCGGCCGCTACAGTTCGCCCCGCAGCTTGTCGCCGCAGTTGCGTGCAACCCTGGCCGCCAACCAGACCTTCGTCCGTGCCTGCGCGGAAACACCGAAGCCCGACTGGCGCCTGGTACAGACCAACGAGCGCGACAACCAGGTGCTGATCGACGCCAACAGTATCAAGAACGCCAACGGCGAAACGCGCTTCTGGGCCGCCTTCGACAACCCGACGGTGCTCAACGACCTGCCCTACAACGCCCCGTACGCGCAAAAACGCGAGCACTTTGCGGTGTCGTGCAAAGGCGGCACCTACAAGCAGTTGGCCGGCTACGACATGGATGCCGACAACCGCGTCAGCGACGGCCGGGTCGACAGTTTCCCTACGCCGCAGAACATCGCTGGCAGCAATGCCGACTACGAATTGCTGTTCAACAAAATCTGCGTCAGCCCGGAAAAGATCGCCGCACTGCCCGCGTTCAAACCGCGCATGAAAGCGCCGGCCACCATTGCCCTGACCTCGGTGCAACCGGCGGTGCTGGCGGCCATCACCCAGTTGAACCTGGACAAGCCCACCCGCTCGTTCAAATACGTCCAGTTCGCGGGCACCAGCAACTACCGTGGCAAGACCAGCGATAACCAAAGCACGCAGTTCATCAGCCAGGACGCACCAAGCGGCCAGTTGGCCCTGGCCACCCGTGGCGACGGCTATGAGAGTCAGGCCGTGAGCTGGCGCAACCTGTTCCACCTGGTGTCCAAAGCCACCTACGGCGGTTCGGGCATGGCGGAAAGCTCGACCCTGACCCAACTGAGCTTCACCGGTAACTGGAAGGCCCTGCCCGTGGGCGAGACCGTCACCTACACCACCGTACGCTCCAGCCTCAACAGCCTGATCGGCAGCAGCACCAACACGCAGACCAACCGTTGCCAGGTCGAGCGTGAACTGCCGGCCAGCGAACTCAACGCGAAACTGGCGGGCAGCGCCAAGGCATTGTCCTGCCGAACCGACGACGACAAGTACAAGCGCGTCAACCACCTGTACTTCCTGACCGACTACGCCTACTTCTTTGAATCGAGTACCGACAAGAACGAGTTTTTCTACTCTGACTCGCGTATCGATAAATTCGAATAAGCCCCGTTGACACACTCTGCAATATTCCATGAAGATGGAGGCCTTGTTCAGGGTGTGTCAGCTTATGTCCGCAATGCCTTCCGTTAACCGTTCCGTCATTGGCTTGATTGCCAAGGCGCAAGGTTGCGTTGCGCACGCCCTCAAATCGAAGAAACAGTCGCTCATGTGACCGGGGCGCGCTGTCCCGTCAGATGAGCTGACAGGACATTGAGCGCGACGGTCTACTCTCCCTTGCACAATTGCCCCTGCCCTTCTGACGGTGACTCAAGCGGTCAATCATCAGGAGAAAGTGCATGTCATCGTTTCAAGGTATCTGGGTTCCCGTGGTCACGCCGTTCCATGACGGCGCCATTGATTTCATTGGCCTGCACCGCCTGGTCAACCACCTGCTGGAAAAACACGTGGCCGGGATCATGGTGTGCACCACTACCGGCGAAGCGGCGTCGCTGAGTCGGCAGGAACAATTGGCGGTGCTCGATGCGGTGTTGCAATGGGTGCCGGCGCACCGCGTGGTGATGGGCCTGGCGGGCTATAACCAGATTGAGCTGCTGCACTTTCAGCGTGAAATCCTGCAACGCCCGGTGGCTGGGCTTTTGGTGCCGGCGCCGAGTTACATCCGCCCGTCCCAGGCTGGCCTGGAAGCGTTCTTCCGCACCGTGGCCGATGCCTCCAGCGTGCCGATCATTCTGTACGACATTCCCTACCGCACCGGCGCCACGTTCGAGCAGGCCACCTTGCTCAACATCGTCGCCCACGAACGCATCGTGGCGATCAAGGACTGTGGCGGCAACCTGGACAATACCCTCGCGCTGCTGGCCAGCGGTGAGGTGGATGTGTTGTGTGGCGAAGACCTGCAGATCTTCAACGCGCTGTGCCTGGGCGCGACGGGCGCGATTGCAGCCTCGGCGCACGTCAACACGGAACAGTTCGTGACGCTTTGCCAGCAGGTACGCGACAACCAGTTGGCCGACGCGCGGGCAACGTTCATGCAGTTGGTGCCGCTGATCAACACGCTGTTCATGGAGCCCAACCCGGCACCGGTGAAAGCCGCCCTGGCCCTGCAAGGCTTGATCGGCAGCGAGTTGCGCGCACCGATGCAGGCAGCCAGCGTGGCAGTTGTCGCCCGTTTGCAGCAGGTGCAGAACCTGCTCGGCTAATGCGCCAAAAACAGACAACGAGCGGACCGTCCGGTTGCGACCGGACCGATCCCGGCCTATCGTCGAACCCAGGCTTTGCCTTTTGCTGTCCAACCCATCCGTATTCAGGTGACGACATGCCCACGCTGCCCCGCCCCGCCGTGCTCGAACTGATCGGCAACACGCCGCTGGTTCGGGTCAGCCGGTTCGATACCGGCCCTTGCACGCTGTTTCTCAAACTCGAATCCCAGAACCCCGGTGGCTCCATCAAGGACCGCATCGGCCTGGCCATGATCGACGCCGCCGAACGCGATGGCCGCCTGCGCCCCGGTGGCACCATCATCGAAGCCACCGCCGGCAACACCGGCCTGGGCCTGGCGCTGGTCGGCCGGGCCAAGGGCTATCGGGTGGTACTGGTGGTGCCCGACAAGATGTCCACGGAAAAAGTACTGCACCTCAAGGCCATGGGCGCGGAGGTGCATATCACCCGCTCCGATGTGGGCAAGGGCCATCCCGAGTATTACCAGGACGTGGCCGCACGCCTGGCCAGGGATATTCCGGATTCGTTCTTCGCCGACCAGTTCAACAACCCCGCCAACCCCCTGGCCCACGAAACCAGCACCGCGCCGGAGATCTGGGCACAAACCCAGCACGATGTGGATGCGATCGTGGTGGGCGTCGGCTCGGCCGGCACCCTCACCGGCCTGACGCGCTTCTTCAAGCGCGTGCAACCGGCACTGCACATGGTGCTTGCCGACCCGGTGGGTTCGGTGATGGCCGAGTACAGCCGCAGCGGCAAGCTGGAAAAGCCAGGCTCCTGGGCGGTAGAAGGCATCGGCGAAGACTTCATCCCGTCGATTGCCGACCTGTCCAGCGTGCGACACGCCTATTCCATCAGCGATGAGGAAAGCTTCGATCACGCCCGGCAGTTGCTCAAGGCCGAGGGCATTCTCGGCGGTTCCTCCACCGGCACCCTGCTCGCCGCCGCCCTGCGTTATTGCCGCGAACAGACCACGCCCAAGCGTGTGGTCACCTTTGTCCGCGACACCGGCACGCGATACCTGTCGAAGGTCTACAACGACCAATGGATGACCGACGCCGGCCTGTTGCACTACAAACACTACGGTGACCTGCGCGACCTGATTGCGCGGCGCTTCGAGGACGGCCGCGTGATAAGCGTGAGCCCCGACGACACCCTGCTCACCGCGTTCCAGCGCATGCGCCTGGCGGATGTCTCGCAACTACCGGTACTGGTGGACGGCCAGCAACTGGTCGGTGTGATCGACGAATCCGATATCCTGCTCGGCCTGCACCAGGACGCCAGCCACTTCACCCTGAACGTCGCCAGCGCCATGACCACGTCCCTGCAAACCCTGGCCCCCAGCGCCAGCCTCGCGCAGTTGCAAGCGGAGCTGGATCGCGGCCTGGTCGCCATCATTGCCGACGCGTCGGGCTTCCATGGCCTGATCACCCGCGTCGACCTGCTCAACCATCTACGGAGATCCCTTGCATGAGTCAGTCCGATAAAAGTGCGTTTGCCACCCGCGTGATCCATGCCGGGCAATCTCCCGACCCAACCACCGGCGCGCTGATGCCGCCGATCTATGCCAACTCCACCTACCTGCAAGACAGCCCCGGCGTGCACAAGGGCTTTGACTATGGTCGCTCCCACAACCCTACGCGGTTTGCCCTGGAACGCTGCGTGGCCGACCTGGAAGGCGGCAGCCAGGCGTTTGCCTTTGCCTCCGGGCTGGCGGCGATTTCGACGGTGTTGGAGTTGTTGGACGCCGGCGCCCATGTCGTGTCCGGCAATGATTTGTACGGCGGCACCTTCCGCCTGTTCGACAAGGTGCGCCAACGCAGCGCCGGGCACCGCTTCAGCTTTGTCGACCTGAGTGACCTGTCGGCCTTTGAAGCGAGTCTGCAGGACGACACGCGCATGGTCTGGGTCGAAACCCCGAGCAACCCGCTGCTGAGCCTCACCGACCTCAGCGCCATCGCACGCATCTGCCGCGCTCGCGGGATCATCTGCGTGGCCGACAACACCTTCGCCAGCCCGTGGATCCAGCGCCCGCTGGAGCTGGGCTTTGATGTGGTGGTGCACTCCACCACCAAATACCTCAACGGCCATTCCGATGTGATCGGCGGCATTGCCATCGTCGGCGACAACCCCGAACTGGCCGAACGCCTGGGCTTTTTGCAGAACTCGGTCGGCGCCATCGCCGGGCCCTTCGACGCCTTCCTCACCCTGCGTGGCGTGAAAACCCTGGCCCTGCGCATGGAGCGCCATTGCAGCAACGCCCTCGACCTGGCCACCTGGCTGGACCAACAGCCGCAAGTGGCGCGGGTTTACTACCCGGGCCTCGCGTCCCACCCGCAGCATGAACTGGCGCGCAAACAGATGCGGGGGTTTGGCGGGATGATTTCAATCGACCTGAACAGCGACCTGGCCGGCGCCAGGCGCTTCCTGGAAAACGTCAGGATCTTCGCCCTGGCCGAAAGCCTGGGTGGTGTGGAAAGCCTGATCGAACACCCGGCGATCATGACCCACGCCAGCATCCCGGCGGCGACGCGGGCGCAGCTGGGGATTGGCGATGGGTTGGTGCGGTTGTCGGTGGGGGTTGAGGATGTGGAGGATCTGCGTGCCGATTTGGCTCAAGCACTGGCACATATCTGAATAGGTTGGCTCGGTCTATGTGATGGGCGGGCTAGTTGTGGCGAGCGGGCTTGCCCCGCGTTGGGTGGCGAAGCCGCCCCAATAAAAACGCCGCATTCTTTCAGGCAGAATGCGGCGTCTGGTTTTAGGGCTGCTTCGCAGCCCAACGCGGGGCAAGCCCGCTCACCACAACAGGCCCGCTCGCCACAACAAGCCTGCTCACCACAGCACACCTGCTCAGCACAGAAAGCCAGATAGGCGTCAGGCGGAGGTGATGTTGGCCCGCGCCGCATGCAGCTTCTTGTAGCTGTCGATCAAGCGCAGATGCCGGTCCAACCCTTCCAGCTTCATGCTGGTCGGCGTCAGGCCATAAAAGCGCACATCGCCCTTCACCGAGCCAATCACCGCATCCATCCGCTCATCGCCAAACATGCGGCGGAAGTTGGCTTCGTAGTCGGCCAGTTCCAGGTCGTCGTCCAGTTCCATCTCCAGCACCGCATTCATCGCCTGGTAGAACAGGCCGCGCTCGACGGTGTTGTCGTTATATTGCAGGAACATCTCCACGCACTCCTTGGCCTCTTCATATTGTTGCAAGGCCAGGAAGATCAGCAGTTTCAGTTCCAGGATGGTCAGTTGGCCCCAGGCGGTGTTGTCGTCGAATTCGATGCCGATCAGGGTGGTGATATCCGTGTAGTCGTCCAGCTCGCTTTCGATCAGGCGCTCGACCAACGCCTGCAATTCTTCCTCGTCGAGGCGGTGCAGGTTGAGGATGTCCTCGCGGAAAAACAGCGCCTTGTTGGTGTTGTCCCAGATCAGGTCATCCACCGGGTAGATTTCCGAGTAGTCCGGCACCAGGATGCGGCAGGCGGTGGCGCCGAGGTGTTCGTACACGGCCATGTAGGACTCTTTGCCCATGCCTTCGAGAATGCCGAACAGGGTCGCGGCTTCCTGGGCATTCGAGTCTGCGCCTTCGCCGGTGAAGTCCCACTCGACGAATTCGTAATCCGACTGGGCACTGAAGAAGCGCCACGACACCACGCCGCTGGAGTCGATGAAGTGCTCGACAAAGTTGTTGGGTTCGGTCACCGCCTGGCCTTCGAAGGTCGGCGCCGGCAAGTCGTTCAGGCCTTCGAAGCTGCGGCCTTGCAGCAGTTCGGTAAGGCTGCGCTCCAGGGCCACTTCCAGGCTTGGGTGGGCGCCGAAGGACGCAAACACGCCGCCGGTGCGCGGGTTCATCAGGGTCACGCACATCACCGGGAATTCGCCGCCCAGGGAGGCGTCCTTGACCAACACCGGGAAGCCCTGGGCTTCGAGACCCTGGATGCCGGCGAGGATGCCGGGGTACTTGGCCAGCACCTGCGCCGGTACGTCCGGCAAGGCGAACTCGCCTTCGATGATTTCACGCTTCACGGCACGCTCGAAGATCTCCGACAGGCACTGCACCTGGGCTTCGGCCAGGGTGTTGCCGGCGCTCATGCCGTTGCTGAGGTAGAGGTTCTCGATCAGGTTGGACGGGAAGTACACCACTTCGCCATCCGACTGGCGCACGAACGGCAGCGAAACGATGCCGCGTTG
The DNA here is from genome assembly GCF_900111535.1 of Pseudomonas sp. NFR09. Classification (NCBI taxonomy): domain Bacteria; kingdom Pseudomonadati; phylum Pseudomonadota; class Gammaproteobacteria; order Pseudomonadales; family Pseudomonadaceae; genus Pseudomonas; species Pseudomonas sp. NFR09. The sequence continues at coordinate 449,855 of NZ_FOIH01000003.1, forward strand.
TTCATTGCCGGAGTTGGTATCGAACAGGTGCGAACCGCGCAGTTCGCCGTCGCGGTTGTAGATTTTCAGGCAGTAGGCATCGAGGATCTCGCTCGGCAGCTCGTCGTTGGGGCCAGGCTGGAACCAGCGCTCATCCGGGTAATGCACGAACGGTGCGTTGGCCAGTTCCTCGCCCCAGAACTGATCGTTGTAGAAGAAATTGCAGTTGAGCCGCTCGATGAACTCGCCCAAGGCCGACGCCAGGGCGCCCTCCTTCGTCGCACCCTTGCCGTTGGTGAAGCACATCGGCGAATGCGCATCGCGGATGTGCAACGACCAGACGTTAGGCACGATATTGCGCCACGACGCGATCTCGATCTTCATGCCAAGGCCTGCGAGGATGCCGGACATGTTGGCGATGGTCTGTTCCAGCGGCAGGTCTTTGCCGGCGATGTAGGTGCCGCCCTCGGAAGTCGAATTCGGCATCAGCAACGCCTGGGCATCGGCGTCGAGGTTCTCGACTTCTTCGATGACAAACTCAGGCCCGGCCTGTACCACTTTCTTGACGGTGCAGCGGTCGATGGAACGCAAAATGCCCTGGCGGTCCTTCTCGGAGATGTCCGCCGGCAACTCGACCTGGATCTTGAAGATCTGGTTGTAGCGGTTTTCCGGGTCGACGATGTTGTTCTGCGACAGGCGAATATTGTCGGTGGGGATATTGCGCGTCTGGCAGTACAACTTCACGAAGTACGCCGCGCACAGCGCTGACGACGCCAGGAAGTAATCGAACGGCCCCGGTGCCGAGCCATCGCCTTTGTAGCGAATGGGCTGGTCGGCAATCACCGTGAAGTCATCGAACTTGGCTTCAAGCCGGAGGTTGTCGAGAAAGTTGACCTTGATTTCCATGGGGGCACACCAGAATAACGGCTAAACAAAAATGGCCGCCATTATGAGGTGTTTCACCGCGAAGTTTCAGGCTTTTAACCAATGGCTGGCGAATTGGCCAATGTGGATTAACCTTTTTGCGTTTGGCGCCGATGGACTGAGGGCAACCAGGGAGTAGTCGGAATGCGCAATAACCAGCCCGTAACACAGCGTGAGATTTCCCTCGCGCCTTCGCAAAAACTCATCTCCGCCACGGATGTCCGAGGGGTCATCACTTACTGCAACGACGCCTTTGTCGACATCAGCGGCTTTGAACGCGCCGACCTGATCGGCGCGCCGCAGAACATCGTGCGCCATCCGGATGTGCCACCCGCCGTGTTTGCGCACATGTGGGGTGCGCTCAAGCAAGGCCTGCCGTGGATGGGCATCGTCAAGAACCGCTCGAAAAACGGCGATCACTATTGGGTCAACGCCTACGTCACGCCGATCTTCGATGGCAGCCAGGTCGTCGGTTTCGAGTCGGTGCGGGTCAAGCCCACGGCCGATGAAATCCGCCGGGCCCAGGCCCTGTATCAACGGATCAGCCAAGGCAAACCGGCCGTCCCGCGCCAGGACGCCTGGCTGCCGGCCGCACTCGGTTGCGTGCCTTACGTGGCCACCGCAGTGGCCGGCAGCCTCGCCGGTCTGTTCCTCGACGCGCCGCTCGCAATTGCCGTGGCCGTCGCCGTCGCGGTGCCGGTGGGCGTGCTCTGCTCACGCTGGCGCCAAGGCAGCACACTGCGCCTGCTGCAGGGCGTAGAACCCTCGACTTCGGACGCCTTGATCGCCCAGATGTACAGCGACGCCAGCGGACCACAGGCGCGCCTGGAAACTGCGTTCCAAAGCCAGGCCGCGCGCCTGAAAACCTGCCTCACGCGCCTGCAGGACAGTGCCGAACAATTGAGCGCCCTGGCCGGGCAATCCGATCAGTTGGCCACCGCCAGCTCCAAGGGCCTGGACCGCCAGCGCGTCGAAACCGAACAGGTCTCGGCCGCCGTCAACCAGATGGCCGCCACTACCCAGGAAGTCGCCAGCCACGTCCAGCGCACGGCGGATGCCACCCAGCAAGCCAATGTGCTGACCGGGCGCGGCCGTGAAGTGGCACGGGACACCCGTGAGGCCATCGAACGTTTGTCCAGCGTGGTCAGCGAAACCGGCACGACCGTAGCGCAACTGGCGCGGGACAGCGACGAAATCGGCAGCGTGGTGGACGTGATCAAGGCCATTGCCGACCAGACCAATCTGCTGGCCCTCAACGCCGCCATCGAAGCAGCGCGGGCCGGTGAGCAAGGCCGTGGCTTTGCTGTGGTCGCCGATGAAGTGCGCCAACTGGCACAGCGCACGTCCCAGTCCACCACCCAGATCCACGGGCTGATTACCCAATTGCAGGCGTCGTCCAACAACGCCGTGCAAAGCATGGAGAACGGTCAACGCCAGGCCCAGGAAGGCGTGGCCTGGGTACTCGAAGCCGACCAGGCCCTGGTGGGCATCAGCGAGGCGGTGTCGCATATCACCGACATGACTACCCAGATCGCTGCCGCCACCGAGGAACAGAGCGCGGTAGCCGAAGAGATCAGCCGCAACATCACCACCATCGCCGAACTGGCCGACCAGACGTCGACCCAGGCCCGTCAATCCACGGACCTGAGCAAGGAACTGACGAACACTGCGTCCACCCAGTATGCGTTGGTGGAGCGGTTCAATCGCTGAGCCTTTGCTGAACACCTGGCTAGCCGGTTTGTTGTGGCTAGCCGGTGTCCTGTAGCTAACCGGTGACCTGTGGCGAGCGGGCTTGCCCCGCGTTGGGCTGCATAGCAGCCCCATCAATGAGAGCTGCGATGTGTCAGGTATTCCTCAGTGTCTGGTTTTGGGGCTGCTACGCAGCCCAACGCGGGGCAAGCCCGCTCGCCACAACAAGCCCGCTCGCCACAACAATTTCCTTCACTACAACATAGTATGCTTGGGTTCACCTCCGCCCAATCACGAAGCCCGCCCATGTCCATCACGGATAACCTCCTCGCCTTCACCTTCGCCGCCACCCTGCTGACGCTCACACCCGGCCTCGATACAGCCCTGGTGCTCAGGACCGCGGCGGTGGAAGGCAAGCGCCAGGCACTGCAAGCTACGCTGGGCATTAACGCCGGCTGCCTGCTGTGGGGCGCAGCGGTTGCCTTCGGTCTGGGCGCACTGATCGCTGTGTCGGAAGTCGCCTTCAACCTGCTCAAGTACTGCGGCGCCGCGTACCTGGCCTGGCTGGGGTTGAACATGCTGATGCGTCCGCGCCGCTCACTGGCCAGCGCCGAGGTGCAGGGCAAGCCGGCCGGCAACTGGTTTATCAAGGGCATGCTGGGCAATGTGCTCAACCCCAAGGTGGGGATTTTCTACGTGTCGTTCCTGCCGCAGTTCATCCCCCAGGGCCAGCCGTTGATCCTGTGGACGTTCGGCCTGGTGGGCATCCATGTGCTGCTCGGCCTGGCGTGGTCACTGGTGTTGATGGGTGCCACGCAGCCGCTGTCCGGTTTCCTGCGCCGGGAAAAGGTCATCCAGTGGATGGACCGCACCACTGGAATGATCTTCATAGTGTTTGCAGCGCGGTTGGCATTCAGCAGGCGCTGAGCCGTATGGACAGTTCGATGTCATCGGCAAACGGTACAGACACGTAGCCGTTCTCCGGTGCGCGTACGTGGGCCAGGTATTCAGGGCAGTAATCGGTGTTGTCCGCCACCACCAGCGCGCCGGGGCGCAGGTGCTTTTCCACCAGGCCCAGCACGTCGCCATACAGCGTCTTGGCGCCGTCCAGCAGCAGCAAGTCCACGCTGTCCGGCAGGCCGCTGGCCAGGGTGACCAGTGCGTCGCCTTCGCGGATATGGATCAAGTCACTCACCCCGCCTTCGATGAAGTGCTCACGCGCCAGGGCAATCTTCGAGGCTTCGAATTCGCTGCCGATCAGCACACCGCCGCCGTTGTCACGCAGCGCAGCGGCCAGGTGCAAGGTGGACAGGCCGAACGACGTGCCAAACTCCACAATCGCCCGCGCCTTGCTGCTGCGCGCCAACAGGTAGAGCAGCTTGCCGGTGTCCCGCGAGACCGGCAGCCACAGGTCCTTGAGCAGCGAATACAGCGCCACGTATTCGGTCTTGCTGCGCATCAGCCGATCGCGTTCCTCCTTGGATAGCGAGTTCACCAAGGGGCTGGTAGCGGCGCTGGCCTGGGTATAAAGACGTTCGATCAGGGGCGCCAAAGGCGCAGTGGTCAGGCTCGACATAATGGATTTCCGTAGGGTTGGGGCTAAGATGCGACTCATTCGTCGCATTAAAAGTATGCGAGTGATTCCCATCCTTCGCTATTCGCATTCGCCCTGCTTACGGAGCCCTGTATGACCCGCCGCCAGCCCCCGTGTATTTCCACGCGCAAACAGCCACAACAGGCGCGTTCCACCGAGCTGGTGGCGGCGATTCTCGAAGCGGCTGTTCAGGTTTTGGCCAAGGAAGGCGCCACCCGTTTCACCACCGCTCGGGTCGCTGAAAAGGCCGGCGTGAGCGTAGGGTCGGTGTACCAATACTTCCCCAACAAAGCGGCGATTCTGTTCCGTTTGCAAAGTGATGAGTGGCAACAGACCACCCGGATGCTGCGCAACATCCTGGAGAAACACGATGAAGCGCCGCTGGATCGCCTGCGCACGTTGGTGCATGCCTTTATCCAGTCGGAATGCGAGGAAGCGCAGATGCGCGGGGCATTGAGCGATGCGGCGCCGCTCTATCGCGATGCACCGGAAGCGCTGGAAGTCCGGGCGGCGGGCCGGGAGACTTTCGAAGCGTTCATGCTGGAGTTACTGCCTCAGGTCTCCGAGCAGACGCGCGCGCTGGCCTGCGACTTGATTCTCACAACGCTCAGTTCGGTGGGTAAGGATTTTTCTTGCAGCCCACGCACGGCGCAAGAAATCGCTGTGTATGCAGAGGGGATGGCTGATATGTTTCGCGCCTATGTAAAGGCGCTCAACCCTCCGTGAAGCGCGGCAAAGCTTGTTGCAAGTTCGCTTTGGCGAAACGGCTTGGTAAGGCCACGGCTGGCACCGACCGATATCCAACCGACCACCTGTCCGTCCACTTCCGCGACCCAAACCTTGGGCTCGTCCGATTCAATCGAGCGCATCCAAAAGGATTCACGCTGCGCCAGGGTGGCTTGCAACCCGCTCAAATACTCGGCCGGCATCCGTCAAGTAAACCCACACCTCATGACCGTTTATATTCGCCGGGTGGCGACGGGGCTATCCGGCTTCGAACAAATCGCTGTCTGGGCGCCCAGGTTGGCTGATATGTTGCGAGCCTCACGAGCAAAGGTAAGCGCTATGCCACCGTTAACCAGCAATGCCGCACTGCTGATCATCGACATGCAGCAAGGCATGAACCAGCCGAAGCTTGGGCGACGCAACAACCCCGGCGCCGAAGCGCAGATACAGCGCCTGCTGCAGGCGTGGCGGCAGTCCAACCGCACGGTGGTGCACATCCGCCACATATCCCGCTCGCCCGACTCGGTGTTCTGGCCGGGCCAACCGGGTTGCGAGTTCCAGCCGACCCTGCAACCGCTGGCGCATGAGCACGTGGTGGAAAAGAACGTCCCGGATGCTTTCACGGCCACGGGGCTGGAGCGCTGGCTGCATGTGCGTGGGGTCCGGCAACTGGTGATCGTCGGCGTGATCACCAACAACTCGGTCGAGTCCACGGCACGTTCGGGCGGCAACCTGGGTTTTGAGGTGACGGTGGTTGCCGACGCCTGCTACACCTTCGACCAGACCGATTTGTCCGGGCGCCTGTGGCCGGCCGAGGATGTGCATGCGCTGTCGCTGAGCAATCTGGCGATGGACTATGCCAAGGTTGTAGAGACCACTGAAATCCTGGATAGGTTGTGAGCATGACGCATCAGACCGGCAAGCGAATCGCCTTGCGCAGGTCTCCATGCTCGCTTTCGGCATGTGGCAGCGCATGCGTCCAGTCATAAAACGGCCCGCACGCGCCTCGATATCAGTTTATATGACGAACTGATCCAGAGTTATCAGGCCGCCGGGCTTATCCCGGCGTAAACCAACAGATAGGCCTCCAGTTCCTCTCGTTGCCCGGACGTTACAATCGCGCCGATATACCCATCAGGCCGCACCAGCACCCACTCGCCAATCGCCAGTTGGTAGGCACGTTGAAACTCACCTTGCTCGTCAATCACATCTCCCTCAGGCCCAACGATATGGACCTGCACGCCCGGCCAAGCGGGCACTGAATCACGCGTGACGCCATACCCCAGCAGTGTCCAGTGCGTGCCCTGGAACAGATGGAACAGCCGCAGCGCCTGCCCGGCGGCACCTCGGACCGGCGCGTCCGGCGCCCGGTCGCCCGCTGCAACGCCTTTACGCACGGGGCTCTTCAACGCCAGTGAGGACTCGGGGTAGCCGATGTCCAGTTGATGCACTTCCCTGCCCCGGCGCAGTTCGCCATGCTGCATTTCTCCCAGCAGTCTGGTGGACAAACCGAGCACGGAGGCAGCCACCGGCCGGCGCTCTTCTTCATAGGTATCGAGTAAAGCCTCAGGGGCGCCCTGCACCACCGCTGCCAGCTTCCAGCCGAGGTTGTAGGCGTCCTGCACACTGGTGTTGAGGCCCTGGCCACCGGTGGGCGGGTGGATATGCGCGGCGTCACCCACCAGCAGCACCCGGCGCAGGCGGTAGTGATCGGCCAGGCGTGCATTCATGGTGTAGGCCGATGACCAGCTCACGCTGTGCACCTGGACATCGGCGCGACCAGTGCGTTGGGCGATCAGTGCGGTGAGCCCTTCGGCGCTGAAGTCGATGTCGCCATCGGCCGGGATCGGCCCCTGAAGCTGGAACAGGTCGGTGCCGGCCAGCGGGCAGATCGCAATCTGGCGTTGCATATCCCCTTCGCCAAAGCGATGCCAGGCCTCACGCGTCAGGCCGGTAAGCACCCCATCCGCCACCAGGGCGCGCACGCCCAGGGTCTTGCCGGGGAAGCCGATAGCCAGCGCATGCCGGACAAAGCTGCGACCACCATCGGCCCCCACCAGCCAGCGGGCACGCAGGCTTTCTTCTCCGCCCTGGCCGGCCAGCCTGGCGGTGACGCCATCGGCATCCTGTTCGAAGCCGACCAGTTCACAACCGAACTCAGGCCAGTGGCCCAGTTCAAGCAGGCGCTCGCGCATCACCTGTTCCGTCAGAAACTGCGGCACCATCAAGGGATGCCGGTAGGGCTCGGCCGGTGTCGGCGCCTTGGATGCAGTGAATTCGGCATCGCTGTAGCTGCCATCGTCGCGGTAGCGCCGGTCAGTCGGATAGACTCCACCCACCGCCATCAAACGGTCGAGAATCCCCAGGTCCTCGAAGACTTCCTGGGACCTGGGCTGGATACCCTTGCCACGTGAGCCCTGGAATGGCTGGTGGTTTTTTTCGATCAGGCGGAAGCTGATGCCCCTTCTCGCCAGGTCGATCGCCAGGGTCAGGCCGGCGGCACCGGCACCGCAAATCAGTACATCGACAGCCAATTGCGCTTTCATATGGATCACCTATATGTGCAATACGCACATATTAAGAGAGGCCAACACCGTGTCAATTAAAAGTGTGCAAAAGGCACATATATCCGCCCAGCTGCGTGACCTGCATGGCTCATTGGTCGAGATCGTAGGGGTGATGAACCGCCCGCAACGCGACGAGGCGATGGTGCGCGAAGCCGGGATTTCCCTGGACCGCGCCCTGTTTCCGTTGCTGGTGCTGGTCGAGCGCCTGGGGCCGATTGGCGTGGTCGAACTCGCCGACCGCGTGGGCCGTGACTACACCACGGTGAGCCGGCAGGTGGCGAAGCTGGAAAGCCAGAGGTTGGTTACGCGACAGGCAAGCGCACTCGACCGCCGAGTGCGCGAGTCGGTGATCACCGAGAAAGGCAAGGCCATGACCGACCGCGTCGATGACGCGCGGGAAAGGATCGGTATGTCGATCTTCTCCACCTGGGAGGAAGGCGATTTCGACAACCTGGTGCGACTGATGCGCAAGTTTGCCGAGGACATCAAGGAGGATTCCGTGCGTGCGACGAAGGGGATTTCCTGAGGCACTACTCTTTTCCCGGGGCTGATGAGGCTTGTTGTGGCGAGCGGGCTTGCCCCGCGTTGGGGCGCGAAGCGGCCCCCTCTCTCAGGGCCACATCACTGTTTCAGGTAGACCGAGGTGTTGGGATTGGGGCTGCTGCGCAGCCCAACGCGGGGCAAGCCCGCTCGCCACAACAAGCCCATTCACCTCAGCAAGGCCATTCACCTCAGCAAGCTCTTTCACCTCAGCAAGCCCGCGCACGGCATCAATCCAACGCCAACTCCACCACCCCACCGTTCAACCGCACCGGCCATACCCGCAAGCGCTGCTCCGGCGCCTCCAGGCACTGCCCGTCTGCCAGGCGGTAATGCTGTTTGTAAATCGGCGCTGCCACCACCAGTTCACCCTTGATGCTGCCGATCAAACCGCGACCGATCACATTCGCCCCCGACTGCGGGTCGTGATTGTCGATGGCATACAGCGTCTGCGCCTGCGCGCCCGGCAGGTAGAACAGTGCGACTTGCGCGCCGTCCAGCCACACCACCACGCCGGAGTTGCTCACCAGGTCTTGCTCGCGGCACACCTGCGTCCAGGTGGCCAGGTTGCGTTGGGTAGTGGCTTGGCTCATCAGGCAATCTCCTCGGTGACGGCAATCAGGTTGAGTTCGGCGGCCATGATTGGCCGGCGCTGGCCGCGTTCCTGGACGAAGTGGATGTCCGGGTCGGGGCGTTTGTCGTTGACGAAGGTGCGGAAGCGCTTGAGTTTTTCCGGGTCCTTGAGGGCGTTGGCCCACTCGCATTCGTAGCGGTCGACCACCTGTTGCATCTGCGCTTCGAGTTCGGCGCCCAGGCCCAGGCTGTCGTGCAGGATCACGTCCTTGAGAAAATCCAGGCCGCCTTCCAGGCTCTCGCGCCACACCGAGGTGCGCTGCAGCTTGTCGGCGGTGCGGATGTAGAACATCAGGAAGCGATCGATGTAGCGAATCAGCGTGGCGTCATCCAGGTCGGTGGCGAACAGCTCCGCATGGCGCGGGCGCATGCCGCCGTTGCCGGCGATGTAGAGGTTCCAGCCTTTCTCGGTGGCGATCACGCCCACGTCCTTGCTCTGGGCTTCGGCGCACTCGCGGGTGCAACCGGACACCGCGAACTTGAGCTTGTGCGGCGAACGCAGGCCCTTGTAGCGGTCTTCGATCAGCAGCGCCATTTTCACGCTGTCTTGCACGCCGTAGCGGCACCAGGTGCTGCCCACGCAGGACTTCACCGTACGCGTGGACTTGCCGTACGCATGGCCGGTCTCGAAACCGGCCGCGATCAATTCGCCCCAGATATCCGGCAACTCGTGCAGCTGTGCGCCAAACAGGTCGATGCGCTGGCCGCCGGTGATCTTGGTGTAGAGGTCATATTTCTTCGCCACTTCACCGATCACAATGAGTTTGTCCGCAGTGATCTCGCCACCCGGAATACGCGGCACCACCGAATAGGTGCCGTTCTTCTGCATGTTGGCCATGAACGTATCGTTGGTGTCCTGCAACGGCACCAGGGACGGGTCCATGATCGGCTGGTTCCAGCACGACGCCAGGATCGAGCCCACCGCCGGCTTGCACACGTCGCAACCAGTGTGACCACGGCCATGTTTGGCCAGCAGTTCGTCGAAGGTGACGATGCCTTCCACGCGCACCAGCGCGTACAGCTCCTGGCGGGTATGGGCAAAGTGTTCGCACAGGCTCTTGTCGACACTCACGCCACGGGCGATCAGCTCATGCTCGAACACCTGCTTGAGCAACCCGGCGCAGCCGCCGCAACCGGTGCAGGCCTTGGTCTGCGACTTGAGCAGGCCGAGGTCGCTGCACCCGTCGTCGATGGCAGAGCAGATCGCGCCTTTGGTCACGTTATGGCAAGAGCACACGGTAGCCGATTCCGGCAGCGCGCCGGGACCGAGGGTGGGTGCGCCGCTGGAAGACGGCAGGATCAGGCTGGCCGGTTCGGACGGCAACGCGATGCCGTTCTGCATGTACTGCAGCAAGGTGTCGTAGTAGCTGTTATCGCCGACCAATACGGCACCGATCACCTGCTTGCCCGAAGCATCCACCACCAGGCGCCGATAGCTGGCACTGGCCTCGTCGATGAATTGGTAGCTGCGCGCCCCGGGCGTGTGGGCATGGGCGTCGCCGATGGAACCCACGTCCACGCCGAGCAGCTTGAGCTTGGTCGACATGTCGGCGCCCACAAACGGCTCGGCGGTTTGCGCGCAGAGCAGCGCGGCGACGCCCCGCGCCATCTGGTAGCCCGGCGCGACCAGGCCGAACAGGCTGCCGTTCCAGGAAGCGCACTCGCCAATCGCGTAGATATTCGGGTCGCAGCTCAGGCATTCATCGTTGATCACCACACCGCCACGCGGGCCGATGTCCAGGCCGGCCTTGCGGGCCAGTGCGTCCTGGGCGCGGATGCCGGCGGAGAACACGATCAGGTCGGTTTCGAGGAATTCGTCATTGGCAAAGTTCATGCGGTAGCGGTACTGCTCGCCGGCGCTGATCGACTGGGTCGCACGGGACAAATGCACGCCCACGCCCAGCCGCTCGATCTGCGCCTTGAGCGCCAGGCCGCCGAAGTCATCCAGTTGCACCGGCATCAGGCGCGGCGCGAACTCCACCACATGGGCTTCAAGGCCCAGGCTTTTCAGCGCATTGGCGGCTTCCAGGCCTAGCAGGCCACCGCCCACCACCACGCCGCGTCGGGCATTGGCGGCGGCCTTGCGGATCGCATCCAGGTCTTCAAGGGTGCGATACACCAGGCGTGAGTCGCCCTCGGCGCCTTCGATCGGCGGCACGAACGGATAGGAACCGGTGGCCAGTACCAGCTTGTCGTAGGCGACACAGCCGTCGGCGGTGATCACTTCACAGCGGGCGCGGTCGATCTCCAGCACCGGCACGCCCAGGTGCAAGGTCACCCCCGGCGTCTGGTACAGCGCAGCGTCGGACAGCGCCAGCGACTCGGCATCGCGCCCGGTGAAATACTCGGACAGATGCACCCGGTCATAGGCGCGCATCGGCTCCTCGCTGAACACGTGCAAACGGTAGTGAGCCAGCGCGCCGCGTTCGATCAGTTGCGCCACACAGTGGTGGCCGACCATGCCATTGCCGACGACGATCAAGGTTTTGAGAGGGTTCATAGTAAGCACCTGACAACGCTCATCACGGTTTTAAAAGCAAAAAAAAACGCCTGAAACCTTGCGGTTCCAGGCGTCTTTGCCTGTTCTTGTGCGGGTTCGGACCAGGCGACTGCGCCGGATTCACCGCTATTGCCCTGGTTGTCGATCGTCGTTGACCGAGGTGGGTTGATCGGGAGCTTGCAGGGTCTGTGCCAAGCGAAGACAAAGCCCGCACTCAAGGCATCACACGCCAAACAACGGCGATGAAACTGCGCGTAATCGCCTCCAACTGGTGCACCTCGCGTCATAAAAGTGCACAAACCCCTTCTGTGGCGAGCGGGCTTGCCCCGCGTTGGGCCGCGTAGCGGCCCTAAAGGAAAACGCCGCGATCTTTCTGGAAGCTCGCGGCGTCTGGATCAGGGCTGCTTCGCAGCCCAACGCGGGGCAAGCCCCCTCGCCACAAAAAAACCTGGCGCGTGACTTGCTAGGAACACTCCAACCAGGCAGTCAACGCAGACTGCCCTCTCACGACAAAGGCGCCGTGTAACTCCCGTTCTGAACGGAGGGTTACAAGGCGCCTTTTTTGTTTATACGGGTTTCAGATGGCCAACAAAAACATACGCAGTGTGTGTCCCTATTGTGGCGTGGGCTGCGGCATCATCCTGCAGGTCGAGCACAATAAAGTGGTCAAGGTGATCGGCGACAAGGCCCACCCCACCAACTTCGGGCGCCTGTGCACCAAGGGCACTACCTGCGGCCAGGCCATCGCCGAGTCCGGCCGCATGGAGAACGCCTATGTGCGCCAGGCCCGCGACCATGACCCCGTACGCCTCGGCATGGACAAGGCCATCAGCGAAACCGCCCGGCGCCTGCGCCAGACCCTCGACACACACGGCCCGGACGCGCTGGCCTTCTACGTATCAGGCCAGATGTCGCTAGAGTCCCAGTACCTGATCAACAAATTGGCCAAGGGCTTTGTGCGCACCGCCAACATCGAGTCCAACTCGCGCCTGTGCATGGCCAGCGCCGGCAGTGGCTACAAACTGTCCCTCGGTTCCGACGGCCCACCGGGCTCCTATGAAGACTTCGACCGCGCCGACCTGTTCTTCGTGATCGGCGCGAACATGGCCGACTGTCACCCCATCCTGTTCCTGCGCATGATGGACCGGGTCAAGGCCGGGGCGAAGCTGATCGTGGTCGACCCCCGGCGCAGCGCCACGGCAGACAAGGCCGACCTGTTCCTGCCGATCAACCCCGGCACCGACCTGGCCCTGCTCAATGGCCTGTTGCACCTGCTGCTGAAAAACGGCCATACCGATCCTGCCTTCATCGCGAACTTCACCGAAGGCTGGGAGGCGATGCCGCCATTTCTGGAGGACTATTGCCCCGAGCACGTCGCCGCCATCACCGGCCTCGCCGAAGCGGATATCCGCCAAGCCGCCGACTGGATCGGCCAGGCCACCGAGTGGATGAGCTGCTGGACCATGGGCCTCAACCAGAGCACCCACGGCACCTGGAACACCAACGCGCTGTGCAACCTGCACCTGGCCACCGGCGCCATTTGCCGCACAGGCAGCGGGCCGTTTTCCCTCACCGGCCAACCCAATGCCATGGGCGGCCGCGAGATGGGCTACATGGGCCCGGGCCTGCCGGGGCAGCGCTCAGTGTTGGTGGACGCGGACCGCGCCTTCATCGAAAACCTGTGGCAAATCCCCCACGACAGCCTGCCGCGCCAGGCCGGCAGTGGCACCGTGGCGATGTTCGAGCAGATGGCCGCCGGCCGGATCAAGGCCTGCTGGATCATCTGCACCAACCCGGTGGCCAGCGTGCCCAACCGGCAAACCGTGATCAACGGCCTGCACACCGCCGAGCTGGTGATCAGCCAGGACGCCTTCCTCGACACCGAGACCAACCGCTACGCCGACATCCTGCTGCCCGGCGCACTGTGGGCCGAGGCCGAGGGCGTGATGATCAACTCCGAGCGCAACCTGACCCTGATGCAAAAGGCCGTGGACGCGCCCGGCGAGACCCTGCCCGACTGGCAGATCATCGCCCGGGTCGCCTGTGAGATGGGCTTTGCCGAGGCCTTCACCTACGCATCCGCCGCCGAGGTCTTTGAAGAAATCAAACAGGCCTGGAACCCCAAGACCGGCTACGACATCCGTGGCGCCAGCTACCCGCGCCTGCGTGAAAACCCTGTGCAATGGCCCTGCACACCGGTTGAGGCAGCGCACCGCAACCCGATCCGCTACCGTCATGGCGGCACCCTCACCTTCGCCACCGAAAACGGCAAGGCGCGGTTCTTCGCTCGCGCGCATATGCCGCCCGCCGAGATGCCCGACGACGGGTTTCCCTTCGTGCTCAACACCGGTCGTGTGCAGCACCAGTGGCACACCCTGACCAAGACCGGCAAGATCGCCACCCTGAACAGACTCAACCCCGGCCCCTTCGTCGAACTGCACCCCGAAGACGCCGCCCGCCTGGGCATCAAGGACAAGGACCGGGTCGAAATACGCTCCCGGCGCGGTCACGCCGTGCTGCCCGCCGTGGTCACCGACCGCGTGCAGCCGGGCAACTGCTTTGCGCCGTTTCACTGGAACGATGTGTTCGGCGAACACCTGGCGATCAACGCAGTGACCCATGATGCGGTGGACCCGATTTCCCTGCAGCCGGAGTTCAAGTGCTGCGCCGTCGCCCTCAGCCGTGTCGAGCTGATCGACCACCAGTTCCTCGACCTCCCTTCCCCCGTAGCAGAGGACACCGCCATGTCGCGCCTCGACGCCTTCGCCGACATCACCGGCATCCGCCACCTATCGCCACCGACCCTGAACGACAGCGAACGCACCTACCTCGCCGGCTTCCTCAGCGGCTTGCACACCAGCGCCGCGCGCCAGGGTTTCGGCGTACCGACCCTGCCGGCGACTGCGCCGCTGACCGAGGCGTCACGCTTATGGCTGAACGGCTTGCTCGCCGGCTTGTTCAGTCCTACAGAACCCCTCGCCGCACCCTCCCCGGCCGTCACCCTGCTGTGGGCCTCGCAGACCGGCAATGCCGAAGCCCTGGCCGAACGCTTTGCCAAGCGCCTGCGCGAAACAGGCATCAGCGTGGAACTGAGCGCGATGGCGGATTTCCCCGCGAGTAAACTGGCAAGCACCCATACCCTGGCGCTGATCAGCAGCACCTTTGGCGACGGCGACCCGCCCGACAACGGCGAAGGTTTCTGGCACAGCCTGCGCACCGCCGAGACCCGCCTGGAGTCGTTGCGCTTTGCGGTATTGGCCTTGGGCGACGCCAACTACGAGCAGTTCTGCAACCACGGCAAGCAACTGGACCGGCGCCTGCTGGAACTGGGGGCAACGCGCCTGCTGGAACGGGTGGACTGCGACACTGAATTCGAAGCCGCCGCCGATGCCTGGCTGGCGCGGTTCCAGCAGGCACTCAACCCGGCAAAGCCGATGGCACCGGCGACTCCCGCCGGTAAAACCAAGCTGTACGGCTCGCGCCTGCTGCTCAACCGCCACCTCAACCCACACAGCGCGCACAAGGAAACCCGCCAGTTCGCCCTGGACCTGGCCGACTCCGGGCTGACCTATGAAGCCGGGGATGCGCTGGGTATACGGCCACGCAACTGCCCCGAACTGGTCAGCGAACTGCTCGACCTCACCCGCCTGAATGCCAGTACTTGCGTGAACATCGACACCTTCGGCGATGTGCCGTTGCAACAGGCCCTCACCCAGCACTTCGAAATCGCCCGGCCCAGCAGCGACACCCTGGCCTTCATCGCCGAGCGCAGCGCCAACCCGGGTCTCAAGCACTTGCTCAACCCCGAGCACAAGGCCGAACTCAATGACTGGCTGTGGGGTCGGCAACTGGCGGATGTGTTGCAGGAATACCCCATCGACTGTTCGGCGGATGAGCTGCTGGGCACTCTCAAGCGCCTGCAACCGCGCTTATATTCGATCGCCTCCAGCGCCAAGGCGTACCCGCACGAGGTGCACCTCACCGTGGCCGCTGTGCGTTATGGCAAGCGCAAAGGCGTGTCGTCGACCTTCCTCGCCGACCGCGTCGGTGACGGGGAAGTGCCGCTGTTCGTGCAACCGTCGAAACACTTCCGCACGCCCAGCGACGCAGAGGTGCCGATGATCATGATCGGCCCCGGCACCGGCATCGCGCCGTTCCGTGGGTTCTTGCAGGAGCGCCGGGCGCTGGGTCATCAGGGACGCAACTGGCTGTTCTTCGGCGAGCAGCACGCCGCCAGCGACTTCTACTACCAGGACGAGTTGCAAGGTATGCAGCGCGATGGCCTGCTCACCCACCTGAGCCTGGCGTTCTCTCGCGACCAGGCGCAAAAGGTGTATGTGCAGGACCGCATCCGCGATCAGGGCGCCGAGCTGTGGCGCTGGCTACAGGACGGCGCCAGGCTGTACGTCTGCGGCGATGCCAGCCACATGGCCAAGGACGTCGACCAGGCCTTGCGCCAGGTCGCGCAAACCCACGGCGGGCTTGGCGTGGAGGGCGCCGTGGAGTACTGGCGGCAGATGAGCGAACAGAAGCGTTATCTGCGTGATGTGTACTGATTGGATACAGAACAATATGCACTTTGTATTGTGTACAAAAAACCCTAAAGATTTATCGGTGCCAGGCCGAAACAGCAGTGATAGCAAATCGCCTGACTCCTGATCGAGGAACGCAGCGATTTGGCCGCCCTTCACGCTGATGGTCGTCTCGATGAAAATAAAAAATAAGCTGGTCCTGGCATTTGTCTCTGTTGCATTTATTCCGGTCAGCCTGGTGGCCGTGATTTCGGTCATGAACACGCGGACCCAGGCGGTAGATCAGTTCATCGATGGCAGCACCCGGGAGATTCGCCAGATCGACGGCAACATTCGCCAGTTCTTCGATGGCACGTTGCAAAACGTCGATCAGATGGCCACTGATCCTGTATACACTTCCGTCAGCACGCTGAAGAACTACCAGGCCGCCGATGCCGCCAGCCAACCGCTGCCGGCCGAGGCGCAAGCCGTGATCGAGCGCTTCGCACGCTTTGGCGCCACCCACCCGGCGGCAGCGATCCTGTCCATCGGCCTGGAAGACGGCACCTACGCCAAATGGCCGGATGACCCCCAACTGGCCAAATACGACCCGCGCACCCGCCCCTGGTACAAGGCGGCCATGGCCAGCCCCGGCAAAACCGTGCGCACCCCCGCGTATTACTACGACAAGGACGATGTAGCATTGGTGGGCACCGCCCGGGCGATGCTGGAAAACGGCAAGGCCAAGGGCGTGTTCGTGGTCAGCGTCTCCCTGAAAAACCTCACCGAGCTGGTCAAGAGCATCAAGCTGGGCGAAAGCGGCTACGTGATGCTGATCGAAGACGGCGTGGTGCTGGTGGACCCGCGTGACGCCGCCCACAGCTTCAAGCCGCTCAAGGACCTGGGCGCGCCCTACGCGCAGCTGGCCGACACGCCTCAGGGATCCACCGAGGTGGTGATCGATGGCGTGCGCTACATGGCCAACGTGTGGACCTCCCCCAGCCTTGGCTGGCGCTACATCGGCCTGATCGAACACCGTGAAGTCATGGCCGAAGCCACGCGCATGACCTACCTCACGGCCATCATCGTCGGCGTGCTGGTGCTGATCTTCGGGCTGATCGCGGCGGCGTTCTCCAAGGTCATCGTCAAGCCCATCGGCCAGGTCAGCACCGGCTTGCAGTCCATCGCCCAGGGCGAAGGCGACTTGCGCCACGAACTGCAGGTACAGGGCAAGGATGAAACCGCCGAGCTGGCCGGCTGGTTCAACAAGTTCCTCGCGGCGATCCGCCAACTGATCCAGCACATCGGCGCGGCGTCGGCCAATTTGCAGAACGCTTCCAAGGTCAACAGCGAGGTGGCGCACAATATGAACGAGGCGGCCGGACGCCAGCGCGAGGCCGTTGAATTGGTGTCGACCGCATTCAATGAAATGGTCGCCACCGCCAACGAAGTCGCCCGTTCCTGCAGCGGCGCCGCGGAGTCCGCCGAAAACGGCCACCGGCGCGTGGCCGAGGGCAAGCAGCAGATCGAAGTCACCACCGACAACGTCAATCGCCTGGGGCGCCGTCTCACCGAGTCGTCCCAGGCCATGGTCGAACTGGAAGCTGGCAGCCGCAGCATCAACCAGATCCTCGGCACCATCCGCGCGATTGCCGAACAGACCAACCTGCTGGCCCTCAACGCCGCCATCGAGGCCGCCCGGGCCGGTGACCAGGGCCGTGGCTTCGCGGTGGTGGCCGATGAAGTGCGTGCCCTGGCCAAGCGCACGTCCGACTCCACCGGCGAGATCGAGCAACTGCTCGGCACCCTGGAAAACAAGACCCAGGAAGTCACCCAGAAGATGGGCAGTTGCCTGGACTTGTCGCGGGCCAGTGTGTCATCCATCGAAAGTGCGCGGGACAGCTTCGAAGGTATCCAGACGTCGGTGAACGAGATCCGCGACCAGAACCTGCAGATTTCCGCCGCCGCCGAGGAACAACACAGCGTGGCCGAAGAGATCAACCGGCACATCCAGCAGATCTACGACGAGGCACGCCTGGTGGAGAGCCTGGCCAACTCGGCGCAGGACGACTCGGGGCGCTTGTCCACTCTGTCGGATGAATTGAATGGATTGGTGGGGCGCTTCAAGTCCTGAGGAAGTCAGTGCTCTGGCGCCATATGGCAAACGCTCAAATGCGCGATTGCGCAACCATCCAGGCCTGGAACGCCTGAAGTCGAGCCGTGAATGTTTCACGGTCGGCACTCGGGTTCCGGGCCTCGAACAAAAAGAAGGCCACCTGAGTCATCTTGGATGGGTACTCCTTCACGAACAGCGCAACATGCATTTCCAGCGTATGCGGCCACGATGCCTGCTCACCGCAGAGTATCTGGGTGGCTCTGAGCAGCTTGCGTGACGCTTCGCGCTGCAGGCGGAGTCGCTCCTGCTCGTTGGCGGCATGTGCGATGCGGCCAAGGTAAGCGGTGAGCACCGCTTCAAAGTCACCGTTCACGGCCAGGGCAATATCCAGTGATGGCCGAAACCGCTCGAACTGCGCCGACAGATCATTGCCCCACACGCACCGGCAGTGGTGCTTGAGCCAGAATCCCCAGCTGTTGCTGTTTTCGATGGCCAGGACCTGTGCGCGGCTGCCGATATCGAAATCCACCTTGGTGACTTGCGGGTACCGCACGGCCAGGTCGCATCGCACCCGCTCCAACCGCTCCAAAACTGCAGAGGTCGGCGGCTCACATAGCACCACCGTCAGATCAAGATCGGAAACGCCCGGCAGCGCATCGCCACGCGCGACGCTGCCATAAAGATAAATGCCGTCCACTCCCAAGTCAGGCTGCGAGAGCACGTTGCAGACAGCCTCGAGCAGTGGCTGAAATTCACGCTGCACGGGGACGTGGGGAACCGTAAGGATAAAGCCCTCGGCGTCCACCCCCGTGGATTGCGCCGGGCTCATGGATGATGCCTCTCGATCACCAGGCCCTCAGCCTCGCTCGGTACACTGAAATGGCGGGTAATCAGATCAAACTCAGCATCAGTGGCGGCAAAGTCATGCTCACCCTGGGCGTTGCGCGCATGCAGCCTGGCCCGACAGGTGGCGTCATCCAGCTCCAGGTAGTGCAGGCAGTGCCGGGCCTTGGCGGCGTGTGCCAACCCCAGCAGCCATTCGCGACTGGCCACTGTATTGGCAGGGAAATCCAGCACCACGTCGAGGCCCGACTGCAGCACATTGACCACCAAGGGGCCCAGTACGCCGCGAATACGTTGGGCGCATTTGATGTAATCCGCAATGGCGTGGATTTCACCGGGGTAAAGCGTGGCGAGCCAGTGGTCTTCGCTGAGCACAATGGCAGCGTGCTCAGTGGCGAGGGTCTTGGCGAGTGTGGACTTGCCGGAGGCGATCTTGCCGCAGAGCAAATGCAGGGTTGGCATGGGGCGGTTCCTTATGTCAGTCCCGCCAGCATGACCGCCATGGATTGATCACACAACGCCCCGTTTCCAATGCTCGTGGAACGCCAGGGCCGCGACATTCTTGTCCTTGGCTTCGAGCATGATGTCGAAGCGGTCGAGAAACTGCAGCGCATAATCGTTGGTCCAACGGTTCCACATCTGTGCGCTGTGGGCGTAGAGGTCGCGCTTGGACACCACCTGCAACAGCGCGTCCATTTCCAGCTTGTGTTCGGCATCAAAGCCCAGCTCTTGCAGGCTCTCCGGGGGCTGGGAGTAATGCATGGTCGGTCGCACGCCGCGCCAGCTTTCAATCACCCGGGCGACCCGCTCCGAGTGGGGGTCGATGTAGTCGTTTTCGTTGATCCAGCAGTGGTGGATGTCCAGGACCACCGGTGCCAGGTCGGCGACTTGCAGGCAATGGTCCAGGCCATAGGTCTTTTCGTCGTTCTCGAACGTGATGCAGTTGCGCGCCACCTCCGACAGGCGCGACCACACGGCGCGGGTGCCTTCCACGCCGAGGCGGCCGGCGATATGCACGTTGCACTTGAGGTCCTGGAAGCGCCGGCCATAACCCATCATGCGGATCATGTCGGCGTGGTATTCGAATTCGGCAAGGCTGTTTTCCACCACGCCGGGGTTTTCCGAGCCGAGTACACAGTATTGGCCCGGGTGGAATGACAGGCGGATATCCGAGGCGCGGGCCAACTCACCGATGGCGGCAAAACCCTCAACCAATTGACGCTCGATAGCCGGGTCCTTGTAGGCGCTGGCCACTTTGGGATGGCTGTAGAACGGCAACAGGTCGCTGCTCAAGCGCAGCATGCGCAGGGTCGAAGGCAATTCAGCGACATACGCCAGCAGGCGCAATTGAGCGGCCAGGTTGTGCGTGACCACTTCCACCAGTTTGTCCCGGGCCACCTGCGGTGTAACGCTGTCCATCCAACGCAACGTGGTGGTGCGCGGGTTGAACGGACCTTCGATCAGCTTTTGGGCGCTGGCCGACAGTAGCCGTTCGGGATGTTTGTATTGGCACGCGAAGCCAATGCGTGGGTGAGTCATGGAGGCGCCTGGCGTAGGAAAAAGGAGCGAATGATACGGGGTTAGTCCGGGGTAGACCCAGGCGGGTTCCCACTATTTCGAAACGTTTCACGCTGAACTTTCTCACCGGCGCTGCGTTCACTTCTTATGCGCTGCCCCGTCCAGGGGCGTTGTACAACAAGGAGCCGCCCCCGTATGACTACCCTCCCCGTTTACCGATATGCCCCAGGGCCGCTGCATGCGACCTTGCTCGCCGGCACCGTGCCGTTGTTTCTCGGTGCCTTGCTCAGCGACATTGCCTACACCCAGACCTACCAGATCCAATGGGCCAACTTCGCCTCCTGGCTGATTGCCGGCGCGTTGGTGTTCGCCGGTTTCGCGTTTCTGTTCGCGCTGGTCAACCTGCTGCGCGCCGAGCACAAGGCCGGTCAACCCACTCGCTATGTGCTGTTGCTGTTGGCCACTTGGGTACTGGGCCTGGTCAATGCCTTCCAGCATGCCAAGGACGCCTACGCCTCGATGCCCGGCGGCCTGATCTTGTCGGCCATTGTCTTGCTGCTGACGTTGGCGGCCACCTGGACCGGCCTGCGTTCGGGAGGTGTCAAATGAAAACGTCCAGCACCCTGACCCTATTGAGCGCCGCGCTGTTGCTGAGTGCCTGCGGTGGCGAAGGCGACAAGACCCAGGCCCGTGGCCCCGATCCCAAGCTGCCGGAACAGCAAAGCAGCCTGTTGCCGAGCATGAAAATCGCCGAACCTGCGCCCTGGGGCGAACAGAAACCCAAGGTGCCGGACGGCTACAGCATCACCGCGATTGCCACCGACCTGGCCATCCCGCGCCAGACCCTGGTGCTGCCCAACGGCGATATCCTGGTTGCAGAAGGCCGTGGCGGCAGCGCGGCCAAGCTCAAGCCAAAGGATGTGATCGCCAGCCTGATCAAGGCCGAGGGCAACACCAAGGTCAAGAGCGGCAACCGCCTGACCCTGCTGCGCGACGCCGATGGTGACGGCACCTACGAACTCAAGACCGTATTCGCCGACAACCTCAATGCGCCCTACGGCCTGGCGTTTGCCAACGGCAAACTCTACGTGGCCAACCAGGACGCACTGGTGAGCTTCGACTACGCCGACGGCCAGACCAAAGCCAGCGGCCCGCCGAGCACCGTCACCGACCTGCCGGCGCAGATCAACCATCACTGGACCAAGTCCCTGGCCGTGAGCGCCGATGGCAGCCAGCTTTATGTGGGCATCGGCTCCAACAGCAACGTCACCGAACGCGGCATGGAAGTGGAGATCGACCGCGCGATGGTCTGGCAGATCGATGCCGCCACCGGGGCGCACAAGCCCTACGCCACTGGCTTGCGCAACCCCACGGCACTGACCATCCAGCCGGACACTGGGCACCTGTGGACGGTGGTCAACGAGCGCGACGAACTGGGCCCGGACCTGGTGCCGGACTACCTGACCTCGGTGCGTGAAGGCGCGTTCTACGGCTGGCCGTACAGCTACTGGGGTCAGAACGTCGACCCACGCGCCCAACCGCAGAACCCGGCCAAGGTGGCCGCCGCGATCAAGCCGGATTACAGCCTGGGCTCCCACGTGGCCGCCCTTGGCGTGGACTTTTCCATCCCGCAGATGGGCGAGCAGTTTGCCGACGGTGTGTTCGTCGGCGAGCACGGCAGTTGGAACCGCGACAACCCGGTGGGCTACAAGGTGATCTTCGTGCCGTTCAGCAATGGCAAGCCGTCCGGTGAGCCCATCGACTTCGCCACCGGCTTTCGCGGCGACGACGGCAAGACCCGTGGGCGCCCGGTGGGTGTGACGGTGGACCCGAAAGGTGCGCTGATCATTGCCGATGACCTGGCCAATACCGTTTGGCGCGTGACGCGGAACCGCTAAACAAAATGTTTGACATGGTTGCCTGAAGCAACAATATTGTTGCCTCAGGCAACCATTCGAGCATTTCAGCATGTCCACCCCCTTGCTTGTCGAACGCGCCGGCATCGTGCGCGGCTTCAACCGCTTCTACACCCACCAGATCGGCGTATTGCAGGAACACTTGCTGCAAAGCGACTACTCCCTGACTGAAATCCGCGTGATGTACGAATTGTCTTCCCGGGGTGATCTCACCAGCGCCGACCTGTGCCAGATGCTCGGCCTCGACGCGGGTTACCTGAGCCGGCTGACCAGTGGCTTTGAAAAGCGCGGCCTGATCCAGAAAGTCCGCTGTGCCACCGACGCCCGCGCCGTGCAATTGCACCTCACCGACCACGGCCGCGCCGTGCTGGCGCCGCTGGAGCAGCAAACCCAGCGCGAAGTCATCGCCCTGCTCGACAGCCTTCCCGAACCGCAACAGCAACAACTCACCGAAGCGATGAAGCGCATCCAGGCCCTGCTGCAAGGCACCGCGCCCAGCTATCTGTTGCGTGACCCGCAACCCGGCGACATGGGCCGCGTGGTGCAGCAGCAAACCGCGATCTATGCCCGTGAATACGGCTGGAATTGGGAATTCGAAGCGCTGGTGGCGGAGATCGTCGCCAAGTATCTGCGCGAATATGACCCCACGTGCGAGCGCTGCTGGATCGCGGAAAAGGACGGCGAGGTGGTGGGCTCGGTGTTCGTGATCCGTCATGACCAGACCACGGCCAAGCTGCGCATGCTCTACGTGGATGCCAGCGCACGGGGCATGGGTATCGGCCAGCGCCTGGTGGATGAGTGCGTACGCTTTGCCCGCCAGGTGGGCTACACACGCATGCTGCTGTGGACCGTGGATATTCTGACCGACGCGCGCAAGCTGTATCAGAAAGCCGGGTTCGAGCTGGTCGAGGAAGAGCCGATGGTCAGCTTCGGCAAAGCCCTGGTCAGCCAGACCTGGGCTCGCCCGCTGTGAAACAGCCCCGCGCCATGGCGGCGCGGGACGTGGAGCCTTACAGGTCAGTGATTTCCTTGTGGCGCGGCACCAACGTCTTCATCACGCTCCAGGCCACCAGGTAGGCCAGCGCACAGATCGCGAACATGATCATGTAGCCGGTATGGATGTCGTTGATGGACTTGTAGTAGTCGAACACCCAGCCGCCGATCTTGGTCATGACCACGCCGCCCAGGCCGCCGGCCATGCCGCCGATACCGACCACCGAGGCCACGGTTTTCTGCGGGAACATGTCCGAGACGGTGGTGAAGATGTTGCACGACCACGCCTGGTGCGCCGAGGCGCCCACACCGATCAGCAGTACCGGCACCCAGAAGCTGATATAGCCCAACGGCTGGGCCAGCAACACCACCAGCGGGAACAATGCGATCACCAGCATGGCTTTCATGCGCCCGTCGTACGGTGCATCGCCGCGCGCCATGAAGTAGCTGGGGAACCAGCCGCCACCAATGCTGCCGACCATGGTCATGCTGTACAGCACCGCCAGCGGCATGACGATATCGGCGCCTTTCATGCCGTACTGCGCCGACAGGTAGGTGGGCAGCCAGAACAGGAAGAACCACCACACGCCATCGGTCATGAACTTGCCGAAGGCAAAGGCCCAGGTCTGGCGATAGGTGAGCAACTTGAACCACGAGACTTTTTTCTCCACGGCGCCGGCCGGTGACGGGGTGAACGGCTGCACGGTCTGGTCACTGCGGATATAGGCCAGTTCTGCGGCCGACAGGCGTTTTTGCTCCTCCGGCTTGCGGTAGAGCGCGATCCACACCGCGACCCACACGAAGCCGAGCCCGCCGATCACGATAAATGCCGCTTCCCAGCCCCACAGACCGGCAATCAATGGCACGCAGATCGGCGCCAGGATCGCGCCCACGTTGGCGCCGGAGTTGAAGATCCCGGTGGCCAGCGAGCGTTCTTTCTTGGGGAAATATTCGGCGGTGGCCTTGATCGCAATCGGGAAGTTGCCCGCCTCGCCAATCGCCAGTACCGCACGGGACAACATGAAGCCGGCAATCGACACCGGGATCACCGCCAGGCCGATCGCGCCGCTGATGACCGCGATGCCCTCGCCCATCGGCACCGAGAAGGCATGCATGATCGCGCCCGTGGACCAGATGCCAATCGCCACCACATAGGCCGCCTTGGTGCCGATCTTGTCGACGAAGCGCCCGGCGAACAGCATGGAGATCGCGTAGACAAACTGGAACACCGCCGCGATGTTCGCGTAGTCGGTGTTGCTCCAGCCAAATTGCGTGGACAACTGCGGTGCCAACAGGCTGAGCACCTGGCGGTCGAGGTAGTTGACGGTAGTCGCGAAGAACAGCATCGCGCAGATGGTCCAGCGATAGTTGCCTACCGCTTGGCCAACGCGGTGAGCGTGGATGGGCTCGTTCAAGTTCATGGCATCACTTTTTATTTTTGTTAGGTAGGACATATGTAACGTCATATGTCGTCGTACAACTGCGACTTTTATATCGGGCCGCCTACCGGCTGTCAATCTGAAAGATTGCCGTTTATCGAGGTTCTACGTGGGTCTGTAAAAGGTCAGGCAAATACAGTTGTAGGATGACAAATACGCATGACCAGGCTGGGCGCTTTGCCCGGTACATCGTCGAGCACACCAAAAGGCTGCATACCGATCTTTTCCAGCACCCGGATCGAGGCCCCATGATCCGGTCGCACCAGCCCGAACACCTCGGGCAACCCCAGGCTGTCGAATGCCAGCGCCAACGCGTCGTGCGCCAACTCGGTGGCATAGCCCTGCCCCCAGGCCTGCACCGCAAAACGGTAACCCAGGTTGATGCGCCGCTCGGTCAGGTAGTTGAGGGGCGCGATACCGCCGAAGCCGATGATGTGGTCCGGCGCCTCGCGCCGTGCAATCGCCCACCAGCCGTACCCTTGGGTCGCCCACTGTTCAAGCCAGTGATCCAGCAGACGCTGCGCCGCCTCCAGGCTGGCCATGGGGCCCGATGGGTTGAACAGGTTGGTCTGCGGGTCGCCGAAGATCGCGAACAATCGCTGCAGGTCGCCCGGCTGCGGCTGGCGGTAGACAAGGCGGGAATGGGCGGCTGGCATTCGCATAACTCCTGTGTGGAGGGACAAAGTTCAATCCATCTGCAAAAAAACGCAAAGAGTGGTGAATTATTTCATGTCCGCTTGTATCTGAAGTGACAGAGCGGTGCCATCGCAGTGATGGCGCCTCCCCTGTTCTGCTTTAGAGTGCCCCGCATGAAATTACGTAAGAAAAGCGTCAAGCCCATCGGATTGAAAGACATCACCATCGTCGACGACACCAAGGTGCGCAAGGCGATCACCGCCGCCGCCCTGGGTAACGCCATGGAATGGTTCGACTTTGGCGTCTACGGGTTTGTCGCCTATGTGCTCGGCAAGGTGTTCTTCCCCGATGCCTCGCCCAGCGTACAAATGATCGCAGCACTGGGCACCTTCTCCGTGCCGTTCCTGATCCGTCCCCTGGGTGGCCTGTTCTTCGGTGCACTGGGTGATAAATACGGGCGGCAAAAGGTCCTGGCCGCGACCATCGTGATCATGTCCCTGAGCACCTTCGCCATCGGCCTGATCCCCTCCTACGCCTCGATTGGCATCTGGGCGCCGATCCTGCTGTTGCTGTGCAAAATGGCCCAGGGTTTTTCGGTGGGTGGCGAATACACCGGTGCGTCGATCTTCGTCGCGGAGTATGCGCCGGACCGCAAGCGCGGCTTCCTCGGCAGTTGGCTGGACTTCGGTTCCATCGCCGGCTTCGTGCTGGGTGCCGGTGTGGTGGTGTTGATTTCCAGCATCCTGGGCGAAGCCGACTTCGAGTCGTGGGGCTGGCGCCTGCCGTTCTTCCTTGCCCTGCCCCTGGGCATCATCGGCCTGTACCTGCGTCACGCCCTGGAGGAAACCCCGGCGTTCCAGCAGCACATGGACAAAATGGAACAGGGCGACCGCGAAGGCTTGACCCACGGCCCCAAAGTCTCGTTCAAGGAGGTCGCGACCAAGCACTGGCGCAGCCTGCTGACCTGCATCGGCATCGTCGCGGCCACCAACGTGACGTACTACATGCTGCTCACCTACATGCCGAGCTACCTGTCCCATAACCTGCACTACAAAGAAAACAGCGGCGTGCTGATCATCATCGCGATCATGGTCGGCATGCTGTTCGTGCAGCCGTTCATCGGTTTTGTCAGCGACAAGATCGGCCGCAAGCCGTTCATCATCGCTGGCAGTATCGGTCTGCTGTTCCTGTCCATTCCGGCGTTTATGCTGATCACCAGCGGCAAGATCGGCCTGATTTTCGCCGGCCTGCTGATCCTCGCGGTGATCCTCAACTTCTTCATCGGCGTAATGGCCTCCACACTCCCCGCGATGTTCCCCACTCACTTGCGCTACAGTGCATTGGCCAGTGCGTTCAATGTCTCGGTATTGATCGCAGGCGTCACGCCGACCGCCGTGGCCTGGCTGGTGGAAAGCACCGACAACCTGTACATGCCCGCCTACTACCTGATGGTGTTTGCCGTGGTCGGCCTGGTCACCGGCCTGACCATGAAGGAAACCGCCAACAAGCCGCTGCGTGGCGCAGCGCCGGCGGCGTCGGACATGGAAGAAGCCAAGGAGTTGTTGCAGGAACATCACGACAACATCGAGCAAAAGATCGAAGATATCGACGCGCAGATTGCCGAATTGGAAGCCAAGCGCCAAACCCTGGTGCAGCAACATCCGCGTATCAACTGAAGCCTGACCCTGCATGGCGGCCCCACCCGCCGCCATGTTTCTGGAGAGTTCAACCATGGTTCCAAGCGTCACCGCACCACAGTCGTTGCTCAGCGCAGATGAACGCGCCGCCATTGCCGAAATAGAAGCCACCACCAGCATCCTGCAACTGGTTACCCGCCTGACCGGCATGCGCTTCGCCGGCATCGCCAAATTCACCGACCTGGAATGGGTGGTCTGCTCCGTGCATGACACCGTCGACATGGGCATTCATGTCGATGACGTGCTTGAGCTGGAAACAACGTTGTGCAGCGAGTTCTGTATCAACCCACAGACCCTGTTCATCCCGCAGATCAGCCAGAGCGGCCGCTTCGCCGCACGTCCGGTGGTCAAGCAATACGCCATCGAGAGCTATGCCGGTGCACCGATCTTCCTGCCCGACGGCCGTCTGTTCGGCGCGCTGTGTGCACTGGATTCGCGGGCAATGCTGTTCGAAGATCCCAACCTGCCGGAAACCCTCAGCCTGTTTGCTCGGCTGATCGGCTGCATTTTTTTCGCCAACCTGACGACCAGCGATACCTGAGCGTTCAGTTTTCCAGCAGCGCCGCCGATAACCAGGGATACCCCTGACTTGCAGCGCTGCCCTGCGGGAAACAATGCCGAACACTCTCGTCCCGATCACCCGAACGCTCTCCAACCGCACCAGCCTGTCGCTGACACGGACCTCACTGTTCAATTTCACGGCCTTGTTGGTCCTGGTATTTGCAGCAGCAGCCTACTCGCTGATCTACCTGGCCCATGACCTGGACCACGCCGAGCAAGAGGAAAACGCGTTTTACACGCGTAAAGCCGTGCAGTCCCTGGAAAAATCCCTGCGGGTGACCGTCAAGGACTACGCCTTCTGGAGCGATGCCTACAAGCACTTGCACCTCAAGGTGGATACCGATTGGGCCTACGGTCGCGGCAACGTCGGCGCCACACTGTTCCAGGATTTCGGCTTCCAGGGGCTGTTTGTGGTCAACGACGCCAACAGCACGGTGTACGCCGTAATCGAAGGCGAGCTGCAACCCATTGACCTCAGCGACTGGCTCGCCCAGCCCATCACGCAGGTCCTCGAGCAGGCTCGTGCCGGAGCCGAACAGGAAACGCCGGTCACCGCCTTCATCAACGTGCGCGGCAGCCCGGCACTCGTGGCCGCAGCCGCCATCACGCCCGGCACCGACCCCACGGTGAAGGTGGATGGGCGCCCCGCGTCGGTACTGGTGTTTGTCGACATTCTCGACAGCGCCCACCTGGCCCTGATCGGCAATGATTTCGGGGTGAATCAACTGCATATCGCCAGCGCCGATGAGGTCGGCAATACCTTGCTGGTCCCCCTGGGCGAAAACGGTGCAGCCGGCAGCCTGCATTGGCAGCCGGCGCGCCCAGGCGTGCGGTTGATGGGTGTTGGCTTGCCGCTGCTGGGCCTGGCCGCATTGCTGGTATGCCTGATGACCTGGGTGATCCTGCGCCGCGCCAGTGCCGCTGCCCTGGCCCTGGATGCCAGCCATGCGTCGCTGCTAGACAGCCAGAATGCCCTGACTACCAGTGAAGCGCGCTTTCGCGATGTGGTGGAAGCCAGCTCCGATTGGGTCTGGGAAATCGACGCCGGCTGGCGTTTCACGTACTTGTCGGAGCGCTTCGAGAACGTAACCGGCCTGGCCCGTCATACCTGGATCGGCGCCGCCATCAACGAGCTCCTGGACACGGAAGCCGGCGCGCTTTCGCAATGGCTGAACACCCCCAGCCGTACCGCGGACCTCAGCGTGCAATGCCGCTACGTCGACGCCCACGGCCAGGAACGCACCACACGGCTCGCGGCAAGGCAAATGCCCTGTGGCGGTTTCCGCGGAACCGCCACCGACGTGACCGAGGAAGTCGAAGCACGGCGCCGCATTGAATTCCTGTCTCAGCACGACGCACTCACCGGGCTGGCCAACCGAACGCGCCTGCAAGCGTTCCTCGACGACAAGCTCAAGGCACTGCCGGCGTCGGGGCAGCCTTTGGTCATGCTCAGCCTGGACCTGGACCGCTTCAAACCGGTCAACGACCTGCTCGGGCACGCCGCGGGCGACCACGTGCTCAACGAAGTGTCGACCCGCCTGGCCGATTGCGTGCGCCACGGCGACCTGGTAGCCCGGGTGGGTGGCGATGAGTTTGTGATGATCCTCACGAATGCGGGGACCCAGGACGATGTCGAGTCCTTGTGCCTGCGCTTGATCGAGTCCGTTGAACAGGCGGTCAGGATCGGTGAGCAGGAAGTGTTCGTCAGCGCGAGTATCGGCATCGTGCTGGCCCCCGACGATGCCAGCGAAGCCACCGAACTGCTGCGTTATGCCGATATCGCGCTATACGAAGCCAAGGCTGCTGGCCGCAACACCTGGCGGTTTTACTCAGGGGAGATGAATGCACGGATCATCGAGCGTCGCCGCCTGGAAAGCGACCTGCGTTTTGCAATCAAGCACAACGAACTGCGCCTGCACTTCCAACCACGCTATCGCATTGCCGATGGGCGGATGGTCGGCGCCGAGGCGCTGGTGCGCTGGCAGCACCCACAGCGCGGGCTGATTCCACCCGACACCTTCATACCGATTGCCGAAGAGTCAGGGCTGATCCTGTCGCTGAGCGACTGGGTACTGCAAACCGCCTGCGCCTGCGCCGCCCAGTGGCCCGAAGCACTGTTTGTGTCGGTGAACCTGTCGTCCACGGAGTTCAAGCGTGGCGACCTGGTGGAGCGCATTCGCAACGCCCTCAAGACGTCGGGGATCGATCCGGCGCGGGTTGAACTGGAAATCACCGAAAGCGTGATGCTCGAAGACGCCGCGGGCGCACTGGCGGTAATGCACACCCTCAAACGCCTGGGCATACGTATTGCCATGGATGACTTCGGCACCGGGTACTCCTCGTTGAGCTACCTGCGGGCCTTCCCCTTCGACGGGTTGAAGATCGACCGCAGCTTCCTCAGCCGCCTGGAAGACAGTGAGGATGACAAGGCGATCATCCAGGCCATCGTCGGCCTGGGGCGTGCCCTGGCATTGACGGTGACCGCCGAGGGTATCGAGACCTCCGGGCACCTGGAGATGCTCCGGGCGGTGTCCTGTGACGAAGGCCAGGGCTACTACCTCAGTCGGCCGCTGGATATCGACACGTTCAACGGGCTGCTCGGCGCTAGCGGAAAAAATGGCTCGGTGTCTTGCCAAACTGTTTCCTGAACATGCTGGTGAACGCACTCGGGCTGTCATAACCCAGCTCCATGGCGATATCGATCACCTTCTCGCCCACCGCAATGCGCTCCAGCGCCAGCAGCAAACGCGCCTGCTGGCGCCATTGGCCGAAGGTCATGCCGGTTTCCTTGCGAAACAGGCGCTGGATGGTTTTCTGGTCCAGGTGCAGGCGCTCGCTCCAGTCCGCCACGGTGGAGGCATCGCCCGGCTCTTCCTGCAGCGCCAGGCAGATGCGTTGCAGGCGCGGGTCGGCGGGCTGCGGCAAGGACAGCGGTAACGCCGGCAGGATCGCCAGTTCGTCGAGGATCAGGTGCATGATCCGCGCATCCCGCGAGTCTTCGGCGTACGGCGGCTTCAGGCTCACGGACGCCTTGATCAGCTCGCTCAGCAACGGCGAGATACTCACGGTTTTCGGCTCGCCGGGCATGTTCGGGAAGCGATCCGGGCGCACAAACACGCTGCGCATTTTCAGGGTGCCCACGCAACGCAGGGAATGCACGTGCCCGGCGGGCATCCAGATGCCACGGTTGGGCGGCACGGTCCACTGGTTCAGCGCCGAGTACACCACCATCACGCCTTCGATGGCGTAGAGCAGTTGATGCTTCTCGTGGCTGTGGTCGGGGATCACCCAGTTTTCCGGGTAATCGGTGGCGGAACTGATGACAGCCCAGGCGCCTTCGTTGATTTCCTGGAGAAATTCGTTCAGAGGTTTGATCATTTCGCCCTTTTTGCGACAGTTGCCGCCCCAATTGCGCGAGACAGGCATTACTGACAAATCTAGCATGAACGCCGAATCATTTTGTAATGGATGGCCACCTTAAGAAGTGGCCGCCTCTGATTAGCTGCCTTGTATGGAATGCCTGCATGTCGACCCTTACCGCGTCACCCGCCGCTGCAACCACTGCACCCCAGGCCAGCCCGTTGGTCATGCGCATCCTCGGTGCCTGCGCCCTGGCCCACTTGATCAATGACTTGATCCAGGCTGTGCTGCCATCGATCTACCCGATGCTCAAGGCCAACTACGGCCTGACATTTACCCAGGTCGGGCTGATCACTCTGACCTTCCAGTTGACCGCCTCCCTGCTGCAACCCTGGATCGGCTATCACACCGACCGCCACCCCAAACCCTGGCTGCTGCCGGCGGGCATGGTGTGCACCCTGGTCGGCATCCTGATGCTGGCGTTTGTCGGCAGCTTCCCGGCGATCCTGCTGGCGGCGGGCCTGGTGGGCGTGGGCTCGTCGACCTTTCACCCGGAAACCTCCCGCGTCGCGCGCCTGGCCTCCGGCGGGCGCTACGGCCTGGCGCAGTCGACCTTCCAGGTCGGCGGCAACACCGGCAGCGCCTTGGGCCCTCTGCTCGCGGCGGCGATCATCATCCCCTACGGCCAGGGCCATATCGCCTGGTTCGGGCTGTTTGCGGTGTTCGCCATCCTGGTGCTGTATGGCTTGAGCCGCTGGTACCGCCACCACCTCAACCTGTTCAAGCTCAAGCAAGGCGGCAAAGCCACCCATGGCCTGTCCAAAGGCCGCGTGACCTTTGCCCTGGTGGTGCTGGCCGTACTGGTGTTCTCCAAGTACTGGTACATGACCAGCCTGACCAGCTACTTCACCTTCTACCTGATCGAGAAATTCCAGCTGTCGGTCGCAAGCTCGCAGATGTATTTGTTCCTGTTCCTCGGCGCCGTGGCCGTCGGCACCTTCGCCGGCGGGCCGATCGGCGACAAGATCGGCCGCAAGAAAGTCATCTGGTTCTCGATCCTCGGCGCGGCACCGTTCACCCTGGCCCTGCCCTACGTCGACCTGTTCTGGACGGCGGTACTCAGCGTGGTGATCGGATTCATCATCGCGTCGGCCTTCTCGGCCATCGTGGTGTATGCCCAGGAACTGGTGCCCGGCAATGTGGGCATGATCGCCGGGATCTTCTTCGGCCTGATGTTCGGCTTCAGCGGGATTGGCGCGGCGCTGCTCGGCTTGCTGGCGGACACCCACGGCATCGAGTATGTCTACAAACTGTGCTCGTTCCTGCCGCTGGTGGGCATCCTGACCATCTTGCTGCCCTCGACCAAGGGCGCCTGACCTGCCGAACATCGCCTGGCCGTGTGCCATCACACGGAATGCTCTGAAAAACCTGCGTGTGCGCTTACAATCCCGGTTCTAAACGCACACCAGGCAGACCCGGCAAGACATGACGCTCGACCCTCCCACCATTTTGGCACTCACCGTTGCCCTGGCAGCCGCTGCCGCCCTGTACCTGGCCGTTGAATGGCGCAGTGTGCGCGAACCTTCGCTGCTGTGCTGGAGCGCAGGTTTCGCGACGATCACCGTCGGCTCCACCCTCGCCCTGCTGCGGCTCAATGGCTTGCTGATGATCGGCATCTGGTTCGCCAACGGCCTGCTGGTGACCGCGCACTTCCTGTTTTTACTGGGTGTGGCGCGGTTCACCCAAACACGGCTGTCGCCCGTGTGGCTACTGATGCTGCTGGTCTGGCTGGGCATGCTGATGTTGCCGGCCGATCCATCCTGGTCCAAAGCCATGCTGGCGGTGCAGTCCCTGTTGGTGGCGCTGCCGACCCTGCGCGCCAGCTTCTTGCTGCGCCCCCACGGCAAGTCCCTGAGCATCGGCGCGGTGCAGTTGCGCTATGTGCTGCTGATCCATGGCGCGTTCTATGTGGCCAAGGCCCTGTCGGTGTTGATCCCTGGCACCTTGATCGACCTCGCGGCCTTCAAGGGCGAGATCATCCAGATCTCCCTGGTGGAAGGCGCCATGGCGATCATGCTCATCGCACTGTCGATGACCGGCTCCGAACGCTATCGCCGCGAACAGCAGATCGCCCGCCTCGCCGCCCGCGACCCGCTCACCGCCCTCTACAACCGCCGTGCCCTTGACCTGCGCGCACCACGCTTGCTCGCCCAGGTTTCACCCGCCCAACCGGGTGCCCTGCTGCTGATCGACATCGATAACTTCAAATCGGTCAACGACCTCCACGGCCACAGCGCCGGCGACCGCCTGCTGGTCGCCCTCAGCGAGATGATCCGCAGCGTGGTGCCCCAAGGCGCACTGGCCGCCCGCCTGGGCGGGGATGAATTCGTGATCCTGCTGAACCCGGCGTCCACCGAACAGATTGTCGAACTGGGCAGCAGCCTGCGCGACCAGTTCCAGCAACTGGCCGCACAGCACTTCACCACGCCGGCGCCGGTGACGCTGAGCATTGGCGCGAACCTGTTCGACCAGCCGCCGCCGAGTTTGACGGCGCTGATCGAGCAAGGGGATACCACGCTGTATGAGTCCAAGCGCGGTGGGCGCGATAGCATTCGCCTCGTCGACCGCACGGGCGCCAGCCCCTTTGGCTAAAGGTCGTAACTGACCGCCACCCCACGCCCAGTCCGCACCGACTCCAACGCACACTCCGCCAAATGCAACGCATACAACCCATCCCGCACGCTGGTGGGTAATGCTGTGCCGTTGTTCAATGCGTCGATGAACTGCGCCAGCTCATTGCGATACGCATCCGCATAGCGCTCCAGGAAAAAGTGCTGCAACGGCTCCAGCGCCTCGGTGTGTTCGGCACTCCAGTGGCGCAGGGTGCTGGGGCGGTGGTTGTCGGTGAGCAGCACGCCGGTGGCGCCGGAGACTTCGACGCGCTGGTCGTAGCCGTACACCGCCTGGCGGCAGCAGTTGATGTGGCATTGCTTGCCGGAGGCGGTGCGCAGCAGCACCATCACGCTGTCGTAGTCGTCGATCTCGGCCAGAGCGGGGTCGACCAGGCGGCTGGCGATGGCGCTGACTTCCACCGGTTCTTCGCCGAGCAGGTGGCGGGCGGTGTCGAAGTCATGGATGGTCATGTCGCGCAGGATGCCACCGGAGTGGGCCAGGTAGTCACGCGGGGCCAGGCCGGGGTCGCGGCTGGTGATGATGACTTGGCGCACCGCGCCGATCTGACCGGCATCGAGGGCCGCGCGCAGGCGCAGCATGTCGGGGTCGAAGCGCCGGTTGAAGCCGAGCATCACCCGGCCACCCTGGCGCTCCACGGCTTGGGCGGCGCTACGAGCCTTGACGATATCGAGGTCGATGGGCTTTTCGCAGAGCACCGCCTTGCCTGCGGCAACCGCCGCCAGCAGCAGGTCGATATGGGTGTCGGTGGGCGTACCGATCACCACGGCGTCGATGTCATTACGGGTAAGCACCGCGGCGCAATCGTAGGCCGCCTCACACCCCAGTTGGGTACTCAAGGCATCGACCCCTTCGCGCCAGGGGTCGGCCACCAGCACCAGCGTGGCATTGGGATGGGCGGCGACATTGGCGGCGTGGATCCTGGCGATGCGCCCGGCACCCAGGACGGCGATTCTCAGCATGGTCGAACTCCTGATGTTGTTATTGAGGGAGATTCAGTCCGGCAGGTTGAACGGCGTGACGATCTGCACCTGGGACGGTGCAATCGGCCCGGCCTTCCATAGCCGGTGGTAGTGCAGGATGTGCAGGAACACGTGACGGGCATCGATCTGCAGGTTGTGATCGATGATCGCCGCGACCTTTTCTTCGCGCAGCAACTGGCGGTTTTCTTCGTCAAGGTCGTGACCGATAAACACCTCCAGTGGCCGATCCAGGGCCGCGAACGCGTCGACAATCGCGCGGTTGCCGCCGCCGACGCTGTACACCGCCTTGAGCTCGGGATGCTGTTGCAGCGCCTGGGTCACCCGCTCGAAGGTGCGGTCGTACACCCCAAAGCCGCCGCTCACGTCCAGCACTCGCAGGTGCGCGGCACGCCCACGCAGCCAGGCACGAAAGCCCATCTCGCGCTCTTCTTCGCCACGGAACAGTTCGCTGCCAATCACCACCGCCACGTCCTGGGGCTGCGTCGGCAGCCAGCGCGACATCAGGTAGGCAGCGGTCTGGCCGGCGGTGCGGTTGTCCATGCCGACATAGCCGATGCGCTCGCTTTGCGGCAAATCCGTAACCAGGGTCACCACCGGAATCCCGGCCGCGATCAGTTGTTTGATCGCCAGGTTCACCGCCGGCTCATCGGCGGCCTTGAGCACCACGCCCTGGCTGCCGGTATCCAGGCAGCGCAGCAGTTGGTCGTGCATGGCCTGGGGTTCGATCTCTTCGAACAGGTGAAAGCGCGGGGCAATGCGGAACGGCGCCAGGCTGCCCAGTTGTGCGGTAATCGCCGTCTGCACCGCGCTACTGAAGCGCTTGGGCGTGTGCATGATCACGTCGACGTGGAACGTGCGCCCTACCGCCAGGCCGTTTTTTTCCTGGGACTCCAACTCCTCCAGCGCCTGCTCGATACGCCGCCGGGTCTGGGCATGCACGCTGCCACGCTGATGCAGGACGCGGTCGACCGTAGCTTTGCTGACGCCGGCCTGCATCGCCAGTTGCTTGATGGAGAAGTGTTTGGCGCGTTCGAGCATGGAGCCTCGCATGAGGTGTTTTTGAGGTGTTTTTTGGGTATTACTGAGGTTTTGCAATGCTAGTCTCAGTTTTGTCCGGCGTCGAGCCGGGCGATGCACAACAACAAAAACTCCTGGAGAACTGCATGCCTAACACCGATCTCGCCACGTCGTTCAGCGGCCAATACTTTGTCGTCACCGGCAGCACCCAGGGCCTGGGCGCGGCGGTCGCCCGTACCCTGGCGCAACGTGGCGCCGCCGGGCTGATCATCTGCGGGCGACGACGCGCCCAGGGTGAAGAGCAGGTGCGGCAGTTGGCCCAGCTGGATTGCCCGGCGTTTTTTGTCGAGGCGGACCTGGAGAAGGTCGAGGATTGCCGCGCGATCATCGATGCGGCGCGTGCCCACTTCGGCACCTTGCATGGGCTGGTCAACTGCGCCGGGATGTCGGATCGCGGCACCATCCTGGACACCTCGCCCGAGCTGTTTGATCGGCTGATGGCGGTGAATGTGCGGGCGCCGTTTTTCCTGATGCAGGAGGCGCTGAAGCTGATGATCAGCAACGGCGTGGAAGGCGCGGTGGTGAATATCCAGAGCGTCACCGGGCACGGCGGGCAATCGTTCCTGAGTGCCTATGCCGCGTCCAAGGGCGCGCTGGCGATCCTCACCAAAAATGTGGCGTTCAGTGCCCTGCGCAATCGCATCCGGGTCAATGGCCTGAACATCGGCTGGATGGACACGCCCCACGAAGATGACATCCAGCGCCAGTACCACGGTGCCCAGGATGGCTGGCTGGAAAAGGCCGAGCGCGCACAGCCGTTCGGGCGCCTGCTCAAGCCTGAAGAAGTGGCGCGCAGCGTGGCCTTCCTGCTGTCCAGCGAGTCGGGAATGATGACCGGCTCGGTGATCGACCTGGAACAAGGCGTGGTCGGCTGTACCGACGGCGGCAGCCCGCAACCGAATCAGGCGCTGGGAGGTGTGTGATGTCGGCGTTCGTGACGGAACAGGCCGTGCGCCTGGCGGATTTCAATGACATCTGTGCGCAACGCGTGAGCCGAGAGGATTACCCTCTCTGCGCTCAAGTGCAGAGCAATGTGCCGATCTATCAGGCCCACACCCTGCGCAACAGCGACCGCCTGGCGGTGATGAATGAACTGCACCGCCTGTTCCGCGAGGGGCCCGGGGTGATGGTGGTGCGCCGGGCCTATGAAGACCTGGAAGTGGTCGACCGCCACAGCCAGGTGTTCGAGGCGATCTTCGCCCATGAGGCGGCGCAGGGCGTGGCGGCCGATCACTTCGCCAAGGCCGGCAGCAACGGGCGCATCTGGAATTCATTGCAGAAAGCCGCGCTGCAGTCGCCGGCGTCGTTTGTGGAGTACTACGCCAACCCGCTGTTGGGGTTGATTGCCGAGGCGTGGCTGGGGCCGAGCTATCAGGTCACGGCGCAGGTCAACGTGGTGCATCCCGGTGGCCAGGCCCAGCAACCGCACCGCGATTACCACCTGGGCTTTCAGACCAATGATGTAGTGGAGCGCTTTCCCCTGCCCCTGCACCTGCTGTCCCAGTACCTGACGTTGCAAGGCGCGGTGGCGCACTCGGACATGCCGCTGGAAACCGGCCCGACCCAGTTGCTGCCGTTTTCCCAGCAATACGCCCTGGGTTACCTGGCGTGGCGGCGTCCGGAGTTTATCGACTATTTCCAGCAGCACGCCGTGCAACTGCCGCTGAACAAGGGCGACCTGCTGTTCTTCAACCCGGCGCTGTTCCATGCCGCCGGCACCAACCGCACAGCCGACCGCCAACGCATGGCCAACCTGTTGCAGATTTCCTCGGCGTTCGGCAAGCCCATGGAAGCCCTCGACCGCGACCGCATGATGCTGGCGGTGTACCCGGCCTTGCTGGACAACACCGCACTGGATGCCCAGGCCGTGGCGGCGGTGATCGCCTGCACCGCCGACGGCTATTCCTTCCCCACCAACCTCGACACCGACCCGCCCTTGAAGGGCCTGGCCCCGCAAACCGGGCAGCAACTGATGCAGCAAGCCCTCGACGAACGCTGGCCATTCCCGGCGTTTGCCGCTGCCGTGGAGCAACTGCGGACCAAGCGCCAGGCGTGAACCCTCTGTTTCAACAACAACAAAAACAACGGAGCACCATCATGAAGAAGCAACTCCTTGCGGCACTCCTGACCCTGGCGATAAGCCCCTGGGCGCTGGCCGACATCCGTATCGGCGTGAGCATCGCCCAGGTCGACGACGTCTTCCTCGCGCAGATGCGTGACTACATGGCCGCCCACGCCAAGCAACTGCCCGGCGTGACCCTGCAATTCGAAGACGCCCAGGGCGACGTGGTGCGCCAGCTCAACCAGGTGCAGAACTTCACCGCCCAGGGCATGGACGCGATTATCGTCAACCCGGTGGACACTGCCGCCACGCAAAAAATGACTGCCAACGCCCAGCAAGCCAAGACGCCGCTGGTGTACGTCAACCGCCGCCCGGATGCCCAGCAGTTGCCACCGGGCGTGGGGTATGTGGGCTCGGACGAGGTCAAGGCCGGTGAAATCCAGATGCGCTACCTGGCCGAGAAAATGGGTGGCAAGGGCAACCTGGCGATCATGCTCGGGCTTCTGTCCAACAACGCCACGCATAATCGGACACTGGGGGTGAAGACCGTGCTCAAGGAGTATCCCGACATCAAGATCGTCGAGGAACAGAGCGCGGAATGGCAGCGCAGCAAAGCGATTGACCTGATGAACAACTGGATCGTATCCGGGCGCAAAATCGACGCGGTGGCGGCGAACGCGGATGAGATGGCGATCGGCGCGGCCATGGCGATCAGCCAGGCGGGCATGCAGCCGGGCAAGGACATCCTGGTGGCGGGCAGCGACGGCGGGGCTGCCGGGCTGGATGCGGTGAAGAAAGGCCAGTTGCTGGTGACGGTGTATCAGGACAACAAGGGCCAGGCCGTGGGCTCGATTGACCTGGCGGTGAAAATGGTTAAGAAGGAGCCGTACACGGCTGAGCTGACCATTCCTTATCAGCAGATCACCAAGGACAACTACCAGGCCTTCCTCAACCCTTGAGCCGAACGAATCTGTTGTGGCGAGCGGGCTTGCCACAACAAGCCCTCTCAACAGAGGAAGTTTGCGTCAAACGGTCTTCTCGCTGAACGGTTCAAGCCCATTCACCACCAGATAAAGCAACGGCCCCACCGACACAAACACCGCCGTCAGCACAAAATACGGCACCAGCGAAGCCACCGACCGCCCCCGCCGCCGCGCATCCCGATACATCCACACACACGCCAGCAGCGCCATCAAATACAGGTCGATCACCACTTGTGCGGTGTCCGGTCGCGACATCAATTCGCGCCCGAACGCCAGCAGCGACTGCTCGGCCGTCAGCAGCGTGAACAGGGTGTACGACGAAAACAGCAGCAAACCGGCCAGCGCAACACAGGATCTTTTCATGGGCTCTTCCTTGGGGTGATGAAGGCCCACGTTAGTGATAAGGTTCGGCCCCTCGCAATGACCTCGGAGGTCATGATCCCGCCATGGACACCCCTGCCACCGCCGGCGAACACCTGCGCCACTTGCGCCGGCAAGCCAAGCTCAGCCAGCTCGACCTGGCCTTGATCACCGGTGTTTCCCAGCGCCACCTCAGTTGCCTCGAAACCGGACGCGCCAAGCCGAGCCCGGGTACCTTGCACAACCTGCTGACGGCACTGGAAGCGCCGCTGGACCAGCGCAACCGCGTGTTCCTCGCCGCTGGCTACGCTCCGCGCTACAGCGCCACGCCACTGGCCTCACCGGCGATGGCCGCGATCCGCGAAGCGGTCAGCCATGTGCTGCACGCCAACAACCCCGCGCCGGCCATCCTGCTGGACAACCAGTGGCAAGTGCTGGCAGCGAATGCCAGCACCGCCGTGTTGTTTGATCTGGCTGGCATCCCGTCCGATTCAGCCGAGGGCTTGAACCTGCTGACCACGCTGTTGCAGTCGGGCGGCCTGGGCGATCACCTGATCAACGCCAACGAGGTCCGCACTCTCGCCTGGCAACGCGCCACCCGTGAGGCGCTGGGCAATCCTGAACTGGCCGCCCTGCTGGCGCGTTTACCGACGCCGGCCAGCACCGAGCTGCCCGCCGACATGCCGCCGCTGGTGCTGACGCGCATCCGCTCAAGCCGGGGCGAACTGAGTTTTCTCTCCACCTTCACCACCTTCGGCATGCCCCAGGACATCACCCTTTCCTCCCTGCGCATCGAACATCTGATTCCCGCCGACGATGCCACCTGGCAGGTGATGCGCGCGGCTTATGCGAGTTATGCCGCGCTGGTTTTGTGAAATATCTGTACGTAGACTGCCGCCATACCCCCACCTGAAGGCGGCGAAAAAAACCTGATGCAAGTTACCGAAGTCTCCATTGCCCAATTGCGCGCGGCGCTTGAATCCGGCCAGACCACGGCCGTTGAACTGGTAGAAGCCTACCAGGCGCGGATCGATGCCTATGACGGTCCGCAGACCGCCACGGCCTTGAACGCCGTGGTGGTGCGCAACCCACGGGCGCTCGAAGAAGCCGAGGCGTCCGATGCGCGCCGGGCCAAAGGCGAAACCCTGGGGCCTTTGGATGGCATTCCCTACACCGCCAAGGACAGCTACCTGGTCAAGGGCCTGACGGCGGCCTCCGGCAGCCCGGCGTTTGCCGACCTGGTGGCCCAACGCGATGCGTTCACCATCGAGCGCCTGCGCGCCG
Organism: Pseudomonas sp. NFR09; assembly: GCF_900111535.1. Classification (NCBI taxonomy): domain Bacteria; kingdom Pseudomonadati; phylum Pseudomonadota; class Gammaproteobacteria; order Pseudomonadales; family Pseudomonadaceae; genus Pseudomonas; species Pseudomonas sp. NFR09. Next base: position 490,037 of record NZ_FOIH01000003.1, read on the forward strand.
GCGGCGCTATCTGCCTGGGCAAGACCAATATGCCGCCGATGGCCAATGGCGGCATGCAGCGTGGCGTCTATGGTCGGGCGGAAAGCCCGTACAACGCCAACTACCTGACGGCACCGTTTGCTTCGGGCTCGTCCAACGGTGCCGGCACGGCGACGGCAGCCAGTTTCTCGGCCTTTGGCCTGGCCGAAGAAACCTGGTCCAGCGGGCGCGGTCCGGCGTCCAACAACGGCCTGTGCGCCTACACGCCGTCCAGGGGGGTGATTTCGGTGCGCGGCAACTGGCCGCTCACACCCACCATGGACGTGGTGGTGCCCTACGCACGCACCATGGCCGACCTGCTGGAAGTGCTCGATGTGGTGGTGGCCGAAGACCCGGACACCCGTGGCGACCTGTGGCGCCTGCAGCCCTGGGTGCCGATCCCGAGCGTCGCCTCGGTGCGCCCGGCGTCTTACGCTGACCTGGCCGTGAGCGCGGCCTCCCTCGCAGGCAAGCGCTTTGGCGTACCGCGCATGTACATCAATGCCGACCCCGACGCCGGCACCAGCGAGAAACCCGGCATCGGCGGCCCCACCGGGCAGAAGATCAACACCCGCGCCAGCGTTATCGACCTGTGGAACGACGCCCGCCAAGCCTTGGTGGCGGCCGGCGCTGAAGTGATCGACGTGGATTTCCCGCTGGTGTCCAACTGCGAAGGCGACCGCCCCGGCGCGCCCACCGTGTTTACCCGTGGGCTGGTGTCCAAGGAATTCCTGCACGATGAACTGTGGGAGCTCTCGGCGTGGGCCTTCGATGACTTCCTGCGCGCCAACGACGACCCAGCGCTCAACCGCCTGGCGGATGTGGACGGGCCGAAGATCTTCCCCCACGACCCAGGCACCCTGCCCAACCGCGAAGACGACCTGGCCGCCGGCATGGACGAGTACGTGCGCATGGCCCAGCGTGGCATCACCCCGTGGGACCGGATCAGCACCGTCCCCGATGGCCTGCGCGGCCTGGAACAGACGCGCCGGATCGACCTGGAAGACTGGATGGACGAGCTTGGCCTCGACGCCGTGCTGTTCCCCACCGTGGCCGACGTAGGCCCGGCTGACGCCGATGTGAACGAAGCCTCTGCCGACATCGCCTGGAGCAACGGCGTGTGGGTGGCCAACGGCAACCTTGCCATCCGCCACCTGGGCGTGCCGACCGTCACCGTGCCCATGGGCGTGATGGCCGATATCGGCATGCCGGTGGGGCTGACGTTTGCCGGGCGCGCCTATGATGACTCGGCGTTGCTGCGGTTTGCGTCGGCGTATGAGTCGACCGGCAGCAAGCGCCTGGTGCCGCCGCGTACGCCGGCACTCTAACTCAAGGCAGGGGCACGGCAATCAACAGGATTGCCGTGCCTAGGGTAATCATCGCTCGCTCAGCCGTGCGCCAGCGCAATCATGTCGATCTCCACCGCCGCCGATTTCGGCAGCTGCATCACGCCGATCGACGTCCTCGTATGCACCCCGGCGCTGCCGAGAATCTCGTGCAACAGGTCCGACGCGCCGTTGGCCACTTCACTCTGCTGATCAAAATCCTCGGCACTGCGCACGTACACGGTGATGCGCGGGATGGCCTTGATCTGGTCCAGCGAACCCAGGGCTTGCTGGAGTAACCCCAGGCAGCGCAACGCGCTGATGCCAGCGGCGACTTGCGCCTGGGCCAGGGTCAGGCTGTCACCAACCTTGCCCGGCAGCACGATGGCATCGCCGACACGCGGGATCTGGCCGCTGATATACAGGTGGTTGCCATCGCGGACCAGCGGCGTGTAGTTGCCGCCGATCTTGAACTCATTCAACTGATAGCCGATACGCAATTGGGCGGCCTGGTATTTTTCGTCGCGGGTCATGGGCGTGCTTCCTCGTTGCGACGTTGCCACTCATCCACCATGTCGCCCAGGGTCTTGGGCCTATCGTTGCGAATCCAGGCCATAAACGGCCGGTCGAACTTGAACCCCGGGCCGCAGTGCTCAAGCATGAAGCGGCGAACGTTCTGAGTGTTCTTGTAGTGCGGGGTGACGGAAGTAGTGCGGGTGATGGGGTCGCTGTGCCAGTCAAAATCCATGTTGTCTCCCGGGCGCCGTAGGGTTTCGGCGCTAGCATAGCGATGTGCTACCCATGCAGGAAGCAAGGCGTGCATTGCTTGATGTCTTAGGACATCACATAAGCAGAAGATCTATTTATAACGCCATAAAGCCGAAGCTTTTCAGGCTATTTCAAAATTTCACTTTCCTTCCCCATCTGAAATACTGCATGTTTGTACGACGACTTAGCCCGTCGTGCCAGCCCCCAACAACAATAAGGAAACATCCATGCAAAACGTCAAAGTGTTGATCGGTTTTCTGTGCCTGTTCAGCGGCTATGTCGCCGCAGCGCCTGCCCCAGCCGAAAAGGACGTGGCCCAAGCGGTCGACCAACTGACCCAGGCCATGCTGCACCTGGACCTCAAGCAGCTTCACGCGCTGACCTCCGACAAGCTCACCTACGGCCACTCCAGCGGCAAGGTGCAGAACAAAGACCAATTCATTGCTGACCTGGAAACCCACACCAGCGCGTTCAAGACCCTGGAAATGCAAAACCAGACCATCACCCTGCAAGGCGACACCGCACTGGTGCGCAACCACTTCCATGCCCTGGCGGTGAACAGTGGCGTTGAAGTGCCCACTGATATCGACAACTTCCAGGTCTGGCAGAAGCAAAAAGGCAAATGGCTGCTGATCGGACGTCAGGCCTACAAGTACTGATGCCCAGCGGTGAGCCGCTGAAACCGGCTCACCACGCCACCCCCTTGCGCACCGTCAACAGCGCTTCGCGCAGCGCTGGCAGCGCAACCGAGCCCAAGGCCAGGCGCAGTGCGTGGGGCACATGGGCCGAAACGGCAAACGGCTCGGCGGTGGACACGGAAATGCCCTCGCGCTGCAAGTTCATGGCCACCTGATCGGCCCGCACCTCTTCCCCGAGGGGCAACCACAGGAAATACGAGGACGGATGGCTCACGTAGGCCAGCCCCTTCAGCACCTGCGCCGCCAAGGTCTGCCGCGCCTGGGCATCCTGGCGCTTCTGTGCTTCCAGTTGCGCCACCGTGCCATCTTCGAGCCAGGCCACCGCAATGGCGCTCATCACGCCCGGCACGTTCCAGGTGGTGGCCATGAGGGTGCGCTCCAGTGGTTTTACCCATTCCATTGGCGCTGCGACGAACCCGACACGTAACCCGGTCGCGACACTTTTCGACAGCCCGCCCACATACACCGTGCGCTCCGGTGCCAATGTCGCCAGCGGCGGCGGCGCGTCTTCGGCCAGGAACGCGTAGGCCGCGTCTTCGATGATCATCAGATTGTGCTGACGGGCGATCGACACCAGTTGTTCGCGCCGGGCCATGTCCATCACCCAGCCCAATGGATTGTGCAGGGTTGGCATGCTGTACACCGCGCGCACCGGGCGCTTGCGACACAGCTTGTGCAGCGCATCCAGGTCCGGCCCCAGCGGGGTGACCGGGATCGCGACGATTTCCAGGTGCAGGGTCTCGGCCAGTACCTTGAACCCCGAATAGGTCAAGGCATCCACGGCGATCACATCGCCAGGCTTGAGCAAGGCCATCATCGTCACCGCCAGGCCGTGCTGGGCGCCGCTGACCAGCAGCACCTGCTCGGCGTCCACCCTCAACCCTCGACTGAGCAAATGCCGCGCAAACGCTGCGCGCTCATGCAAGCGGCCCGCATGGGGCTGGTAACGCAACAGGGCTTCGAGGTCGCCGCAGAGCGCCAACTGGCGCAACGCCGTGCGCAACATATCCGCCTGGCCCGGCAACGAGGGGTAATTGAAGTTCAGGTCGAGCATGCCCGGCGCCACCGTCATCTGCCCGCTGCCCTGCCCCGGCGGCAGCGAGATTTCGCGCACGAAGGTGCCACGCCCGGCTTCACCGCTGACCAGTCCCATCCCCTCAAGCTCCGCATACACCCGGCTGGCGGTGACCAGCGCGAGGCCATGCTCGGCGGCCAGTTGCCGGTGGGTTGGCAGGCGTGTGCCGGGAGACATGGTTCCGCTGCGGATGGCTTGGGCAAAGGTATCGACCAACGACTTGTAGCGGGCACGGGGCATTGGGCTGTATCCATGACAATTTTTTGATTGTCTCAATCCTCACCCCTAGGATGACCGCAACGCAACCCCTCCTTGTCCGGACGCCTGATCATGGAACGCACCTCCTCTCTCGACACCTTGAATACCAGCGCCCAAGGCTGGATCAACGGCTTTATCGGCGTGGTGATCTTCAGTGGCTCCTTGCCCGCCACGCGCCTGGCCGTGATGGAGTTCGACCCGGTATTCCTCACCATGATCCGCGCGGCCATCGCCGCCCTGCTGGGCGTGTTGCTGCTGTGGCTGTTCAAGGAAAAACGCCCCGCCCGCCAGCAGTGGATGCCCCTGGCGATTGTCGCCCTGGGCGTGGTGATCGGCTTCCCGCTGCTCACCGCCCTGGCGTTGCAATACGTAACCTCGGCCCACTCCATCGTGTTCATCGGCTTGCTGCCATTGGCCACCGCAGTGTTTGGCGTGCTACGCGGCGGCGAGCGTCCGCGCCCGGTGTTCTGGCTGTTTTCGATCCTGGGCAGTGTGCTGGTGATGGGCTATGCCTTCGCCCAGGGCTTGAGCGCCGCGCCGGCCGGCGACCTGCTGATGCTGCTGGCGGTGCTGGTCTGCGGCCTGGGCTATGCCGAAGGCGCCAAGCTGTCACGCAGCCTCGGCGGCTGGCAGGTGATCTGCTGGGCGTTGGTGGTCTCGATACCGGTGGTGGGGCCACTGAGCCTGATACTGGCGCCCACGAGCTTCAGCGACATCACGCTGCCCGCCTGGCTCGGCCTGGGCTATGTGGCGTTGTTCAGCATGCTGATCGGCTTTGTGTTCTGGTATCGCGGCTTGGCCCAGGGCGGGATCGCCGCCGTCGGCCAGTTGCAATTGCTTCAACCGTTTTTCGGCCTGGCGCTGGCGGCGGGCCTGTTGCATGAGCAGGTCAGCCTGGGCATGGTGCTGGTCACCGTCGCGGTGATCGGCTGTGTGGCTGGCGCGAAGAAGTTCGCCCGTTAACGCTGCGGCGCGACCATCTTGAACTTGATGTTGATGTCATTGGACACCACGCTGTTGCCGGCCCACTCGCCCTCGCCGATCTTGAAGTCGCCACGCCTGAGGATGAACTCGCCGTCGAACACACCAATGCCGCCCTGCTCCTTGAGCACCACGTCGACGTCCACCGGCCGCGTGGTGCCCTTGATTGTCAGGTTACCGCTGACCGTGTAGCGGTTACCCCCCAGCGCCTTGACCCCGGTGGATTCATACACGCCCACCGGGTAGGTCGCGGTATCGAACCAGGAGGCGCGTTGCAGCTCATCGTTGGCGTCCGGGCTGCCGGCGTCGATGCTGGCGAGCTGTATCCTGAGCAAGGCATGCCCGGCTTCCGGCTGTTGCGTATCGAAGGTCAAGGTGCCCTCGAAGTCGCTGAAGGTGCCGTATACCCGCTGCCCCAATTGCTTGTAGGTGAAGCTGATCTGGCTGGCGGTGCGGTTGACGTCCTTGTACTCCACCGCCTGGGCGCCGGCGCCATAGGCAAGGATCAAGGCGAGGACGGCGACCGGGGACTTTCGAGGTTTCATACAGCACTCCGCAACAGGTAAGGACACAGTATCGAGCTGACACTTCATACCAGGGATTTATTCCCATCGGGCGTTTGTCCTGCTAAACAGAGTAGTCGCCCCACAACAATAAGGACGCTGCATGCACGCCCCTTCGCTCCAGGACACCACCGCGCCGGAAGGCATCTGCTACGGCTGCGGCGGCAGCAACCCCCATGGCCTGCATATCAAGAGCCGCTGGGACGCGGACGGTGTCCACCTGGTCGCCGAACACCTGCCCGAGGCCAGGTACAGCGGCTGGCCCGACCTGGTCTACGGTGGCCTGATCGCGATGCTGGTGGACTGCCATTCCAACTGGACCGCCATGGCCTACCACTACCGCGCCGAACACCGCGAACCCGGCAGCCTGCCGCGCATCGATTGCGTGACCGGCAACCTGGGCATCAAATTCATCAAGCCGACCCCCATGGGCGTCACCCTCACGCTGCGCGCCCGTGTCGAGGGCGACGTGGGGCGCAAAACCCGCGTGATCTGCGAGGTGTACGCCGGTGACGTGCTGACCGCGGTAGGCGACTCGATCTTCGTGCGCGTCGACACCGGCCAACTGGCCGCCGCCGCCCATGGCCGTGACAGCTGATCCTGGTCTACATTGATGGCCACCGCTAATCGAGGACTGCACCGATGACTCGTCTCACCGCGAAAGACTTTGCGCCCGAACTGCTGGAACTCTACGACGGCTACGCCCACGGCAAGCTCAACCGTCGCGAATTTCTCGACCGCGCCGCCCTGTTCACCTTTGGCGGCCTCACCGCCTCGGCCCTGCTCACAGCCCTGAGCCCCAACTACGCCCTGGCCGAACAGGTGAAATTCACCGACCCGGACATCGTCGCCGACTACATCACCTACCCGTCGCCCACAGGCAACGGCAACGTGCGCGGCTACCTGGTGCGCCCGGCCAAGGCGGCGGGCAAATTGCCGGCGGTGGTGGTGGTCCATGAAAACCGTGGCCTCAACCCTTACATCGAAGACGTCGCCCGGCGCCTGGCCAAGGCCGGTTTTATCGCGCTGGCACCGGATGGCCTGACCTCGGTGGGCGGCTACCCCGGTAACGACGAAAAAGGCGTGGAACTGCAACAGAAAGTCGACCCAACCAAGCTGATGAACGACTTCTTCGCCGCCATCGAATGGCTCATGCACCACGACAGCAGCACCGGCAAGGTCGGCATTACCGGTTTCTGTTATGGCGGTGGCGTGACCAATGCGGCGGCCGTGGCCTACCCGGAACTGGGCGCGGCCGTATCGTTCTATGGACGCCAGCCGGAAGCCAAGGACGTACCGCGCATCAAGGCGCCGATCATGCTGCATTACGGTGAGCTGGATACGCGGATCAATGAAGGCTGGCCGGCGTATGAAAAGGCCTTGAAAGCAGCCGGCACCACCTATGAGGCGTACATCTACAAGGGGGCCAACCACGGTTTCCACAATGATTCGACGCCGCGTTATGACGAAGCGGCGGCGAACCTGGCGTGGGAGCGCACACTGGGCTGGTTCCGCAAATATCTGGTTTGAGCGCGGGGCGCACAGGGATGGGCTCAATGTTCCAGTGCATAGCGCCGACAATGGTCGAGATAACCCTGCTCATGGCTCCCCACCAGTTGCACCACGCTGGTCCACAGCCACGACGGCGCATCCAGCTGTCTGGAACGGTTCTCCTGCAACACCGCCATCCAGTCCTTGCGGGTGTCGCGGTCCATCTGCCGGGCATGGGCGACACCCACCACCCGCGCCAGGTAACCGGCGGCGTGCATGGCGTCGATCTCGCTCAATTCGTCCAATTCCAGCTTCATGTCCTGGGGCAGCAGTTCGCGGATGAAGAAACCGTTGTCCAGCATCCGCGTCGCCACCATGCGCTCCCCCAAACCCGGTGACAGTTGACGGGCACCCTCCACCACCCGGCGGCCATTGTCCCTGGGCATCTTCGCCCGTGCCACACGGGGCGCCGCCGCGCCGACGGCCTGCTTGATATCGATCAGGCAATATTCCTGGTCGTCCTTGTCGCCCACGCCGAGCAAGGCGGCATAACGCTGCAGGCCCAGGGAGCTGCAGCCCTTGACCCAATAGGCCGAATCCAGCAGCTCGACCCTGGCATCCTTGGGGCGGCCTTTGAGTGACGTCACCAATTGATGGATGTCCGCGGAGGCACAGAGCGTTTGCAGCGCGTGCTTTTCGGCCCGCGACAGCGACCAGAAATGCTTGCCCAGCGGAATACTCGGGCGAGCGTTCTCGATGCGTTCACGCGCCAGGTTCTTCCAGGTGCGCGCCACGGCGCTGCGCATGCCCGCCTTGACCTGGGACGGACGCGGCGGCGCTTCGTCAGGCTTGTCTTTGAACGCCTGTTCGTAGCCCACCATCATTTCTTCGAGCATGCGCGCGGTGGTGACGCCGGGCAGGTCCGAGCCGCGTGCGGCGGTGGCCAGGGACAGCGCCAGGCGCACCAGGTCGTGGGCCGGGTTGCCGATCACCGTCTGGTCAAGGTCGCGGATATGCATATCGATGCGCCCCTTGATATCGCCGGTAGGCCCCAGGTTGCCGGCGTGGCAGTCGCCGCAGATCCAGATCGCCGGGCCATGGGGCAAGCGGCGCCCGCTCTGGCTGTGCAGCCATTCGTAGAATTGCACGGTGCTGCCGCGCACGTAGGCGTGGGCAGAGCGGGCCATTTTCAGGTTGCGTAGTTGGGTCAGGTGCGGCAGGCGGGCGGAGGGGCGCGGTATCTTCATGGAAAAACTCAGTGCAGGTGTTGCGGTAGAGCGCTGGCCCTCGACAAATGTTTCATTATGTTTCAAAAAAAGCGTTTCAATCTTCCGCAGCCATGTCCCGCAACCAGCCTTTGAACGCCAGCATCGCCGCCGTCTCGGCCCGCGACTGCAAGCGCGTCAACCAGTAACTGCCGGTGGTGATGCCGACATCGAACGGCTGGCGAATCACATCGCTCTCCAGTTGCCGCGCAAACATCATCGCTGGCGCCAAGGCCACGCCCAGGCCTTGCAAGGCCGCTTCCATCATCGCCAGCGAGGAATCGAACACGATACTGCGCGGCAGCAGGGTGTCGGCGGGCAAGCCGGCAGCCTGGAACCACAGGTTCCACTCATCGGCGCGGTAGGACCGCAGCAAGGTGTGTTTCAAGAGGTCGGACGGTGCGTGCAACTGTTCGGCCAGTTGCGGTATGCAGAGTACGGTAAGCGGGGCCTCCAACAGTTCGCAGGCATCCGTACCGTGCCAGGCGCCGGCACCGAAACGGACGGCGTAATCCAGGCCTTCGGCGGCCACGTCGACACGGTTGTTGTGGGTCGACAGACGCAGGTCGATAAACGGGTAGCGCTGCTGAAAATCCGCCAGGCGTGGCAGCAACCAACCGACCGCGAACGTGCCGACCGCACCGACGGTGAGGACCTCGCGGTAATGCCCGCCTTCAAATTGACCGAGGGTGTGAGCAATACGGTCGAAGGACTCGCGCAACACCGGCAGCAGGGTTTCACCTTCGCGCGTCAGCATCAGCCCTCGTGGCAGGCGTTTGAACAAGGTGACATTCAGTTGCGCCTCCAGGCTTTTCACCTGATGGCTGACCGCAGCCTGGGTCACACACAACTCGATGGCCGCCCGGGTAAAGCTCAAATGGCGGGCCGACGCCTCGAACGCGCGCAGGGCGTTGAGGGGCAAATGGGAACGCAGCATGTCCTACCCTAGATTTTCTAATGGCAGCTGCAAGATATCATCGTTTGTCGAAGGAACCGAACCTGACTAGATTTGCCACGCCTGCGCAGGCCCCGATCGTCAGTGCATCATTTACATGGAAGCGAATAACCATGAATTCCAACGTCAGAAATTTCCTGATTTCAGCCTTATTTATCAGCTCCGGCACCTGCATGGCCGCCACCGACCTGCGCCAGGTCGTAGACAGCAGCGTCGAACCCCTGATGCAGCAGCAAGGCATCGCCGGCCTGTCGGTGGCGGTGGTGAACAAGGGCAAGGTGCAATACTTTAACTACGGCGTCGCCAACAAAGACATGCAACAACGCGTGACCGAAGACACGCTGTTCGAGATCGGCTCGGTGAGCAAGACCTTCACTGCCACCCTCGGCGGCTACGCTGCGGCAAGCGGCAAGCTGAAGCTGTCGGACATGGCCAGCCAGCATCTGGCCGCACTCAAGGGCAGTGCCTTCGACCGCATCAGCCTGCTGCAATTGGCCACCTACACCCCTGGCGGCCTGCCGCTGCAGTTTCCAGATGCCGCCGACAGTGCCGACACCATGCTCAATTATTTCCAGCACTGGAAACCCACTTACGCCCCAGGCGCACAGCGTCTGTATTCCAACCCCAGCATTGGCCTGTTCGGCTACCTCAGTGCGCAAAGCCTGGGCCAGCCGTTCAACGTCGCCATGGAGAAAACCCTGCTGCCCAAGCTGGGCCTGACGAACACCCATGTCAGCGTGCCGGCAGACAAAATCCCTACCTACGCCCAAGGCTACGACAAGGACCAGAAACCCGTGCGCGTCGGCCCCGGCGCGCTGGACAGCGAAGCCTATGGCATCAAGACCAGCACCCAGGACCTGGCGCAGTACGTGATGCTGAACATGCACCCGCAAACCCTGGAGAAACCGCTGCAACAGGCCATCGCCACCACCCACACCGGTTACTACACGGTGAACGGCATGACCCAGGGCCTGGGCTGGGAGTACTACCCCTACCCGATCACGCTGCAAGCGCTGATGGAGGGCAACTCCACACCGATGGCCATGGAGCCGCACACGGTGAAATGGTTGGCCCCGGCCCAGGCGCAGCCGGCCAACGTGCTGTACAACAAGACCGGCTCGACCCGTGGGTTCGGTGCCTATGTGGCCTATGTGCCGAGCAAGGACATGGGGGTGGTGATTCTGGCCAACAAGAACTACCCGAATGCCGAACGGGTGAAAGTGGCCCATGCGATCCTGAGTGCGCTGGACCACTGATGCACACGCCCCGCAGGAACCGGCAAGCCGGCTCCTGCACGTTGGGTTACATACCGAGCCAATGCGGCAGCGCCAGCGAAATGAACGGCAAGTACGTGACCATGATCAGGAACACCAACAGAATCATCAGCCACGGCATCGCCGCGCGGATGGTCTGCCCCAGGGTCAACCCGGTCACCGCCGAGGTCACGAACAGGTTCAGCCCCACCGGCGGGTGCACCAGGCCGATCTCCATGTTCACCACCATCACGATCCCCAGGTGGATCGGGTCGATGCCCAGCTTCATGGCAATCGGGAAGAAGATCGGCGCCAGGATCAGCACAATGGCCGACGGCTCCATGAAGCTGCCCGCTACCAGCAGCACTACGTTGACCATGATCAGGAAGCCAATCGGCGTCAGCCCTTCGGAGATCACCCACGCGGTGATTTCCTGGGGGATCTGTTCGGTGGTCAGCACATGGGCAAACAGCATGGCGTTGGCAATGATGAACATCAGCATGATTGCCAGGCGCCCGGACTCCAGCAGCACCTTGGGACAGTCGCGCAGCTTCATGTCCTTGTAGACGAACAACGCCACGAACGCCGAGTACACCGCCGCCACCGCGGCCGCTTCGGTCGGGGTGAACATGCCGCTGTAGATGCCGCCGAGGATGATCACCAGCAGCAACAGGCCCCAGAAGGCGCGGCGCGCGCAGGTCAGCCATTCGCGGAACGTCGCCCGGGGCTGGGCCGGCAGCTTCTTGATGCGTGCGACGATGTAGATGGCGATCATCAGCATCAGGCCCAGCAGCAACCCTGGAATTACCCCTGCCATGAACAGCTTGCCGACCGAGGTTTCAGTCGCCGCCGAATACACCACCATCACAATCGACGGCGGGATCAGGATGCCCAGGGTGCCGGCGTTACAGATGATCCCCGCACCGAACTCCTTCGGGTAACCGGAACGCACCATGCCCGCCACGGCAATCGACCCCACCGCCGCCACCGTCGCCGGTGACGAACCGGACAGCGCCGCAAACAGCATGCACGCCAACACCGCCGCAATCGCCAGGCCGCCACGAATATGCCCAACACAGGCGTTGGCAAAGTCGATCAGCCGCTGCGCCACCCCGCCGGTGGTCATGAACGCCCCGGACAACAGGAAGAACGGGATCGCCAGGAAGGTGTAGGCGTCGGAGGTCTCGAACAGCTTGATCGCCAGGGAACTCACCGAGTCCTGGCTGAACATCAGGATCGACACCGCACCGGACAGGCCCAGGGAAATCGCGATGGGCACGCCGAGGAACATGAACACGAACAACAACAGAAACAGACAGAGCACGGCCATCAGTGACGCTCCTCATGGCTGCCGGCCAATTTGCTGGCCTCACCGGCCTCGTCGGCCAAACCCAGCCCGACCTGACGGTGGGTAAGGATGCGGTAGAAAATTTCCAGGTAGCGGATAAACACCATGGCAAAACCGATGGGCACGATGATCACGATGTCACCGACGTCGATGCCGTACTGGTCGAGGTCTTCGGCGCCGATATGGGCGGTCATCACCGCGCTGACCCACTTGTAGCTGGCGATCATGAACAGCCCGGCATAGGCCAGGCAGCACAGGCAGGCGAACATCCCGAGCACGCGTTGCACCGGGCGCTTGGTCAGCTTGACCAAGGCGTCCACGCCCAGATGGCCGGCGGTGCGCACGCCGTAGGAAATACCGAAGAAAATCAGCCAGCCAAACATGGCCTTGGTCAGCGCCACGCTCCAGGTCATGTCCTGGGCCCAGGTCATGGTGTGGTCGCCCAGGGCACCGAAGAAGGTGCTGCTGAAGGCCCACTTGTCCGACAGGGCAAAGAACAGCGTGTAGATGTTGTTGAGCATGACGTAGACGAATGTCACCAGGGTCATGGCGGCCAGCAGGAAGGCAATGAAACCTTCCTCCAGGTGCTCCCAGACGCGCCTTAGCGTTTGCATGGCAAAACCTCGCGAAAGCAAATGAGATATCGATATGTGGGAGGGGGCTTACCCCCGATAGCGGTGGGTCAGAGACAGATGGGCAAGCTGACACACCGCAATCGGGGGCAAGCCCCCTCCCACATTGCGGGTTACCGATTGGAGGCGTCCGCAGCCTTGATCAGATCAGCCCCGATCTCACCTTCGAACTTCTGCCACACCGGGCGCATGGCTTCGCGCCAAAGCTGGCGTTGCTCCGGGGTCAGTTCGATGATTTCGCTGGTCTTGGCGTCGATGATCTTCTGCCTGGCCGACTGGTTCAGCGCCTCGGCCTGCTTGTTCACCTCGACGGTGACCTCGACCATGATCTGCTCCAGGGTGCTGCGGATGTCCGGTGGCAGGCCGTTCCAGAACTTGGCGTTGGTGATCACCATGTAGTCGATCAGGCCATGATTGGACTCGGTGAAGAACTTCTGCACCTCGTTGACCTTCTGGCTTTCATAGTTCGACCAGGTGTTCTCGGTGCCGTTGACCGTGCCGGTCTGCAGGCCTTGGTACACCTCGGCGAAGCTCATCTTGCGCGGGTTGGCGCGGATCGCCTTGAACTGCTCTTCCAGCACGCTGGAGGCCTGTACGCGGAACTTCAGGCCACGGGCGTCCTTGGGTTCATGCAGCGCTTTGTTGGCGGACAATTGCTTGAGGCCGTTGTGCCAATAGGCCAGGCCGAGGATGTTCTTGTCCTGCATCGAGGTCAGCAGTTCCTTGCCCTGGGCGGCCTGGAAACGGTCGACAGCAGCCAGGTCATTGAACAGGAACGGCAGGTCATAGATCTGCACCTGCCTGGTGTATTGCTCGAACTTGGCCAGGGACGGCGCCAGCATCTGCACGTCGCCCAGCAGCAGCGCTTCCATCTCCTTGCCATCGCCGAACAGCGACGAGTTCGGGTACACCTCGACCTTCACCTTGCCGGGCAGGCGTTCTTCGGCGAGCTTCTTGAACAACAGCGCGCCCTGGCCCTTGGGGGTGTTTTCGGCCACCACGTGGGCGAACTTGATCACGATCGGGTCCGCCGCCTGGGCCAGGCCTGCGGCAAACAAGGTGGCGGCGCACAGCAGCGCCCGGGAGAGCTTGAGCATGGAAAATTACCTTCTTATTGTTGTGTTGTAAGGCAAGGTGCCTGATGTGACGCGTGTAGTGAATTTCGAATTTTAGATACCTGCGTTCGGAGTGGCCGAACGCTGCGCCTGGGCCGCCAACAACCTTTGTGCACGCAGCAACACCGGCGCATCCACCATCTGCCCATCGATCTGGTAGGCCCCTGCCCCATGGGCGCCGGCGTCCACCACCCGCTGCGCCCAGGCCAGGTCTGCGGCGCTCGGTGCGAGCGCTTCATGGATCACGGCCACCTGCTTGGGATGGATACACAACGCCCCGGCAAAGCCCATTTCATAGGCATGCCGGATCGAACGGCGCAGGCCCTCCGGGTCATCGATGGCCGGGTGGACGCCGTCCAACGGCGCGACCAACCCGGCGGCGCGGGAGTGTACGATCAGCGCCAGGCGCGCCTGGTCCAGGGCGAACTGCGCAGCCGGGGAGTTGCTGCTCAGGTTCAGGTCCAGCGCCAGGTCCAGCCCACCAAACGACAGGCGCTGCACCTGCGGCGCATGGGCGATCTCGGCCACAGCCAACAAGCCACGGGCGCTTTCGATAATCGGCCAGATCACTTTGCCGGTGGCGGCAACCACCGCCACCTGCGCGGCACTTTCAACCTTGGGCAGCAACACCCCCGCCACATTCGCATGGGCCTTGCAGAACGCCACATCCTCAAAATGCTCGGTATGTTCCGGCGCATTGATGCGCACCCACACCTGGGCAGCGGGGTTCGCCGTCAAAAACGCCCCGAGGTTATCCCGCGCCTGGCGCTTGAGCGGCTCTTCCACCGCGTCCTCGAAATCCACGATCACCGCATCGGCCCCACTGGCCAGGGCTTTGGAAAATCGTTCCGGTCGGCTACCGGGTACAAACAACGCCGAACGCACCAATGGCTTTGGCATGACACAATTCCTTATTCAGATAACGCCGCGCGCGCGCAGGCTGTCGATGGCATCGCCGGAGTAACCGAGCTGATCGAGAATGTCCTGGCTGTGTTGACCCAATGCCGGAACGCCGTCCATGCGTGGGGTGAACGCGGCATTGCGGGCCGGCGGCAACAGCGACGGCAGCGGACCGGCCGGGCTGTCGACCTCACGCCAGCTGTCGCGCGCCTTGAGTTGCGGGTGGTCCCACACGCCTTGCATATCGTTGACCCGGGCGCTGGCGATCTGCGCCTCCTCCAGGCGCTGGATCACCGCTTCGGCATCCAATTGCGCAAAGCGGTCGACGATGATCTGGCGCAACACTTCACGGTTAGCCGAGCGCTTGAAGTTGGCGCTGAAACGCTCGTCCGCCGCCAGTTCAGGCGTGAGCAGCACCTTGTCGCAAAATGCCGCCCATTCGCGCTCGTTCTGCAACCCCAGCATGACGGTGCCACCATCGCCAGTGGGGAACGGCCCATAGGGGTAGATCGTTGAGTGCGCAGCGCCGGCACGCGGTGGCTGCGGTGCGCCGTCGAAGGCGTAATACATCGGGTAGCCCATCCACTCCACCAGGCTTTCCAGCATGCTCACGTCGATGCGACTGCCCTTGCCCGTCTTGCCGCGCAGCAGCAGCGCCGAGAGGATGCCGCTGTAGGCGTACATGCCTGCCGAGATGTCGGCGATGGAACAACCAGCCTTGGCCATCTGGTCGTCGCCAGGGCCACCGGTCACCGAGAGAAAACCGCCTTCGCTCTGGATCAGCAGGTCGTAGGCCTTCTTTTTCTCGTACGGCCCGCCTTCGCCGTAGCCGGAAATATCGCAGACGATCAACCGTGGGAAACGCTCGTGCAGCGCCTCGAACGACAGGCCCATGCGCGCCGCCGCGCCGGGCGCCAGGTTCTGCACCAGCACATCGGCGTCGGCGAGCAGGGTGTCGAGGATAGCGCCTGCCTCGTCCTGCTTGAGGTCCAGGGTCAGGCTTTCCTTGGAACGGTTGGTCCACACGAAATGCGAGGCCAGGCCGCGCACGCGCTCGTCGTAGCCACGGGCAAAGTCGCCGGCGCCGGGGCGTTCGATCTTGATCACGCGGGCGCCCAGGTCTGCCAACTGGCGTGTGCAGAATGGCGCTGCAATCGCATGTTCCAGGCTGACAACGGTGATGCCGTCCAGCGGTCTCGGGTTAGTCATGACAGTTCCTCAGAGCCAGTGGGCCATGGACGTGGCGTTGCGCAAATTCCAGACCTTCTCGATCAGGGCGTTGGCCTGGGCCGGGGTGCGGGCGCCGCTGAACAGGCTCAGCCGCTGGAATTTATCCGCCAGCTCCGCGCGGCTCAGGGTGTTGCCCGGATCGCCCTTGGGCTCGTCGATAGCGCCATGCAGCGTGCGGCCATCCTGCGTGGTGACGGTGACGCGGCCGAGCCAGCGTTGCGGGTAGGCGCCGTCGACTTCGGGGTCGAAGGTCATGCTGACCTTGTCGCGAAAAGCCGAGACGGCTGGATCGGTCAATGCCAGCTCATGGAACTCGGTGAGACCGGCCTTGCCATGCACGCCAATCAAGCCCAGCACGGTGCCCATGGAGAACTTGGCCTGGTGCACGCTGGTCGGCACGTTCACGCGCCCCAGCACATCGATCGCGCCTTGATGCACGCGGGTTTCGACGCGGGCAATATCGGCGGCGGCGAGACGTTCGCGTTGCATCAGGTCCAGCAGCGCATCGGCGGCCGGATGGGTATGGCGGCACGAGGCGTGGAACTTGAACGAGGTTTCCAGCAGCGCCCAGCGACTGCCAAGGCCGGCGGACAACTTGCTCGGTTCGGCATCGCTGGACATGCCCGCCGCCAAGCCCTGGTCACCTTCCAGGATATTACGCGCCCCCGTCAGCCCATCCGCCGTCAGGTATGCGGCGAGCAACCCATCCGCTGCCGCCTTGGCGGTGTGCAGTTGCTTGGAGTCGGCGGCATCGCGCAGGAACTCCCACAAGCCGGCGGCCTGGGTGCCCGCACTGCCGAGCAGGTTGATGAATTGTTCCTGGTTGAAATCCAGCAGCTTGCCCACCGCGACCGCCGCCGCCAACGTGCCGACGGTGGCCGTGGTGTGGAAGATGCGGTAATGGGAGCGCCCCATGAATTCGCCGATACGGATACCAGCCTCGTAGCCGGCCACCGAGGCCAGCAGCAAGTCGCGGCCGGATTTGCCCAGGTCCTGGGCGGCGGCCAGGGCAGCCGGAAACACCACGGTGGCCGGGTGCAACACGGAGCTGTTGTGCAGGTCATCCTGCTCCACCAGGTGCGACGAAGCACCGTTGACCAACGCGGCGAAGTAGGCGCTGCTGCCGGCGCCATTGACGATCACTTGCGCCGGGCCGTTGCTCGGCCCCATCTTCTGCGCATAACGCTCGAACAATGGAATCGGATGCGCGCCCTTGCTCGCCAGCGCCGAGGCCAGCCAGTCCAGGTACAAATCTTCGGTGCGCGCCAGGACGTTTTCGGGCAACTGTGCGTAGTGCAGGTCCGCCAGGAACCGACACAAGGCTTGGGTATGGCTCATGGTCGGGCCCTCAGAAGCTGCGTGGCAGTTCGAGCAGGTGCTCGGCCACGTAGGACAGGATCAGGTTGGTGGAGATCGGCGCCACCTGGTACAGGCGCGTCTCGCGGAATTTGCGCTCCACGTCGTACTCGCAGGCAAAGCCGAAACCGCCGTGGGTTTGCAGGCAGGCATTGGCCGCCTCCCAGGACGCCTTGGCCGCCAGGTACTTGGCCATGTTGGCGCTGGCACCGGCATGCTTGCCGCTGTCGTATTCTTCGCAGGCACGCCAGCGCATCAGGTCAGCCGCTTCGATCTCGATATGCGCTTCGGCAATCGGGAATTGCACGCCCTGGTTCTGCCCGATGGGCCGGCCAAACACCACGCGGTCACGGGCATACGCGCAGGCTTTTTCGATAAACCAGCGGCCGTCGCCGATGCATTCGGCGGCGATCAACGTGCGTTCGGCGTTGAGGCCGTCGAGGATGTATTTGAAACCCTTGCCCTCTTCGCCGATCAGGCTGTCCAGCGGCAACTCCAGGTTGTCGAAGAACAGCTCGTTGGTCTCGTGGTTGACCATATTGGCGATGGGCTGCACGGTCAGGCCGTTGCCGATGGCTTCGCGCAGGTCGACGAGGAAGATCGACATGCCTTCGGATTTCTTCTTCACCTCGGCCAACGGCGTGGTGCGCGCCAGCAGGATCATCAGGTCGGAATGCTGGATCCGCGAGATCCACACCTTTTGGCCGTTGATCACGTATTTGTCACCGCGCTTGATCGCGGTGGTCTTGATTTTGGTGGTGTCGGTGCCGGTGGTGGGCTCGGTCACGCCCATCGATTGCAGGCGCAATTCGCCGCTGGCCAGCTTGGGCAGGTAGAAGCGTTTCTGCGCTTCGCTGCCGTGCCGCAACAGGGTGAACATGTTGTACATCTGGCCGTGCACGGTGCCGGAGTTGCCGCCGCAGCGGTTCACTTCTTCAAGGATTACCGAAGCTTCGGCCAGGCCCAGGCCGGAACCGCCGTATTCTTCGGGGATCATCGCCGACAGCCAGCCGGCGTCGGTCAGCGCCTTGACGAAGGCTTCGGGGAAGCCCTTCTCTTCATCGATCCGGCGCCAGTAAGCGGCATCGAATTCAGCGCACAAGGCGCGCACGCCGTCGCGGATGGCATTGAGTTCTTCGTTGTCATTCGGGTTCATCTGCGGCTCTCCGCCTGTTGTTCTTGGATTATTCGAAATGCACCTGGGCTTGCTGCGCCAGGCCATCGGTATTGCCGGCCCACAGTTGGGCTACGCCGGTCTCGGTGACGCGCCCGCCTACTTCAAAAGGTTGCGGCGCAATCAACGGGCGCACACCGCGATAGGCAAACCGGCGCAAGGTGGCTTCAGGATGGGCGCGGCAGAACGCGCGCAGGCCCAGGGTGGCGATCAGCGGCCCGTGCACCACCAGTCCCGAGTAGCCTTCGGTGCCGGTGACATAGGGGTAGTCGTAGTGAATGCGGTGGCCGTTGAAGGTCACCGCGCTGTAGCGAAACAGCAGGGTCGGCGTGGGGTCGACGGTTTCGGACCACTCGCCCTGCTCCAGCGCCTCGCCGCTGCCGGATTTGGGCGGCGTGGGTTCGCGGTAGACGATGTCCTGTTCCTCGCGGATCGCCAGGCGGCCTTGCTGGGAGTAGTCGTGGCGCACGGTGACGAACAGCAGCGCGCCGGTGCGGCCGGTCTTTTCTTCGACCTGGGTGATGGTCGACACCCGGGTCGCCGCCTCGCCGGCACGCAGGGCATGCAGGAACTCGATGCGCCCACCGGCCCACATGCGATTGCGATTGTCGGCTGGCGGCAGGAAGCCGCCACGGGCCGGGTGGCCGTCGCTGCCCAGGGCGGTTTCCGGCAGTGGGTCCTGGAAGAAACACCACTGCCACAGCGGCGGGATATCCGCGCCGTCTTCGGGCACGGCTTCGCCGAAGGTGGCGGCAATACGCTTGAGCAGGTTATGGCTGAGGTGGTCGTGGGCGGTTTCGCTTCGGCCGATCCAATCGGTGGCGCTCATCGGGTGCAGGTCCTCGGGCAGTGAGTGTCTGCCCCGGATCATGCAAGGACGCACCCGTTCCGGGAATTTGCATTTCAATAAACCAGCGTTCGGTTATGCTGAACGCCGCCATCCTGTCCCGGGAGTCTTGCATGCACTTCGATCTGGCCGACCTGCGCCTGTTTATCCACATCGCCGAATCCCCCAGCCTGACCCAGGGCGCCAAGCGTGCGTTTCTTTCGCCGGCCGCCGCCAGTGCGCGGATCAAGGCCCTCGAAGGCCAACTCGACACGCGTCTGCTGTACCGCGACAGCCGTGGCGTGGAGATCACCCCGGCCGGGGAACGCCTGCTGCACCATGCGCGGTTGATCATGCGTCAGGTGGATTACCTGAAAAGCGAATTCACCCAATACGGCGTGGATTCCGCCGGGCATATCCGCATTTTTGCCAACACCACGGCGGTCACCGAGTTCTTGCCGGAGGTGCTGGCGGGCTTCCTGTCCCAGCGCCCTGGCGTAACGGTGGACCTGCAGGAGCGCCTGTCCCGCGACATCGTGCGTGGTGTGCTGGATGGCACCAGCGACATGGGCATCATCGCCGGCCCCGTGGAAGCCTCGGGGTTGCAGGTGCTGCACTTCAGCACGGATAAACTGGTGCTGATGGTGCCGGTGGGGCATGCACTGGCGCAACAACCCTCAGTCACCCTGGAACAGACCCTCGCCTACCAGCACATCGGCCTGCATGAAGGCAGCACCTTGCTGAGCTTCCTGCGTGAACACGTCGAGCGGCTGGGCAAGCACTTGTCGCTGCGCATCCAGGTGTCGAGTTTCGAGGCGATCTGCCGGATGGTCGAAGCCGGCGTGGGCATCGGCATCATTCCCGAGTCCGCCGCTGTACGCCACAGCCGTACCATGCGGCTGGTGGCGGTGAAGCTGGATGAGCCGTGGGCAATCCGCGAGCGCAGCATCCTGGTGCGGGAGCTGGAGGCGTTACCCGGCACCATTCGGGCGTTGATTGCCACACTGATGCCGGAAAACGCCTAAGCTGATCAGTCACCTTGCCAAAGGAGTCAGCCCATGCAGCTCGAAGGATCCTGCCATTGCGGCGCCGTCACGTTCAGCCTCACCAGTGCCCACCCCTACCCTTACCAGCGCTGCTACTGCTCGATCTGTCGCAAGACCCAGGGCGGTGGCGGTTACGCGATCAACCTGGCCGGTAACACCGCGAGTTTGAAGGTGCGCGGACGCAAATCCATTTCGATCTACCACGCCAGACTCAAGCCCGAAGGCGCCAGCCGTGCCCATGCGAGTAGCGCCGAGCGGCACTTCTGCTCGCAGTGCGGCAGCGCGCTGTGGGTGTTCAGCCCGGAATGGCCGGAGCTGATCCACCCGTTTGCCTCGGCCATCGACACACCATTGCCGGTGCCGCCGGACCATACGCACTTGATGCTGGGGTCGAAGGCGCCGTGGGTGGAGGTCACGTTGCGCAAGGGCGATCAGCAGTTCAATGAATATCCCGAAGAATCCATTGCCCAGTGGCATGAGCGGCATGGGCTGGTGCGTTAACACTCTTTGACAGTTTCTCGACAAAGCTGTCAAAGACCCCCAGGCACCACGCCCCTAGCATTCGAGCATCCAAACCACCTGCCGGGTGCTCTTCATGCTTCGCACATTGCGCGGTATTCCATTGCTCGGTTGCCTGCTGGGCAGCATCGGCTGCCATGGGCAAGCCTCTGCCCCGCCGCCGATCCCCAAGGGCGACTACAGCGCGATCATCCGCTACCTGCAAACCCGCATCCCCCGGGACATGGCCCAGGCCAACGTGCCCGGTTTGTCGATTGCCCTGGTCAATGGCCAGGAGTTGATCTGGGCCGCTGGGTTCGGCTTGGCCGACAAAACACTGGGCGTGCCGGTGACGCCGAACACGGCGTTTCGCGCCGGTGCGATCTCCAAGCTGCTCACCGCCAGCGCGGCCCTGCAACTGGTTGAACAGCAGCGGCTGGCGCTGGATGCACCGATCCAACAGACATTGCGCGAGTTCTACGTGCGCTCGCGCTTCCACACCGACCAGCAGGCCGCCGACCGCGACATCACCTTGCGCCGCCTGCTCAGCCATCAATCCGGCCTGCCCAGCGAGCACCTGCGCGACCTGCGCAACAGCTATGCCATGGGGCAGATGCCGATGCGCCTGTCCGGCGTCTGGCTGAGTACACCGCCCGGCACCCAGGTGGCGTATTCCAACCTGGGTTATGCGCTGGTCGGCGCGGCGATCGAGCGCAGCAGCGGCAGAGCGTTCGAGGCCCAAATGCAACACAGCCTGCTCAAGCCGCTGGAGATGAACCAGGCGAGTTTTATCGGCACCGCCGCACAGGTGAGCTATCGCGCCCAGGGCTATCAGGACGGTATCGCCAGCACCGACGCGCAGGTGCGCGACCTGGCGGCCGGCGGCTTGTGGGCCAGCCCCAAGGACCTCAGCCATTACGTGCAGATGCTGTTCGCCGAGGGCCTGTACAAGGGCAACCGGGTAATGAACCAGCGCTCCATCGATGACATGTTTACCCAGCAAAACACCGGCAACGCCCTGGACTTCGATTGCCGGATCGGTCTGGCCTGGTTTCTCGCACCGTGCGGTGACGAGCCGGTCGGGCCTGGGGTGCGCACCTATCAGCACAGCGGTGGCGGCGATGATTTCGCCGCGCAGTTGAGCCTGCTGCCAGACCAGCAACTGGCGGTGATCATCATGGCCAACGACAGCAATGCCGAAGACCTGGTTGCCACGCTGACCACCGACACCCTGCGCCTGATGCTCCAGGCGCAGACCGGCGAACCGGTGTGCAGCGAAGACTGCCAGGCGCCCCGCCACGGGCTCAAGTTGCGCCAGGTGCCGGCCGCCGTCGACCGCCAGCGCCTGTCCGGGTTTTACGCCACCGCCTGGGGCGTATTCCGCATCCGGGACGACGCCGGGCGGCTGCGCGGTGAACTGGCCGGCTACGACTTCGAGCTGCTGCGTGACGATCACGGCTGGCTGCGCGCGCAGAAGAAAGTCCTGGGGTTCTGGCTCAAGGACCTCGGCGAACTCGGCCGCGTGCAGTTGGATGTGATCACCGTGCAGGGCCGGCAGATGCTCACCGCGCGCAGCCACGGCCAGCGCATCGCCATCGGTGAACGCATCGACCCGCCACCCTTGCCCATGGCCTGGGCCGACACCGTCGGGACCTACCAAGTGCTCAACACCCACGAGCCCGATGCGCCGTTGAGCGGCATCAGCGTGCGCCTGGAAGAAGGTTTCCTGGTGATTCGCGGCCAACTGCACGACGAGCCGCTGACCGACTACATCCTGCTGCCCGTGGACAACGCCCATGCCGTGCTCGCCGGCAACGGCTATGGCCTGGGCGACACCGTCAGCCGCCAGGTCAACGGCCTGAGCGCCTCGGGCTACTCCTTCAAACGTACCCATCCACCCTTGAGTTTCTGACCGACATGAAAACCCTGATGAGCCCCAAAAACCTCTGCCTGTCCCTCACCTCGCTGTGTTTGCTGGCAGGCGCCGACGCAGCACTGGCCGAAGACTGGACCTACAGCCTCAAAGCCGGCGTGGCCAATCTGCCGCGCTACAGCGGCAGTGACGAGCGCATGACTGCCCCGGTGTTCGGCGGCGCCATTGTCAGCCCCTGGGGAATTTTCCTCGATACCGACAAGGGCCTGGGCTGGGGCTACGAAGGCAACGCCTTGAGTTTCAGTGCGTATATCGGCGCCAGCGCATCGCGCAAGGACAAGAACGAATCCCTGCACTTGGGCTCCAAGCGCCTCAAGGGCATGGGCGAAATCAAGTCACGCCCGCAACTGGGCGTGAGTGCCCACTACAATCTCGGCGGCGCCATTGTCGGCGCGACCCTGGAACACGCCCTCAAGGAAGATGACCACAAGGACAGCGGCAAGGCGTTCACCCATCTGGAATTGAGTCTGGGCACCACGCTGTACGAGGGGCGTTATGGCTCCGTCGATGCCAGCATCAACAGCCACTTTGGCGACCGTGACTATATGCAGACCTGGTACGGCGTCACTACCGGCCAAGCCGCGCGCAGCCGCTTCAAGGCCTACAAGGCCGGTGCCGGCAATATCAGCAATGGCCTGAACCTGGCCTGGAGCCTGCCGATCAGCGAGCACACCGAGTTCTCGACCTTGCTGGATGTGCAGTACCTGGCGGATGAAGCGGGCAAGAGCCCGATTGTGGAGCGACGGTTGCAGACGTCGGTGATGGGCGTGCTGGAATACACGTTCTGATTGGATAGGTGGGAGGGGGCTTGCCCCCGATGGCGGTGCATCAGTCCATATCGCTATCGGGGGCAAGCCCCCTCCCACACTTGGATCTCCATTGAATGTAAAAGCGCTATTCGGCGTACGCCCAGGTCATCCGGAACGACGCGCCGCCCCATTCCGAATCCTGCACTTGCACCTGGCCGCCGTGCCACTGCGACACCCGCTGCACCAGTGCCAGGCCCAGGCCGAAGCCACCGGTGCGACGGTCGCGGCTGTCGTCCAGGCGCATGAAGGGCTGGAAGATCTTCGAGCGGCCTTCCTCCGGCACGCCTGGGCCGTCATCACACACCCGCACTTCATAGCCACTGCCGAACTTGACCAGCGACACTTCCACACGCCGCTCGGCATACCGAATGGCATTGCGCAGCAAGTTGATCACCGCCCGCGCCATAAAACGCGGTTCGATCTGGATGTAGTCCACTTCGCAGGTGCGCAACGACAACTGGATACCGGCGGCTTCGGCCTCCAGCGCCACGCTGCCGATCACACTGTCGAGCCAACTGTGGGCCTCGATGCGCTCGCGGGTGACCTGGGTGGCGCCGCGCTCCAGGCTGGCGTAGGTGAGCAGTTCGGAGACCATTTCTTCCAGCTCGCCCAGGTCGGCATACATGTCGGCAATCAGTTCGCCGCGCAGACGCGGGTCGACTTGTTGCTTGAGCTGGTCGAGTTCGAACGACAGGCGCGCAATCGGCGTGCGCAGCTCGTGGGACACGGCGTTGGTCAGTTCGCGCTGGTTGGCGATCAGGCTTTCGATGCGTTCGGCCATCTGATTGAAGTGCCCCGCCAGCTCGCGCACGGTGGAACGGCGCGGCAGCAGGATGCGTGAACCGAGGTCGTTGTCACCGAAGCGTTGTGCGGCCAGGCGAATATGCTCCAGGTCGCGCCAGTGTGGGCGTACCCAGAAATACAGGACGATCGCCAGGCACACCCCGAGAAAACCATAGGCCCACAGGTAGAGCCACTTGGGCTCTTCCGGCAGTTTGATTTCCAGCAACTGCGGGCCACCGTCAATGCTGGCGAGGAACTCCATGAAATCACCGCGCACCACCAGCAAGTCAGCGGCCAGCAGTTGTGTCTCGCGTTCGGTGAGCGCCTGGGTGTCCTTCTGGACCAACCTCAAATGCAGCCCATAATGGGGCTGCAACTCGGCCAGCCGGGCCTGGCGTTGCTCGGCGCCGAGCGGACGCAGCTGTTCCACCAGGGCATACGCCGGGCCGCGCAAGGCTTCGCGGTTATAGGTTTCGTTGGCTTCGGGCAGCAGCTCGTCGAAGGTGTAGTTGACCAGCCAGATCGCCCCCGCCAGACCGAGGGCCAGGATCACATACAGGCGCAGAAACAGCCGCAGCATTTAAGCCTCCCACGCGAACGGGTTGAACAGGTAGCCCTTGCCCCAGATGGTCTTGATGCACACCGGTTCACGGGGGTTGTCGTTGAGCTTGCTGCGCAGTTTGCTGATGTACACGTCGACGCTACGGTTGAGGCCGTCGAACGCGATACCGCGCATGCGGTTGAGGATGTCATCGCGGGACAGGATCGTGCCTGAGTTGCTGGCCAGCAGCCATAACAGCTCGAATTCCATGGTGGTCAGATCGATCTTGTCATCCCCCAGGCTGACCCCCCGGCAACTGCGATCGATGGCCAACCGCCCGAACGCCAGGGCACCGCGCACCGTCGGCTCCGGGGCCTGGCGCCGTTGCAGGGCACGCAGGCGCGCCAGCAGCACGGGCGGCTTGATCGGTTTGATCACATAATCGTCGGCACCGGACTCCAGGCCCAGGATGTGGTCCAGGTCATCTTCCTTGGCCGTGAGGATCACAATCGGCGTGTCAGACACCGTGCGGATCCCACGGCACACATGCAGGCCACTCTGGCCAGGCAGCATCAGGTCCAGCACGACGATCTTCGGCTTGAACGCCAGAAACGCTGCAAGGGCCTCATCGCCCCGGTGCTCCACGCGCACCTCGAAGCCATGCTGCTCCAGGAAGTGCGCGATCAGCCCCGCGAGTTTTTCGTCGTCTTCAACGAGCAAGACCTTGCCCAGCCCCAGGTTTTCCATAAGTTCTCAGTGTGCAGACGCAGATTGAAGAGCGGGCATTATAAGTGGCAAGCTGCCCAACTTAAGCAACTGGCCAGCCGTTGCCGACGAAGCTTCATGCTTTTAAGAGTTTTTAACAAATATCCCGCACTCTTTAACGCCAGCCACAGGGAGTTGTATGCGCAAGGATTACCTGGCGTTCTTTGTTTCGCTGTTCCTCTCGCGGTTGGCGGACCAGATCCTGCTATTCATTGTGCCCCTGATCGTATTCCAGACCACGCAGAGTGTAGCCTGGGCCGGGCTGGCGTTCTTCGTCGAGTCGCTACCGCGTTACCTGGCGTTCCCGGTGTGTGGCGCCTTGTGCGATAAATTCGTGCCAGTGCGCCTGCTGCAGATCAGCCAGGTTTACCGGGCGCTGGCGTGTGTGCTCGCGGTGGTCTTGCATGGGGTGTTCGATGGCCTCTACTGGATTGTCCTGCTCTCGGCGTTGTGCGGGGTGCTGACGACCCAGGGCATCATGGCGCGGGAAGTGCTGATGCCGCACATCTTCGCGCACTACAGCTACGCCAAGACCCTCTCCTACTCGCAGATCGCCGACCAGAGCGGGCTGGTGCTGGGGCCGCTGGTGGCGGCGCTGATGCTGGAAGTCTGGGCCTGGCATTGGGTGGTGCTGGGAGTGGCCGGATTGTTTGTACTGGCCGACCTGGCGATGCGCGCGTGGCAACGCTCCAGCACGGCGCACCTGGAAACCTTCGAACAGCATCAGGATATCTGGCTGCAACCGCTGAAGATTGCGTTCGGGCATATCCGCAGCCTGCCGGACTTGAAACGGATCATCACCCTGGCCGTGGGGGTGAACCTGATCATTGGCGTCACCCTGGCCACATCGGCGGCGATGGTCACCGGCCACTTTGCAGCAGACAAGGACGCCTATGCCCTGCTGCAGGCAGCGGGTGCACTGGTGACCATCGGCATTCTGTTTTATCTGGCCCGGGCCGGCCTGCCGTTGAAAGTGCTGGGTGGCTTGTCGTATTCGATGATCGGGGTGGGGGCGTTGATCATGGCCGCAAGCCCCGGCGTATGGCTGTATGCCGTGGGTTTCCTGCTGGTGACCGGCTTCGACAAGATGTTCAACGTCTACCTGCGCAGCACCCGCCAGCGGGTGATCCCCGCGCAGGACTTCGGCAAGACCGTGGGCGTGATCACCCTGCTCAACAACCTGCCGCAACCCTTGGCGGGCCTGGCGGTGGCGTTGCTGGCGGCGCCGCTGGGGACGCAGGCGGTGATCCTGCTGCTGGCCGGGATCGCCGCATTGCTCGGTGTGGCCGTGGCCTCAGGCTGGCACGCCACTGTGAAAGCGGAACTCGATGTCGGGTGACTCGATCAGGTCCTGCTCGGTCGCCCTGACCCGCTCGATCACCTGGGCGATGTCCTTGGCGTCGCCGTACTGGTACGCCAGCTTCAGGTAACCTTGGAAGTGCCGCGCCTCGCTCTTCAGCAGCCCGAAATAGAACTTGCCGAGTTCTTCGTCCAAATGCGGCACCAGGGCTTCGAAACGCTCGCAACTGCGCGCTTCGATAAAAGCACCGACCACCAGGGTGTCCACCAGTTTCACCGGTTCATGGCTGCGCACCACTTTGCGCAAGCCCGAGGCGTAGCGCCCGGCATGCAGCTGGCGCAGCTCGATCTTGCGCTTTTTCATCAGGCGCATGACCTGCTCGTGATGCACCAACTCCTCGCGGGCCAGGCGCGACATCATGTTGATCAGGTCGACATGGCTGTAGTACTTGGCGATCAGGCTCAGGGCGGTGCTGGCGGCTTTGAATTCGCAGTTCTTGTGGTCGATCAGCAGGGTTTCCTGATCGGCCAGCGCGGCCTGGACCCAGGCATCAGGGGTGCGGCAACCGAGGAATTCGTGGATTTCTGGCAGGTTCATCGGGCTCACGGGCAAAAGGATCACAAAAGGCCGGCGATTATACCGACCCCGCCGCAGACCACCAGCCACCGGCCTTGATGTGCATCAACATGACGTGCGCGCGCCAGCAACTATAGTTGTTCCAGGCCCCGCCCTTTTTATGGAGATCCCGATCATGCAAGCCATCCGCAGCATTCTGGTGGTCATCGAACCCGAACATTCGGAAAGCCTGGCCCTCAAGCGCGCCAAGCTGATCGCCGGGGTCACCGACGCACACCTGCACTTGCTGGTGTGCGACAAGAAGCATGAGCACTCGGCGCTGCTGGCGCTGCTCAAGGCGGGCCTGCAGGAAGATGGCTACCACGTCAGCACCGAGCAGGCATGGAATACCAGCCTGCATGAAACCATTATCGACGTGCAGCAGGCCGAAGGCTGCGGGCTGGTGATCAAACAGCATTTCCCGGACAGTCCACTGAAAAAAGCCCTGCTGACGCCGGCGGACTGGAAGCTGCTGCGCTATTGCCCGAGCGCGGTATTGCTGGTCAAGACGTCTACACCCTGGACCGGCGGAAAGATCCTGGCGGCGATCGACGTAGGCAACACCGATGGCGAACACCGTTCGCTGCACAATTCGATCATTGACCATGGCTTTGATATCGCCAACCTGGCCAAGGCGCAGTTGCATGTGATCAGCGCACATCCGTCACCGATGCTGTCGGCGGCGGACCCGACGTTCCAACTCAAGGAAACCATCCAGGCGCGGTATCGCGAGCAATGCAGGGCGTTCCAGGCTGAGTTCGATGTGGATGACAAGCACCTGCATATTGAAGAAGGCCCTGCCGATGTACTGATCCCCTACCTTGCCCACCAATTGCCGGCGGCGGTCACCATCATCGGCACCGTGGGGCGCACAGGTCTTTCCGGGGCGCTGATCGGTAACACCGCAGAGGTGGTGCTGGATGCCCTGGAGAGTGATGTGCTGGTGCTGAAACCTGACGAAGTGATGGACCGTCTGGTGGAGCAGGCCACCAAGGCCTGATGCCGACCTTTCAAACAATGAAGATAAAAAGTGGGAGGGGGCTTGCCCCCGATGAGGGTGTGTCAGTTGATAAATCCCGGGCTGACACACTGCCATCGGGGGCAAGCCCCCTCCCACGGGGTTATCCGTTGTCAGGTGGAAAACACATCGCGCAGGAGACCCGGCGCGATATAGCGCTGGTAATGCGCCTCGGACAGGATAAAGAACTCACGGTCAATCGCATCGCGCAGGTCCGGCAACGGCCAATCGCGAAATTCCGGTAATAGCACCATCCCATACGCCTCCAGGTTGGAAATCACCCGCGCGCCCCGGGCGATCAACTGGTAGGCCCAGCAGTACTCGGACTGGTGCGGCACGAAGCGGATCTTGCGCTGTTCCAGCTGGCCGCGCAGGGTCTTGGGGTCGAAGACCTCCAGTTTGCCGGCCATCACCTGCACCAACAGCTGCTCCAATCGCAGCCAGACCGCGCGTTTTTCTTCCTCGTTATAGCCATTCCACTGGATCACTTCGTGGTGGAAGCGCTTGCAGCCACGGCACACCAGATCGCCGTAAACCGTGGAGCACAGGCCGACGCAGGGGGTCTTGATGGTTTGGTTGGACATGGGTAACGACACGCAGATCAGCAAAACAATGCGCCATGTTAGCCCTTTGTCTAAGCGTGATCACCCAGCAAACTTGGTCAGGCAACTTACCTTTAGAAATTTTTTGCCGTAGAATCATCCGGCCTTGTAAGGCGCCAATAATCCGCTGGAAGCTGTTTTCAAAGCGTCACGAGCACAGTCGTTCCTTCAGAACGGTGTTGGCGCGGGCCCTGACTCGGTAGGTCAGAGCCCTCGCCAACCCTCATCAGCTCCGTTCTGCAGGCGTAAAACTTTGAAAGCAGCTTCTGTGAGGAATGCCGGCAGCGCTGGCTTTGCGGCCCAAAAAGCCCCCGAGCGCATGCGTGCCGTTCATTTCTGGATGAGCGTCCCGTGGGACCACTGATGAGGGTAATAACTGTGCTTGAAGCCTACCGCAAACATATCGAAGAGCGCGCAGCCCTGGGTATTGTTCCCCAGCCGCTTAACGCCGAACAAACCGCAGGCCTGGTCGAGCTGCTGAAAAATCCTCCGGCTGGCGAAGAAGAATTCCTCGTTGACCTGATCACCAACCGCATTCCACCAGGCGTTGACGAAGCTGCCTACGTCAAGGCCGGTTTCCTGTCTGCCCTGGCCAAGGGCGAAGCCACTTCCCCCCTGATCGACAAGAAACGCGCCGTTGAACTGCTTGGCACCATGCAAGGCGGCTACAACATCGTGACCCTGGTCGAGCTGCTGGACGACGCCACACTGGCTCCCGTCGCCGCCGCCCAACTCAAGCACACCCTGCTGATGTTCGATGCGTTCCACGACGTGGCCGAAAAAGCCAAGAACGGCAACGAACACGCCAAAGCCGTGATCCAGTCCTGGGCTGACGGCGAGTGGTTCCGCAACCGCCCTACCCTGGCCGACAAGATCAGCCTGCGCGTATTCAAGGTGACCGGCGAAACCAATACCGACGACCTGTCCCCTGCGCCGGATGCCTGGTCCCGTCCCGACATCCCACTGCACGCCCTGGCCATGCTGAAAATGGCCCGTGAAGGCATTGTGCCGGACGAGCAAGGCAAGACCGGCCCGATGAAGCAGATCGAAGAAATGCGCGGCCAGGGCTTCCCGATCGCCTACGTCGGTGACGTGGTCGGTACCGGTTCCTCGCGTAAATCCGCGACCAACTCCGTACTGTGGTTCTTCGGCGACGACGTTCCGTACGTGCCGAACAAGCGCGCTGGCGGCTTCTGCTTCGGCAGCAAGATCGCCCCGATCTTCTACAACACCATGGAAGATGCTGGCGCACTGCCCATCGAATTCGACGTTTCCAACATCAACATGGGCGACGTGATCGACCTGTACCCGCATGCTGGCAAGGTCTGCAAACACGGCACCGACGAAGTCATCACCACCTTCGAAATGAAGACTCCGGTGCTGTTGGACGAAGTCCGCGCCGGTGGCCGTATCCCGCTGATCATCGGTCGCGGCCTGACCGACAAGGCCCGTGCCGAGCTGGGCCTGGGCCCAACCGACCTGTTCAAGCTGCCTGAAGCGCCTGTCGACACCGGCAAAGGCTTCACCCTGGCGCAGAAAATGGTCGGCAAGGCGTGCGGCCTGCCAGAAGGCAAAGGCGTTCGTCCTGGCACCTACTGCGAGCCGAAGATGACCACCGTGGGTTCCCAGGACACCACCGGTCCGATGACCCGTGACGAACTGAAAGACCTGGCGTGCCTGGGCTTCTCGACCGACCTGGTAATGCAGTCGTTCTGCCACACCGCGGCCTATCCAAAGCCGATCGACGTGACCACCCACCACACCCTGCCTGACTTCATCATGACCCGCGGCGGTGTATCGCTGCGTCCAGGCGACGGCATCATCCACAGCTGGCTGAACCGCATGCTGCTGCCGGACACCGTGGGTACCGGTGGTGACTCCCACACCCGTTTCCCGATGGGCATTTCGTTCCCGGCCGGTTCCGGTCTGGTTGCGTTCGCCGCAGCCACTGGCGTGATGCCACTGGACATGCCGGAATCGATCCTGGTGCGCTTCAAAGGCAAGATGAAGCCTGGCATCACCCTGCGTGACCTGGTTCATGCCATTCCTTACTACGCGATCCAGTCGGGTCTGCTGACTGTAGAGAAGAAAGGCAAGAAGAACGCCTTCTCCGGCCGCATCCTGGAAATCGAAGGCCTGAACGACCTGACGCTGGAACAGGCTTTCGAGCTGTCCGACGCCTCGGCTGAACGTTCGGCTGCCGGTTGCACCATCAAGCTGTCGAAAGAGTCGATCACCGAATACCTGAACTCCAACATCACCCTGCTGCGCTGGATGATCGGTGAAGGCTACGGCGATGCACGCACCCTGGAACGTCGCGCCCAAGCGATGGAAGCCTGGGTCAAGAACCCTGAGCTGATGGAAGCCGATGCCGACGCGGAATACGCCGAAATCATCGAGATCGACCTGGCCGACATCAACGAGCCGATCCTCTGCGCACCGAACGACCCGGACGATGCCCGCCTGCTGTCGAGCGTTGCCGGCGAGAAGATCGACGAAGTATTCATCGGTTCGTGCATGACCAACATCGGTCACTTCCGTGCGGCCGGCAAGCTGCTGGAGCAGGTCAAGGGTCAGCTGCCAACCCGTCTGTGGCTGTCGCCGCCGACCAAGATGGACGCTCACCAACTGACCGAAGAAGGCTACTACGGCATCTACGGCAAGGCTGGCGCGCGCATGGAAATGCCGGGCTGCTCGTTGTGCATGGGCAACCAGGCACGTGTTGAGCCGAATTCGACCGTGGTGTCGACGTCGACCCGTAACTTCCCGAACCGTCTGGGTGACGGCGCCAACGTCTACCTGGCTTCGGCCGAGCTGGCGGCAGTGGCGTCTACCCTGGGTCGCCTGCCGACCGTCGAAGAGTACATGGGCTACGCAGCGAAACTGGACACCATGGCCAGTGACGTCTACCGCTACCTGAACTTCGACCAGATTGCTGAGTTCCGCAAGATCGCAGCAAGCGCCAACATCCCGGTGATTCAAGCCTAAGGTGTTGATGTGAAAAAACGCCGCGTATCGTGAGGTACGCGGCGTTTTTTATGCCTGGAATGCAGTACAAATGTGGGAGGGGGCTTGCCCCCGATAGCAGTGGGTCAGCCAATAAATCCGGCACTGAGACACCGCGATCGGGGGCAAGCCCCCTCCCACATTTTTACCGCGTCAGGTTTAAGCGAAGAACGAATAGACCACCGCAGTAATCGCCACCAGGCCCACCGCCGTGACGAACACATTGGACGCCTGCCCCCGGTACTTGGCCATGGCCGGCACCTTGCGAATGGCATACATCGGCATCAGGAACAGAATCGAAGCAATGATCGGACCGCCCAGCGCCTCGATCATGCCGAGGATGCTCGGGTTCAACGTGGCAACGATCCAGCACACCACCAGCATGAACGCCGCCGTCATGCGGTCCAGGCGCTTGGCCTGCGGACGACGACCCGTCTTCAGCACCAGGCCCTTGAGACCTTCACTGGCGCCGATGTAATGGCCCAGGAACGACTTGGCAATCGCCACGAACGCAATCAACGGCGCTGCGAACTCGATGGTCGGGTTATTGAAGTGGTTGGCCAGGTACGACAGGATCGACAGGTTCTGCGCCTTCGCTTCGGCCAGTTGCGCCGGCGACAGGGTCAGCACGCAGCTGAATACGAAGAACAGCACCATCACCACCATCAACAGGTGCGCGCGGGACAGGATCTGCGAGCTGCGCTCATCGGCGTGGGCGCCGTACTGGCGCTTCTGGTCCACCGCAAAGGCCGAGATGATCGGCGAATGGTTGAACGAGAACACCATCACCGGGATCGCCAGCCACAACGTGTTGAGCAGTGCGGACGGTGCGGGGATGACGCTGGCGGTGCTGAGGATGCCGCCGTTCCAGTGCGGAATCAGGTACACCGCCAGGAACAGCAACGCGACGATGAACGGATACACCATCAGGCTCATGGCCTTGACGATCACTTGCTCGCCGCAACGCACCACGGCCAGCAGGCCGAGGATCAGCACGAACGACAGGATCGCCCGGGGCGGTGGCGCAATGTGCAGTTGGTGTTCCATGAAGCTGCCGACCGTGTTGGTCAACGCCACGCTGTAAATCAGCAGGATCGGGAAGATGGCGAAGAAGTACAGCAAGGTGATCAGCGCGCCGGCCTTGATGCCGAAGTGTTCTTCCACCACGTCGGTGATATCGGAACCTTCACGGCCGGACAGCACGAAGCGGGTCAGGCCACGGTGGGCGAAGAAGGTCATCGGGAACGCCAGCAGCGCCAGGATCACCAGGGGCCAGAAGCCGCCCAGGCCCGCGTTGATCGGCAAGAACAGCGTACCGGCGCCAATGGCGGTACCGAACAGGCCAAGCATCCAGGTGGTGTCCTGGCGGCTCCAGCTTGTGAGGGTTGCAGGTGTCGTTGCATAGCGTTCGTCGACGCTATTGGCCTGATCATTCATCCGGTCGGATCTCCGCATTTACACGGCCGGGACGAGTCAGAAAAACCTGACAGGCAGCGCCCCGACCATAGAAGGGGCCGGATTGTCCGGGATTCTTCTGAAGAAGCAAAGACTTAGCTGAGGAACGGTGGTGCGGTGCAAGCCCGCAGGGGCGGCTGTAGACGGCGGTTTTCGGGGCCTGTGGCTGAAGGCAGAATATACATTCCCGTACCAATCTATTTTAGAATCACGGCTGTTACTGTAGTTTTTACACAACGCCCGCCGCTTATCCAGAGAGCCCCGCCATGCCTCGCGTCTCCCGCAAACAAGCCGATCTCAACCGCGAAATCATCGTCGAGGCCGCCACGCACCTGTTTCGTGAGCGCGGACTGCACGGTATCAGCCTGTCAGACGTGATGGCTGCTGCCGGCCTGACCCACGGCGGATTCTACGGGCACTTCGCCTCCAAGGAAGCCCTGGCCACCGAAGCCTGCCAACAGGCATTCGAGCACGCCAACCTGGGCTGGCAGGCCAAAATCGAGCACAGCGACGATCAACAGGCCGCGCGCCAGGCGGTGCTGGGGCCCTACCTGACCGCCACCCACCGCGACAACCCCGGCGACGGCTGCCCGGTCTCGGCTTTCGCCCCGGACATGTGCCATGAACCGGCCGATACCGCTTTGCAGCGCACGTTTATAGAAGGCGTTGAAAAGTCCCTGGAGATCTTCGCCCAACTCGAGGACGGTGACCGTCAAGCCATGCTGGCCCATTACGCAATGATGGTGGGCGCAGTGACCCTGGCACGTGCGACACGGGGCAATAGCCTGTCGGACGATTTCCTGAAGGCTGCAAGAAATGCCCTCCTGCCCGTTGACAGCCCTTCCCCCGTCCCGGCATGACCAGGCCATGAACTTTTTCCGGCTCGTCCCTCACCCGTACCACCACGACCGCTTCCGGCGGCGGGCAAGCGCAGTCGAGACCCGCTTCTGACCGCACAAATACCGCATACTCCTCCCCTCAAACCCTTCAGGAAGAGCCTTCCGATGACCGCCACTGTTCTGGTCCTGGTTGAAACCATCAACGAATACCTGCCCATCATCGAGGGCAATGACTTTCATGTGATCCTCGCGCCGACACCCGCCGAACGCGCCGAAGCCATCAAGGCCCACGGCAGCCAGATCAAGGCGGTGCTGACCCGTGGTCCGCTGGGCTTGTACGCCGAGGAAATCGCCGCCCTGCCCCTGCTGGAAATCATCTGCGTGATCGGCGCCGGCTACGAACACGTCGACCTGCAGGCCGCCAGCAATCGCGGGATCGTGGTCACCAACGGCGCCGGGGTGAATGCGCCGTCGGTGGCCGATCACGCCATGGCGTTGCTGCTGGCGCTGGTGCGCGGCATCCCGCAGACCGACGCCGCGGTGCGTCGCAACGAATGGCCCAAAGTGATGCGCCCGTCCCTGGGCGGCAAGCAATTGGGCATTCTCGGGTTGGGCGCCGTAGGTATGGAGATCGCCAAGCGCGCCGCCCTGGGGTTCGGCATGCAAGTGAGCTATCACAACCGCCAGCCCCGTGACGATGTGGACTACACCTACTGCGCCACCGCCGTTGAACTGGCGCGCACCTCGGACTTCCTGATCCTGGCCACGCCGGGCGGTGCCAGCACCCGCCACCTGATCGACCGCCACGCCCTGGATGCCCTGGGGCCGAATGGCTACCTGGTCAATATCGGCCGTGGCAGCGTGGTGGTCACCGCCGACCTGGTCGCCGCCCTGGAGCAGCGTCGCATCGGTGGCGCCGCGCTGGATGTGTTCGACGATGAGCCCAAGGTGCCCGACGCGCTCAAGAAACTCGGCAATACCGTGCTCACCTCCCACGTGGCCGGGCTGTCGCCGGAAGCGGCCCATGACACCGTGCAGCGCGTGGCCGACAACCTGGTGGAGTACTTTGCCGGCCGCCCGGTGCTCACTCCGGTCGCCCTGCCCCCGCCTACGAAATGACCGATCAGGCACGCTGATCATCCTCCAACACGCTAACCTATTAAGCCGCCCCGACCTTGTCGCTGGGCGGCTGTGCGCATTAGATTAGGAAATAGTCCGAGGCCTTTAGAATAAGCAGAAGGGATAAGCATGGCGCTGAACGACCAATCGACCCAGATTCGCCCAGGCGAAGAGCTTGATGCCAGCCTGATCGATCCCTACCTCAAGGCCCATATCCCGGGCCTGGACGGCACGCCCAGGATCAGCCAGTTTCCCGGTGGCGCGTCGAACCTGACCTACCTGTTGGAATACCCCGGCCAGGAATTCGTGCTGCGTCGCCCACCCTTTGGCCACAAGGCCAAGTCCGCCCATGACATGGGCCGCGAATACCGCATTCTCAACCAGCTCAAGGACGGTTTCCCCTATTGCCCCAAGGCCTATGTGCATTGCACTGACGAGTCGGTGATCGGTGCCGAGTTCTATGTGATGGAGCGCGTCAACGGCATCATCCTGCGCTCCGACCTGCCGCCCGAACTGGGCCTGGATGCGACCAGGACCGAGGCGTTGTGCAAAAGCTTCATCGACAAGTTCGTGGAACTGCACCAGGTGGACTACCACGCCTGCGGCCTGGCCGACCTGGGCAAGCCCGACGGCTACGTGGCGCGCCAGATCCGCGGCTGGAGCGACCGCTACGAAAAGGCCCTGACCCCCGACGCACCAAGCTGGGAAGCCGTACGCGCCTGGCTCGACGACAAGATGCCGGCCGATCACCCCACGTCCAGCATCGTGCACAACGACTACCGCTTCGATAACGTGATCCTCGACCCGCACAACCCGATGCAGATCATCGGCGTGCTGGACTGGGAACTCACCACCCTCGGCGACCCGCTGATGGACCTGGGCAACACCCTCGCCTACTGGATCGAAGCGGCGGACCCGGCGCCGGTGCAGTTGATGCGCCGCCAGCCGAGCAACGCCCCCGGCATGCTCACTCGCCGTGAGTTCGTCGACTATTACGCCGAACGCTCCGGCATCCAGATCGACAATTTCGACTTCTACTACACCTACGGCCTGTTCCGCCTGGCCGGCATCGTGCAGCAGATCTACTACCGTTTCTTCCATGGCCAGACCCAGGACAAACGCTTTGCGCAGTTCATTCACATGAACAAGCTGCTCGAGCAGATGAGCCTGAACGTCATCAGCAAATCGTCCCTTTAAGGAACCGCTATGTCCAAGACCCACCTGTTCGACCTCGATGGCAAGATCGCATTCGTTTCCGGCGCCAGCCGTGGCATCGGCGAGGCCATCGCCAAGTTGCTGGCCCAGCAAGGCGCCCACGTGATCGTCTCCAGCCGCAAGCTGGAAGGCTGCCAGCACGTCGCCGATGCGATCATCGCCGACGGCGGCAAGGCCACGGCCATCGCCTGTCATATCGGTGAAATGGAGCAGATCACCCAGGTGTTCGCCGGTATCCGCGAGCAGTTCGGCCGCCTGGATATCCTGGTCAACAATGCCGCGACCAACCCGCAATTCTGCAACGTGCTGGACACCGACCTCGGTGCGTTCCAGAAGACCGTGGACGTGAACATCCGCGGCTACTTCTTCATGTCCGTGGAAGCCGGCAAGCTGATGCGCGAGAACGGCGGCGGCAGCATCATCAACGTCGCCTCGATCAACGGGATCTCGCCGGGTGTGTTCCAGGGCATCTACTCGGTGACCAAGGCAGCCGTGATCAACATGACCAAGGTGTTCGCCAAGGAATGCGCGGCGTTCGGCATTCGCTGCAACGCCTTGCTGCCGGGCCTGACCGACACCAAGTTCGCCTCGGCGCTGGTGAAGAACGATTCCATCCTGAAAATGGCCCTGGCGCAGATCCCGCTCAAGCGTGTGGCCGACCCGAGCGAGATGGCCGGTGCGGTGCTGTTCCTGGCCAGTGACGCGTCAAGCTACACCACCGGCGTATCGCTGAATGTGGACGGCGGTTTCCTGTCCTGAGTACACCTGGGTTTCTACAGATCGATTTGCGCGTAACCTTGGCGCAGATCGAACTGTCCCAGGATGAAACATGGAACTCCACATCGTCATCAACGGGCGCAAGGACCTGGCTGCCCAGCTTTATCAGCAGTTGCGTGAAGCCATCGCCACCGGCCGACTCGCGGCGGGCGCGCAATTGCCACCCAGCCGCCTGCTGGCCGAGCAATTGGGCGTATCGCGCAAGACCGTGTCCGACACCTACGCCACGTTGACCTATGAAGGCCTGCTGGTGGGCAAGATTGGCCGTGGCACCTTCGTCAATGCGTGGGCGCCACAGACGAATCGCGTGCAAACCGCCACCGACCTGGCCTGCGCCGCCAACCTGGCGAAATGGCAGGCACTGCCCTCGCCCATGCGTCATCCCACCCGCGACAGCACCTTGCGCTACGAATTTATCGGCGGTGCGACCAGCCGCCACCAGTTCCCCCTGGATGAATGGCGCCGCTGCACCCAGGACGCGCTGCGGCGCATTGCGCAGAACAGTGGCTTCTACAGCCAACCCGAAGGCTTGCCGGCGCTGCGCAGCGCAATCGCCGGGCACATCGCGTTCTCCCGTGGCGTCAACTGCCGCGACCGCGACATCGTGGTCACCAACGGCGCGCAACAGGCGCTGGACCTGATTGCCCGCGTGGTACTGGAACCGGGCAGCGTTGTGGCGATGGAAGACCCCGGCTACAGCCCCGCCCGCCAGATGTTCATGGCGGTGGGCGCCCAGGTCGCCAGCGTGCCGGTGGATGAACAGGGCATCCGGGTCGACCTGATTCCCGACGGCACACGGCTGATCTATGTGACGCCCTCCCACCAGTTCCCCCTGGGCATGCCCATGAGCCTGGCGCGTCGTGAAGCCTTGCTGGCGCGGGCGTTCGAGCTGGGCGCGATCATTATCGAGGACGATTACGACAGCGAATTCCGCTATGAGGGGCGGCCCACCGACTCGCTGCAAAGCCTGGACACCCGTGGTGTGGTGACCTATGTGGGCACCTTCTCGAAAACCCTGCTGCCCGAGTTGCGCCTGGGCTACGCAGTGCTGCCGCCGGCGATCTACGGCGCGGTGCTCAAGGCCAAGCAATTGACCGACCAGCACAGCTCCACCCTGCCCCAGTGGGCGTTGGCCAAGTTCATCAGCGAGGGCTACCTGCTCAAGCACATCCGCCGCTGCCACACGATCTACGCCGGGCGCCGCGAGCGGATCCTGCAGCGCCTGGCGGGGGATCTGTCGCCGTGGTTCGAAGCGGTGCCGACCGTGGCCGGGTTCCACATGGCGGCGCTGTGCAAGGTGCCGGTGGACATGCCGCTGCTGATGGAGCTCGCGCGCCAGGCAGAAGTGGGCTTGTATCCCCTGGATGTGTTCTTCCACGATGCGCCGGTACGTCCAGGCCTGATCATCGGCTTCGGTGCCATCGAGGCCCTGGACATCGACCCGGCGCTGGATACGGTCCGCGATATTCTCCAGCAGATTGGCTAGCGGATTTTCCGCCGGATTGGTCATTGGTCACTCAGGCCCCGCGGCGTAGGGTGAAGAGGTCTCGAACTACTCGGAAACCTCATCATGAAACGACTGCTTGCCGCCTCCCTGATGCTCGCCTCGCTCAGCGCCTTTGCTCACGAACCGGTGTACAACCAGGAGTCGATCAAGGTCCTGCAGGAGCATGCGCTGGCCAATGTCCCGGGCAAGAAAACCCTCATGCTCACCGTCGATTACGCCCCCGGGCAGGCCACCGTGCCCCACAGCCACACCGGCACCGCCGTGGCCTATGTGCTGGAAGGCGCGATCACTTCACGGGTGAATGACGAGCCCGCGAAAACCTACAAGGTCGGCGAGTCGTTCTACGAGCCAGCGGGTTCCCGCCACTTTGAATCGAGCAATGCCAGCCAGACCATGCCCGCCAGGTTGCTGGTGGTGATGGTGCTGGATGACAAGGCCGAGGTGCTTACCCCTCTGCCCAAGTAACCCACCACGCCACAAATCAGGAAGGTGGGAGGGGGCTTGCCCCCGATAGCAGAGTGTCAGCCAATGAATCTGCTACTGATACGCCGCCATCGGGGCAAGCCCCCTCCCACATTTTGATTTGTATCGGTCAGTGACTCAGGGGCGTTTGAACTGGCGGCGCAGGTCTTGGACCCGCTCGCGGCAGGCGCAACCTTCGAGGTGATCATTGACCATGCCCATCGCCTGCATCAACGCATACATCGTGGTCGGCCCCACGAACGTCCAACCGCGCTTCTTCAAGGCCTTGGACAATCGCACCGAGGCCGGCGACGTGGGATTGCCCGTCCAGTAAGCCATGTCCACCACCGCCGGCCGTTCATGCTCATCGGGTTCGAACCCCCACAACCAGCGCGCCAACGAACCGGTCTCATCCACCAGCTCACACGCCCGGCGCGCATTGTTGATCGTGGACACGATCTTGGCCCGATTGCGCACAATGCCCGGGTCCTGCATCAACCGCGCGATATCTGCTTCGCCGTACTGCGCCACCCGCCGAAAATCAAAGCCTTCGAAGGCCACCCGGAACTGCTCGCGCTTGCGCAGGATGGTGATCCAGGCCATGCCCGCCTGAAAGCCTTCGAGGCAGATCTTCTCGTACAACTGGATATCGTCCGCCACCGGCACGCCCCATTCGGCGTCGTGGTAACGCGGGTATTCCGGCGCCGCCGTGCGCCAGGTGCAGTGGGTCTGCCCGGTGTCGTCAGTGGTCAGTCCTGGTGTGTCCATCCATCACCTCATGTGCCGAGCAGCGGATGATAAGCGAAAAAAATTCCGCCCTGCCAACCGCTCAAGCATCGCCGTTACCGACCAACTGGTCAGACCGGGACCTGTCAACCGCCAAATAATTGCTTGTGATTTCAAAAATACCGGGCGTAGACTGGCCCCGCACTGGACTTACCGGTAAGACCACAACAATTAAGCCCTGGAACCACCAGGGCACCGAATAGAGATCCCTCCCATGCTCAGATGGTGCTCGCGTTCGATTTTCCTGCAAGTCGTGATTGGCCTGATGCTCGGCATCGCCTGCGGCCTGGCCCTTCCCGAATTCTCCTCGCAACTCAAACCCCTGGGTGACGGCTTTATCAAGCTGATCAAAATGCTGATCGGCCTGATCGTGTTCTGCGTGGTGGTCAGCGGCATTTCCGGCGCCGGCGACTTGAAGAAAGTCGGACGCATCGGCCTCAAGTCAGTGATCTACTTCGAGATCCTCACCACCGTCGCGCTGGTGATCGGCCTGGTCATGGCCTTCAGCACCGGCATCGGCCAAGGCGCCAATATCCATCTGGAACAATTGTCCTCCGCTGGTTTGAATGAACTGGCCGACAAGGGCCAGCACATCCGCGGCACCAGTCAGTTCCTGATGGACCTGATTCCCAACTCGGTCATCGGTGCCTTTGCCGACAACAACGTGCTGCAAGTGCTGCTGTTCTCGGTGCTGTTCGGCAGCGCGCTGAACCTGGTGGGCGAAGCGGCGTCGGGCATCTCGCGACTGATCAACGAACTGAGCCACATCATTTTCCGCATCATGGGCATGATCGTGCGCCTGGCGCCGATCGGTGTGTTCGGCGCGATCGCCTTCACCACCAGCACCTATGGCCTGGACTCCCTGCAACACCTGGGCAGCCTGGTGGGCCTGTTCTACCTGACGTGCCTTGCCTTTGTCGTACTGATCCTCGGCATGGTGATGCGCCTGTCGGGCCTGCGCATGTTGCCGCTGCTCAAGTACCTGCGTGAAGAACTGCTGATCGTGATGGGCACCGCTTCCTCTGACGCCGTATTGCCACAGATCATGCGCAAGCTGGAGCACCTGGGCATTGGCAGTTCCACCGTGGGCCTGGTGATTCCAACGGGGTATTCGTTCAACCTCGATGGGTTCTCGATCTACCTGACCCTGGCCATTGTGTTTATCGCCAACGCCACCGGCACCCCCCTGTCGATGACCGACCTGCTGACGATCCTGCTGGTGTCGTTGATCACCTCCAAGGGCGCCCACGGCATTCCGGGGTCGGCGCTGGTGATCCTGGCGGCGACCCTCACCGCGATCCCGGCGATTCCGGTGGTGGGCCTGGTGCTGGTGCTGGCGGTGGATTGGTTCATGGGCATCGGCCGTGCATTGACTAACCTGATCGGCAACTGCGTGGCGACCGTGGCCATTGCTCGCTGGGAAAAAGACATCGATATCCAGCGCGCCAACAAGGTGCTGGACGGTCAGCAAGGCTATGCCTTCCAGGCCAAGAAGCCGGTATTACCGGCGCATCAAGAGTTCTGAAATGTCGGAGGGGGCTTGCCCTCTCCCACACATCCATTTGCAAGATCAGGGAGACGCACGACGTGATCAGCACCTCAACCGTCGTCAATTCAGTCGTAGAAAAACTCCGCGCCGCCTTGGCGCGTGGTCAGTGGCGCCGGGGTGAAATGCTCCCCGGCCAACGCGAACTGGCCGAACAGATGGGCATCAGCCGCCCCAGCCTGCGTGAAGCGGTGATCGTGCTGGAGACCCTCGGCCTTGTGCGCTCCATGCCTGGCAAAGGCGTAGTGGTGCTGGAAACCAGCGTCAGCGAACCGCAATCCAGCGACGCGGTAGCCGACGCCAGCCTGGAAGACATCCTGCAACTGCGCTACACCCTCGAACCCTTCATTGTCGGCCTGGTAGCGCAGTCCATCAGCAGCAAGGAAGTCGGCCAACTGCGCCTGACCTTGATGGACATGCGCGAAGCCCTCGACGCGGGCGACGCCGAAGCCGGCATGAACGCCTACATCGGCTTTCACGAAGAGCTGTTCGCCCTTACCTCCAACCCGATCTTCCAGAACGTGGTGCAACAGACCAGCAATGCCCTCAAGCAAAGCGCCCAGGTACTGCGCAACTCGCCCGAACACCTGGCCGAACGCCTGCAGGAAAACGAAGCCGTAGTACGCGCCATCCGCAACAAGAACAGCGCCCTGGCCAGTGCCGAGATGCGGCGGCACATCCTTCGGGAAGGCCTGCGCATGGGTATTCGCTTGAACATCCCGGACGACCATCTGGGCAGCTG
The DNA here is from genome assembly GCF_900111535.1 of Pseudomonas sp. NFR09. NCBI lineage: Bacteria > Pseudomonadati > Pseudomonadota > Gammaproteobacteria > Pseudomonadales > Pseudomonadaceae > Pseudomonas > Pseudomonas sp. NFR09. The sequence goes on from NZ_FOIH01000003.1 coordinate 532,632, forward strand.
ATTTTTTGGAGACAGGCCATGACCGCCCACGCCTTGCACTACGACCCTATCCTCCCGACCCTGCGCCTGGTCGCCGGTAAAAAGCCTTCAGTGGATGACATCTATCCGCGCTTGTTCGACGCCATCCTCGAACAGCGTATTGCCCCAGCCAGCCGTTTTACCGAAGAAGGCCTGGGCGAGACCTTTGGTGTGAGTCGCAGTGTGATCCGCCGGGTCCTGGCCAAGCTGTCCCATCAGCAAGTGATCATCCTGCGCCCCAACCAGCGCGCCCAGGTGGCAGCACCGGACGCACAACAGACCCGGGAAATTCTGGAAGCGCGGCGACTGACGGAAATCACCGTGGTGCAACTGGCCTGCGCCCAAGCCACTCCCGCGAAAATACGCCAGTTGCGCGACTTGATCACCAGGGAGCGCGAATGCATCGAGCGCGACCAGCGTGGGCCGGCGATTCGGTTATCCGGGGAGTTTCACCTGCAGCTGGCAAAGATCGCCGGTAACGAGCCGCTTGCACAGTTCCTCAACAGCCTGGTGCCGCTCACGTCACTCGCAATCGCTCGCTATGAAGCGCAAGCCTGTACCTACTGCGCATGGCAGGAGCATGGGGCAATTGCCGACGCCATTGAACAGCAGGACGTCACCCGCGCCGTCAACCTGATGACCCTGCACCTGAATCACCTGGAAAGACAACTGAATCAATGACGACGCCCCTCACCCCCTAGGTATGTACCGCCCGGATACCGACCTGCTCCATACCCTGTGTCTGCACAACTGAAGTGCCTAATCACAGGTCATCATCATGTATGTAGATACTCAAACCATGCCTGCGCTGTTCGCGCTGCTCACACAGCTGAATGCGCAGAAAAGCCTACTGGGTGAAACAATCAATGGATCACTGGGACAACTGAATGAGATCGCGACAAAGATCGGCTTTGAACTGCTCGCGCTTGAGAGCTATGACAAAGCCGAGCTATGCCTGACGATTGCCGCCGCCCAAGGCAAGGCTCAAGCCCAGTACGCAATGGCAACCTGCGTTACCCGCCGGGACGGTGGTTTTCGCATTGCCTCGCAAGAAACTCGCCAATGGCTGAGGCTGGCGGCGGCTCAAGACTACGTCCCGGCACTGATGCGTTTGGGCGATACCCAATCCCTGCGCAAAGCCGCTGAAATACTCACCCCCAAGGCGGAGGCCGGAGATACTCAGGCCATGAGCTTCCTGTTTAAACTCGACAAGGATGTGAATTGGTTGAAAAAAGCCGTTGCCCTCAACGATTCTTCAGCGCAATTCGAGCTCGCCGAGGCCTATCACGATACTCCGCAACTGATCCCCAACGCCGTGGAACGTCACGCACTGATCGAAGAGCTTCGGCAGAAAGCGGCCGACGGCGGTAGCGTGCCGGCGCTGGCTGAGCGTGTTTTCTCCCAAACGTCCACCGCAGACATTCTGGAAAAACAACAACGACTGGTCCAGCTCGCTTTATTGGGTCAACTCGATGCGTTGATGGAATATGGGTATGCACTGGCAGGCATGCCGCAAATCAACCAAGGGCTGTCCCTTGTCGTGCAGCGACACACCGTGGCACCGCGGACGTACGGACTTGAAAGGGATTTCGCCAAGGCCTATGCAGTGCTGGGCATGGTTCTGCCGAAACTGACCAACCCCCTCGCGGCTGAAAACCTGCAACATGACATGGACGCTATTTGGCATCAAATGACGCCGCAACAGTATTCGGCCAGCGAAGCAATCCGCGTCAGCCTGCACGAACGTATAGAACACGTATTCAAATCCATCGTCCCCTTCATCATCGTGGGCGCACCGCATTGATCCCGGAACATCGGCGACATTGAAGGCCCCATAAAAAATCCCCGCATCATTCCATGCGGGGATTTTTGTTTTCAACGACGGATCAGCCGTTTAAAGCACCGACTGACCACTCAACGCCAGGTCCAGCAACTCCCGGTTGGCCACCGCGTACATGGCGTAGTCCGTGCCGACCGCAGCACGGATTTCCACCATCATCGCCACCCAACGCTCGGCCATGTCCTTGTGCTGCTCAAGCCACAGGGCCACGCGGGCTTCCATGTCTTGTGGCGCGTCGGCCATTTGCAGGACGGAGATGGTGATCGCGCGTTGCTGCCAGTCCACATCGTCGCGGAACGCTTCGCGGGCCGCAGCCTGCCAGTTGTTGCCCACCGGCAGATCGCTGATCTGCTGCAGGTACCATGGCAAGTCCAAAGCGCTGCCAACGGCGAAGTAGGCCTTGGCCACTTCGGCGGCGTCATGCCCGGTCACGTCAGCGGCTTCGATGATCGGCAGCAAGGTGTACAGGTGGGTCGTACCTGCAACCATGCGTGCCAACAACTCCGGCACGCCGGCTTCGGTGTAGGCCTGGTAGCGCTTCTGCCAGCCTTCGCGGGTCGGGCCTTCCAGCAGTTCGTCGAGCTTGAGGCCCAGCGCCGCCAGGTGCGGACCGAAGTGCGCGGTGTCACGGCCAGCGTCCTGCTCGTTGCGACGGCTGCGCAGGAACCAGCGCGTAGCACGACGACCCAGGCGCATCAGCTCATCCATCAGCTCCAGTTGCACCTCGGCGGAGACCTGGTGGTCCAGGGCTTCTATTTGGCGGAACCAGTGCGGGAGGTGGAAGATGTCACGCACGATCACATACGCGCCGGCCACGTTCGCCGGGCTCATGCCGGTCGACTCTTTGAGTCGCTGCACGAAGGTGATGCCCATGTGGTTGACCAGGTCGTTGGCGATCTGGGTGCTGACGATCTCGCGCTTGAGGCGGTGGCGACGCATGGCCTCACCGAACTTGGCGACCAGGCTCGGCGGGAACGCGGTCTCCATGTCGCGGGTCAGGTACTCGTCATCCGGTACCAGCGACTTGAGCAGCGCTTCCTTGAGGTCGATCTTGCTGTACGAGATCAGCACCGACAGCTCCGGACGGGTCAGGCCCTTACCGTTCGCGGCGCGCTCGGTGAGCTGCTCCTCGGTCGGCAGGTACTCGATGGCGCGGTCCAGCTTGCCACGACCTTCCAGGTCGCTCATCAGGCGCTTGTACTCGGCAGCACGCTCGTAGGCACGGCGCGCCGCCAGGGACAGGGCCTGGGTCTGCTTGTAGTTGTTGCCCAACACCAGGTTGCCGACTTCGTCGGTCATGCTCGCCAGCAACTGGTTGCGTTGCTTGTCGGTCATGTCACCGGCCTGCACCACTTCGTTGAGCAGGATCTTGATGTTCACTTCGTGGTCGGAGCAGTCCACGCCACCGGCGTTGTCGATGAAGTCGGTGTTGGAACCGCCGCCATTGAGGCCGAATTCCACACGACCCAGCTGGGTCATGCCGAGGTTACCGCCCTCGCCCACCACCTTGCAGCGCAGCTCGTTGCCGTTGACGCGCAGGGCGTCGTTGGCCTTGTCGCCCACATCGGCGTGGCTTTCGCTGCTGGCCTTGACGTAAGTGCCAATACCGCCGTTCCACAACAGGTCTACCGGCGCCTTGAGCAAGGCATTCAGCAGTTCGGTCGGCGTCAGCTTGTCGGCCGAGATGTCGAAGCGTTCCTTCATCTGTGGCGAGATGGCAATGCTCTTCGCGCTGCGCGAGAAGATACCGCCGCCTTCGGACATGATGCTGGTGTCATAGTCGGTCCAGGCCGAACGCGGCAGCTCGAACAGGCGCTTGCGCTCGACGAAGCTGGTGGCCGGGTTCGGGTTCGGGTCAATGAAGATATGCAGGTGGTTGAAGGCCGCGACCAGTTGCAGCTTGTCGGACATCAACAGGCCGTTGCCGAACACGTCACCGGCCATGTCGCCGACGCCCACCACGGTGATGCTGTCTTCCTGCACATTGATGCCGCGCTCACGGAAGTGACGCTGCACGCCGACCCATGCGCCCTTGGCGGTGATGCCCATTTTCTTGTGGTCGTAACCGGCGGAACCACCGGAGGCGAACGCGTCACCCAGCCAGAAGCCGTAGTCGATGGCGATGCCGTTGGCGATGTCGGAGAAGGTCGCAGTGCCCTTGTCCGCCGCCACCACCAGGTACGGGTCATCGTCGTCATGGCGCACGACGTTGGCCGGCGGCACCAGGGCGCCGTCCTTGAGGTTATCGGTAATGTCCAGCAGGCCGGAAATGAAGATGCGGTAGCAGGCGATGCCCTCGGCCGCGATCTCGTCACGGCTGCCGCCCAGAGGCAGGCGACGCGGCAGGAAGCCGCCCTTCGCCCCCACCGGCACGATCACCGAGTTCTTCACTTGCTGGGCTTTGACCAGGCCAAGCACTTCGGTGCGGAAGTCTTCTTCACGGTCGGACCAGCGCAGGCCGCCGCGGGCGACGTTGCCGAAGCGCAGGTGCACGCCTTCGACCCGTGGCGAGTACACGAAGATTTCAAACTTCGGCACCGGCTTGGGCAATTCAGGGATCGCGTGCGGATTGAACTTGAAGCTGAAGTACGACTTGTTCTGCCCGTTGGCGTCGGTCTGGTAGAAGTTGGTACGCAGGGTCGCCTTGATCAGGTCCAGGTAGCGACGCAGGATGCGGTCTTCGTTGAGCACCTGGACATCGTCCAGGGCGGTGAGGATCGCTTGCTCCAGGCGTTGCTGCTTGTCTTCCAGGTCGTCGGCGGTGAGCTTGCGCGCCAGGTAGAAGCGGGTCTTGAACAACCGGGTCAACTCGCGGGCGATGTCGGTGTGGTTGTTCAGGGTGCTGGCGATGTAACCGAGGTCGAAGCCCAGGCGGATCTGCTTGAGGTAACGGGCGTAGGCGCGCAGCAGCGCGACGTCGCGCCATGGCAGGCCAGCGGTGAGCACCAGGCGGTTGAACGCATCGTTCTCGGCGTCGCCATGCACGATGTGCACGAACGCGTCCTGCAGGGTGTCGTTGAGTTGCTGGATATCCAGGTTCACGCCTTCGGCGGCGATGAACGCGAAGTCATGGATCCAGAACTCACGGCCATTGGCATGACGCAGACGGTACGGGAATTCGCCCAGCACACGCAGGCCGAGGTTTTCCAGGATCGGCAGCACGTCGGACAGCGCCAGCGGGGTGTCGGCGTGGTACAGCTTGCAATGCAGCTCGCGTTGGCCGGAGACCTGGCCCAGCGGCTGATAGAAGCTCATCACCAGCGGATTGGCTTCGGTGAGGCTGAGCAAGTGCTGCATGTCGACCACCGCCGAGTGCGCGGCAAAGCGCTCGCGGTAACCGGCCGGGAAGCCTTTCGGGAAGTCCGCCAGCACATTGGTGCCGTGGGCTTCGCCAAAGCTTTCCACCACCAGGCTGGAGTAGTCGTCCTGCCAGCTGCGGCAGGCCTGCACCACTTCCTTTTCCAGTTGCAGCGGGTCGATATCCAGGCGGTTCTTCGGATCAACCCGCAGAATCAGCTGCACACGGGCCAGCACGGATTCGGAGAAGAAGGTCCAGAACTCGCAGTCCGAGGCCTTCAGGCGATCCATCAATACTTGCTGGATCTTCTGGCGCACTTCGGTGGAATAGATGTCGCGTGGCACGTAGGCCAGGCAGTAGCAGAAACGACCGTACGGGTCCTTGCGCAGGAACACGCGGATCTTGTTGCGCTCCTGGATCTGCACGATCGACATCACAGTGCTGAACAACTCGTCGACCGGGGTCTGGAACAGGTCGTCACGGGGCAGCACTTCAACGACCTGGGCCAGCTCCTTGCCCAGGTGCGCCTTGGGCTGGAAGCCCGAGCGACGTTCGATTTCCGCGACCTTGCGGCGGATGTATGGAATGGCCCGTACGCTTTCGCCATACACCGAGGAGGTGTACAAGCCCATGAAGCGGTGTTCCTTGATGACCTTGCCGTCGGCGTCGATCTCACGGATCGACACGTAGTCCGGGTAGGCCGGGCGGTGCACGCGGCTCGGGTGCGCGGCCTTGGCGAAGGACAGCGCGGCTGGCTCACGCAGGTAGGCCACGGCGTAATCTTCGATGCGCAGATCGTCGGCGGTGAGGCCGGCGCGCAGCAGCTTGGTCAGACCGAGGAAGGAACCGGCGTCATATTCGATATGACCGCCGTCCGCCTCGTCACGTACCACGAACTCTTCATAGCCGAGGAAGGTGAAGTGGTTGCCCACCAGCCATTCCAGGAAGTTCTTGATCTCGGCTTTTTCTTCACCGTCGATAGCGAACTGGCTCGCATCGATACCGGCCAGCAGGTCCTGGACCTTGGCTTTCATCGGTTCGAAATCGGCCACGGCCACGCGCACTTCGCCCAGCACCTGCTCAAGCTCTTTGCTCAGCACGTTCAGTTCGGCGGCGTTGGCGCAACGATCGATTTCCAGGTACATCAGCGATTCTTGCAGGATGCCTTCGCCCTGGGTGCCTTTTGGCAGGATTTCCAGCAACTCGCCCTTGGCGCCACGGCGTACGCTGAGCACGGTGGTCTGCAGGGTGTGGATGCTGTAGCCACGGCGGTTCAGCTCGGTGCGGACCGAGTCCACCAGGAAGGGCAGGTCATGGTGCAGCACTTCGACCGCGGTGTGGGTCGACTGCCAGCCATGACGTTCGTAATCGGGGTTGTAGACCCGCACTTGCGGTTGGGTATGGTCAAAGCGCTCAAGCAGGCGCCACGCAGAGAGGGTGCAACCGGCCAGGTCGGAAAGGCGACGCTGGGTCAGTTCGTCCAGGGAAATGATGCCGAAGAATTGTTCAGCGAACAGCGCCACTTGTGGCAGTGCCTGTTCACTGATGTGCTGCGCCAGTGCCGCTTGCAGTTGATGCTGGAAGTCGGCCTTGCTGGCTGCGGTGAAAAACGCCATCTGTGGTACTCCGCTTGGGCTTGTTATTGATGGAAGCGTCGCGTGTTATCCCCTTGCGGGGAGACCGTCAGCGCTGTTCGCTGGGTGACGAGTTAAGCACCATAAACGAATCAGGGTGACAGGTGGGTGAAGCTGGACAAGACAATGAGGTCACATACAACTTCCATAAGATGTGCACCTTGCCGGGTGACGGTACGACGGGCAGGTCAGGCGCCAGGCTCATGCACATCCGTTGTGCAGCTTAACGAGTGTGGGAAGCCAGCTGCTTGCGACGCTGCGACATATTCGGTCATCGGCAAGCAGGTGCCGGGTTGCGACTTGGGCAACCCATCATTCCCGGGATAAAAACCGCCTATTTCCACGCCGGCGAGTATCAGAAATGACCGATATTGCCCGCCAGGTCATGCACGGGGTATGACACAGGAAGCAGCACAAAATTCGCCGCAATGGCACAATTGCGCGCATTACGCCCTACCCCAGACAGGATTGCCCATGCTGCAACTGAAAACCGACGCCCTGATGGCCACGCCGTGCGACGACGAAGAAGACAACATGGCCATGCTCTGCTGCCACGGCAAGAACGGCGAAATGTTCATGCTCACCCGCTACCCGGATGAAGACGAAGTGGAGTTGACCTGGGATTACGAGCCCTCGACGCTGGATGGGCTGAAGGTCACGCTGAGTGACACTACCCTGCTGATCGAATTGGCTGCCGGCGATGCCGATGCCTTGGGTGGCAAGGACCAGCTGGAGATTACCCACGCCACGGCGGCGTCGGATATGGCCGAAGTCGAGCAAACCCTGCAAAACATCCTGAAAGGCACCGGCACTTTCACCCGAATTTAAGCGGCACCCACAATCAAATGTGGGAGGGGGCTTGCCCCCGATAGCGGCGAACCAGTTCCTGCATCTGCGTCTGACCCACTGCTATCGGGGGCAAGCCCCCTCCCACATCGACCGCGTTCCCACACACATTTCCTACAAGATTTGCCAAAAATACCCGTCACGCCGTTAGTCGCCACCCCCCTCGATGCTTTAAAGTAGACGCCCCAGGTCTTGGCATTTTTCACAACGCCAAGGCTCATCTCTCCAGGAACCGTCATCGATGGAACATCGTGAAGCGCTGCTTGCGCTGCGAACCTTTCTTTCTACGCAGATTCTCGGCCAGGAAAAACTCATCGATCGCCTGTTGATCGCCTTGCTCGCCGACGGCCATATGCTGGTGGAAGGCGCGCCAGGCCTGGCCAAGACCAAGGCCATCAAAGAGTTGGCCGAAGGGATCGAAGCGCAGTTCCATCGTATCCAGTTCACCCCCGACCTGTTGCCCGCCGACATCACCGGCACCGAGATCTATCGCCCGGAAACCGGCAGCTTCGTGTTCCAGCAGGGCCCGATCTTCCACAACCTGGTGCTGGCGGACGAAATCAACCGCGCCCCGGCCAAGGTGCAATCGGCCCTGCTGGAAGCCATGGCCGAGCGCCAGGTCAGCGTCGGGCGCAGTACCTATGACCTGTCGCCGCTGTTCCTGGTGATGGCCACGCAAAACCCCATCGAACAGGAAGGCACCTACCCCCTGCCGGAGGCCCAGCTCGACCGTTTCCTGATGCACGTCAAGATCGGCTTCCCCGACGCCGCCGTGGAGCGACGCATCCTGCAACAGGCCCGTGGCGAAGCGCTCAACGGCGAAACCAAGCCGGAACGTCGCGTCAGCCAGCAGGCGATCTTCGCCGCACGCAAGGAAATCCTCGGCCTGTACATGGCCGACGCGGTGGAGGAATACCTGGTGCAACTGGTCATGGCCACGCGCACGCCGGCCAAATTTGATCCGGAGATGGCCGAGTGGATCGCCTACGGCGCCAGCCCTCGCGGCTCCATCGCCCTCGACCGCTGCGCCCGCGCCCATGCCTGGCTGGCCGGTCGCGACTTCGTCAGCCCGGAAGACATCCAGGCGGTGCTGTTCGACGTGCTGCGCCATCGCATCATCCTGTCGTTCGAAGCCGAAGCCGCCGGCATCGACCAGGACCGCGTGGTGCAACGCATTCTCGACGTCGTTGCCGTCGCTTGAAACCCATGAACGCAGGCGATGGCATCCGCATCACGCTCAGCGAGTTGATCGAGATGCGCCATCGCGTGCGCGAAGTGCAGCTGTTTTCCACCCCAAGCCAGCGCAGCCCGCTGATCGGCCTGCACCACTCCAAACTGCGCGGACGCGGTGTGGACTTCGACCAGGTGCGCGTGTACCAGGCCGGGGACGATGTGCGCACCATCGACTGGCGCGTGACGGCGCGCACCCAGGAGCCGCACACCAAGCTGTTCCATGAAGAGCGCGAGCGGCCCATCTTCATCATGGTGGAGCAAAGCTGCCGGCTGTTTTTCGGCTCCGGGCAAATGTTCAAGTCGGTGCTGGCGGCACAGGCGGCCAGCCTGATCGGCTGGGCCGCGCTGGGCCACAACGACCGCGTGGGCGGGCTGGTGTTCGGCGATAGCGAGCACTACGAAATCAAGCCCCGGCGCAGCAAACAAAGCCTGCTGCAATTGCTCAACCGCCTGGTGCGAGTCAACCAGAGCCTGAACACCGAGAGCAGCCCCGAAGCCGACGCCCTCGGCATGGCCCTGCGTCGTGGCCGCGAAGTGCTGCGCCCCGGCAGCCTGGTGATTGTGATCTGCGATGAACGCGCGCTGACCGAGGGCGCCGAGCAACAACTCAGCCTGCTGTCACGCCACTGCGACCTGTTGCTGCTGCCGATCTCCGACCCGCTGGACCACGCCCTGCCCGCCGCCGGGCTGTTGCGCTTCGCCGAACGCGGCGCCCAGCTGGAACTGGACACACTCAACTTCGACCTGCGCCAGGCCTACAAGGCCCAGGCCGAAGCGCGCATTGCCCGCTGGGAACTGCTCGCGCAGAAACTGCGTGTGCTGTTGATGCCTTTGAGCACCCAGAGCGAAATGGTCGAGCAACTGCGCGAATACCTCAACCCGCAACGCCCGGTTAAAAAACAATGAGCAGCCTGGACCAACTGCAACCGCTGATCGCCCCGCCCGCCATCGGCTTCTGGCCGCCTGCGCCAGGTTGGTGGCTGTTGCTGCTGGTGATTCCGCTGCTCGGTTGGGGCCTGTGGTCCCTGCGCCGTTTCCTGCCGGCCCGCCGCCCCGTGGCTCGCGCCGAACAACCGCTGGACCCGCTGCGCATTGCCGCCCTGGCGGAACTGGCGCTGATGCCCAAACCCTACGACGGCGCGCCTGCCGGCGCCTGGCTGCAACAGCTCAACGGCCTGCTCAAGCGCCTGTGCCGCAACGACTACCCCTACAGCCAGAGCCACACCCTCAACGGCCGCAAATGGCTGGCGTTCCTCGACAACCGCTGCCCTGCCGCCGGCCTCACGCGCTGGATGGTGCTGGTGGAAGGCGCCTACAAACCCGAATGCAGACTCGACGACAAGGCCATCGCCGGCCTGACCCAAGCGGTCGATACCTGGATTCGCAAACATGTTTGAGTTCGCCTGGCCGTGGATCTTTGCCCTGTTGCCATTGCCCTGGTTGATGCGCCTGGTGCTGCCCGCCGCCGACAGCGGTGAGCCCGCATTGAAAGTCAGCTACCTCAGCGACCTCGAAGGCCTGGCCCGCCGCCGCGCCCGCGTCAACCTGCCGGGCTGGCGCCAGCAAGCGCCGTTCGTGGTGCTGTGGTTGCTGCTGTTGACCGCCGCCGCACGCCCGGAATGGCTCGGTGAGCCACTGCCCATCGCCGCCAGTGGCCGCGACCTGCTGGTGGCGGTAGACGTGTCCGGCTCCATGGATTTTCCCGATATGAACTGGCAGGACGAAGACGTGAGTCGCTTGAGCCTGGTCAAGCACCTGCTCGGCGACTTTCTTGAGGGCCGTGAGGGTGATCGCGTCGGCCTGATCCTGTTCGGCAGCCAGGCCTACCTGCAGGCACCGCTGACGTTCGACCGCCGCACCGTGCGCACCTGGCTGGATGAAGCGCGCATCGGCATTGCCGGCAAGAACACTGCGATTGGCGATGCCATCGGCCTGGCCTTGAAACGCCTGCGCCAGCGTCCGGCGCAGAGCCGCGTGCTGATCCTGGTCACTGACGGCGCCAACAATGCCGGGCAGATCGACCCGCTGACCGCTGCGCGCCTGGCGGCCGAAGAAGGCGTGAAGATCTACCCCATCGGCATCGGCGCCGACCCGGAGCAAACGGGTTCCCTGGGCATCCTTGGCGTCAACCCGAGCCTGGACCTCGACGAACCGGCGCTCAAGGCCATCGCCGAAGCCACCCACGGCCAGTACTTCCGAGCACGTGATGGCGAAGAGTTGCAAGCGATCAAGCAAACCCTCGACAAGCTCGAACCTGTCGAACAACAACCCACCCAGGCGCGGCCCGCCCTGGCCTTGTACAGCGCGCCGCTGGCCCTCGCGCTGGTGCTGAGCATGTTGCTGGTGATCCAGGAACGTTGGCCGAACAACGCCCTGCAACGCGTGTTCAATAAGCTGTCGAGCAAGGGGATTTTCCTGCAGCAACACCCGGAATGGCGCCAGCGCCTCAAACGCCTGCGTTTGCGGAGGCGTCGATGATCGACCTGTGGCCGCACTGGTTCCGTCCCTGGTGGTTGTTGCTGTTGCCGTTGCTCGGCTGGCTGCTGTGGCATCTGTGGCACCGGCAAAAGCGCGCCGGACGCTGGCAAATGATCCTGCCGCCGGCCTTCCACGCGGTATTGCTCAGCGGTGGCAACGGCCGCGAGAGCAAATCGCCCTGGGTGGTGCTGGGCATTGCCTGGCTGTTGGCAGTGCTGGCGTTGCTCGGCCCCAGTTGGCAAAGAGTCGAGCAGTCCAGCCAGAAACCGTCCGACCCATTGGTGGTGCTGCTGGAGCTGACCCCGGAAATGCTCGCCACCGACAGCCCGCCCAACCGCCTGGAGCAGGCGCGGCGCAAGCTGTACGACCTGTTGCAGGCGCGCACCGATGCGCAAACCGCCATTGTCGTCTATGCCGGCAGCGCCCACACGCTGGTGCCGCTGTCGGACGACCTGGCCACCAGCCGCAACCTGCTGGAGGCCTTGCGTCCCTCGATCATGCCCGAACCCGGCCACCGCGCCGACCTGGCCGTCGAGAAGGCCCTGGGTCTGCTCAAACAAGGCGGCCTCGGCCAGGGCCGCCTGTTGCTGATCGGTTCTTCGCTGTCCAAACAGGAGCGCCAGGGCATCCGCCTATTGCTGCAAAGCGGCCAGGCGCCGAGTTTGTCGATCCTCGGCATCGGCAGCCGCGAGGGCACGCCGGTGACCCAGGAAAGCGGCGAGTTCCTCAAGGACGAACAAGGCGCGATCCTGGTGCCGCGCCTGGACAGCCCGACCCTCAAGGCCTTCGCCAGCGAAATGGGTGGCCGCTACCGCGCTGCGCGGCTGGACGACAAGGACCTGCGCCAGCTCGGCGTGCTCGACCCACCGCAAACCCTGCGCAACGACGGCCGTTTGCTGCACCTCGACACCTGGGCCGACCAGGGCTACTGGCTGCTCCTGCCGCTGTTGCTGCTGGCCGCCTGCGCCGGTCGGCGCGGCTGGCTGTTCTGCCTGCCGTTGCTGCTGTTGATTGCACCGCAACCCAGCTACGCCTTCGGCCTGCAAGACCTGTGGCTGCGTCCCGACCAGCAGGGCCAATATCTGCTGAAGAAAAAACGCCCCGCCGAAGCCGCCGAACACTTCCAGGACCCGCAGTGGAAGGGCGTGGCGCTTTACGAGGCCGGCAACTATGCCGAGGCCATCAAGCTGTTTGCCGAAGGCAATGACGCCTACTCCCACTACAATCGGGGCAATGCGCTGGCAAAATCCGGGGAACTGGAAGCCGCTATCGACGCCTACGAGCAAGCCCTCGAAGCCCAGCCCGACCTGCAACCGGCGCTGAAAAACAAAGCGCTGGTAGAAACCCTTATGCAGGAACACGCCCAGCCGGAGCCGTCTCCTGCGGCAAAAAACGAGGATGACGAAACCACCCAACCCGGCCAAACTGCGCAACCGGGCGCCACTGGGCAAAACGCCACAGGCGGCGAACAGTCATCCCAAGGCCAGGGTGAAGCCGGCACTGGCGACACCGAGCCCGGCAACGCGCCGCAAACCGCGGGCAATGAAGTACCGGGCAGCGAACTGGGCGACGAACAGACCACCACCCCACCGCTGCGGCCTAGCGATGCCAGCCTCGACGGTGAACATCGCCAGGCCCTGGAGCAATGGCTGCAGGAGATCCCGGACAACCCCGGCGAACTGCTGCGCCGCAAATTCTGGTACGAACAGCAACAACATCAGGACAAGACTCGATGAGCCGCCGCACCACCCTACTGCTTCTGCTCGCCTTGTCGGCCGGCCACGCCCAGGCGGCGAGCCTGGTCGCCAGCGTCGACCGCAGCCGCGTCAACTCCGGGGAAACGGTGGAACTGACGGTGGAGTCCAGCGACGTCACTCAGTTCGGCAAACCCGACCTGTCGCCGCTGGATGCGCAGTTCGAAGTCAGCGGCACGCGGCAGATCAACCAACTCACCACGCTGGGCGGCGACAACCACGCCACCACGCGCTGGATCATCACCCTGCTGCCCAGGGAAAACGGCACGGTGGTCATCCCGCCCCTGCAAGTGGGCGAACACAAGACCCAGCCGATCAGCCTGCAAGTGGTGGAGACCGCCAGCCAGAACACCGCTGCCGAGCTGGCGCCGGTATTTATCGAGGCCAACCTCGACCAGACCAGCGTCTATGTCCAGGCCCAGGCGCTGTTGACCGTGCGCGTCTACCACTCGGTGTCGCTGTATGACGACAGCAGCCTCACGCCGTTGCAGATTGCCGATGCGCGTGTGGAGCAGTTGGGCGAGTCGCGCACCTATGAAAAGGTCATCAACAGCATCCGCCACGGCGTGATCGAGACCCGCTACGCGATCTACCCGCAGCACAGCGGCACATTGGCGATCCCGACGCAGACCTTCAGCGCGACCCTGGTGGAATCGCGCCCGCCCCAGGAAAACACCCTGCAAGGCACCAAGCCGGGCAAGTTGATCCACGTGAGTTCCGCAGAGCTGCCGCTGGTGGTCAAACCCAAACCGGCGCTGTATCCCGCCGATGCGCCGTGGTTGCCGGCACGCAGCCTGACCTTGAGCGAACACTGGAACCCGGAGCCCGAGCATGTGCAGGTCGGCGACTCCCTGACCCGCAGCCTTACGGTCAAGGCCGAGGGTCTTTCCAGCGCACAACTGCCGGCGCTGCCCAGCACCGAAATCAACGGCCTGCGCCGTTACCCGGACCAGCCGGTGCTCGGCAACCAGACCAGCGACCATGGCCTGATCGGCAGCCGCGAAGACCGCGAGGCCCTGGTGCCCACTCGCGCCGGCAATCTGGAACTGCCCGCCGTGGACGTGGTGTGGTGGAATACCCACGAAGACCACCTCGAACGCACCAGCCTGCCGGCGCGCACCTTGCAGGTCGCCATCAACCCGAGCCTGGCCGTGGATACCCCCGCTACGCCGACGGTGATCACCGCGCCGGATGATGAACGCCTGTGGCTGTGGCAACTGAGTACGCTGATCCTGGCCTGCACCACCCTGATGGGTTTTGGCCTGTGGTGGCGTGCACGTCGGCAACCGGCCGTGCAGCGCGCCGCACAGACCGGCCCGAGCCCGCGCACGCTGCTCGACGACCTTAAACGCGCCACCCAGGCCAACGACCCCCAAGCCACCCGCCAGGCCCTTGACGCCTGGGCGCGGCAACAGCCGGAAACCCTGGCGGATATGGCGGCGCGGTTTGTGCCGCTGTCGGACGCGTTGGACGGCTTGAATGGTGCACTGTACAGCGAGAGCGGGCATTTCTGGTTGGGTGAAGACCTGTGGCGTGCGGTGAAGGCGATTCCGATAGCTGAGCGCGAACCGGACCCGGCGGCGGATACCACCAGCCTGCCGCCGCTGTATCCCAAGTAGCCAAGGTCACTACTCAAGATAGGACAGGCATGGCCGATAAAGCCATGTAGCTTTCGATTAATGGAGTTTTTAAAATGGCCATTACGTTGAATGTTTCCTATCCGCCATTAAGTAAGCAGACAGATGCTTATACCATCAAAAATCCGCAGCAAGTCACGAATGCATTCACCATTACCGAAGCCTCCGAGGCGGCGGATACATTGAAGCTTGGCGATCAGGAGAAGATCAGTCAGCTTAAGGAGTTTTTGAAAGATTATGATATGACGTCAATCAGTACCGCAGAATTGAAGAAAGTTGGCAGACGGCTTTTTGACGACGGAATGATCAGTGAGCGTGCATTTGGAATGTTCATTTCTGGTGACGGCGCATCCGATGCCAATGGGCGCCAGACAAATACCCATGTGAAATTTAACGGCATAGCGTTATTCAACGAACAACTGGAAGACACGGTAGCTTATTTTAAAACTGATCCACGAATCAGCAAGCGCGATGGTGCCATGGACCATTTACGAAGCATGGTCGAGGCCAATCAAGCTATCAATGCGCTGGCCTACTTCGTAAAATCAACGCATAGTAATTTATCAGTCAATGAGCGTGCTTAAATGCACAGCGTGAAGCACAGTGCGTCGGGGACTGCCCTGACGCACTGCCTTTAACCCCTCAGCGACCGTACCTGATCGTACCTGAGTAGGATTTCGGTACCGCTTCGTTGTTTTTCAGCCTGACTCGATAGTTACCAAACGGGCCTGAGTACGAGGCGTTACTGCCTATACTGAAAATTTCCTTTTTCCAGGTCCCGCCTACTTCACGCTCGATAAAAATCCCAGGAGTACTTCCAGCCCCTCCTACTGTAACCATTGCATCAATGCTCGCCCCGTAACAGCCGTTGGCCGAGGTTATTGCAAATGGACCATGAGCAGTAATTTCCTCCTCAGGTGGTATGATTCCACTGTAACTATCAGTGATATAGAGACATAGCGCAGAGGCTGGCGTGGCAAACAACGTCAATACAGCAAGCAGCAATGCAATAAGGCTTTTCATAATAGTCTCCATCATTATTAAGAAAACACAAAAGCGCATCACACGAGGATGCGCGTTACTTGACCACTCCACGCTTGCCAGACTGCATGAATTTTTTATCAAAGTAAGCCAGCTACTTCCTAAATCCTGGAAGGAAAGTCCTGTCATTTTTTAGTGCAGGAATAAGTAAGGCGTTTCCTAATCCTGCCGCCCACTTATGGGATCGGCATTTAATAACATTTTACTTTGCGTTTTTTTCAGAGAAATATTCTAACCCTTGGCACGGAGCGGGCTTGCTCGCGAAGGCGATGTGTCAGATAGAAATGCACTGACTGACCCACCGCCATCGGGAACAAGCCGCCTCCCACATTGAATCTGTATCGCCTGGGGCAGCATGGTCGCATTACAGGTAAACTCCCCTCCTTTTCATCTATTCCACGGAGTTCGCCTTGCGTCTGTTTCACACCTCCGACTGGCACCTGGGTCAAAACCTCCACGGCCAGGAACGCGACTTCGAACACGCCTGTTTCCTCGAATGGCTGCTGGGCCAACTCAAGACCCATCAGCCGGACGCCCTGCTCATCGCCGGCGATATCTTCGACACGGTCAACCCGCCGCTCAAGGCCCAGGAGCGGCTGTATGACTTCATCATCAGCGCCCACGAACAAACCCCCAAGCTGACCATCGTGATGATCGCCGGCAACCACGACTCCGGCTCACGTATCGAGCTGCCGGCACCGTTGATGCGCCGCCTGCACACCCATGCCCTCGGCCGCGTGCTGTGGCTGGACGATGGCCAGCTCGACGCCGAACGGCTGCTGATCCCTCTGCCCGACGCCAAAGGCAAGGTTGCCGCGTGGTGCCTGGCGCTGCCCTTTTTGCGCCCGGCGGAAGTCACCGGCGCGCACCTGGGTGACGACTACCTGCGGGGTATCGGCCAGGTGCATGAATGGCTGATCGCCGCGGCCAATGCCAAGCGCAAAAAAGGCCAGGCGCTGATTGCCATCAGCCATGCGCACATGGCCGGTGGTTCGGTGTCGGAAGACTCCGAGCGCAGCCTGATCATCGGCAATGCCGAGGCGCTGCCGGCCAGCCTGTTCGATAAAAGTGTCGGCTATGTTGCCCTCGGCCATTTGCACAAGCCGCAAAAGGTCAATGGCGAAGAACGTATTCGCTACAGTGGCTCGCCGATCCCACTGTCGTTTTCCGAAATCGGCTACAAGCACCAGATCCTCGATGTGGTGTTCCAGGGCCAATGCCTGGTGAGCGTCGAACCCATCCTGATCCCGCGTTCGGTCGACCTGCAACGTCTGGAAGCCGCGCCCCTGGCGGATATCCTCAAGGCCCTGGCCGAGTTGCCGGACATCGACCTGCTGGCTGAAACCCAACGCCACCCCTGGCTCGAAGTGCGCGTCCTGCTCGACGAACCGCAGCCCGACCTGCGTCAGCAAATCGAAGCCGCGCTGCAAGGCAAGGCTGTGCGCCTGGTGCGCATCGCTGCCGAGTACGCTGGCAAGGGCCCCCGTGAGGACGAAGGCGACGACCGCCTGATCGAACTCGACCAGCTCACGCCCCAGGAATTGTTCAGCCGCGCCTGGCAGGACAGCTACGGCAGCGAGGTGGATGAACAGACCTTGAAGGACTTCGCCGTGTTGCTCCAGGAAGTGCAGCAAGAGGAGGAACAGCCATGAAGATCCTTGCCATCCGCCTGAAAAACCTCGCGTCCCTGGCCGGCCCGTTCGAGATCGACTTCACCGCCGAGCCCCTGGCCAGCGCCGGGTTGTTCGCGATTACCGGACCGACCGGCGCCGGTAAAAGCACCTTGCTCGATGCCTTGTGCCTGGCGTTGTTTGGTGCCGTGCCACGCCTGGGTGATACCGGCCAGGCGAAGATGCCGGATGCCGACAGCGACATCTCCATCGGTGACCCACGTACCCTGCTGCGCCGCGGCACCGGTGGCGGTTATGCCGAGGTGGATTTTGTCGGCGTCAGTGGCCGCCGCTACCGCGCGCGCTGGGAAGCCAATCGCGCGCGCGACAAGGCCAGCGGCAAGTTGCAGAACAGCCGCCAGAGCCTGATCGACCTGGACAGCGACCAACTGCTGGCCAGCCAGAAAACCGAATACAAGACCCAGCTGGAATTGGCCCTGGGCCTGAACTTCGAACAGTTCACCCGCGCCGTGTTGCTGGCGCAGAGCGAGTTCAGTGCGTTCCTCAAGGCCAACGACAACGAGCGCAGCGAACTGCTGGAAAAGCTCACCGACACAGCCCTGTACACCCAACTGGGCCGGCGTGCCTTCGACAAGGCCAAAGAGGCCCGGGATGCGCACAAACAGTTGCAGGACCAGGCCACCGGCGTGGTGCCCCTGGCCCCTGAAGCCCGTGCCGAGCTCGATCAACAATTCGATGCCGCGCAGCAACACCTCAAGACCCAACAGGCCCAACTCAAGCAACTGGAGCTTCAGCATACGTGGCTCAAGGAACTGCGCGAATGGCAGGAACGCCAACTCGCCGCCACCGAACAGCTGCAGCAGGCGCAGGCCGATTGGAATAACCAGGACGCGCAACGCCAGGACCTGGGCCACCTGGAACAGTTGGCGCCGCAGCGTCATCTGTTCGTGCGCCAGGCGGAACTCGGCACACAGCTGGCGCCGTTGGCGGCGCAGATTCAGTCCCATACGCGGCAACAAGCCGAATTGCAGGCCCGCCAGGACCAGGCCCGGCAGCAACTGGCCAGCGCGCAAACCGCCTTGGCGCAAGCCCTGAAAAACCAGGCCGATGCCGCGCCTTTGCTGCGCCAGGCGTTCGACGAACACAGCACCCTCACCCACTTGACCAAAGAGCTGGCCAAGCGCACCGAGGACAAACAGCAACACGCAAGCGCCTGCACCGAAGGCCAGGCCCGGCTCACCGGCCTGCTGGAAAAACAGAGCGAAGTCGCAGAGCGCCTGCAACGCCTGGCCAACGAGCTTGAGCGCAGCGCCGCCCTCGCGCCCTTGAGTGATGCGTGGACCGCCTACCGCGACCGCCTGCAACAACTGATGCTGATCGGTAACCGCCTGAATAAAGGCCAGGCCGAACTGCCGCAATTGGAGCAACGTGCAACCCGCGCCGCCGAACAGTTAACCCAGCAACGCGAAGCCCTGGACTTGCTGTACCAGGAGGCCGGTGCCGAACCTCACGCCGTGGCCGAGCAAATCCAATTGCTGGCCAGCCTGCTGCAAGACAATCGCAAACAGCAGCGTGCCTTCGAAGACCTGACGCGCCTGTGGGACCACCAGCAACAGCTGGATCAGCAAGCCGCCGGCCTGACGCAAAAGCTCACCGTGGCCCAACAGCAACGCGAGCAGTTGAACCAGACCGGCTTGCAAACCAAGGCCGAGCTGGCGGTGGCCGAACAAACGCTGGACGTGACCAGACAACTGCTGGAACGCCAGCGCCTGGCCCGCAGTGCCAGCGTCGAGGAGTTGCGCGAGCAGTTGCAGGACGATCAGCCCTGCCCGGTGTGCGGCAGCCACGAACACCCGTACCACCAGCCCGAAGCCCTGCTGCAAAGCCTCGGTCGTCATGACGAAAACGAAGAAGCCAGCGCGCAGAAAGCGGTGGACACCCTTAAGGAAAAACTCACCGAGTTGCGTGGCGAAGTGGGCGGTTTGATCGCCCAGCAAAAGGAATACCTGCAACAGCAGGAACACCTGGCGACGCAACAGCAAGCGCTGAAACCGAGCCTGGATGCACACCCGCTGTCCGCGTCGCTGTTCAATCAGGAACCGGCCAAGCGCAGCGCCTGGCTTGAGCAGCAACTGGGCCAGTTGACCCAAAGCATCACCCAGGATGAACAGCGCCAAGGCGCCCTGCTCAACCTGCAACAAAACGCCGGGCGCCTGCAGCAACAACTGCAAGCCGCCCAGGAAGCAAGCCAACAGGCCCGTCAATTGCTGGTGGACCAGCAGCGCGAGTTGGCCAGCGACCGCGAACGCCTTGAGCAGGAACTGAGTGCCTTCGCCAGCCTGCTGCCCGCAGACACCTTGGAAGGTCTGCGCGCCGAGCCCGCTGCCACCTTTATGCAGCTGGACCAGCAGGTCAGCCAGCGCCTGGAACAACTGGGCCATCAGCGCGACGAATTGGCCGAGCAACAAGAGCGTCAACAGGCGATCGAGAAGGAACAGACCCACCAGCAGCATCGCCAACAGCAACTCGACGCCCTGCTCCAGCAAGTCACCGAACTGGCGACCCAACAGCAAGCGGCTCAGGAAAAACTCAACGCGTTGCTCGGTGAACACACCAGCGCCGAGCAGTGGCAGCAACAGTTGGAACACGCCGTGACACAGTCACGCCAGAGCGAAACCGACGCCAACCAACAACTGCAGGACATCCACAACGCCCTGATCCAACTGGCCGCCGACCTCAAGGCCCAGCAGGAACGCGAGCAGGCATTGCAGGCCGAACAGCACAGCCTCGACATGCGCCTGCACGACTGGCGCGCGCTGCACCCGGAACTCGACGACGCCGGCCTCGACCGTTTGCTGGCCTACGACGACGCCCAGGTCAGCCACTTGCGCCAGCAGTTGCAACACAGCGAGAAAGCCGTCGAACAGGCCAGGGTCCTGCTGCAAGAACGTGAGCAACGCCTCGCCGAACACCAAGCCCAGCACAATGGCAACTTCGAAGCCGATGAACTGGACACCGCCCTGGCCACGCTCAACCAACAGTTGGCCGAGGCCGAGAAACACTGCGCCGAACTGCGCGCGCGCCAGTCCGAAGACCAGCGCCGCCAGGACGCCAACCAGGCGTTTGCCGAACAGATCGCCAAGGCGTATGACGAATGGCAACGCTGGGCGCGCCTGAACGCACTGATCGGCTCAGCCACCGGTGACACCTTCCGCAAGATCGCCCAGGCCTACAACCTCGACCTGCTGGTGCACCACGCCAACGTGCAATTGCGCCAACTGGTGCGCCGCTATCGCCTCAAGCGCGGCGGCAGCATGTTGGGGCTACTGGTGATGGACACGGAAATGGGCGACGAACTGCGCTCGGTGCACTCGTTGTCCGGCGGCGAAACCTTCCTGGTGTCACTGGCGTTGGCCTTGGGCCTGGCGTCGATGGCATCCAGCACCTTGAAGATCGAGTCGCTGTTTATCGATGAAGGCTTCGGCAGCCTGGACCCGGAATCGCTGCAACTGGCGATGGACGCGCTGGACGGTTTGCAGGCCCAGGGGCGCAAGGTGGCGGTGATTTCCCACGTGCAGGAAATGCACGAACGCATTCCGGTACAAATCCAGGTCAAGCGCCAGGGTAATGGTTTGAGCACGCTGGAGGTGAAGTGAGCGAGGTGCTGCTGTATTCGTTCCGGCGTTGCCCGTATGCGATGCGGGCACGCCTGGCCTTGCGTTATTCAGGCGTGCCCGTACAGATCATCGAGGTCAGCCTCAAGGCCAAGCCGGCCGAGATGCTGGCATTGTCGCCCAAGGGTACGGTGCCGGTACTGAGCGTTGACGGACGCGTGATTGAAGAGAGCCTGGAGATCATGCAATGGGCCCTGGCCCAGCACGATCCGGATGATTGGCTGCTGCAGGGTGACCCGGCGGTATTGGCACTGATTGCCGAGAACGACCAGGGTTTCAAGTATCACTTGGATCGATACAAGTACGCCGACCGCTACCCGGAACACCCGATGGAACATTATCGGGCCGAGGGCGAGGCGTTCTTGCAGAAGCTGGAAGGCCTGCTGGGGGAACGCGCCTACTTGCTGGCAGAGCATCCGAGCCTGGCGGACATGGCCCTGGCGCCGTTTGTACGCCAGTTTGCCCATGTGGATCGGGAGTGGTTCGCCGGGACGCCGTATCAACGGTTACAAGCCTGGCTTCAGCGCGTCCTTACTTCACCGCTATTTATCGCCGTGATGACAAAACCCTGAGGCCGGCACAATCAAATGTGGGAGGGGGCTTGCCCCCGATGACGGTGGATCAGTCAGCTAATCTGTAGCTGACCCACTGCTATCGGGGGCAAGCCCCCTCCCACATTTGATCTCAGTGACCTACCGCTTAGTGCTGGGTCTTGTGATCCAGTGCGGCGTAGAAGTTGGCACTCTGTTGCAAGTATTTCTGGGTATAGGCGCTGGTGCTGGATTTTTTGCCGGTGACTTCCACGCTGGCTGCGGCAGGCAGGGCAACGGTGGCGGAAACAGCGGAAGCGGCGATGATGGAGAAGAGGTTCAGATTCATGTCGGTAACCCTTGTGTTCGTTTGGTTGAGTGGCCGGGGAAGGCCTTGGAACCAAACTTACGCCCGAGGGCTGAACCTTAGAAATGCTTTGAAACAGTAGCCGCTATTAACAGAATTAATAGAAAGGGTCAGGCCCCGCACGGCGGGGCCTGTGGCTTATTGACGCACCAGGAACTTGAGGTCGCTGGGGGCATCGATCGGCAATTTCTGCACGGTTTTACCCAGCAGGCCGGTTTTGGGGTCGCGTTCGACCACGACGATTTCGTTGCTTTTCTGATTGGCGATCAGCAGGAACCGACCGCTGGGGTCCAGACTGAATTCGCGCGGGTGGTCACCGTCCACCGAGCGACGTTGTAATTCCTTGAGGTGCGCGGTGGCCGGATCGATGCTGAACACCAGCAACTGGTTGGCCGTGCCACGGTTGCTCACGTAGAGGAATTTTCCGTCACTGGAGGCGTGCAACGCGGCACCGGCCTTGTCGGACACCGGTTGGCCGGCGGCGAAGTCCACCAGTTGCGTCTGGGTCAACTGGCCATCCTTGTAGTCGAACACTGCCACCTGCGCACTCATCTCAGTGGTCAGCCAGGCGTGCTTGCCATCGGCGCTGAACAACAAGTGACGCGGGCCGCTGCCTGGCGGCAGTTGCACCGAGGCCGGATTGGCCGGGGTCAATGGCAGCTCATGGTTGGCCTTGGGATCGTAGCGGTAGGCAAACAGCTTGTCCGCCCCCAGGTCCTGTACAAACACGTACTTGCCATCCGGCGACGACACCACCGAGTGCACATGGTTGGACGCCTGGCGCTCAGGGTTCACGCGGCTGGCCGGGTGCCCGCTCAGTTGCACCGGAGGCGACAGCTTGCCCGTGGCATCGACCGGCAGCACCGCCAGGCTGCCACCCGGGTCCTCCACGACCGAATAGTTGGCGACGAACAGGTAGCGCCCATCGGCGGCCAAACTGGAATGGGTCGGCTCGTTGCCCAGGCTCTGCACCTGGTTGATCAGGGTCAATTGGCGAGTCTGCGGATCGATGCTGTAGCTGCTGACGCGCCCGACCGGGTCCTTCTGGCCGGGGCCGTTCTCGTTGACCACGAACAGGTGCTTCTGGTCCTTGGAGATTGTCAGCCAGGACGGGTTGGCCGCTTTGGCCGCGAGCACCGGTTTACCGCTGAACTGGCCTGTGCGGCTGTCAAACTGCAGGCGATAGATCCCTTCACTGCTGCCGGCGGTGTAGCTGCCCACCAACAGTTCATAGGTATCGGCCGGCGCGGCTTGCACCGACATCGCTCCCACGCTGCCGGCCATCAGCAGCGGCCAGAATTTACGCATCATCATCCGCTTCATCCTCGTCGTTATTGTTGCCGGTGAAGGCGCTCATGCAGATCAGGCGGTGCTCGCCCGAATCACCGGTAAGGGTCCAGCTTTGCAAGGTGTCATCGAACGTCGCGGCGTTGACCTGTTCCAGGCTGAAACGCCAGCGTTTTTCTGCACGGCCGTCCATGGCGGTGATCAGCAGTTTTTCGTTGTCGAGTTCAAAATCAAAGGCATGCAGCCCATCGATTTCAAGCATGTCGCTGGTTTCAAGGACGGCAGGCAAATTCTCAGTCATCACAGTCTTTCATCAGGTTCAAAGCGCTAATCATAGGCCAGTTTGCCGCCAGGGCCTAAAACCATAGCGGGCTACCGCATGGCGACAACGCTGGGCATTACCTTGCAAGGACGCACTCTTATCCGACATCAAGGAACCCACATGCCTGTACAGCCCCCCGCCCCAGCGGCAAACCCCACACGACAAGCGATTGCAGCGCAATTTCTCGGGCGCCCCACTTTGCGCACCGTCACCGCGCAAATGCTGGGCACCCACCTGGTGGAGAAGTACCCGCCCCTGACGCTGCCCGTCGCCGACCTTCGGCTGGCCGTCCCCCGCGAAGGCGGCGGCCGCGCCCTGCTGCCGTTGCTGGACGTTGCCCTGGACCATATCGCCGACGGCAGTTTCCCCGAGCTGACGGCACGCCAGAACCTGGATTGCTACCTGAGCGATGCCACTGGCACCCGGCTCGGTTCTCATGAGAACGGAGAGCGCCGCGACTTCGACCTGCGGGTTATCGAAGCCCTCATCCGGGAGCTGCCACGGGTGCTGTTCATCGGTTTTCAAGAAGCCTTGGCTGCGTACTGGGGACAGGACAGCGACGCAGGGAGCGTCCGCTGGAAGTGGCTGGCCGATGTGCTGCAAGGTGTGTTGCTCGAGGTCGCCACACGCCAGACCGGCCTCGCTGCCCAGCACATTGAAATACTCAGCGCGTTGAACCGTTATCCCGACCGGGCATCGCGCACGCTCAGCCCCGCCCCCGCCAACGAGGTCCACGCCTACACCTTGGAAACCCACTTGCAACGCGCCGGCAAGCGGCTGACCGTACAAGGCACCGAGATCCTGGTGGTGCGCGGTAAGCAAGCACTGCTTTTTCGCCTGAACGGTGAGATCCAGACCTACCCCGACCTGGAAACCTTCGGCCAGGCGTGGGGCGAGCAGTTGCAACAGCGCTTCATGGCCGAGCGCATCACCTGGCAGCAGTACGAACCCGACGGCAATATTTTCGAAGTGCAAGCGGCGCTCATCCTGAACCAGCAGTTGGACGATCTCGCGACTCTCCAGCTTCCCGCCCAATCCACGCGGCAAGCAGTGGAACGCCTGTTTGCCGTCACCACCGACCCTGCGCAGTGGCTGGCGCCATCAAACGCCACGTCGCCGGCAACGGTGGCGGCCATCCAGGCCGCCCTGCCGGATCATCTGCAAGCCACCAGCGCCGCCAACCGCCTGGCCTACCGACACACCCTGCTGGAAAACGCCAGCATCAAGCGCCAGACCCTTGGCGACGCCGACTTCGATAGCCTGGAAACACTGCGCGGCTATGCCACCGCGCATGTGAACCAGCAACTGTGCATGGACCGTGCGGTTGCCCAGGGCGGACTGCGCGCCTGCACCCATGAAGCGCTGGCGACCGGCTACGATGCTGGCGATCTGGAACTGACCTTTCATGTGCCGGTCGGTATCCTCGAAGGCGGTTACGTCGAACCGGTCGTCATGAACCTGGTCGACCTGGCCCTGAAGAACCTGTCGGGCCGCCCCAAAGGCCGCATGACAATACGCCACGTCAAAGGCCGCGCGATCGAAGCCTGGCTGACACCCGACTACCTCCTTCAACTGGTCCAGCGCGTCGACATCGGCAAAAACTACCCCGCTTACCTGCGCCGGGAGCTGATGGGGCAGACCGAAGCGGCACGCAAACGTCAACGCCTGTTCGAGCAACTGCGCCCCCTGCATCTGAAAACCCAGGCACTGGAGCGTTTGATCAAGGGCGAAGCCGGCCTCACCCAGCGTGGTTTCGAGTGTGTGAAAGCGCTGGTCAACCCCAACCCACTGGAGCGCCGGGTCAATGGCGAGGATATTGTCATCCGGCCGCTGGCCTTTGTACGCAAGCCAGGCGCCACCGCGGATGTGGTGCGCAATATGTTCGTCATCGAACCCCGCGACACGCAGTCGGGACCGCACCTGCTGTATCGACCGGCCTATGCCGAGGCGCTGCTGGAATACCCCAATCGCCAGCAGTTGCTGGCGGCCATCGTGCAACCCGGCGACCTGCAGGAGAGCGTACTGACCTGGTTGCCGGACCAGGCCAGGGCGGTCTACAGCAACGGCGGTTTCAACGAGCCTCACTACGTGCGCATCGGCATGGGCTCGGAGTTCGACAGCCTGCCCAGCGTGCCAAAGCCCGCCGAGCTGGCCGGTGCCGACGACGAAAGCAACGATGAAATAGGCCTGGCGCTGCGCAACGGCAGCCTCATGGAATATCTGTTCGGCAGTGAAACACAGCAACTGGTGGACCAGGCCGAAAGGGAGTCGACCTCCAACAGTGAAAGCCGCTGGGCGCTTATCCTTGAAGGCCTGCAACTGGGATTCAACACCCTGCTGCTGGTTGTACGCGGCCCCATGGCGGCAGTCGGTTGGCTGATGCAGGCCATGCATGGCGTAGTGAAGGACCTGCCGGCACTGGAGAGTGCCGATCCCACAGCCAGGGAGCTGGCGTGGATTGATCTGCTGCTCAATATCGGCATGGCGATGTTGCATCACGGATCGACCGGCGCGTCGCACGAAGAATCCCAGCGCGATGAACAGGCCACGATCCCTTTGCCCTTCAAGCACCCACTGCCAGGCCAGCGTCTGATCAGGCCGGCGGTGGTTGAACGAGGCGCTGTCGGCCTGCCTTCCGAGCCACCGGGGGGTGGTCGCACGCTGTTGGACTTTGATCGCTCCCTGGCCGGCGATGGCGCCTCGGCGGCGCTTTTCGAGCGACTGCGGGCCGTCAATGTGCCCTGGCCCACGCCGGCTCCCGAACCGGTCAATCTCGGGCCCTATCGGGGTTTGTACAAGATCAACGACCAATGGCATGCCTCGGTGGGAGGCTTGTTGTTCAGGGTCAACATCGTGCCGGGTTTCGGTGAAGTCTTTATCATTCACCCGCTCAAACCGGATCACCCGGGCATCAAGCTGAAAACCGACGGCAACGGCCATTGGACGCTGGACCGTGGTCTCAAGTTGCAGGGGGGCGGACGCAAGCGGTTGCAGGAGCTGCGCCATGAAAAACAACTTGAGAACGAAAGGTTGAAGGATCGCTTGCTCCAGCTCGCTCAGGAGGCGCAGTACCTCATGGTCCCCATTGATCAGGCAGGAGCGCAACTGGCATCCGCCCTCAAGGGCCTGGAGAAACAACTCAAGACCCTGCGAATCATTCAGGATCTGCTGCTCAAGGCTTCGCAAACCCAGCGTCCAGACCTGGAAATACGCCAACAGACTGAAATCTCCGAGTACAAACGCCTTCGCAACCAGTTTGGTGTATTGCTGCAGCACCTCGAAACTCAACTGTCCGAATCCCTGCCCGTGCGCTTTGAGTTGGCCACCTTGACCCGCCAGCTGGAGGCCGCCGCCATTGCCGACCTGCCCCTGATCAATGCGTCAACCATCCTGAAAGAGCTCTGGAACCAACAGTTGTTCCTCCACAAGATGCAATTGGAAGCGTTGGATTTTCATACCGCTACCGAGGCGGGCGAGCCATTGGCGGCATGGCACGAACGGATGCAACCGCGAATCGTCGCGGGAGACTTGACCCTCGTCGACGAAAACCTGCGGATGGTCACCGGTTACATCGACTACCTCGAACACATGGCCGCGCATTCCGCCACCATGGAAGCCACCCTCCAGCATCTGGGACAAGCGTCCGCTGCAGCGCGCGCGGTACGGCAGGAACTGCTGGCAGGCATTCCAATCGTTGAATTGTTTTTCTCCGACAACCTCAAGCTCAGCGCGCTGGAACTGCTTGCCAGCCTGAGCCAACTACGCTTCAAGATGCCTTCATCACTGTCTGCGTTGCAGTGGTATTACAAGGCGCGTTATCAGGTGTGCGGGCTGGACATAGGCCTGAAATCCCACATCGAGGTACGCAGCAGTACCGAATACCCGTTGGCCGAGCAACGCAATGTCTACGAGACAGTTCTCGATAAATACCAGCAGGCCGAGTTCGCCCTGAGGGCCCTCAAGACGCTGAAGCCCGATGCCTTGGGGCCCGAAGCCGAACGTGTGCTCAAGGGCCTCGAATTCGCCAGGGCGTTGGCGCAAAACGAACTGGAGGCGGTGGTCAGAGAACAGGAAGACCTCAAGGTCGAACTGCCACTGTCCAAGACACTGCGTGCCAAGCCCCCGGCAAAGCGCGTGTTCAAGACCCGCAAAAAGGAATACCTGATCGGAGAGTTCAAGCCCGCCGACGCGCATAACGGCGAGGAACACATCACCATCACCGACACGTTGCTGGGCAAGACCCTGGCTTCGTATAACCAGCATACGGACGGTTGGGCCCCCATCGACGAGGCAACCACCTCGACGCCGGCCCCGCAGCTTCGCTCACTCGCGACCCTCAAGAGTGAAGCCCAGGGATTGATCGGACAACGCCAGGACCTGGAGCAATTGGTCGCGGCGGACCAGGCGAAACTGGACAACCCCCTCACTCGCCAGGATGCCAATCCCGGCGAATGGGACACGCTGCTCAACGCGCAAGCCGAAAAACTTACCCAACTCGCCAATGAAATCAAACGCGACCATCTCGATGCACCCACGGCCCAGAACCTGATTGACGAATGCCTGGCGCAAGCCAAGGACATCAATCGCTGGGCACAGCGCATCTGCAGCGATGCCTACAAACGCCAGTGGCCGACAATGGAAAGCGTCGCCTACCTCTGGGACCACCAGCAGATCGATATCAACCTCACGAGCCAGGCCGACCCGCAACGCCCGACCCTCAGTGGAGACTTCTTCACCGAATACGCGGTGTACGACAAGGCGCAAAAACCGCCGGTGGTGTTGTGGTACGCCCATTTCCACTACGCCACCGCCGACGCGCCGCCCGATGGCTATACGCGGGCCCATCTGAAATTGCCGGAGCAACGCAAACTCACCCAGAAGGATTTGCTCAAGGCCCATGTGCAGGATTACCTGAGCCGCGTGAAAGACCCGGGCAGCGAACCCGTGACGAAAATCGTCTACGTGCTCATCACTCCACCGCTGGACAACCTGTTCCTCAAGATAGCGCCCAAGCCCAAGGGTGTTCAGGCG
Organism: Pseudomonas sp. NFR09; assembly: GCF_900111535.1. Classification (NCBI taxonomy): domain Bacteria; kingdom Pseudomonadati; phylum Pseudomonadota; class Gammaproteobacteria; order Pseudomonadales; family Pseudomonadaceae; genus Pseudomonas; species Pseudomonas sp. NFR09. The sequence continues at coordinate 561,253 of NZ_FOIH01000003.1, forward strand.
TGAACAAGGCCGGCTGACCAGAGGATGGGGTATTAGCGTGGTCGCCAGCGGGTACGACGGTCGACGTGGCGGTCACGTACCCGTTGGCGCCGTCTGTTCACACACTGAAACAGGCGCGCTCAAGCGCGGTACGACAAGGCTTGGCAAACGTGTCGGCGGCGACTCGACACAGTTCAAAACGCTTTTTCGAAACCTTCGCTGCATCGAGCTTGTACTTTCTCTGGCGCTTATCAACCTGAAGCCAAGGAAGTGCCTCTATGCCATCAGTACACAGCGCCTATCGACTCAGTTCCGCCCCGTTCAGCACTACGTTGCCGGCCATCATCAGCCAGGCGCCCGTCACACACTCACCCCTACTGGAGCGGCCAACCGCAGCGGCGAAACCCCGACGTGCCCGTCCTCCACTGCCAGGCCCGGGATCGAGGTTCCTTGCTCAGCTCAGCCCAGGCACGCCAGTAGTGCATGACTCGCCCGCCCAGGTGGTGGCTGACCAATTCGCAACACGGCCAACGGTGCGTTCGGTGGTGGCCTCCCTGCTGAATGAAGCCGTGAGGCATCGATACCCCACGCTGGAGTTCGACAGTGACAAGACCTCCGTGGCAGTGGCGACACAGTCCGATCCGCTGCAGTACCGGCTCAGGCCACTGGTGGACCTGGTGCTTGAACATCTGGCATCCGGCGCCGAACTGGACTTTAGCGACCGCTACGGCGAGCCGTGCAAGTGGGTCGACTCCACCAGCGGCAGCACGCTGAAAATCGTCGACGGCACAGGCAGTCGTGCAACGCCCCTGGATACGCAGACCGTCGAGCTGGCCATCGGCAGCCTGAAATCCTGCCTGAAGGATGCCTACGCCCAAGCACTGAGCCAGTATTGGGGCCAGGACGCCTTCGTGCAGGCCACGGGAGCAGGCGCTTCCGTCAGCCGCTGGCGGTGGCTCAGCGACACCCTCTGCGACACCCTGCGTATCGCCGGCCTCAAGCAGCCCGGCCTGGATGAGCGGCAGCGCGCAACCCTGGATCAGGTCACGCGCTACCCGGATACCCGTGAACGAACCCAGGTCCACGGCGCGAACGCCGCCAAGGTATTCACCCTCGACTCTATCCTGAAACACGGCCAGACCCGCGCTGACGTGCTGAGCCCGGACCTGTTGATCACCCACGAGGTCGACGGCCATACCGTCGTTCTGCAAGTGACGAGCGCGGGCGTCGTCACGCCCTATGAGTCCCTGGAGCAGTTTGCCGTGGCCTGGGAGCGTCAGCTCGGCGCGCAGTTCAGCTTCGACCGCCTGAACTGGAAGCGCGTGGAACCGGACGGCAACATCTTCGATATCCAGGCCGCCATTCTCCTGGACCGTCAATTGCAGAACCTCAATGCAATCAAGCTCCCCGCCCAGGGCAATGGGACCGATCTTGAACAACTGTTTTCCCAAGCCACCGATACCGCCGCGTGGTTCAGCACGAGTTCGCAGTTGCCGCCCAACCGGCTGGAGCAGTTCAAGCGCAACCTGCCCGATTGGCTGGCAAAGGCCGGCGAAGCCGAGCGCTTTGCCTACCAACGCCATATCCTGGACCTGGCCAGCAGCGTGCGACGCCATCAGGGCCGAAACTTCCTTACCGACATCCCGGACCTGCGCACCTACGCCGAACAACAACTCGATGCAGAACTGGCACCCAAGGGCTACACCGCCAAGGACCTGGAAATCACCTTCAAAGTCCCCGTGGGCAACATGGGCAGCGGCTATATCGAACCGGTCAGGATGAGCCTGGTGGACATGGCGCTGGAGAATCTCGCGGGGCTGCCCAAGGGAGCCATGGATATTCGCTTGCGCGGACAGCCGGTGAACGATCCCCAGATGGCGCAGACACTCAAGGACCTGATCAGCAAAGTCGACATCGGCCAGCACTATCCGGCCCTGCTCAACCAGCAGTTGCTCAGTGACACTGCCCAGGCCCGGGAACGTGCCGCACTGTTCTGCGAGCAAGTGCCGATCCAACTGGCCATGCAGGCGCTGGAACTCAAGTTGAAGGGGCAAGCGGGGATCAGCGCGAAAGGCTACCAGTTTGTCGAAGCCATTGCTCAACCCGGCGCCGGCGCGCGCCGGGTCGACGGCCAGGAAATCACCGTGCGTCCCCTGGCGTTCCTGCGCAAGCCGGGGGCCACGCCGGATGTGGTCGCCAACATGTTCCTGATCGAGCCCGTGGACCCCGCGAAAGGCCCGCACATCCTGTACGGCCCGCAACTGTCCCCGAGCCTGCAAGAGTTTCCCAGCCGCGATGCGCTGCTGGCCGCGATCCAGGAACCCGGCACGCTGCAACAGCGCATCCTGGCCTGGCTGCCGGACGAAAAAACCCGTGCGATCTACGGTAACGGCGGGTTCAAGACACCCAACATCGCCCGTTACGGCGTGTTCAACGAATTCGACGCCCCCAGCCAGCCCGCTCCCACCACCTTGGCGGTCGGTGGTTACCCGGCGGCACAGCAGTTGCACCACGATGTACAGAACGGCGACCTGATGCAATATTTGTTCAACGCCAACGCTCGCAGCCTGGTGACGCTGGCCGATAACCAATCCACCTCCGACGCCCAGAGTCGCTGGGCGTCCTGCAAGGAGCTGGGATGGCTGCTGTTCAACACACTGCTGCCCGTTTTACGCGGCCCGGGCGCGATGGTTGGCTGGCTGATGCAGTTGGCCAGCCTCGAGCACGACATCAAAGAAGGCAGTGAACCGAATACCCGTGATCCGGCCGCCAACATGGTCGATCTGCTGGTCAATGTCGGCACATTGCTGAGCCACACCGCCGTCACAACCAAGCCGGTCCGCCCCGTGGGTGACGTGCCTTTTGCACAACGCACGGAAGTCGAAATTGCGCTACGTCGCACCGATGCCGTCAGTCCTCCCTCGCAAATATTGGTCGAAGAGGGTGACCCCGCGTCCGCCCCCGGATTCATCGACAGCCAACGGGCGTTTGACTTCGCCTATTCCAGCCCGCGAGACCTGAGCCCTGCCCAATGGGCACACGTGCAGACATTCAGCGTACCCGCCCCTGCCGAACCGGGCACGGCGATCACTGAAGGGAGCTTGAAAGGCCTGTACCGTATTGATGACAAACTGCATGCGCACATTGGCAACCTGTGGTTCCGCGTGGCACGGGACCTGGACGGGATGTTCGTGATTGATCAGCAGGACAAGGCGCGCACAGGGCCGCCCCTGAAGCGCGATGACGCCGGCCGCTGGGATTTCGACCTCAGCCCCAAGCTCAGGGGGGGCATGCCCAAAGGCGGCATCGCACGTAAGATGGATGAAAACCTCAGGGCAGAGGCGCTGAAAGAGGCCGAGTTCGATCAGCAAACTGACAAAGTGAAGATGGCCTCGGATAGCTATCTCAAAACACTCAATGAGCTCAACAAAGACCTGGTTGGCGACAAAGACCTGGTTGGCTACGAAGGTGCCAGAAAGAAACTCATAACGCTATGGAAACTCACCCGAACGGACCCTTCGAGCGGACGTTTTGACGCTCAATATGCAGAACAACTGCGTACCACGGAAGCACTGAAAAGCAAGATCGACCAACATCTCACCCAGCTCGAACCCTACCTTGCTGAATTTCTGCAGCATGGCAGAAATGCCATCGAAGTCCTCCGGCCCAAAAAATTTGCTGACATCGATGATCTCCTGGAAAACAAGATGCGACGTTCGTTGCTTTATATGAGCATGTCAAAAGCGCTGAATAACTCGATTATCGTCTACAAACGACTGCTCCGAGAGAGCCAGGCGCACACCGCTCATGGCGAGCCCATGAACGAGCTGGTTCAAGAGCTTCGATCGGGTTCCGCAGCTGCGTACCCAAGAGTCATCGAAGGGACGAAAGCGATTTACCAGAACCGTGAAAAACTGTGGCAGGCCAAGCAAGCCTTCGCGACGTTGGAAGAAGAGTGGCGCAATGACTCCTCCTTCGCCGCCACAGAAGTCGATCATTACCTTGACCGCATAACAACGCGGCCTCCGATCATCGTAGCGCTCGAAGAAAAGTTAACACTTTTGAAGACGCTCAAGATACTCAGCGTCAACCGGTTTGCCAGAATCGCAGAGGGGTCAGACGCTCAGTTTTATGCAAATCGCTTTCACACAACGTCGCTGGACGCAGTGAGTCGGGCGTTTAGGGATCTGCACGAATATAGCGGCTACACGCTCGATGAACGCAAAGCGTTATTGCAAACCATCATCGACACCTACAAACAGAGCCTGCACGACAGCACTGCCCTATCTGAAACAAGCCCTGAGCTGTGCCGTCCCGAGTACCAAAATGTATTCCACCAACGCCTGAACGAATTCATCGCCGCTGCCGAACGTGATCTGGCCGATGTCGTCCGGGAAGAACTGCAACTGACGCCCCCCCGACCCGCGAGCAAGAAACGCCCGCCCAAAACAAAGAAACAGCAGGTGTTCAAAACCCGTGACAAAAAGACACTAACAGGCACCTTGCGTGAACCCAAGACTGCGCCGTTCAACATCATTGACGTGAAAGATCCCCAGACGGGGGAGACCCTCGCCAGCTACAGCGAACATGTCACCGAAGGCAAATGGGTTCAGATAGTTGAGGGACAACCGTCCGCCCCCCAGCTTCCTCGTCCGCCGAAATCACTGGCGACCTACAAAGAGGAAGCCGCCACAGTGATGGTGGAAGCCGCGCAGAAAGAGGCGTCGATCAAGCATCAGAAAAAGAAACTCGAGAAACCCGAAACCCGGGACACCGTTGATCCATTGGATTGGCACGATATGCTGCAACAGCGCGCCGACAAGTTGCGAGAACTGGCCCAGCAAGCCGAGCACCACCAGGGAACGCGTCCGGAAACCGCTGAGCTCGTGGCCCGTTGGAGAAACGAGGCGGATGAGCTACAGCGCAAAGCACGGCAATATGCGGCGGATGGTTATTTCGCAGTGAAACCCAAGCCGGAGAATGTCGACTTCCTCTGGCGCAACGGCTTCGTCGATATCAACCTGGTGCGGCGCGATATACCCACCGCAAGCGGCGACGTCTTCACCGAGTACGTGGTCAGGAAAAAAGGCACTGTGGAGCCGTTGTGGTTTGCGCACTTTCACTACCCACAACCCGGCGCACCGCGTGACACGTACACGGCGGCGCACCTGAAGATACCCGCCCAGCGCTACCTGACCCAGAAAGACCTGGTCAACGAGCCGGGTTCTGCCGGGGCGGTGGATCTTGTCCGTGCGCAGATTGGCAAGCCACTGGATGAGAAACTGTTCCTGAAACTGTAACCCGCAAAAAAGCCGCACCCTGTGCGGCTTTTTCGGAGGCGGCGACTCAGTGCGCAAACAGCGAGTTGCCCTTCTGCCCCGCCAGTTTCTCCGGTTTGATCAGGAAACGCGCCAGGGCCGGCAACAGCCACAGCGCACCGAACATGTTCCACAGCAACATGAAGGTCAGCATCAGACCCATGTCGGCCTGGAACTTGATGGCCGAGAAAATCCAGGTGCACACGCCGATCGCCAGACACAGGCCGGTGAATAGCACGGCTTTACCGGTGGACTTGAGGGTCTGGTAATAGGCTTCTTGCAACGGCAAACCGGCACGCAGGAAGCTCTCCAGGCGGCTGTAGATGTAGATGCCGTAGTCCACGCCAATCCCCACGCCGAGGGCCACCACCGGCAAGGTCGCGACCTTGACGCCGATGCCCATGAATGCCATCAGCGCGTTGCCCAGCACCGAGGTCAGCACCAGCGGCAGCACGATGCACAGCGTCGCGGCCCAGGAGCGGAAGGTGATCATGCACATGGTCGCCACGCACAGGTACACCAGGATCAGGATGGTCAGTTCCGACTCCTTGATCACTTCGTTGGTGGCCGCTTCGATCCCGGCGTTACCGGCGGCGAGGATGAATTCCAGGCCGTCCTTGTTGTTTTCCCTGGCAAAGTCCTGCACGGCATGCACCGCACGGTCGAGGGTCTCGGCCTTGTGGTCGTTGAGGAACACCAGCACCGGCGCCAGGGAACAGTTGTTGTTGTACAGGCCATCGGCACGGGCGATGGAGTTGTTCAGCACATCCGGGTTGCGCGACAGGGTTTCCCATTTCAGGTTGCCCTCGTTCATGCCCTTGATCATCTGCTTGGACACGGTCACCAGCGAAATCGCCGACTGCACGCCCTCGGTGTTCTGCATCTTCCACATCAGTTGGTCGATGGGCGCCATGGCTTCATAGCGCGAGCAACCTTCGGCCTTCGTCTTGACCATCACCACCAGCACGTCGGAACTGGTGGAGTAATTGCTGATGATGAAGTTGTTGTCCTTGTTGTAGCGCGAGTCCGGGCGCAACTCCGGCGCACCCTGGTCAAGGTCGCCGATCTTCAGGTTCTGGCTGTACCAGAGGCCGCCGCCAAAGGCGACAAGCGCCAGGGCGATGGAGATCGGCGCGACTTTCGGGTTGGCAAAATTCGACAGCAGGCGCCAGAACGAATGTTCGCGATTCGCGTCTTTCTTGCTCTTGGCGATGGCGCGCTTGCTGATACCGACATAGGAGATCGCTACCGGCAACAGGATCAGGTTGGTAAACACGATCACCGCTACGCCGATGGACGCGCCGATCGCCAGTTCACGGATTACACCGATGTCGATGATCAACAGCGTGATGAAGCCCACCGCGTCGGCCAGGATTGCGATCATCCCCGGCAGGAACAGTTGCCGGAAGGTACGCCGGGCGGCGGTCAGCGCATTGTCCGCCTCGCTGGACTGCAGCGCGATGCCGTTGATCTTCTGCACGCCGTGAGAGATCCCGATGGCGAAGATCAGGAACGGCACCAGCATCGAATAGGGATCAAGGCCGAAACCGAAGAAGTGCATCAACCCCAGCTGCCAGATCACCGCCACCAGCGTGGTGCTCAACACGGCGACTGTGCTGCGCAGGCAGTTGGTGAACCACAGCAGCAGGATCAGGGTGATAACGAACGCGATGCCGAAGAACATCACCACCATGACCAGGCCGTCGATCAGGTCACCGACCTTCTTGGCGAAGCCGACGATGTGGATCTTGACGTTGGGGTTCTGGGCTTCGAACTTGTCGCGGATCTTGTCTTCCAGTTCGTGGGAGAACTTGCGGTAGTCCAGGGCCAGCAACTTGCCCTGGTCCTGCGGGTCCGGGTAGGACTCCAACAGCGGGATGTCGACAATGCTCGACTTGAAATCGTTGGCCACCAGTCGCCCGACCTGGCCAGACTTGAGCACGTTGTTGCGCAGTTGATCGAGACTTTCCGGCGAGCCGTTGTAGCTCTGCGGGATCACTTCACCGCCGGCAAACCCCTCTTCGGTCACTTCGGTCCAGCGTACGCTGGGGCTCCACAGCGACTTGAGCCCCGAACGATCGACGCCGGAGATGTAGAACACCTCGTCGTTGATCTGCCGCAGAGTCTCCATGTACTCCCTGGTAAAAATATCACCGTCCCTGGCCTCCACCGAGATGCGCACCGTATTGCCCAGGTTGGCCAGGTCGTTGCGGTGTTCCATCATCTTTTCGATGAAGGGGTGCTTGAGGGGGATCATCTTTTCAAAACTGGTGGACGGGCGTATCAACGTTGCCTGCCAGAACAGGAAAATACTCACCAGCAGGCAGATCACGATCACTGCCGGGCGGTTGTTGAAGATCAGGCGCTCAAGAAAGGTCGCTTTATCGTTGTGATGACTGCTCATGGTTCCCCGCCTTCTTCTTATTTTGGCTCTTTATTTCAGGAGCAGTTCGGCGCCAGTCGGCGTGGCAACCCGCACCCCACCCTGCCCGGCCAGAATCAAGTTGCCGTTGCCGGCCGCCGTGACTGACGACAGCGAAATCCGGTCCGGACGGTTGAACACGCTGAAGGTCAGCCCATCGTCATGGCTGACCACCACACTGCCGCCGTTGCCCACCACGACGATGGCACCGTCATCCAGCAACGCCGCGCCCGACAAACCAAACTCCAGCGCTCCCCGCGCCGCGTTCAATTCGACCTGTTCCCAGGTACTGCCGAAATCCGTGGAGCGGTACAGGTTGCCGCGCAAGCCGTAGGCCAACAGCGTTTGCGCTTGGGCGGTGCCGATCACGCCAAACAACGAACCCTCGTAGGGGCCTTCGAGTTTTTCCCAGGTCTGGCCGTCGTCACTGGAGCGGAACATGCTGCCCTGCTCGCCGACGATGAACAGGCCGGCATCCTTGATGTGGGCAATGGCGTTGAGGTGATACTGGTCTTCGTTGTCGAGGCGGTCGCTGACGTCATTCCAGGTCTTGCCACCGTCGGTGGTTTCAATCAGCGCACCGTAGGCGCCCACGGCCAGGCCGTGGTTCGCGTCGTTGAACCACACATCGAGTAGAGGCGCTTCGCGCTTGAGGTCCTGATACTGCTGGCTCCAGGTCGCGCCGCCGTCGGTGCTGGCGAGGATCTGTGCATCGTGGCCGACCGCCCAGCCTTGCTTGTCATCGACAAAAAACACCGCCGTGAGCAATTGCCGGGTGGGGACTTTGGCTTGGGTCCAGGTGCTGCCCTGGTCGTCCGAATAGAGGATGTGCCCGCGATCACCGACCGCCACCAGGCGCTTGCCTGCGTGGACCACGTCGATCATCAGGCCCTTGGCGGCCTTGGGGGATTCAATCGCAAAAGTGGTATCGCCGGCGGCCTGGACGGAGGTCGACAACGCGGCTGACGCTACCCCCAGTCCAAACAGCGAGAGCGCTGCGGCCAGCATCGCAACCCTGCGTGCGGCGCGTGGGCGGCAGACAACCCAACCCATGACAGGCTCACTCATAGACCCTTCTCCCATTTATTATTGTTATCGCTCGCCTTCCGGGGCCTTGGAACCTGCAATCTAGAGCGCCTGGAGGAAGCAGGGGCCATCCTATCGGGCTTTCGAATCGTCTGACAATCGGCGCTACGTTATCTTTTGTTAACTGAAGGCATTTGGCCCCATGGTGAATGTAGCTGCATTCGCCGGGGTGATTGCCAGCGCACAAATGAATTTTTATTCCATCTATTGAATTTAAGGAATTTTTATTCCATTAATAGCCTTCCTGAAAACAATAATCCAAAGGACCACGGCGATGCGTGAACTCGGAATCGGCTTGATCGGCACAGGCTTCATGGGCCGCGCCCATGCATTGGCATTCAATAACGCCCGTGCGGTATTCGAACTGCCGGTACACCTCAAGCTGGCCGCCCTGGCCGATGCCGACAGCGAACGCGCCCGGCGCTGTGCCACCGCCTGGGGGTTTGCCCAGGCCCATGGCGATTGGCAGGCGCTGATCAATGATCCGAGCGTCGATGTGGTGGCTATCACCACGCCCAACCATTTGCACTATCCCATGGCCATGGCCGCGATAGCCGCGGGCAAGGCGGTGTACTGCGAAAAACCCCTGGCCGTGAGCCTGGAACAGGCCGACGCCATGCGCCGCGCCGCCAGTGCCGCCGGGGTGGTGACGCGGGTCGGCTACAACTACCAGCACAACCCGATGATCACACTGGCGCGGCAGATGATAGCCAGCGGCGAGCTCGGCGAAATCATCAGCTTCCAGGGCGAGTTCAGCGAGGACTTCATGGCCGACCCGGCCTCCCCGTGGTCATGGCGGTGCGAAGTCGAACATGCCGGTGGCGCCCTGGCGGACCTGGGCAGTCATTTGTTGTCGATGGCCCGTTATCTGGTGGGGGATGTGCTGAGCGTGTGCGCCGACACCCAGACCGTCCATGGCCAGCGCCCTGCCGTCAAAGGCAGCGCCGAGCTGAGATCCATCGCCGTGGATGACCAGGTGCATGCCCTGCTGCGTTTCGCCAATGGCGCACGTGGCACCGTCAGCAGCAGTTGGCTCAAGCACGGCTACAAGAACCACCTGAGTTTCGAGATCAGCGGGACGCAAGGCACCCTGGCGTTCGATCAGGAACGCTTGAATGAATTGCAGGTGTGCCGCGTGGGTCAGGAGGGGTTCCAGCGTTTGCTCGCCGGCCCTGCCCTGCCGGGTTATGCGGCGTTCAGCCCGGCGGCGGGGCATCAACTGGGGTACAACGAACTGAAGACGCTGGAGGTGCAGGAGTTGATTCTGGCGCTGGCAGGCCAAGGTGCGGATGGCACGGACTTTGAAGCGGCGTGGGAGGTTGAGCGACTGGCAACGGCGATTCGCGTAGCGGCCAAAGAAGAGCGCTGGGTAACCGTGAACGCCGTCTGAAACACAGCACAGGTCGAATGTGGGAGGGTGCTTGCCCCCTCCCACATTCGGATCATAGACAATTCGAGGTCAGCGCAAGGCCCGGCGCAGTACTTTGCCGACGGTGGTCTTGGGCAGTTCAGTGCTACGGAACTCCACGAACTTGGGCACCTTGTACCCTGTCAGGTACTCCCGGCAATGCGCCAGAATCTGCTCCTGCGTGAGGTTCGGGTCCTTGCGCACCACGATGATTTTCACCCTCTCCCCCGTCACGCCATCTTCCACCCCAATCGCCGCCACTTCGCCCACGCCTGGATGCAGCGCCACCACATCCTCGATTTCATTGGGGTACACGTTGAAGCCCGAGACCAGGATCATGTCCTTCTTGCGGTCCACCAGGCGGATATAGCCGCGCTCGTCCATTACGCCGATATCGCCGGTCGACAGCCAGCCGTCGGCGTCCAGCACCTCGGCGGTCGCCTCAGGGCGTTTCCAGTAGCCCTGCATCACCTGCGGCCCGCGCACTTGCAGTTCGCCCTGCTCGCCGATGTCGGCCAGTTCGCCGTCTTCGCGCATGAAGCGCACCCAGGTCGACGGCAAGGGCACGCCGATGCTGCCGGTGAACTCCATCTCACGCATGCGCGCAATGTTGATCGGGCTGATGCTCACCACCGGCGAACACTCGGTCAGGCCGTAGCCTTCGATGATCGGCAGCCCGGTGACTTCTTTCCAGCGCTTGGCCACCGCCGTGTGGGTGGCCATGCCGCCGGCGATCACCATGCGCAGGTCGGAAAAGTCCCGCGCACAGAACTCCTTGTTCTCCAGCAAGCCGTTGAACAATGTGTTGACCCCGGCAATGCCGTTGAAACGCTCCTTGCGCAGGATCATCTGCACCCGTTTCACGTCCCGTGGGTTGGCGATCAGGATGTTGCGCCCGCCCAGGCACATGAACATCAGGCAATTCACCGTCAGGGAAAAGATGTGGTACAGCGGCAGCAAGGTGACGTTGGTTTCCTGCTTGTCCTGGTCCAGTTGGTCCCCCACCCACGCCTTGGCCTGCAGCAGGTTGGCGATGATATTGCGGTGGCTGAGCATCACGCCCTTGGCGTCGCCGGTGGTGCCGCCGGTGTATTGCAGAAACGCCAGGTCGTCCAGATGCATCCCCACCGGAAAATGGTTGAGTGCCCGCCCCTGTTTCAGCACTTGGTTGAAGCGCACCGAACCGCGCAGGTTGAACGCCGGCACCTGTTTTTGCACACGGCGCAGGATGAAATTCATCGCTGCGCCCTTGAAGGTGCCGAGCAGGTCACCGATGGCCGCGATCACCACGCGCTTGACGCTGCTGCCGGTGATGACTTTTTCCAGGGTGTGGGCGAAGTTCTCGAAGATCACCACGGTTTCTGCGCCGCTGTCCTTGAGCAGATGCTTGAGCTCATGGGCGGTGTACAACGGGTTGACATTGACTACTACCGCACCGGCCAGGATCGTGCCCAACAGGCAGATCGGGTACTGCAAGCAGTTGGGCATCATCAGCGCCACGCGGTCGCCCTGTTTGACCCCCTGCCCCTGCAGCCAGGCCGCAAAAGCGTAGCCTTGCACCTGCCAGTCGGCATAGGTCATTTCGGTGCCGATGCTGACGTACGCGACCCGCTCGCGAAACTTATCCAGGTGCTCCAGGAACACCTCGCGCAACGACGGATAGTCCTCGATACCGGCATCGATATCCGCCGGGACGCCAGGCAGGTAAGCGTTCAACCAGACCCGTTCGGTGTGTTCCAGGCTTACAGCGTTCATGGCAGTCTCCTTGTTGTTGTTTTTGATAGAGCTACTTTTCGACGATGGCGGTAATGCCCAGCCCGCCCGCCGCGCAGATGGAAATCAGGCCGCGCCCACCCCCGTTCTCGTGAATGAGCTTGGCCAGCGCCGCCAGTTGGCGGCCACCGGTGGCCGCAAACGGGTGGCCGCAACCGAGTGAGCCACCGTTGACGTTCATTTTTGCGCGGTCAATGGCCCCCAGCGGTGCCTCCAGGCCTAGGCGCTCGCGGCAATAATCGGCGTCTTCCCAGGCCTTGAGCGTGCACAGCACCTGGGCGGCAAAGGCTTCGTGGATCTCGAAGAAATCAAAGTCGTTGAAGCTCAAACCTTCACGCTGGAGCATGCGCGGCACTGCGTAGGCCGGGGCCATCAACAGGCCTTCGGTGCCGTCGACGAAGTTCACCGCGGCGGTTTCGCCGGTACGCAGGTAGGCCAGCACCGGCCAGCCGTGTTCGGCGGCCCACGCCTCGCTGGCCAATAACACCACCGAAGCGCCATCGGTCAGCGGCGTGGAATTGCCCGCCGTGAGCGTGCCGTCCTGGCGGTCGTAGGCCGGGGCCAGGCCGGCGAGTTTCTCCAGGCTGGCGTCGGCGCGCAGGTTGTTGTCCTTTGCCAGCCCGCGATGGGGGCTGATCAGATCGTCGAAGAAGCCGCGCTTGTAGGCCGCTTCCAGGCGCTGATGGCTGGTGAGGGTCAACTCATCCTGGGCCAGTCGCTTGATCTGCCAGCGCTTGGCCATTGCTTCGCAGTGCTCGCCCATGGACAAGCCAGTGCGTGGCTCGCCATTGCGCGGCAGCAATGGTTTGAAGAACATCGACGGCCGAACCTTGAGCAACGTCTTGAACTTGGCGCCCATGCCCTTGGCGCGGTTGGCAGCGAGCAAGGTGTGGCGCAGGGATTCGTTGATGCCGATCGGTGCGTCGGAGGTGGTATCGGAACCGCCAGCAACGCCCACCTCGATCTGGCCCAGGGCGATTTTGTTCGCCACCAGCAAGGCCGCTTCCAGGCCGGTGCCGCAGGCTTGCTGCACGTCGTAGGCCGGCGTGTCCGGGGACAAGGTGGTAGAGAGCAACGACTCACGTGCCAGGTTGAAATCCCGCGAGTGCTTGATCACCGCCCCGGCGGCAAACTCACCGAGGCGCTGGCCGTGCAGGTTGTAACGGTCGACCAGGCCCTGCAAGGCGGCCACCATCAGGTCCTGGTTGCTGTCGTGGGCGTACACCGTGTTGGAGCGGGCAAACGGGATGCGGTTGCCGCCGATAATCGCCACGCGGCGAGCCGGCGGCGGGTTGAAGCTGTAGTCACTCATCGAACGCTCTCATTCCAAATGAATAGGCCACGCATATGGGGCTTGTCGCCAGCGAAGTTGCGCACTTCGAATTCACGGCGCGGGCCGGTCACGGGGCGATTCCACAGCGCTACCTGGCCGGGCAGGAAGACCGGCAGCTTGAAGTCGCAATGAGCCTCGGCCTGGTCCAGCCCGCCGGGCGGTTGCTGGGCGGCGAGCGCCCGGCCCAGGGTCCACATGCCATGGGCGATGGCGCGGCGGAAACCGAAGAGTTTCGCGCCGATCAGCGAGGTGTGAATCGGGTTGAAATCCCCCGACACCCTGGCGAAACGCCGGCCCAGGTCGGCGGGCAACACCCAGCGTTGGGTGCGCAACAGACCCTCCTCCTGCAACGGCAACACGTCGTCCCACGGCTGGCCGACCGGGTCCTTGACGTCCCGGCGCAGGTACAGGCTGTCGCTCTCCCAGACCAGGGTGTCGGCGCCGTAGGCACGGGTGGCGATGCTCAGCGCCTGGCCTTTGGGATGGGCGACCCAGCGCTCGGCGTACACCTCCAGGCGCAACGCCTGGCCCGGGTGCAGGCGCTGGTGCTGGCGAATGCGATTGGCCAGGTGCACCATGCCACTGGCCGGGTACGGGAAGCTTGGGCGCGTGAGCAGCATCAGGTGCAGCGGGAACGCCAGCACATGGGGATAGGACAACGGCACACCCTGCTCGCGGCGAAAACCGCAGGCGCGGCCATAGGCCTCAATGCCGGCGCCGGACAACTCTGCGGCCGCGCGCACCAGGCGCTCCCTGGGCAGCACCGGCGCGCCGTCGAGTTTGGGTTTGCGCAAGGCGCGCACGCCATCCAGCAGCAAGCGGGTGCGCGATGGCGGCGGGTCGATAATCTGCGTCACATAGTCCATGGCTCAGGCCCCCAGCAGGCTTTGCCCGCACACGCGTACAACCTGGCCATTGACCCCGCCGGAAGCCGGGTGTGCCAGCCAGGCGATGGTCTCGGCCACATCAATCGGCTGACCGCCCTGGGACATCGAGTTCATGCGCCGCCCCGCTTCACGGATCATCAGCGGGATTTTTGCGGTCATCTGGGTCTCGATGAACCCGGGCGCCACCGCATTCACCGTGACCTGCTGCGCCGCTGCATGGGGTGCCAGGCCTTGCACCAGGCCAATCACACCGGCCTTGGAGGTGGCGTAATTGCTCTGGCCGAGGTTGCCGGCGATGCCGGAGATCGACGACACGCACACGATGCGCCCGCCGGGATTGAGCCCCTGGTTGTCCAGCAACGCCTGGCTCAGTTGCAACGGTGCGTCGAGGTTGACGGCCAATACGCTGCGCCACGCCGCCTCGGGCATTTTGGCGATGGTTTTATCACGGGTGATCCCGGCGTTGTGCACCACCACATCAAACCCGCCGTATTGGCTGGTGTGGGCCTGCAACAAGCCGGCAGCGTCCAGGGCAGTGATGTCCAGCGGCAACGCGGAACCGCCAACGCTGGTGGCGGCTTGCTGCAATGCGTCTTGCGCCTGGGGCACGTCCACGCACACCACATGCGCGCCCTCCCGGGCTAACACCTGGGCAATCGCCAGGCCGATGCCACGGGAAGCGCCGGTGACCAGGGCGCGGCGGCCGGCGAAGGGTTTGTCCCAGTTGACCGTGACCTGGCCATCTACCGGTTGTTCCAGGCGCACCACTTGCCCGGACACATAGGCCGAGCGGCGCGACAGGAAGAAACGCAGGCTGCTGTCCAGCGCGCCTGCGACACCAGGCGCCACGTAGATCAACTGCACGGTGATCGCCCGGCGCAGCTCCTTGGCCAGCGAACGCACCAGTCCCTCGAGGGCGCGTTGGGCGATGGCCTGGGGCAAGTCCTGGCAATGTTCCGGCGCAGTGCCGAGCACCACCACACGGCCATGGTGGCCGATGCGTTTGGCGTTGGCGTGGAAGAATTCATACAGCTCGTCCAGCTGCTGCAGACTGGCCACGGCGCTGGCGTCAAACACTGCGCCCTGCACCTTGACCGTGGACGGTGCCTTGGGCGTGGCCGGGGTGGCCGTGACCGTGTCGGTGGCCGCGAACACACGCTGCACTTCAGTGTTCAGGCGCCCTGCCCCAGCGACGATCACCGGGTTGACCAGCCCGTGCTGGCCGCTGCGATGGCGTTGCAGCGGCAACGGTTGCGGTAAACCCATGGCCTGGGCCAGGCGACGGCCCCAGGGGGAATTGACGAACGAGAGGTAGCTGTCACTCATAGATAGATTCACTCACCACACATACATGCCGTGTAAACACGGTCTGTGTGGGAGGGGATTGCCCCTCCCACATTGATTGGTTTTTTTCCTAATTGACCGAGGCGTTTTCGCTTTGGCTGGCGCGACGTTTCGTCGTCGGCTCCAGCGCTTGCTTGCGCTGTTGCAACGCCTCCAGCAAGCCGAAGTCCTGCGGGAAGTCATCCACCTGAATGCCGTGGTCGGCGTATTCCACATAACGCCCGAGCAAGGTGTCTTCGTCGTCGCTGATCAGGTCCAGTGCCCGCGCCTTGACGCGCCAGGTCGTGAACGCCGTGGCGGAGATCGGCATCGGCTCGATCAGGCCCTGCTTGACGGCGGATTTGAGCCGGGCCTCGATCAGCTCCACTTGCGGCAACAGGCGAAAGCCCAATTCGCCATAGGCCAGCTTGTCGATTTCCGGACGCGGAATGTAGGAATTGGCCAGCAGGCGATCGCGGGTTTCCCCCGGCGTCTGCACCACATCGGCCACCTGGGCCAGCAGGCGGTCCGACGGTTTGCGCAGCGGGATGCCGAAGGGAAACGTCAAGGCCTTCAGCACGGAGGCGGCGGCTTTCGACGGGTAATTGTCGAGCACTTCGGCCAGTGCTTCATGGGCGCGCAGCAAGGCGTCCTGGGCCGCCCAGTGCACCAGCGGCAAATCCGCCTGGGGCCGGCCGTCATCCTCGAAGCGCTTGAGCACGCAGGACAGGATGTACAGCTGCGACAGAATATCCCCCAGGCGCCCGGTGATACTTTCCTTGCGCTTGAGGGCTCCGCCCAGCACGCCCATGGAAATGTCCGAGACCAATGCCAGCACCACCGACAGGCGATTGGCCTGGCGGTAGTAGGACGCCAGCGCGGGGTCGGTCTTGGCGGGAGCAGAAATCAGCCGGCCGCCTGTAAGGGAATGCACCACCGCACGCACGGTGTTGGCCAGCACAAAACTCACATGGCCGAACATGGCACTGTCGAATGCTTCCAGCGCCTTGCGCCGATCAGGGTTGCGCGCCGCTTCCATCTCGCGGAACACATAGGGATGGCAACGGATCAGGCCCTGGCCAAAGATGATCAGGCAGCGCGTCATGATGTTCGCGCCTTCCACCGTAATGGCGATGGGGCTTTGCTGATAGGCGCGGGCCAGGAAGTTATTCGGGCCCATGCAGATGCCTTTGCCGGCGACGATGTCCATGCCGTCATTGACGATGATCCGCGCCCGTTCGGTAACGTGGTACTTGGCAATGGCCGAGATCACCGAAGGTTTTTCACCGGCATCCAGGGATGCTACCGACACCTTACGCACCGCATCACAGGCATACAGGTGCCCGGCCATGCGCGCCAAGGGCGCCTGTACCCCCTCGAACTTGCCGATGGGCAGGCCGAACTGTTTACGCATCGCCGCATACGCGGTTGTGCCGCGTACCGCGACCTTGCCCAGGCCGACGTTGGCCGATGGCAGGGAAATCGCGCGCCCGGCGGCCAGGCATTCCATCAGCATGCGCCAGCCGTTGCCGACTTGTTCGCGCCCGCCGATCACCCATTCCAGCGGGATGAACACATCCTTGCCGGTGGTAGGACCGTTCTGGAACACGGCGTTGAGTGGCCAATGGCGGCGACCGCTGTTGACGCCTGGGTGAGACGTAGGAATCAACGCGCAGGTGATGCCCAGCGAACCCGGCGCCCCCAGCAGCCCGTCCGGGTCTTCTGCGCGAAACGCCAGGCCGAGTACCGTGGCGATCGGACCAAGGGTGATATAGCGCTTGTCCCAGGTCACCCGGAAGCCCAGCACTTCCTCGCCTTCATGCATCCCTTTGCAGACGATGCCCAGATCGGGAATCGCCCCGGCATCGGAGCCGGCATACGGGCTGGTCAGGGCAAAGCACGGGATGTCTTCACCCCGTGCCAGACGCGGCAGGTAGTAATTGCGCTGGGCGTCGGTGCCGTAGTGCAGCAGCAGTTCGGCCGGGCCGAGGGAATTGGGCACCATCACCGAAATCGCCGCCGCCGAGCAGCGCGTCGACAGCTTCATCACCACCTGCGAGTGCGCATAGTGGGAAAAGCCTTTGCCGCCGTACTGCTTGGGAATGATCATGCCGAGGAACCCGGCGTCCTTGGTGTATTGCCAGCCCTCGGGGGACATGTCCTGCCAGACCTGGGTGGTTTCCCAATCGTTGGCGATGTCGCACAGGGTTTCCACTTCGTTGTCGAGGAAGGCCTGCTCTTCGGCGCTCAGGCTGGCGGGCGCGGCTTGCAACAGGCGCTGCCAGTCAGGCTTGCCGCTGAACAGTTCGGCGTCCCACCACACGGTGCCAGACTCGATGGCCGCGCGCTCGGTGTCGGACATGGCGGGCATGATTGTACGAAACAGCGCCAGAGCCTTGCTGGTGAGCAAGGTGCGGCGCAGGGGTTTGATGGTCATCAGCACTGCAGGCAGAAGCACCAGGAGCGCCGCGACGGTCATGCCGAAACCGGCGACCACGTTGAACAGATAACCGACTGCCAGCCAGATCACGCCAGCGCCCAGCCAGTGAATGGCAGCGGCTTGTCGATACGCCAGGGCAATCGCAGCTGCGACACCCACCAATAACCAGATAACCATGGGGATACCTCTACTCGATCAGGGCGTGGCAAACACTATGCAGCTCGAAATGAGCGGCGGCGTAAAGCCACACTACAAACTCGGAAAAGCAAATTCAAATTTTATTTTGAAATTTTTATTTAATTCATTGGCGAAAAAATAGCGGCTGAACCCGTCAGCCTGCTCAAGTGATAGTGAAGAGCTCATCACCCCTGAATAGGAGGACGCTCACAGATAAGGGCAGCAAGATGCGCTTGATGCCCTTCTCCATCATCCTCTTAACGTCAGAACGCGTAGGTTGCCGAGAGACTGACCACATCGCCCGACGATTCTGCTTTACCGTCAAGGCTGGCGCCCCCCAGGCGATCGACGTTCTTGGTCTTCAGCTTGACCTCCTGTACGAACTGGTGGGAGTAGGCCACGTCAAAACTCAAGCCCTTGATCGCTTTCACATCGTACCCGGCTCCGAGTGAGAGGAAGGTGCGGTCGCCGTCCGGAATCCGTGGATCACGGGTCGAATTACGCGTTGGCGTCTGGTCAATAGCGACACCGGCACGCAGGGTCAACTCATCGGTAGCGCGGAAGTCGCCACCGACCGAATACATCCACGTATCTTTGTAGTTGTAAGGAATAGAGACGATATTGATATCGCCAGACTTCAGCGTGAGATCCTTGAACGATGACCATTGCGTCCACACCACACTCGCGCCCAAGGTGAAGCGGTCGTTGAATTGGTGCACCCAGTCAAAGCCAGCCGTGGCCGGAATATCGAGCTGGGTGCTGGCATGGGCACCATCGGGGAACAGTTTTAGGCCTGGGTAAGCCACTTCAACCAATGTTCCGTTGCCACCTATCGGGCTGGGTTGGGTCATCAAGGCATTGTTATACGCGTCCGCCCGAATATTGTACTTGCCCGTCATCTTGTTCTTGATCTTGGCATGATAGTTAAGGCCCAAGGTGTCTTGATCAGTCGGTTTCCAGGTCACACCGGTAAACCAGCCTGTCGAAATATTGTCGACCTTGACCCGCATCAGCGCGCCCCCCACGCCTGAGGGAAATTGGACACCACTCAGCTCAGGGCTGTTGGAAAGGGAAGCCGCGGAAAACAAATCGATGTTCTGGCTCACAAAACCTTTGCTGTGCTGAACAATCAAACCGCCACCAATGGAAAACTGATCATTGACCTTGAATGAAAGAGAGCCTGTCAACCCAACGGTTTCGATCTTTGTATCTACGGCAAAATCACGGAATTTGGAGTCCTCATTCCATGTCGAACGCATGCCTTGGGGCACCACCTGGCTCAAACCGAAAGCGAAGCGGTCGCCAAGTGGCATTACCATGAACCCTGTCGGCAACCACGCCGTAAACCCGCCTTGTCCCCCATCGTTGTTGTTCACCGCAGCCGCCGATATATCGGGAAAACCGTTGTCCCCAATTGGGATATTGGCAATAGGGTCGCCTTTGTAATCATTGGCGCTCCCCTTGTATTTGATCTTGATGCGCGCGTAATCGACCGTAAACTGCGCAACGTTATGTTCTACGAAAGCCATGGCTGCCGGGTTGTTGTACGCAGAACTCGGATCGTTCTTGAACAACGAACCGCCAGCAAAGGCCCGACCCCAACCAGGTGCCCCATAAGTAGGCGTAGAGAAACCGCCGGCGTGTACAGGCGCGGCAGCCATCACCCCTCCCATTAATGCCAAGCCCAGCAGAACCTGTACCTGTTGTTTTTTATTATTCATACGGCACTCCTTATTGTTATCTCACTGAGTCGGCCCCAGCCGACTCGTGTTGCTACTTGGTTTTCCTGACTTGCTGTGCATCCCGCTCAGGGAAGCACGGTAATACCTGGGGCCACGGCGCCTAGGCTGACAATGGTGCAGCCACCTGTAAGTGCCTGGTTGCTCGCGCCCACACTCAAGCCGCCAGGTGTATTAGCCAGCGAGACAGAGACGGTGGATGGAGCACAATGAGTCGCAGGCCACGCGGGAGAGGTCGTCGCGTAGGTCAAGGCCATGCCGGTGATTTGACCAGTGGCGATGCTGGTAGGCGTCAACCGCCAGGGTAAATCAGTGGGCTGATACAGGGCACAGATCGCCCCTCCGGAAAGTGACACGGTGTTGATTTTCAGCCCTGCACCCTCTGGCTCCACCACGCCTGTAAATGCGAAGCTGCAGTTGACCGCAGCTCCAAATGTCGACGCGGATTTAATGGTTATAGTCCCGCCCGAACTGGTCGTTAAAATCGCGCCGGGTGGACTGAAAGACGCCGCATTGGCAACCGCTCCCAGGCCAAGACACAACACTATCGAGCCTGCCTTTACGAGTGCTATCAAACTCTTCATTACCTTTTCTTCCCTGTGTGACGGTTGATATGAGCGTGAACTGTTATTCAAGGAATAAAAATAGCGTTGGACACTTCGACACTCATCTATACCACCGTACCGCCGCCAGCCGGCACTTGATGGGTTGCTGAAACATCAAGACCATCGGGGCCATTGCCAATACTCACGTTAATAGGCGGCCATCGGCACTGCCGCAGAACTAAATCAAGCAAACAAACACGTGCGATCACAGTCGTCTTTTGCACTTGACGTATTCCTCTCTGAACTAATGACAGCGTTCACTCGGTATAAATGGACGCTCCACGTTCAAGGGAACACCTGGCGCCCCTCAACAAGCGCCTCAACAGAGACGCTTGTCTTCTTAAGGGGTGATCAGCCCTTTGTTCTCAAACAACCATCAAGGAACAATGGTCAACGTCGGCGATGGGGTGACGCTCAGGCTCACCACGGTGCAACTGCCACTAAGGGTCTGGTTGGCAGCGGTCAGCACACCACCGCTGTAGCCCACGGTAATAGTCGAAGGGCCGCAATTGGAGGCTGGGTACAGAATCGAGCTGGCGATGGTATAGCCGACGTTTGTCACCGAACCGGCGGCAGGGCCCGTGGCAGTCAGGGTCCAAGGCAAACCGGTGATCTTCGGCAGCGCGCACAGGCCGCCACCGGTGACCGCAACGCCAGTGATCTTGGCCACGCCTGTCGCATCGACATTCCCGGTAAACGTGGCACCACAGTTAACGGTGGCCTGGAAGGACGAAGGCGACTTCACCGAGATGGTGCCTGGCGCGGTGAAGCTCGTGTTTACAGGACTGATGCTGTACGCGTTCGCCATCGAAGCAGCACCCATGCAAACAGCCAAAGCAGACAACGATACGAGGGTTTTCAAGCTTTTCATTGTTTTTCCTCACATGTTATGGCGAAGTCATTTCGCCGGGGGTAATGGCCATGAACGAGAGGTCACGGTGAATCTGCAGAACTTCCCTTTCCAGCCAAATTTCAATTCAATTACCGCTGTAACATCCGACGGTTATTCAACAACTTTGAAGTTCGGCGGCATCTTGATCGACACCGTCTTGATCTTGCAGTCTTCGCCAATGGGTACATTGGCGGCTTCCAACTTGCCGGTGGCGTTATCCCAAGTGCCATCAGCCGTCGAAGGTCCGCACTTTCCGCCCAGACCGAATGCATGCACGTCGACGCTGATCTTCGACATGGAACCACTCTTGGTGTCTTTGGCGACTAACACCCACGGCAAGTTGATGGCTTCCACGCGGCTGCACTTGAGGCCGCCGTCGAATTCCACTTTGTCGACATTCACCGAAGAACCATCGGCCGCGACCTTGCCGGCCACCTTGATGGTGCAGTCGGCGCTGATCAGCGCACCCTTGGAGAAGCTGATGGGGCCTTGGGCGGTAAAGGCGCTGCCCGCCGGCTCGATGCGCGCAGCCTGGGCCTGGTGATAGGCAATCAGGCCCAGCGCGGCCAATACGATGTGAGTGGTGAACTTGGCAGGTGATTGCATGGTGTACGTCCTTCCCTTTAATTATTTTTGTTCGGGTCAAACCACTGTATTGCAACTCGTTTTGTAAACCTTGGGCAAAAGCAGCCTGCGCGGCACGCAGGCCCCGAGTACGCCAACAACCGGTTACTTGAACTTAGAACGGCTTGGCGCTGTTACTGTACTTCTCCAGGTACTTCAACCGCTGTGAGGGCTGAAGGTTGGTCAGGGTGATATCCCCGGCGTAATGATTGAGTACGCGATGATCCATGCGCCGCCGCCACAAGTACGGTACATAGGCCCAGACAATCATGCTCGCGTAGCCATAAGGGAGTTGAGGTGACTCATCAAAGTGGCGCAACGATTGATAACTACGGGTCGGGTTGGCATGGTGATCAGAGTGCCGTTGAAGTTGGAACAGAAAGATATTGGTGACAATACGGTTACTGTTCCATGAATGCCGTGGCGAGCAACGTTCATAACGACCATTGGGCAACTTCTGGCGCTTGAGGCCGTAGTGCTCCACATAATTCACTACTTCCAGCAGCGAGAAGCCGTAGATACCCTGGATGATCAGGAACGGAATCACCGCCGCGCCCAACCAGGCGATCATCGCGCCCCATAAGACCACGCTGTACATCCAGGCGCTGAGTACGCCGTTCTGCCAGTGCCAGGCCGGCAGACCAAGCTTGCGCAGGCGTTCGCGCTCCAGGTTCCACGCCGAGCGGGCGCTGAACCACACCGAGCGTGGCAGGAAGGCCCAGAAGCTCTCGCCCAACCGCGAGCTGGCCGGATCTTCCGGCGTCGCGACACGCACGTGATGGCCACGGTTGTGCTCGGTGTAGAAGTGCCCGTAGAAGGTCGGTGCCAGGGTGACCTTGGCCAGGAACACTTCCAGTGGGTTGGGCTTGTGCCCCAATTCATGGGCCGTGTTGATCGCGATGCCAGTGGCGGCGCCGGTCGACATGGCCATGCCCAGGTAGGTGAACCAGTTCGGTTCGCCATGCAGTTGAGTACGTGCGGTGATGTAACTGGCGGCGTGGGACAGCCAGCTGGACGGCTCCAGGTTCGCGGCAGCCTGCAACAGGCCACCCTGGATGATCCAGTCGATTCCGCCCGCGGCGAGCCAGCCGGTGATCACCACCGAGGAGATGACAAACACCACGCCGGTGTAGACGATCCAGCGATAGTAGCTTTGTGATTCGAGGTGGCCGACAGCGGATTCGGGCGGGTTGCTCACGTCTTCACCGAGCAAGCCATCGATCAATGGGATCAGGCCGAAGATGACCAGTACACCGACCCACCAGAGTTGCTGGGTACCGGTGCTGATGGCCAGTGTGCCGGAGAGCAACGGAGTGGCCAGGGGCAGGATGCCCAGCCACCACAGGTGACGCTTGCCGTCGGTCCAGATGCTTGGGGCTGCCAGGGTCTGATTCATGGCAGCCTCCGTGTCATGGGGGCAGGAAACAGGTTCAGGGAGCGCTGAGTGCTCCAGGAAATCAACCATGCGATAAAAGACGTTTTTTTCATTTTTATTCGCTCTTAGGCATTTCAAAAATCATTTCAAAATAAACATTGAAATATTTTTTTAAAGAAATAGCGCGGAATCGTTAGGTCGTCAACTACTTTTTCGAAGCCTTTTTTACGTGACCGGGCAGTCTCTTTTTCAGCTGTTTGGTCAGGTCTCTAGGGCAAGCATTTCGGACGGTCCAACCCGCAACGAGGGCCACGATTATTTGTTCGCCAAGGCAAACGGCGGGTGCAGGATCGCGGCGGTTTGTGCTGGCCGCGCACGCTTGGCCAGCTGCTGCACCGCTTCCGCCACCCGTTCGGTGGCGGTGATCGGCAGCATATGCCCGCGCCCCTCCACCACTTGCAGCTTCAGGCCGGGCACCTTGTCGGCCAGGGCCTGGCCGTGTTTGCGAAAGTCCAGCACCTTGTCCCGTGCGCCGTAGATCAGGCTGATGGGCAGCGTCAGCTGCGGGTAGCGCTTGACCATGTCCGGCAGGTGGTCGTTGACCAGGGCGATCTCGCTGGAGGCCGCATAGAAGTTGTCAGGACGCATGCCCAACAGGCCGCCGCCACGGGTAGCGAAGTCCTGCGGGGCACTGTCCGGTGCGAACACGCCCTTGACCACCGAGCGTCTTGTCAACAGGCCCATGGGAACCGTCAGGGTGCGCGACACCCAGCGCCTGAGCCAGGCAGGCCGCACGGCCAGTGACCAGAACACCAGTGGCAAGGTCGGTTGCGGGTGCGTCAGGGGCGCCACCAGTATCAGCCCCGACACCGCATGGGGATGGTCGAGGGCCAGCGCCAGGGAAATCGCCCCACCGAGGGAATGCCCCAGCACCAGCGGTTTATCCAGGCCCAACGTATTGATAAAAGCCGCCACCTGACGCGCCTGGGCCGGCAAGTCTGCGGCAGTGCCTTTATGGCGCGTGGAATAGCCCGACCCCGGTCGGTCGAGGCTGATCACGCGAAAGTGCTCGCGCAACTGACCGGACAAGGCATAGGTCAGGTTGCGACTGCTGCCCATCAGGCCGTGAATCATCACCAGCGGCGGCCCCTTGCCTTCCTCGTAATAATGAAAGCGCTCGCCGTTCACCTCCAGAAAGCGTCCGTTGATCGGAACGGCGGCTTCGATACGCCGCGTCATCCACGTACTGAATCCCCACAACACGGCGCTCGCGCCTACCAACACAGCCGCAGCGATAACCCATTCAACAGCCATAGCTCGGTCCTCTGCATCCCTGCTGCCGGCGACCTGACCGGAATTGATCAAGGCCTCGGCCATCGTCCACACCCTGGACCCGAACGGCGTGCCTGTCCGTCGGACAAATGGCACATGAGGAACCTGGGACTAGCGTAGGCGATATTTTCAGGTAGATTATTTAAAATCTTTTTTAAAATAAGTAATTCAATTTTTCTTTGCAATGGTGTTCTATCTAAAAGACAAAACAAGAAAGGAGCACATCCGATGCCCACGAGGGACTGCTTATGAATGCCCAGAGTGATTCAATCGACATCGCCATCATCGGTTCCGGCTTTGCCGGCCTGTGCATGGCGATCAAGCTCAAGGAAGCCGGGTTCACCGACTTCTTTATCGCCGAACAGGCCGACACCCTCGGCGGCACCTGGCGGGACAATCATTACCCGGGCTGCGCCTGTGATGTGCAGTCCCATGTGTATTCGTTTTCCTTTGCACCCAACCCGGCCTGGACGCGGCAGTTCGCGCCGCAGGCGGAGATCCGTGCGTACCTGGAGCAATGCGCCACGCGCTTTGGATTGGCGCCCTATCTGCGCTTCGGCATGGGCCTGGAGCGAGCGGTGTTCGACGAGCACCTGCAACGCTGGCAATTGAGCTTCAGCGGTGGCCGCCAGGTCAGTGCGCGGGTGCTGGTGTCGGGCATGGGCGGCCTGTCGCGTCCGGCGTTACCGGATATTCCGGGGCTCGATCATTTCAAGGGCAAGCGCTTCCACTCCCAGCAGTGGGACCATGAATACTCCTTGAAAGGCAAGCGCGTCGCGGTGATCGGCACCGGCGCCAGTGCCATTCAGTTCGTACCGCAGATCGCGCCGCAAGTGGCCCACCTGGACCTGTTCCAGCGCACGCCACCGTGGATCATGCCCAAGCCTGACCGGGCGATTACGCCTTTCGAGCGCTGGCTGTTCAAGCACCTGCCCTTCACTCAGCGCTTGGTGCGCGGTGCTTTCTACTGGGCGCTGGAAGGCCGCGTGGTGGGCTTTGCCCTGCACCCAAGACTGATGAAAATGGTGCAGAAAATCGCCCTGCGTCATCTGCACAAACAAGTAGCCCGCCCATCCCTGCGCAAGACTCTGACCCCGGACTACACCATCGGCTGCAAACGCGTGCTGATCTCCAACGACTACTACCCCGCCTTGTCGCGCAGCAATGTCGAGGTGGTCACCGATCGCGTGCTGCGCATCGAAGCCGACGGCGTGATCACCGCCGACGGCATCAAGCACCCGGCCGATTGCCTGATCTTCGGCACCGGTTTCCAGGCCAGCGATCCCCTGCCCCGCGACTGCATCATCGGGCGCGGCGGTGTGGACCTGATGGACACCTGGCAAGACGGCGCCCATGCCTACAAGGGCACCACGGTGCCTGGCTATCCCAACCTGTTCCTGATCGTCGGGCCCAATACTGGCTTGGGGCATAACTCGATGATCCTGATGATCGAAGCCCAGGTGACTTACATCATGGGTGCCCTCCAGCACATGCAGCGGCACCGCATCGCCACGGTGGACGTCAAGGCGGCCGTGGAAAGCGCCTACAACCAACAGTTGCAAGCCAAGCTCAAGCGCACCATCTGGAACACCGGCGGTTGCCAGAGCTGGTACCTCGACCCTCGCACCGGCAGGAACACCACCTTGTGGCCCGGCTCGACCTGGCGCTTCAAGCAGGTCACCCGCCAGTTTGCGCTCAAGGATTACGTGGTCGACCAGTTGCCGGTCAACCTGCCCAGCCGCCCCGTGCCGGCCCCCCACTCCACCCCGGAAGGCAGCCTGTCATGAAGTCATTCAATGGCCGCGTAGCGGCAATTACCGGCGCCGCATCCGGCATGGGCCGCGCCCTGGCATTGGCCCTGGCGCGTGAAGGTTGCCACCTGGCGCTGGCAGATAAAAACAGCCAGGGGCTGGAGCAGACCCTGGCGCTGATCAAGACCTCGACCCTGGCCCCCGTGTCGGTCACCACCCAGGTACTGGATGTGTCCGATCGCCAGGCCATGGAGGAGTGGGCCGCACGCTGCGTGGCCGATCACGGCCAGGTCAACCTGGTGTTCAACAATGCCGGGGTGGCTCTGTCGAGCACGGTTGAAGGCGTGGACTATGCCGACCTGGAATGGATCGTCGGTATCAACTTCTGGGGCGTGGTGCATGGCACCAAAGCATTTCTGCCATACCTGAAAGCCTCGGGCGAAGGCCATGTGATCAATACGTCCAGCGTATTCGGTCTGTTCGCCCAGCCCGGCATGAGCGGCTATAACGCCACCAAGTTTGCGGTGCGCGGTTTCACCGAATCCCTGCGCCAGGAACTGGACCTGCAACGCTGCGGCGTGTCGGCCACCTGCGTGCACCCCGGTGGCATCCGCACCGATATCTGCCGCAGCAGCCGTATCGACGCGAACATGACGGGCTTCCTGATCCACAGCGAACAGCAGGCCCGCGCCGATTTCGAAAAGCTGTTCATCACCGACGCCGACCAGGCCGCCAAAGTGATCCTGCACGGCGTGCGCAAAAACAAGCGCCGCGTGCTGATCGGCCGCGACGCGTATTTCCTCGACCTGCTCGCCCGTTGCCTGCCCTCGGCCTATCAAGCCCTGGTGGTGTTCGCCAGCAAGCGCATGGCGCCCAAGCCGCGCACGCCGGTATTTGAAACCAACGACGAGCCCCACCTCTGAACAGGAGCACGCACTATGTTGCCGATCCGCCGTGACATCCATTTCGCCCTGCCCGCCGAGCGCATCAAGGACTGGCATGAACAGGGCCCGTTCATCACCCATTTCTTCAATGCCCTGTCGCTGCTGTTTCCCCAGGGCGAGCTGTTTTTCATGGACAGCGTGCGCCACTATCGCCAGGACATCGACGACCCTGCGCTTAAAAAAGAGATCCAGGGGTTCATCGGCCAGGAGGCCATGCACAGCCGCGAACACGTGGCCTACAACGACTTGCTGCAAGCCGCCGGGTTGCCGGCACATACGCTGGACCGGCGCTTGAAGTTCATCCTCGACTGGCAGAAAAAACACCTGCCTGCGTCCTTCAACCTGGCGGTGACCATTGCCCTTGAACACTACACGGCGATGCTGGCCGAAATCCTGTTGAGCGACCCGTCGCGCTTCGGCAATTCGCTCAAGGGCTATCAGCAGATGTGGTATTGGCACGCCCTGGAAGAAACCGAACACAAGGCCGTGGCGTTCGATGTATGGAACCGCGTGATCAAGCCCGGCCCCAAGCGCTATCTGCTGCGCACCGGCACCATGCTGACCACCACGGTGTTCTTCTGGCTGGTGGTGTTCGACTTTCACCTGCGCCTGCTGATTGCCGACCGCAAGTCGGGTGGGCACCTCAAGGGTTTCTGGCGCATGTTGAAGTTTCTGTATGGGCCGAAGGGTGTTTTCCCACGAATGCTGGTGCCGTGGCTGCACTACTTCAAACCCGGCTTTCACCCCTGGGACCACGACAATCGGGCGCGCCTGGCCGGGATCGATGGCCTGGTCGAGGAGATCGAGCAGACCCAGCGCGGGTATTAAGCCTGCGCCAAGGCGGCGCGTTCGCGTACGAACCCTTCCAACTGATCGCCCGGCAGCGCCTTGCTGAAATACCAGCCCTGGATAATCAATTCGGTGCCGGTATTCAGGAAGGCCAACTGCTCGGCAGTCTCCACCCCTTCCACCACCACGCCCAGGTTCAGCGCCTCACAGAAGCGCAGCATGCCGGTCATCACCTGGGCGCCCTTGGGGTCATGCTGGGCCACCACGAAGCTGCGGTCGATCTTGATGAAGTCCACCGGGAACTGGTGCAGGTAACTCAGGGCCGAAAAGCCGGTGCCGAAGTCGTCGATATACACCTTGGCACCGATGGCCTGCAGCTTCTGGATAGTCTGGCGCGTGACCTGGATATCACTGACCAGGGCATCCTCAGTGATCTCGACCGATACGTGCCCATGGGCCTGGGCCAGAATCTCCACCAGGCGTTCGCCGAAGGCGGCGTCGGTCAGCGTCGCGCTGGAAATATTGATGGTCATCGGCAGGGCAAAACCGAGTTTCTGCCACTTCTGGTACTGGCGAACCGCCTGGGATGCTACCCACACATCCACATCCGGCATCAACCGCGCCTGGGCCAGCCATTGCAGGAATTCCCACGGCGAATGCACCGTGCCCTGGGCGTCGCGGGCCCGCATCAGCGCTTCACACCCGGTGCACAGGCCTGTGCGGGTCGAGACCTGCGGCTGGAATTCGAGGTAGAACTCATAGTCGCTGATCTGCTGGATGCGGCTCAGTTCCACGGCCTGGCGCGCCAGGGTCTTGTGGGAGGCAAGTACCGGGTCCAGCTCGCGCAGCCGGCCCTTTTCTTCAAGGCCACGGAAGGTCATGTCCAGGGACTTGAGGTACACCGTGCCCCCTTCACTGGCCTGGCGATGGATCGCCCGCACATACGGCGCGTACACCAGGGTGCCCAGGCCCAGCAGCGCCACTTGCAGCGCCACCGCCGCCAGGTCGCCGTGGGTACTCAGATAGGCATTGAGCAGCACCGGCGCGGTGAACGGCACGCTGACCACCGCCGGCGACACCCAGCCCATCTGCACCACCGTCAACGCCAGCATGGCATTCAACGCCGGGACGATCAGAAACGGTATGAACAAACGCGGGTTGAGGATGATCGGCAAGCCGAACAGCAGCACCTCGCTGACGTTGAACAGTGACAGCGGCAGGCTCGCCACCGCCAACAAGCGCATGGACTGGCTCCTGGAGAACAGCAGGATGGCCAGCAACAGGCACAATGCACCGCCCGAGCCACCGATAAACGCAAAGCTGCCCAACAGGCCACTGTTCAACACATATTTGACCGGCTCGCCCGCCGCCAGGGCCGTGCTGTTCAGCACCACGACCTGGTCCAGTACATCGAACAGCGGTTGCATGGCGTACACGCCGTGGATGCCGAAAAACCACAGCAGCGAATTCATCAGGGTCACGAACAGGCCGCTGCCGTAGGGCGACTCCAGCGCGTCCAGCACCTGGGGGCCTTGCAACTGCGCCACATACGGAATCTGCAGCAACAAGGACAGCACCACCACCAATGCCAGGGCGGTGATAGCGCCTGGCAGCACCATATTGATCGTGCCCCGCAGGTTGTGCCCCACCAGGTCTTCGTTGACCAGACGGGTCCAGCGGTAGCGGTGCAGCCAGGCAATTGCGGGAACGTTCAACAGCGGCGAGGCAATGGCGATAAACAGCACAAAGGTGGCCGAGGCCCTGGGGTAGTCCCGCAGGATGAATGTCGCCACCACCACATGGGCCAGGCACAGGAATGCCACGGGCAATTGGGGCAGGCGATGCTGGATCGCCAGCATGTAACCGATGGACGCGGCCACCAGCAGCGGGATCACGGAACTGATCTGGTTGTGCAGGCCGGCGAGGAACGCCACCACCTGCGCGTGGAAGCCAAGGACGCGAGCACATTCCGACAGAATCAGAAAGCCCGCCGAGACCAGCAGACAAGGCAGGATCCACAACAGCCCTTCGCGGATCGCCCGCAGCGATTCAGTGCTGGCCAACGCAGCCAGGCGTTGGGTGAAGAAAAGCTTGAACAGCGTTTGCGCCATGACCCATCCCTCTGCCCATCGCCCACTGTCCCTGCAAGGCAGGGCTGGAAGCACCGGCTAACGCTACACGTCCTGGCCCAATGAGCGAAAGCCTTTTGCCATTCATCTGGGTGAATTTCCGAATCGGATAACAGGCCAGGCCCTGTTTTTTCCAAACAGTTGAGTTTTATGATCCAGGCCAATCGCTCAATCTGCTTCAATGACGCCTATCCGCCCTCCCCCTGACCTGTGTTTGGAGTAAGCCTTTGTCACAACCCGGTGATAACCACCAGCGCGCGCTGGACAGATTCCTCGATGAACACCCCGATGTCGCCGCCGAACTGGATACCCTGAATCCGCTGGCTGCCCAGGCCAGGGGCGAAACCCTGGCCCAGTACCGCGCCGAACGCTTGCATGAAGCCTTTGAAGCGCAAGCTGAACGCCAGGGCCTGTTTGCCTGGGAGCTGACCCTCAAACTGACCGCCGATTCCTGTGAGGCCTTTGAAGCCCAGCGTCGTGAGGTACACAAGGAGGTGGCACAGATGGCGGGCCTGAGCTGGGTCGAGTACTGCCAACTGCACGACCTGCCCGGCTAACGCACTACCCCAGGAACCAGAGACGGCGCCCGCCGCCCAGCACTTCGCGCAACTCGGCGACCGACACCGTGCGTTGTTCAGGATCCATCGCCAGAGCCGAAGACACTGCAGGCCAGCAATGCCTGGGCAACTGCCTCGGCCTCGGCAGCGGCTGATGCTGCTGACGTTCGCCGGGGCGCCGTCCTTCGGCCAACTCATAGAGCACACTGGCAACCCCGTACAGATCGGCACGGGGTGAGGGAAGCCCTCCGGCCATCAGCTCCGGCGCTGCATACGCAGGGGTCCAGGCATTCAGGCGACTGCGGCTCAGGCCGGGCAATCCGGCCCTTGCCTGCGCTTCAGCATGCCCCAGGCCAAAATCGAACAGCCGTATCCCCTGCTCCCCCAGCATGATGTTCGCCGGTTTCACATCGCCATGCAGCACTCCTTGTCGGTGGGTGTAGGCCAGCGCATCCAGCAGTTGCAGGGCGATGGGTTGCAGCGCCTGCCACGCCATCCCTTGCGGGCATTCCGGGAGCAGGCGGTCCAGGGTCAGACCGGGCATCACTTCCATGGTGAAGAATGCCAGCTGGTGCGCCGTGTCGACCTCGAACGAAAAGGCCCGGACCACATGTTCATGTCGCAGGCTCCGGGTCAGGGCGAACTCGCTGTACAGCAACACGTGGGCGTCGGTGGACGCACAGAGCGTCTCACCCAACAGCTTCAGCGCCACGCGCGCGTCCGGTTCGCCAAACGCCTCATGCAGCAGATCCCGGGCACGATAGACCACCCCCATGCCCCCTGAACCGAGAATTCGCTCCAGCTGGTAGCGTCCCGCAAGCAGGTTCGGCGGACCGGCTGCGGCGTTCATGGCTGCACCACCACCGCAGTGAGGTCATCCAGCGCAGGTCCACGCAACACGTCGCTGAACAACCGCTCCACTACCTGCCCGGGCGTGCCGGCATTCATCGCACGCCCCAGTTGCCGGTGGCTGAGCCCCTGGTACAAGCCATCACTGCACAGCAAGAACACATCGCCTGGATGGGGACGCAGTTCCAGTATCTCCAGACTCAGCGGTTTTCCGGCGCCAATGGCACGAGTCAAGGCACGGGCGTCTGGATGAGCGCGGGCCAGTTCCAGGCTCACATGCTGCTTGTCCATCAGTTGCTGTTGCAGGGAGTGGTCCCTGGACAGCTGATACAAACGCTGCCCTCGCCAGAGGTAGCATCGGCTGTCCCCTGCCCAGATGCACGCCGCGCGGTCACGCTCAAGCAACAGGACAACCACCGTACTGCCCATGACGCGTGCCAGGCCATCGGCCGCCTGCAACTGGCTGTCGAGCCCCCGCAGGCAGCGTTGTACGGCCTCGACCCGCTGGTCGAAGCTGCCTTGGCCTGGCAGCGCCGCGAGGCTGCTGACCACCCGTTGACTGGCCACATTCCCAGCATGGTGCCCTCCCATTCCATCGGCGACCGCCCAGCAACCGCGTTGCGGGCAATCGAGGAACCCATCCTCGTTACGCGCACGACGCTTGCCTTGCGCCGTGCGGCCAGCACTTCGCCAAGGGTACGCGCGGGTCACAACTGCTCCGGCAGGCGGAAGCCGCGCCATGTGGCCATCTGGAACGGGCTGGGGCTGCGTTGGCTGGTGAGCAGGTAGTTGGCACGCAGGCCGGCCAGGTCGGCCTTGAGTATCTGTGCATCCCTGCCGCTGGCCGGCTCGTTTTGCATCAGTTCGAAAAGCCGGAACAACGACCAGGCTCCCCGGTCTTTTTCAATGCCCAGCGGTCGCTCGGTACCGCGCTCCAGTACCAGGCTGCTGCGCCCATTGTCCGCATCGCTCGGCCAATGGAACGCCATCGGCACGATGGGACCGTGACGGTATTCCAATTGCTGATCGCCCACCCGCAGCGTCGCACGGTTGACGGCCTGGTCCAGGCTGTAGGGCGCCAGCGTGAACAGAACGGCCCAATTCCCCTGGTCTGCGCTGAAGAACCCCTGGCGAATGACCTGCGCGCGTGTCAACTGGTCGAGCAACGAACGTGAAACAGGCAAGCTGCGACCCTCAAGGCCACGCAAACGATAGCGGCTCCCCTCGACACTGACGAACGGCCGCAGGTAGCTGTCATAGAAGTGCTCCATCACCCCCCGTGGTTTGAAGAACGACTGGAAATCACCCAGGGCAACATCGCTGCCGGCGTCGGCATTGAAGGGGTAGCGGTGCCGGATGGCTTTCACATAAAAGCCATACACCTCACTCTGATAACGCTGGTTCACATACCCATAGGCGTCATCAAGGAGATGGCGCCAGGTTTGCTCGGCAATCCCGTCCAACCAGCCCTTGAGCGGCTGCGGCAAGCGAGCAGCAGCGTCACGCAGGTTACCCAACAGCGGCTGCTGTCCATCCATGCGTTGCCGGGCCATCTTGAATGCCGCGTGCTCGGGCGAACTGTCACGGTTCAGTGTCGAGACTTGCAAGTGCAACTCATCCAACAGGCGCAAGGCCTGGGTCAACTCGGCGGTCGGGTTCAGCTCTTCATCCAGCAATTGGTGCAAGGGCTCGAAACGACGCAGCAATGCGCGCCGGGCAGTATCCGGCAATGTTTGGCGCGGCAAGGCTCGGGTGAGCAAGCCGGACACCGGCGTGCCCAGCTCAGCGACCTGCTGGCTCACCGCTCCAAACCGCTCATGGGTCGGCAGCAGTCGCGTGTGTTCCCGCACTTGCCGCAACAGCAACACCAGCGCCGACTGGGCGGAAGTCAAGTTCGCGAGCTGCTGCGCATCGTGCCTCAGGTCGTCGCTTTCCAGCAGCCTGACTCGACCCAGCGCATCACTCCAGATGTCGGCGTATTCGCTGAAGTAACGCTGTTCCAGCTCCAGCATCAGCTTGCGCAAGTCCACGACGCTGAGGTCTGCGGCCTCCCCAAGCACCCAATTATCCTGGGCGATGGCATTGACCAACTGTGGCCCCTGGCTTTCGAAAAACTGCAGGTATTTACGGGTATAGAAACCCGGGATGGGGGGCTCAACCCTCGAAAACGCCGGGCTTTCAGCGAGGCGAAAGGGCTCCAGGTGCCGAGCTTGCTCGCGCAGTGTCCGGTAGACCACCTCTACCATTGGCTCACCGCGCAGCACCAGGCGGGCCTGGGCGACCAACTCATCATTCAGCGGGGCCAAAAAACCCTGTTCAACGAGCCGTGCAACGTGTTCGTGCAGGCGTTTGTGTGTCGATGCATCCTCGATGTACCCAACAGTCCGCAGCCCCGCCACATGCTCGGCCAACCAGGCCTTATCACGTCGCTCGGGCAGGTTGAGCATCAAGTAAGCGCGAAGGCTGTCCAGTAACTGCTCGCGATCACCCAGGCTGTCACGTACCTGTTGTTCGAGCCGCAGGGTCACGTAGGGGAGCAATTGCTGATGCAGGGCTTGCTCGTAGGCGCTGTTCAATGATGGCCGACTCAACTCGCCCTGATACAAGCCGCCCCGCTCAACCCAAGGTACCTGCGCCGCCGGTGGAAACACTCCCGTGGCCGCCAGGCGACTGTCCAACAGCGCGAGCAACGCCAGGCTGGCGTCCGCTTCGGGTTGGCCTACAGGCTTGGGGTTGATCAGCTCCCGCAGTTGCACCAGCCGCTGATAGTTGAATGCGTAACTGTGCGCCCACAGCGCCCCGGCCGTACCCACAACCAATGAGGCGGCCAGCGCCATCAACCCGTGGCGTCGACGTATGCGCTGTCGCTCCGGGGTACGCAGCCCGGCAAGACCGGCCTCGGCAAAAATCACCCGATTGAACAGGCCCTGGGCAAAATGGGCACGCACATCACCTGTCTTCGCACAGGTCAGGTAGAACCCGCGCAAGCCGTTGATTCGCTGGTAGCGATGGGCGGCAAACGTACTCTCGATAAACAGGCAGACGAACTCGCCCAGGCGAGCGAGATGCTGAGGAAAGCCTAGCATGCGGCCTCGGCGCTCAAGGTTGCGTTCCTGATGCAAGCGCGGGATCAGCTCGGCACCCACACGTTGCAACAAGGCGTCGAATGTTTCGCGCACCTCGGCGGTATCAGTGCCTGCCATGCCTGACACCAGGCACCCACCCAGGCAGCCTTCCGCGGCATCGCCCTGCCGCGCATCAAAGAACTCGGCAAACCCGGCCAGCCGATCAAGCTGCGTCAGCACCAGATAAACCGGCACATCTACCTGCAGTGACTGCTGGATGTCCTGCAAGCGGTTACGCACATGGCGCGCGTGAAGCTCCAGGTCGTGTTCGTTGCTGCGCAACAGCGTATCGACTGACAGCGTCACCACCACGCCATCGAGCGGCCGTGCCCTGCGCCATGACTTGAGCATGTCCAGCATTGTCGACCATCCCGCTGCATCGACACTGTGGTCGGGCTGGCTCAGGTATCGACCTGCCATCTCGACCACCACCGCGTCGTCGGCAAAATACCAGTCACAGGAAGAGGTGGCGCCTGGCGGCATCGCGTGCGTCCGGTCGAGCGCCGTTGGCAACCCGGCAGCGGCCAGCAAGTCGGTCTTGCCGCTGCCCTGCTCGCCAATCAACAGGAACCAGGGCAGTTCCTGGCGCGAACGCTCACTGCGCTCGCCGTAGCGGTGTGAGGTTTTCAACGTCTGCAGCGCTTCCTTGAAGCGCCTGCGCACCTGCACCACTTCGTCATTGATCAACCCCTGCTGCTGAAGATGTTCCAGCTGCCCAGGCTGATCCAAACGCGCGGAGCGACGTGCCCCCACAACCACCATCGCCAACCCCCATGACAGCAGCATTGCGCTGATGGTCAACAAACGGGCCGTCGAACCCTGCCAGAAACGGTAGTCGTCTACCGCCAGCAACGGCCCGACAAACCACACCAGCAGCGCACCGGCCAGCACCAGCAACAGGCTCCATACCCAACTCTCGCGCAGCACCTTGCCCACGCGTCTGAAGAATGCGTTCATTCATTGCTCCCAGCGTTACAAGGGCGTCCGAGAAGGCTCTGCCAGCGAAGATTGGAAAGCGTGCAACGTCGCCCTGCGCTCCTGGCCCAGCATCCAGGCGAACCCCGAATACACCACCAGCAGACACGCCAGCACGCAGGCTGCGGCCCAGGTAGCCGAGACAATGCGTATCCGTACCTGAGAGGTCCCGCCGGCGCCGGATACAAGGGTTAACGGCGGCTGATCACCGCGCACGTGCCTGATCTGGCGATACACCGCGTCGTGCACAGTTTCGAGCTGCGCCCTTCCCCGCTCCATGACACGGTATTGGCCTTCGAACCCCAGGGACAGGCACAGGTACATCAATTCCAGCAGGGCCACATGCTTGACGGGGTCACGGGACAAACGCTCAAGCAACTGGAAAAATTTTTCACCGCCAAAAGTTTCGTTGTGGAAACGGCTGAGCAGGCTGGTCTTCGACCAGTCGCTACGGCCGCCCCACGGCGTAGTGACCACGGCTTCATCAATGACGCTGCACAGCACGTAACGCGCCGACATCACCTGACTATTATCGGCCCCCAGATACAAGGCATAGGCCTCGAACGCGGTGATGCCCGAGGAAAACTCCTCATTGAGTGCCGGCAGGCTTTCCCGGCCGGGGCTGGCCTTGAGTTGGACCACTTGCAGCAAGAGTTCCCAGGCCGCGGTCAACAGCACGTTGGGGCCACTCTTGAAGTGCCGTATGCCTTGCATCTGGGCGCAATAGATCATGCGGTCTTCCAGTTGCTCGAAGCGTGGCGGCGACGGGAAGTCCGTAACGGCTGCGTGCGCCGGTCCGAGACCCTCACGGTCAAGCAACACGGTTTTTTCGTCTTGCGGGTATTCACTGTCCATAGTCATGACGTCAGTTCCTGATAGCCCAGAAGTTGAGTTCCAGCTCGGCAAACTCGCCGCTGGCGTGGAAGGCGAAACCACCTGATTGCTCCAACTGCGCAATGTCACGGGGGCTGAGTTCGAGCATGTAATAGGTCTTGCCGGCATGGAACGGAATCTGCCGCGGCGCTACCGGCAACGGCTTGACCTTGATCCCGGCCAGGTGCAGGTTGACCAGTTCGCGGATGCGCTCCACCGGTCCGATCTTGAGATGGGCCGGCAGTCGATGACGCAGTTCCTCCGTATCGCACTGGGCAGTGGCCGCCAGGATGAAGGTGGCTGTACCGAGTAACTTGAGGTCGCTCACCGGGCATACCAGCACCCCGTACTGCCGTGGTTGCAGCGTTAACTCGACCGCCTGCTGTTCCAACACCAGCGACAGCGCCGCACGAAGGCCTTCCATCAATCCACGAAAGCTCGCGCCCTGATCGCCATGCCGGTATTGCGCCGGAAATTGCGCCCGTTTGCTGTCGTTGGAAAAGGTGCACAGCTCACCGAAAATCGACAGCAACTCCCGATACACCACCTCCGGCCGCACCTGGGTCTGGCTCAGGTAGTGACGCAATCTCAATTCCGCACGATTGATCAACTGCAGCATCAAAAAGTCGCCGACCTGTGCGCTGGCGCTAGCGCCGTTTCCCTGGATGCGCGCTGCAATCGCATCGCCACGGGTCGCCAGCAGGCTGGTGACTTCGTTGATGCAAGACGCCACATACCCCGAACCCTGAAGGTAGATAAACGTTGGTACAAAATCCGCATCCAGCCTCACGCCGCCGTCCTGGGTCGAATCCAGCACCCGGGCAACCTGGAGTTTCACGTAGAACGCGTCACCGGGCGGCTCGCCCAGCATCAGGCGCAAGTCCGGGCGCGCGCATTTGATCTGGCAACGGGAGTCGACCCCGGCAGTGGAGTCACCGATTTCTGTATCACAGGCAACATAGCGCGCCAGGACATCGCGTTGCTCCTTCGAACGCACCTCGACCTGATTGTCAGTCGCCAGCGGCAGCGCCAGGTACACAGCCTGTCTGCCTGCATTGGCAGGCACCTGCAACATCAGGGGTTCCAGGGTGCCGCTCAGCTCGAACAGGCTGCCGTCCGGTAGCACTCCGGTGGCCTGGTTCACCACAATCTTGCCCAGCTTCAGGTACTGCACATCGACTTCCAGGCTCAGGAAACCCCAGGCATCACTGCTCAGCAGCCGGGTGTGGTTGAGTTGCCGATGGTAGTAGCGGTCGCTGTGCTGCAAGTGTTGGGGCCTCAGCAGCATGCCCTCTTGCCAGATAACGTTATGGATCTGCATCTCAGTCCTCCGTCCTGTCAGGTTGAGGTGCCGCCATCCGGATACCCGTCTGGTCCAGCACGATGTCGGCACGGGTCAACTGTCCGGGAGCCACAGGCAGCACCCATCGCCATTGCACATGGGGCAAGTCACGATAGGCCGCCAGCACGCCGACATAGCGACTGCGCGGCTCGACACTCAGCTTGAGCGCCAGCCGTTCGCCGGGACGCAGTTCCAGTTCCTCGCCGCTGACCCAATCCTTGGGCAGTGCCTGTTCGGCCCGGCCGTAGAGGCTGAAGAAATCGGCGTTTTCAAAAGCCACCGGATGCCGCAGCTCCAGCAATTGCACCACCACGGGCGAGGGGCGACCGTGAAGGTCGGGGTTGACCTCGTCGCTGGCCGTCAAAGTCAGGTCCAGCTTGGTCAGGGTGGAAAAAGGTGAAAGGGTGCTGCATCCCGCCAGCAACCCCAGCAGTAGCAGCGTGAATGAAACCGCGACCCGAGACCGGCCAATCATCCTGCGTACCCCGCGTGAAGGGTGGAGACCAGGCGTACCTGCTCCTCGTAGGCTTTGCAAAATTCATGACGCAGCACCTGCTCATCCAGGGGCTCGTCCTCAGTCAGTCGCCGATAATGACGTTGGTAGGCCCGCCAATGGGCGCCATCGCTGAAGAACCTGGGTGACTTGCCGTCACGTTCGAAGCGCAGCAGCAAGTGCCCAGGCGCAAAGGCTGCCAATGCACCGCGTATGGCAGCCCGACAGGCCACGACCAGAGCCAGTTGATGAACCTGCAAGTCTCGGTACGCCTGGTCGACCGCTTGCTCGGCAGAGAACTGACAGGATTCATCGGCGCCGAGCAAAAAAGCCAGGGCGGCATGGCTGTCGGCACAGTCTTTCAACGGATTGCGGGTATTGAGCAGCGGAACCGCCAGTAAGCCGTGGACCTCGCTGTTGAGTTCATCGCGGGTTCGCACGCTTTGCTGCAACCCTGCGAGGGTTTGTCTGAACAGGCCCGCCACCTTGATCGCCAGGGCTTCGCGCCCCGGCGTATCAAGCGAGTCCACCTGCATGCCCAATGCGTGGGCGAACTGCGCCCAGAATGCTTCCGAGGTTGCAGGTGGTGGTGTGACAGGGCCAGGTGACACGACGTCTCTGGCCGGCTCAGCCCATTGCGGCACGACCAGGTGATCGTGCTCCACCGTGCCCTGACGCAAGGTTTCGAAAGGTGCCTGTGGCGTTGTGTCCAACGCGTCCAGCTCTGCTGAGGAATTGCCGAGCCGTACCTCGCGATCCAATGCGTCGACAGGATCCAGCCCCAGGAACGCGTCGTCTGGAATCGTGTCTTGCCGAGCAAAACCCTGCCCTGCCTGCAACACCAGGCGGGCACGGATATCCAGCAACCCCAGTTGGTACACATCGCCGTCACTGATGAGCCGTGCCTGTCCTTTGCACAAGCGCTCCATACTGCCCGACACACCGATACCGTTGCTGCTGATATCCGTCAGGAAATAGCGGCCCTCTCTAAAACTGACCAGGGCGTGGTGACTGGAAATCAGACGGTTGGCATCCGGGAGCACCCAGTCACAACCCGACCCACGTCCGATCACGCCACCGACACCGTCAAATGTCTTGCGCTCAGGCGGCTCCCCGTTTGCGGTGCTACAGAGTTCAAACATCAATTGCATGACAGCAGCCCCCCTGTTCAGTGCCCACGACGAGTCGCGTGGGGGTCACCCAACGGACGGTAGTCGGCGTCATCAAAGACATAATTGGCGTTACAGCCACTCAACAAACACAGCGCAAGCACCAGGGCTTGCCACGGATGAAAAGGCATCAGGTATCTCCCATGAAAATAAGCGGCCCGCACGTTCCCTGCTCAACACTCCTCGCGGACATCCCCCACGGGGATTTTCAAGCGTGCCAGGCGGTAAAGCAGCGTGCGCCGCGCAACGCCCAACTCACGTGCGGTACGGGTGCGATTGCCACGGTTCTTGTGCAGGCAATCGATCAGGAATACCCGCTCTACCCGCTCCAGGCGCTGGCGCAGCGTCGCATCGACTGCCCCGGTGGCAGCCGGCACCGGCAAGGACAGGTGTGCCGGCAGGATCACACCGTCGTCACAGAGCAGCACCGCACGTTCCACCAGGCACTTGAGTTCGCGGACATTGCCGGGGAAGGCGTGACCCGAGAGTTGATCAAGGGCTGCACTCGACCATTGCACCGGCACACGCCCGAGGTCGGCAGAGGCTTGATGCGCGAACTCCCGCGCCAACAGCAACACATCGCCGTCGCGCTCACGCAGGGGCGGCAGTTCGATGGGAAACTGCGCAAGCCGGTAGTAAAGGTCCTCGCGAAAACTGCCTTGGGCGACCATGGTGGCGAGGTCACGGTGGGTGGCGGCGATGATGCGTACATCCACCTTGTGGGCCGTACTGGCGCCCAACGGACGCACTTCGCCCTCCTGCAAGACCCGCAGCAATTTAGCCTGCAGCGACAGCGGCATATCACCGATTTCGTCGAGGAGCAGCGTGCCGCCGTCCGCGCTGTCAAACAGCCCGGCGTGGTTACGCTCGGCCCCCGTGAAAGCACCTTTGCGGTAACCGAACAGCTCACTCTCCAGCAGCCCTTCGGGAAACGCCGCACAGTTTTGCACCACAAATGCTTTGCTCCTGCGCGGCCCCGCAGAATGGATCGCCCGCGCCACGACCTCCTTGCCCGTACCGGTCTCGCCACGCAGTAACACGGTGTAGGGGGTATGCAGGACCTTGCCGATCAAACGATACGTCTCGTCCATAGCCATGCTGCTGCCGATCAACCCGTACGCTGAACGTGGCGCCGGCATGTAAGCCTGAGGCTGGGCAACACATCCAGTGGCACACTGACACTGCAGTAAAGCGCGCTGCATCAAGGCAAGGCTGCCCAACTGGCTCAAGGCGGCGGTGTAGCCCTGCAGGTTTTTCCGATGCTGGCTGGCACACAGCAGTACCCCCTTGATGCCCTTGCCTCGGTCAAACAACGGCACACATGACAACGCTTGCCAGGGGGCCCCCATGACCGGCAGGAAACCGTACTCGTACATGCTGCCTGAGTGTTCTTCCAGGCTAAGGGCAGTTTGCTGGTTGAGCACGTAGTGCAGCACCTGTTCATGCTGGAAATCCTTGGTACAGGCCGGATCGCCAGGGCAAGGCATGCCGTGCAAATGCTGGGCGATCAACTCAAGCCGGCCAGTGGATTCGTTGCGCCAGTACCATTGGCTGAGGTCACACTCGCTCAGTCGCGCCGCTGCGGCGACACACAAACCGGGGAGAGTGGCTGCGTCGTCCGCGCTGCCCAGGCGGATGAACCCGTCAAGCAGCGCATCGGCACAGACCGCCGAACGGGGCAGCAGGGTGAGCAGCCGATCCTCTCTCATTGGCTGAACTCACAGGTTGGAACGCCGTTAGCCGCCAGCCGGGCATGGACCTGTGACACAGGCTCACCTCGGGCCATGGCTTGCAACCGCCGATCGACCACCTGCGGCAACAAATGCAGCTCGATCCATTGATCGACGTAACGCGCGCCACTGTCATCGTGGGCGCACCGCTCGGCCATGTGTTCAACCAGCTCCGACGTGTAACTGAATGCCAGACTGCGCAGACTCAAGCGTTGCCCCAGGCGTTCGAGCTTGAGCCTTGCCAGGTCATGCAGGACGTCACCCGTGACCGGGTAATACGGCACGACACGCATCCTGGCCAATAACGCGGCTTTGAAGTGGTCCCGCAATTGCGGCAGGATCGCCTCATGCAGCGTTCGCACGTCAGGTCGCCCGCCACCTGCGCACAATTGCCCGATGCGCTCACTGCCCAGGTTGGACGTCATCAGGATCAGCGTGTTGCGAAAGTCGATTTCCCGCCCTTCTCCATCATTGGCCAGGCCCTTGTCGAAAATCTGGTAGAACAGGTTCAACACTTCTGGGTCGGCCTTCTCGACCTCATCGAGCAGCACTACCGAATACGGGCGTTGGCGCACAGCTTCCGTCAACACGCCGCCCTCGCCAAAACCGACATAACCGGGCGGTGCGCCAATCAACCGAGACAGGGAATGTTTTTCCTGGAACTCCGACATGTTGAGGGTGGTGACGAAGCGCTCACCGCCATACAGCAGGTCGCCAATGGCCAGCGCCGTCTCAGTCTTGCCCACGCCACTGGGGCCGACCAGCAGGAATACGCCGACCGGCGCATCAGCCTTGTTGAGCCCCGCAGCAACGGCACGCAGGTTGCGGTCCAGGGCCTGCACCGCTTGCTCCTGGCCGAGAATGCGCAGGCGCAGCGCATCGGCAAAACCCAGTACCTGTTCACTGTGCTCAAGTGCCAGTTGTTCAACCGGGATCCCCGTCCATGCACTGATGACCTGAGCCACCAGGCGGGGGCACACCTGCTGCGTGGTTTGCTGCTGTGCAAGCCAGCGTTGCTCAAGGTCCAGGCGCTCGCCGTCCAGCGCCTCCATCCGCAGGTTCAACGCGTACAAGGTCTGTTCGTCCACGGGAAAGCCTTCGTCCCGGTCTCGGCTCAATGCCTGACGCTGCCGCGCCCCTGCCGCCTGTTCTGCATAAAGGTGTTGCAACGCCTCAGGCGCGGTCTCCCGGCAAGTGCTCAAACGAGCGCAAGCGGTATCCAGCACATCTACCGCCTTGTCGGGCAACTGACGCCCGGCCAAGTAACGGGCGCTCATCTGCGCCGCCGCGACCACCGCATCGTCGCGCACGTAAACACCATGACTGCGCTCATACACCGGGACTAATCCGCGCAGGATCGAGATCGCTTGCTCGACGCTGGGTTCTCCGACCCGAACAGGCTGGAAACGCCGCGCCAATGCCGGGTCTTTTTCAAAGTATTTCTTGTATTCCGTCCAGGTCGTTGCAGCGATGGTGCGCAACTCGCCGCGAGCCAGCGCCGGCTTGAGCAGATTGGCGGCATCGGACGCACCCGCCTGCCCACCCGCCCCCACCAGCGTGTGTGCTTCATCGATAAACAGGATCACCGGTTTCACTGCGGCGCTGACCTCATCGATCACACCCTTCAGGCGTCGCTCGAACTCGCCTTTGATACTGGCACCGGCCTGGAGCAGGCCTATGTCCAAGGTCAGTAGCCGCACCTCCCTGAGAGACTCGGGCACCTGTGCAGTGGCCACACGCAACGCGAGGCCTTCGACAACGGCTGTCTTGCCCACTCCGGCTTCACCGACCAGGATTGGGTTGTTCTTGCGTCGACGCATGAGTATGTCGATCAACTGACCGATCTCAACGTCACGACATAACACCGGGTCAATACGCCCTTCATGGGCCTGGCGTGTCAGGTCGTGAGTGAAGCGCTCCAGCAGTGATTCGCCCTGCGGCGCAGGGTCTGTACGAGGCGCCTGACTCGACACGAACGCCTGCACACGCTGTGCATCCAGCCGGCTCAGAAAAACCTGATAGGCGCTGCCCGCGTGCT
This sequence comes from Pseudomonas sp. NFR09, assembly GCF_900111535.1. Lineage (NCBI taxonomy): Bacteria > Pseudomonadati > Pseudomonadota > Gammaproteobacteria > Pseudomonadales > Pseudomonadaceae > Pseudomonas > Pseudomonas sp. NFR09. Next base: position 604,730 of record NZ_FOIH01000003.1, read on the forward strand.
GCAGCGGATGGCGCAAGAGCGCCAGCAACAGGGCGCCGTGATCGATTTCAATGTGTCGCAGTTCCAAATGAGCAACCATCGAAGCCTGTTGCAGCCATTGCACCAGTGCCTGGGCAAACACTGGATTGCGTGACGCACTGGCCTCCCCCTTGGGTTGCAGCGTGGCTTGCAGTTCTGCGGTTTCAATACCGGCATCCTTCAGCGCCCGCACCAGCAGGCCATCGCGATGCTCCAGCAGGGTCAACAGCAGGTCTTCCACCAGCACTTCCCTGCCGCCGCGCATGACGCAGCGCTCGGCGGAACGCTCCAGGTCACTGCGGGCCTGGGGGGTCAATGCCTGGATAAGTTGTTGCAGGTCCACATTCATCATCCTGATTCATCCCTAATAAGCGTTGCCTGGCACAATGACCACACCGTCGGCGCACTCATGCGCCAGCCAACTGGTCCAGCCGAGGCGGCAGACGTTGTGTTCGCCGATGTGCAGCGGCCGGATCTCTTCCTTGGCCATGACCAGACGCACGTCATAGTCCAAAGGGTCCCGCGCCGTCAGGCGCACCAACGAACACAGCAGCGGGTAGTCCGCGCCGGTCGGCAAAAAACCATGGAATCGGTCCCACCCCACCCCCTGCAGATGCACCCTGAACTTGCCATTGCGATCAGCCACCTGGCTGCCCAGCACGTGGTCATGGCCAAGGGTGCTGTTGGCGGCGCCAAGCCGATTTCGCTGTGATTCGGCGATGACTACGCTGCGCAGGACCCATTGCTCGACGAACAAACGGCGGTGTTTGAAGTAGTAACGCAGCACCGTCTCGATCAAGGCCGAAGAATGCACCCGCAGGCTGAGCAACCCCAGGTAGGGCAACAGTCGCTTGCCGTTCAGTTGCGTGGCGCTGCGGACCTGCGGCCCTCTTAACCCGATCAACGCAAACATCTGCTCGGAGAAGGCATCACGGGCGCCTGCCTGGAAACACGCCCGATAGCGATATTTGCGCCAGATCGGCAGCATCAGCCGTTGCAGACGGTGATGGAACACGTCGAGGAAATCCCGGGTTGCGTTGCCACCCAATTCATCGACGCACGCCTGCTCAGCGTAAAACGCTGGCAATGGCGAACCCGCACCACACAGGCCCAGTACGTTAAGACGCAAACGCGCACGCAACTGGCCGTGCTCGATAAAAAACGCCACCCGGTCGATATCGTGACCGGGAAAACCCAGGCCCGGGTTGGCCTGGAACTCAAGCAAGTCGTACAGCGTGTCGTCATCCAGCAACGGATGGGCATCGCGCAGACGCTTGATGACCCGCAGGACCGCCTGAAACAGCGAGTACTCACGGATGACCCGGGTCAGTTGTGTCAAAGCGGGGGCTGCTGGCCCATCCGTGGTGACCATAGGTACACGTCTCCTTGTGTGCTGATGACTCTAAGTTCGTGGTAAGCGTTGAGGCTGGCGTACAGCGCGAAGAATTCGTTGAGCACCGAGGCGAACACAAACACCTCGCCCTCCCCCAGGAAGCCCTGGGGATCGATGGTCAAGTCAATGCGTAACCCTCGAATCGGCAAGCCGTGGAACAATTGGTCGACTGCTGTGTGGCTGACCGAGCGCATCGCGCCCAATCGCCGCTCGCTGACCTTCTGCGCCTGGCGATCGTGGTAGCGCGGCAAATCGTAGGTTTCGAGGATCACTTTCAAGGCATGGATGTCGGTCAGCGACAGGTAGTTGAGCGACATGTTGCTGATCAGCCGCCAGAGAAAGTCCCGGTCCAGAGGCGGAATAAAACTGGCTGTCGGTGCGCAGATATTCCGAAACGACAGCCCTTGCGGCGTCTGCTCGCAAGGCTGGTTGATGTCGCCGATCTGCAACTGTCGAGGCAGGTTGTGATTGGTGCACGTCAGCTCGATCGACAGTGTCTGCTGATCCAGCTCCAGACCGCTGCCCAACCCGAGCCAGGTATCCAGCCCGGTGTGCTGCGCCGATGGCCGCTGGCGAATGCTGTAACTCGCCGGTCCCTGGGAACGCGCGGTATCCCCCTCATGCTCGAAGGATTCAAAGGGCACGTAGGCCTGATACCCCAGCCCTCCGGGGTGCCAACCCGTGACGCTGTCTACGGAAAATACACTGGCGTTACCACGTGAGTACTCACCAGGGATCAGCAGGTATTCGTCCTGTTTTCCGTCCAGGCGGATAGGTACCGCGTCATGCTTGAACAGGTTGACGATGGGGGTGCAGTACAGCTTCACGTTATCCAGGGTGGGCTGCCCGGGTTCTCGCCATGGCCTGCCCAATCGGAAGCGCAACACTACGCCGCACACCTGCTTGAGCAGTTCGCCAGGTAATCGGTGCAGTACCCCCAACCCTCCCACATCGACAAACAGGTACTTGTCGGGAAAGGCAAAGTACTCCTGCAGATGGCGATAGCCGCCAAAAGTATTCGGCGGATACGGAATCAGTGCCTGCTCCTCGCTGAACCCCACCGGCTGAACCTGATCGGCGTCCAGAAGCAGCGATATCGCCTGCCCATCCTCCCCACTGACCGGCAAGCCATCCCGACCGAAAGGCAGCAACTCGATACCCTCCAGATGACGCAACAGACTCAGGTACAACGCCTGGCTGATGTAGCGATCTCCCGCCAGATGCAGACGTAGCTGATCGAAGTTCCACTCACTGAAGTTGCCTTCTGCACTCATCTCCAGGCGCAGGCTCAAACTGCCCCGCTCTGCCTGGGCGCTGTAGTCCAGCGCACTCAGTTGCAACGGTAGAACCTGAGTGGCGTAGCAGGTACGAAAGCGGCATCGTTCGTCATTGACTGCGACACTTTCAACCGGTGTATCGCGCGCGACCCACACGCCAGGGCCTGAGTGTTTCAGCGGATCGAACTGCAGGATGCTGAACGCCGGCAATGGACGCATGTAGTTGGGCCAGAGCAACTGCATCAGCGAATGCGTCAGCTCTGGAAGCTCGTCATCCAGTTTCTGGCGCAAGCGCCCGGTGAGAAACGCAAAGCCTTCCAGTAACCGCTCTACGTCCGGGTCCTGACCCGCCTCCGCAAGAAAGGGAGCAAGCGCCGGATTGCGCTCGGAGAAGCGTCGACCGAGCTGTCGCAGTGCACTGAGTTCGCTCTGGTAGTAACGGTTAAAGGTCATCAGGCATGACCTCTACCCGGCCGGAATCAGAGAGCCGCGCGGTAAACACCACCGGTTGAGCGACACCCTTGACCAGCAGGGTGGCTTCGATAGCGAACGCAAGCGCCAGCGGGTCATGATCCCGTGGCAACATCATCACTTTTACCTGCTTCAAGCGCGGCTCGTACGCTCGGATAAAGCGCTCGATCAACAGACGTGACTGACTCAGTGATTCATGCAGGCTCTGATTCATATCATTGAGGTCGGGCATACCGTAGTCCGGCAATGTCTGAACGCTGCCGGCACGGATACTGAGCATTTTCCCCAGGTGGTTCGCGACAGATGTCACGCTACTGGCGGAGGTTGCCGCCGGACGCTCGAGGCGCTCGAACAGGCTTCGATAACCGCGCACTTCTTGGTCCCTGCTCATTCTTTGTCGAGCTTGCCGACGAGGGATAGCGTGAAATCAGCGCCCATGTACTTGAAATGCGGTCGCACACTCAGGTTGACGCGGTACCAGCCGGGCTCACCCTCGACATCACTGACGACGATGCGTGCCGCCCGCAAGGGACGTCGCCCACGGACTTCAGCGCTGGGGTTTTCCTGGTCGGCGACGTACTGGCGAATCCATTTATTGAGTTCCAGCTCCAGGTCGGTGCGCTCCTTCCATGAACCCAATTGCTCACGCTGAAGGACCTTGAGGTAATGGGCCAGGCGATTGACCACCATCATGTATGGCAACTGGGTGCCCAGGCGGTAATTCAGCTCGGCTTCCTTGCCCTCGGGGCTGAGCCCGAAGTGTTTCGGCTTTTGCACCGAGCTGGCGGAAAAAAACGCCGCGTTGTCACTGCCCTTGCGCATCGTCAAGGCGATGAAGCCTTCTTGCGCCAGTTCGTATTCACGACGGTCGGACACCAGTACTTCGGTGGGGATCTTGGTTTCGATTTCCCCCATGCTCTGGAAGTGATGCAACGGCAAGTCTTCCACCGCTCCACCGCTTTGCGGGCCAATGATGTTCGGGCACCAGCGGAACCGCGCGAAACTGTCAGTCAGGCGCGTGGCGAAGGCGTAGGACGTGTTGCCCCACAGGTAGTGCTCGTGGCTGTTGACCACGTTTTCCTGGTAGGCAAAGGTCTTGACTGGACACTCAAGCGGATCATAGGGCGTGCGCAGCAGGAATCGCGGCACGGTCAAGCCGATGTAGCGCGCATCTTCGCTTTGGCGAAAGCTTTGCCACTTGGCAAATTGCGGGCCTTCGAAGTGATCCTTCAGGTCCTTGAGGTCGGGTAAACCGGTGAAACTTTCCAAGCCGAAGAACGCCGGCCCGGCGGCTGCGATAAATGGCGCATGGGCCATGCAGGCTACACTGGCGGCGTACTGCATCAGTTTTACATCAGGGGCGCTGGGGGATAGGAAGTAGTTGGCGATAATCGCGCCCACCGGCTGACCACCAAACTGCCCGTATTCCGCACTGTAGATGTGCTTGTACAAACCGGACTGGGTCACTTCCGGCGAGTCTTCAAAATCTTCCAGCAGGTCTTGCCGGGAGACGTTCAGCAGTTCGATCTTGATGTTCTCGCGAAAGTTGGTGCGATCGACCAGCAGTTGCAACCCCTTCCAGGACGCTTCCAGCGCCTGGAAGTCGGGATGGTGCAGTATCTCGTCCATCTGCAGGCTGAGCTTGGTGTCGATCTCGGCGATCATCCGGTCGACGAGGCGTTTCTTGACGGGCTCGCCACGGTTCTGGGGCTTGATCAACTCTTCGATGAACGCCGATACACCGCGCTTGGCAATGTCATAGGCGTCGTCGTCGGCGCTCAACAATGTCTGGGCAACGATGTTATCGAGGATGCTGTACTGATCAGCAAGTTGTGCCGGCAGCGAATGCGGTTGTGTCGTCATGGGGTCAGTGTCCTTTTACTGGAAAATGTCAGGCGTCGGGGCTGTCCAGCCCTAGTTCCGCCAGTACCCGTGCGCGGGACTCGTCATCGGCCAGGGCTTGCTCGATAGCCTTGCGAAAGCTCGGGGTGTTGCCCAATGGCCCCTTCAACGCCACAAGTGCCTCACGTAGGGCCATCAGCTTGTGCAACTCGGGTACCTGCTCCACCAGGTTCGCAGGGTTGAAATCCTTCATGCCGTTGATGCGTACCTGAATGGCCAACTCGTCGACGCCCGCCTCCTCCTGCAAACGGTTGGCCACGCTCAACGTCAAGCTCAATGCCTGCTTGGCCAACACGTCATCCAGGGTGTTCTTGTCGATTGCGATGGGCTTGCGATCTTCAAGCTTGCGCACATCCTCACGCTGGGTGAAATCGCCCAGTACCAACAGTTTCAATGGCAGCTCGACTTCTTCCTGCGCCCCGCCGATGGCGGGTTTGAACGTGATGTTGATACGTTCCTTGGGGGCTACCGAACCTTCTTTGGCCATGGTGTCTCTCCTTTTTCAAGTGGCTCGAAAGCCTATTCAAGTACCGCTTCCAGATCGAAGAGGCACAGCCTGCGATGGGTGTCTTCCTTGCGTTCGCGCACGGCATGGTTTTGTGGCAGCAGGTCGCAACAGCGGTGCAGGAGCTGCGTCACTTCCAGGGCCAGCTCCGGCTCCCAGCGCTCCAGGCCCATGCGTTGCAGTTCATGGTCAAGCTGTTCGAGCTGGATCTTCGCCAGCTCATGCTTGCCCGCCTGTATGCACAGACGCGCTTGGGCGAGCCGCCAATGAAAACGTGCGCGATCACTGCGCGCGGCCTGCATGCCTTGCTTGAGTTCTCGAATGGCAGACTTGAGTCCGTCCTGACGCAGCCGCGGTGTCAACGCCTGCAACGCGGTCGCCCAGGGCTCGGCGTTCGTATCGATCACTGCTGCGGGTAATTCGGACCGGTGCAGGTGACGGACAACCTGCTGGGAGATCCAGTCGCGAGTGGCTGCGTCGGCAAAGGGTGCGCCGTCGTGAAAGCGAAACTCCGGCAGGTCCGGCAAGCGTTGCAGCAACAGCGCGAAGGTCACTTCCAGCTCGGTCATGGCCAGGTCGGCCTGCAGGACCTCCAGGCATTCCCAGAGCATGCGCAGACCATCGAACCAGAACATCGCCCCGGCAAGACTGGCCTCAAGCTCAAGCACCAGGTCTGCGTGATGGCCTTGTGCAAAGCGCTCCTGATAACGTTTGAGCTTGTCGGGAGCGGGCCCGCGCAACGCGGTCACCTGCTCGTTATCGGCATTCGGGTAGCTGGCAAGTGCCAGCCATGCCAGTGTCCGACTCAAACGCAACGCGCGCAGGTCGGTGGCGTTCTGGCGCAGCCACCAGGCACAGAGCGGGCGGGCCTGCTCCTGCAAGGTACGGAGCACCTTGTGGGCGTCCTTTTCGCTCTCCACCACCGCTTCGGACTTGCGCAATTGGCTGGCGGCCTGCTTGACTTGCTCGATAACTCCGCTCAATCCCGCCACCGGGGTATCGTCCTGCACTGCCCGCTCCAATCGCTGCGCCAATTGCCTGCGAACCGGCAACAGCAGCGGCGCATCATCCCCGAGGTGCTCGGCCCAAAGCTCATCCAGATGCACCAGGTGCTCCAGCAAGGCGCGGAACAAAGGCTGCTGGTTCTGGAGCGCCAGGCCCTGCGTGAACAGCGGCTCGAGGCGCAACACCAGCCATCCGAATGCGGCACCGCGGGTGCGCGGTTTTTCCGGGTAGAGCACCGACCACTGATGCTCACAGAGGTAGCGCAACAACCCGAGCCCCGCCAGCAGCCCCGGGTAGGATTCACGCTGGTGCAATGCCCAGGTCAACCACACAGCCACCCGCAGATCCTTGGACTGATGGCGCAGCAGGTTCTCGCTGGTTTCCAGCACCTTGTGCCAGTCGGGCTGGCTGCCGGCATGAATCGATTGTGCCTTGACCAGCTCGGACTCCAGCACTTCATATTCACTCGAAAAGCGCATATCGCTGCCCGCAAAACTTGTTTGCGTACAGGGTGCTCGCGCAAGTTCAAGGTAATAATCATACCGACCATCCGAATAAGGCATTTGCCACCACACCAACTAAACATTCAAACAACAACAACTAGCCACACAAGTATCGCGTGTCTACCAGCCATCTTGATTTCGCAAAAAACTTGCGACGTCTTCGAACCTTAGTCATGCCCAAAACATTCAGCAAGCGATGGAACCGCACTTAGTCCTTTTCCTACAAAGCCAGTTGCCACAGGGTGCGCGCAGGATTTTGCGCACCTAACACTGCATAGCCACTCAGCTAATCGTCAAACTTCAGCATTTATCAACATTTCAATATGAGCAACTAAATGCGCACCCATGCGCAATCGAATACGCGCAATTAAGCCCAGTAGCAGCCTATCGCGCTGGATATTCGACCTTATACAACAGCATCACCCTGATTTCATTGGCGCCTGCACTTTCAGGCACGCTTCTTGTTATAGGTATTTGCCCAGCCGAAAAAACTTATCGGCTGGAACTACCTCATCAATCAGACAAGGAACCCCGTCATGCCAACACCCGCGTATCTCTCCATTACCGGTGTAAAACAAGGTTTGATCACGGCAGGCACGTTTACCCAGGACTCGGTAGGTAACATTTACCAGGAAGGCCATGAAGACCAGATCCTGGTCCAGGCTTTTTCTCATCAGGTGATCATTCCCCGCGACCCACAGTCAGGCCAGCCAACAGGTCAGCGCGTCCATAAACCCCTGATGATCAGCAAAGTGTTCGATAAGTCCTCGCCCTTGCTCTTCAGTGCATTGACCAGCGGCGAAGAGGTCAAGTGCCGGCTGGAGTGGCTGCGCACTTCGTCGGCCGGCACCCAGGAGCATTACTTCACCATCGAACTGGAGGGGGCGACCATCGTGGATATCCAGTCACGCATGCCCAACTGCCAGGACCCCGACAACGCCCACTTCACTCACCTGGAAGATGTGTATTTCACCTATCGCAAGATCGTGTGGACCCACGAAGTGTCCGGTACTTCGGGGTCGGATGACTGGCGCAGCCCGGTTGCAGGTTAAACCGGCTTGACACAGGCACGGCGCCAGGGAAGGCGCCATGCCTGTACGGCAACTACACCATCGCCAAAGGATGCTTGCGTTTCGGCGCGCCGAATACCCGATCGATCGCGTCCAGGTCGTGCTCATCCAACACCAGCTTGGCTGCAGCTGCGTTGAGTCGCACGTGCTCGGGTGTAACGGCCTTGGGGATGGCGATCACACCGTCCTGGCGCAACACCCAGGCCAGGGAAACCTGGGCGGGTGTGACCTCGTGGCGGCGGGCGATCTGCTTGAGGGTGGGGCTGGATAACAGTTCGCCGCCCTGGGCGATCGGGCAGTACGCCATCAAGGGCAAGTGGTGCTGTTGCCACCAGGGCAGCAGGTCGAATTCGATGCCGCGTTCTTCAATGTTGTACAACACTTGGTTGGTGGCGCAGGCCGGGAAGGCAAGTTCCTGCAGGTCGGCCACGTCGAAGTTGGAAACACCCCAGCGTCCGATCTTGCCCGCTTCGCGCAGGCGTTCGAAGGCTTCGACCGTTTCTTGCAGCGGGTACTGGCCGCGCCAGTGCAGCAGATACAGATCAATGTAGTCGGTGCCCAGGCGCTGGAGGCTGGCCTCACAGGCACGGGGCACGCCCTTGTGGCTGGCGTTGTGCGGGTAGACTTTGCTCACCAGGAACACCTGGTCGCGGCGGCCACGAATGGCCTCGCCGACGACCGTTTCAGCACCGCCCTCCCCGTACATTTCGGCGGTATCGATGAGGGTCATGCCCTCGTCGATGCCCAGTTGCAACGCCGCCACTTCGGCGCGGTGCTGGTCGGGATTTTCGCCCATGCGCCAGGTGCCCTGGCCGATGACAGGGACGGGAACGCCCGCCAGATCAATGGTACGCATGACAACCTCCTGATGAGTTCGCGGATTAACAGTGTGGCATTGGTCGGACAAAAGGGTTCAATCGAAGTATGGTTAGCCTCTGCCAAGTCGCCAGGAAGTCTCTGCAATGCTGTTTGTCGTCATGCTCGGGGGTAAGCACCCGCGGGCGAAAATTGAAGTTCACGATGTGGTGTTCGCCGTGGCGGACACGCTGGAAGCAGCCTACCCGCAACTGCGTGCCGACTGGTTCGGCAGCCCCAAGGGCATGCATATCGACTCGTGGATTGCGGTGGATGGCGTCGACGGCTGGAAAGTCGAACTCAGCCCCCTGGCCCCTGCCGCCGGCGCACATCACCTGTACTTCATCAACCTGGGCGGTTACGAAGCCAACAGCTTTGGCGAGGCCCACCACTACCTCCTGGTGGCCGCCCGCAATAAGCAGGAGGCCACGAACAAGGGCAAGCAACAGATGCTGCGTCACTGGTCCCAGGCCCACACCGATGGGGTACTGGACATCGACGACTGCCTGCCCATCGACCTGGTGGACGGTCGTTACATCCACCTGGTGCAGGGACCGCACCGACCGGTTATCCAGCAGAACGACTACATCGTCCTGACCTGAACCCTACCTGACAGTGCATGCGCAACTCATCGAATGGCTCCCCGTAGCGGCGCCATGGCCTGTACCTGAGCCACTCGGTTAATCGAGTGGAACTTTGCCAGGAAATAACCGCCTGAATCCGGTAGGCTCACCTTTTTTATTCAAGGAGTTACTTCCCATGGCCAAAGCCACCGCCCGTCACATCCTCGTTTCCACTGAAGACAAGTGCAACGAACTCAAGGCCCAAATCGAAGGCGGCGCCGATTTCGCAGAAGTCGCCAAAGCCAACTCCAGCTGCCCATCCAGCCGCCAAGGTGGTGACCTGGGTTCGTTCGGTCCAGGCCAGATGGTCAAGGAATTCGACACCGTCGTGTTCAGCGCCCCGGTCAACACCGTGCAAGGTCCGGTGAAGACCCAGTTCGGCTATCATCTGCTCGAAGTCACCAGCCGCCAGGACTGATCCCGTCTGTGCTGATGCAATAAACAACGGCCCGCCTTTTGGTGGGCCGTTGTGCATGTGATGACTGGCGACGCTCATGCCGTTAGCGTACAAATCCCTTTCCTTCTTCATACGGCGTTCAAGGCTGACAATGCGATTGGCTTTTTCTTACTTCTTGAGCTCGTCCCTGGCACTGCTGCTGACCAGCACTGCCGTGATCGCGGCGCCTCAACCGTACCTGACGGTGTATGGCGAACCGGCCAAGTACCCCGCCGGCTTTACCCATTTCGACTACGCCAACCCTGACGCCCCCAAGGGTGGCAGCCTGCGCCGCTCGGCCATCGAGATCGGACGCTTCGACCATGTATTGCCATATATCGACAAAGGCATCGGCGTGTCCCAGGTCGACGGCTGGCTCTACGCGCCCCTGGCCCAGCGTTCCCTGGACGAGCCCTACACGGTCTACGGCCTGGTCGCCGAAAAAATGGAGCGCGCCGACGACGGCCTGTCGCTACGCTTTTTCCTCAACCCCAAGGCGCGCTTTGCCGATGGCAAGCCGATCACCGCCGAAGACGTGCGCTACAGCTTCGACCTGCTGATGACCCAGGGCAGCCTGCGCTTTCGCACCCTGTTCGCCGACGTCAAGCACGTCGAAGTCGAAGGCGAGCGCCAGGTGCGTTTCGACTTCTCCAGCAATGAAAACCGTACCCTGCCCCTGGACATCGCTACCCTGCCCGTCTTCCCCGAGCACTGGTGGAAGACCCGCGACTTTGCCAACGGCGGTGGCTATGAAGCCCCACTGGGCAGCGGTCCGTACAAAATCAGCAAGATCGATTCCGGCAGTACCATCACCTTCACCCGTGATCCGAACTGGTGGGGCAAGGACTTGCCTGTCAGCCGTGGCCTGTACAACTTCGATCACCTGAGCCTGGAGTATTTCGGCGACACCGAAGTGGCCCGCCAGGTATTGCGCGGCGGCGCCTACGACTTCAACCGTGAGTTTTCCGCCACCGGGTATTCCATCGGCTACAACGGCCCGGCCCTGGATGACGGGCGCCTGCAACGTGCGCACCTGGCCAAGGAAATGCCGCAACCGGCCCAGGGTTATGTGTTCAACGTGCAAAAACCGATATTCAAGGACCGCCGCGTGCGCCAGGCCCTGGCGATGCTGTGGGATTTTGAATGGGCCAACCGGCAGATGATGCGCAATATGTACATCCGCCAGCAGAGTTACTTCTCCAACAGCCCGCTGGCCGCCAGCCAGCCGCCAACAAAAGAAGAGCTGGCGATTCTTGAACCCTTGCGTGGCCAGGTCCCCGACGAGGTGTTCAGCCAGGTGTTCAAGGCACCGGTCACCGATGGTAGCGGCATGATCCGCGACAAACAGTTGCAAGCCCTGGGCCTGTTGGAAGCAGCAGGCTGGAAGCCAGAGGGTGACAAATTGGTAAACGCCGAAGGCGAGCCGCTGGAATTCACGTTCCTTAACACTCAGAACGGCCTCGAACGTCTGTTGTTACCGTACAAACGTAACCTCGCGCAGATCGGTATTACCCTCAATATCCGCCGTATCGACTCCTCGCAATATGTGAATCGGATCATGGCCAGGGATTACGACATGATCGTCATTGGTTTCCCCGTCACCACGTCACCGGGCATGGAGCTGTACAACTATTTCGGCTCGGCCGCCGCCTACGATCCAGGCGCCAACAACTACGCCGTACTCAAGGACCCCGCCGTCGACAGCCTGATCAAGGGCCTGGTCAAGGCCGACACCCAGGCGCAGATGCTCACCTACGCCCACGCGCTGGACCGGGTGCTGCAATGGAATTACCTGTGGATCCCCAATTACTACCCGCCCGGCACATCCGCTGCATGGTGGAACCGTTTCGGCCGCCCGGCCATCGAGGCAAAGAACGACGAAGCCCTGGAAACCTGGTGGGAAATCAGCCCCACGCCGCTGACGAATGAGCAAATGAATGCCGAGCTGAAAAAACGCGGAGGTGCGCACTGATGTTGGCCTATATCGTGCGGCGCCTGCTGCTGATCATCCCGACGCTGGTGATCATCCTGCTGGTGAATTTCGTGATCGTGCAGGCCGCTCCCGGCGGCCCGGTGGAACAAGCCATCGCCCATCTGCAAGGGATCGGCGGCGGCGGCGTCGGCGGTTCCTCCGGCGAAGGCATCAGCAGCGGCTCCCGCGCCAGCCGTGGCCTGGACCCGAAGCTGATCGCTGACATCGAGAAACAGTATGGCTTCGACAAACCCGCGCCGGAACGCCTGTGGCTGATGCTCAAGAGCTATGCCCAGTTGGACTTCGGCAACAGCTTCTTTCGCGGCAAGACGGTGATCGAGCTGATCCTGGAAAAAATGCCCGTGACCATATCCCTCGGCCTGTGGGCCACGTTGATCACCTACCTGGTGTCGATTCCCCTGGGGATTCGCAAGGCGGTGCACCACGGCAGTAGCTTCGACGTGTGGAGCAGCACCGCGATTGTCGTCGGCTATGCGATGCCGGCATTCCTGTTCGCGATGTTCCTGATCGTAGTGTTTGCCGGTGGCACATCGTTGAACTGGTTCCCGGTGCGCGGTCTGGTGTCGGAAAACTTCGAAGAGCTGAGCACCGTGGGCAAGGTCGCCGATTACTTCTGGCATCTGGTATTGCCGGTCACCTCGCTGGTGATCGGCGGGTTTGCCACGCTGACCATCCTCACCAAGAACTCGTTCCTCAATGAAATCACGCGCCAGTACGTGGTGACCGCCCGCGCCAAGGGTTTGAGCGAACGACGCGTGCTCTACGGGCATGTGTTCCGCAATGCGATGTTGCTGGTGATCTCCGGAATTCCCCAGGCCTTTATTGCCGTGTTCTTTGCCGGTTCGCTGCTGATCGAGGTGATCTTCTCCCTCGACGGCCTGGGCCGCATGAGCTACGAGGCGGCTGTGTCCCGGGACTACCCTGTGGTATTCGGTTCGCTGTTCATCTTCACCTTGTTCGGCCTCTTGATAAAACTCATCGGTGACCTCTGCTACACCCTGGTGGACCCGCGTATCGACTTCGCCGCGAGGAACGCTTGATGCTTAACCTGTCTCCCGTGGCCCGTCGGCGTTTCGAGCGTTTCAAGAAAAACCGCCGCGGCTGGTGGTCGCTGTGGCTGTTTATCGGCCTGTTTATCCTGACCCTGGGCGGCGAGTTGATCGCCAATGACAAACCCTTGGTGCTGAGTTTCAAGAACGAGCTGTATTTTCCGGTGTTCAAGCGCTACACCGAGCAACAGTTCGGCGGCCAGTTGCCGTTCCAGGCTGACTATCGCAGTGACTACGTGCAAAAGCTGATCGAGCAGGACGGCGGCTGGATGCTGTTCCCGCCGATTCCGTTCAGCGACGACACGCCCAACTACGAGCTGACCCGCCCTGCCCCCAGCCCGCCTTCGACGGTGAACTGGCTGGGCACCGATGACCAGTCGCGGGATGTGCTGGCGCGGGTGATCTTTGGCGCCCGGGTCTCGATCCTGTTTGCGCTGGCGCTCACCGCGATCAGCGCAGCCATCGGCATTGCCGCCGGCGCATTGCAGGGCTATTACGGCGGTTGGGTGGACCTGATCGGCCAGCGCGTGCTGGAGGTGTGGTCCGGATTGCCGGTGCTGTACCTGCTGATCATCCTGTCGGGCTTTGTGGAGCCGAACTTCTGGTGGCTGCTGGGGATCATGGCGCTGTTTTCCTGGCTGGCCCTGGTGGATGTCGTGCGCGCCGAGTTCCTGCGCGGGCGCAACCTGGAATACGTCAAGGCCGCACGGGCGCTGGGCCTGGGCGATGGCAAAATCATCCGTCGGCATATCCTGCCCAACGCCATGACGGCGACCTTGAGTTACCTGCCGTTTATCCTGACCGGCGCGATCTCCACCTTGAGCGCGCTGGACTTCCTCGGTTTCGGCATGCCGGCAGGCAGCGCGTCCCTGGGTGAGCTGATCGCCCAGGGCAAGCAGAACCTGCAAGCGCCGTGGCTGGGCCTGACAGCGTTTTTCACTCTGGCGCTGATCCTGTCGCTGCTGGTCTTTATCGGCGAGGCATTGCGTGATGCCTTCGACCCACGCTCATGAGTGACTGCCTATGAACCTGATCGAAATCCGCGACCTCAGCGTCGCGTTCAGTGGCCAGACCGTGGTGCGCAACCTGTGCCTGGACGTACGCCCCGGCGAGTGTTTGGCACTGGTGGGCGAGTCGGGCTCGGGCAAGTCGGTGACGGCCCACTCGATCCTGCAACTGCTGCCCGAGGCCGGTACTCAAACCACCGGTTCCATCAAGTACCGTGGCCAGGAACTGGTCGGCGCTTCAGCCGCCACCTTGCAGAAGCTACGTGGCAACCGCATTGCCATGATCTTCCAGGAGCCGATGACCTCGCTCAACCCCTTGCACAGCATCGAAAAGCAGATCGGCGAAACCCTGCTGCTGCACAAGGGCCTGGGCGGCAAGGCGGCGCAGGCGCGCATCCTCGAATTGCTCGAACTGGTGGGCATCCAGAAGCCCCAGGAACGCCTCAAGGCCTATCCGCACCAGCTCTCCGGAGGTCAGCGCCAACGGGTGATGATCGCCATGGCCCTGGCCTGCGAGCCGGAACTGCTGATCGCCGACGAACCCACCACGGCGCTGGACGTGACCGTGCAGCGCAAGATCCTGCTGCTGCTCAAGTCCCTGCAACAACGCTTGGGCATGTCCCTGCTGCTGATCAGCCACGACCTCAACCTGGTGCGCAGCATTGCCCAGCGCGTGTGCGTGATGCGTGCCGGCGAGATCGTCGAGCAGGCCGACTGCCAGACACTGTTCAGCGCGCCGCAGCACCCCTACAGCCGCCTGCTGCTGGATGCTGAACCGGCCGGTAATGCCCTGTGCAGTGACGAACGCGAGACGGTATTGCAGGTGGATGACCTGACCGTGCAATTCCCCCTCGGCGGTGGTTTGTTCCGGCGCAAGACTTACTTGCGGGCGGTGGATGGCATCAGCCTGAGCGTGCAGCGCGGCAAGACCCTGGGGATTGTCGGCGAGTCCGGCTCGGGCAAGTCCACCCTGGGCCAGGCGATTTTGCGGCTTCTTGATTCCACGGGCAGTATCCGCTTCCAGGGTGAAGCCCTCGACCCGCTGAACCATAAGCAGATGCGCCCATGGCGCAAGCAGATGCAGGTGGTGTTCCAGGACCCCTACGGCAGCCTCAGCCCGCGCATGACCGTGGAGCAGATCATCAGCGAAGGCCTGGAGGTTCACGCACCGTGCAGCCTGGCCGACCGCGATGCACAGGTGGTGCAGGTGCTCAAGGACGTGGGCCTCGATCCCGCCAGCCGCCATCGCTACCCCCATGAGTTCTCCGGTGGTCAGCGCCAACGCATCGCCATCGCCCGCGCCCTGGTGCTCAAGCCGGCGCTGATGTTGCTCGACGAACCGACCTCGGCCCTCGACCGCACCGTGCAGAAACAAGTGGTGGCGCTACTGCGTGAGTTGCAGGAGAAATACGGCCTGACCTACCTGTTTATCAGCCACGACCTGGCCGTGGTGCGTGCCATGGCCCATGACATGATCGTGATCAAGGATGGCAAGGTGGTGGAGGCCGGCGCGAGCCACCAGGTGTTTGATGCACCGCAGCATCCTTACACCCAAGAGCTGCTGGCGGCGGCGTGCGGGCTGTCGTCATGAGTACCAGCCTCACGGATTACCAACAGGTTCGCGGCCTGGCTATCCAGTCGCTGTTCGAGATCATCGAGCAGTCCAGCGAAGGCACGGTGATTGTCGACCGCGACGCCAATATCGTGTGGATGAACGAGCGCTACGCCAAGCGCTTTGGCCTCAAGAGCGCCGACGAGGCCATCGGCCAGCCGTGCGAGCAGGTGATCTCCAATAGCCTGCTGCGCCAGGTGGTACGCAATGACCAGCCCATATTGCTGGACATCCAGGACACGCCCAAGGGCCCGTTGGTGGTGATGCGCTTGCCGATCCACAACGACGCCGGTGCGGTGATCGGTGCGATCGGCTTTGCCTTGTTTGATGAACTGCGCAACCTGTCGCCACTGATTGAGCGCTACCTGAGCATGCAGCAAGAACTGGCGTCGACGCGCTCCTTGCTGCGCTCGCGGCAGAGCAAATACAACTTCGCGCATTTTATCGGCACCAGCGCCGCCAGCCTCGAAGTGAAACGCCGGGCGCGGCGCAGTGCCAGCGCCGAATCGCCCGTGCTGCTGCTGGGTGAAACCGGTACCGGCAAGGAGCTGCTGGCCCAGGCGATTCATGGCGCGTCCAGCCGTGCGCACAAGGCCTTTGTCAGCATCAACAGCGCGGCGATTCCCGCTGACCTGCTGGAAGCCGAGTTCTTCGGCACCGCACCGGGAGCGTTTACCGGCGCTGACCGCAAGGGCCGCCCCGGCAAGTTCCAGATCGCCCAGGGCGGCACGCTGTTCCTCGACGAAATCGGTGACATGCCCCTGCCCTTGCAAAGCAAACTGCTGCGCGTGTTGCAGGAAAAGGAATTCGAGCCGGTGGGTTCCAACGAGATGCTGCACAGCGATGTGCGGGTGATCGCCGCCACCTCCATGGACCTGGAGGCGGCGATCAAGCGCGGCGAGTTCCGCGCGGATTTGTATTACCGGCTGAATGTGCTGCCGATCCAGGTGCCGCCGTTGCGTGAGCGGCTGGAGGATATTCCGGCGTTGAGCGAGGCGATTCTGGAGGAACTGCGCAGCCAGCATGAACTGGACCGCGAGGCCCTGGCACTGCTGGCGCAGCATGCGTGGCCGGGGAACATCCGTGAGCTGCGCAACGTGCTGGAGCGGGCGGCATTGCTCAGTGATGACCTGGTGTTGAATGCCGGGGAGATTCGGGCGGCGATTGGCACCTTTACCCCCGTGGAGCGTGGCAGTGCCGTCGCTACGGTCGAGGGCGAAAGCTTCAGTGCGGCGCGGGAGCGGTTTGATCGGCAGATCATCGCGGCGGCATTGAGCGCGTGCGAGGGAAATGTGGTGGAAGCGGCCAAGCGGTTGGGGCTTGGGCGGTCGACGCTGTACAAGAAGATGGTGGCGTTGGGTATCAACTGATCTCCAAAAAGAGACACAAATTTCAATACAGAGACTAGCTAATGTGGGAGGGGGCTTGCCCCCGATTGCGGTGCTTCAGTTGCCTATCAGGCGGCTGACACACTGCCATCGGGGGCAAGCCCCCTCCCACATTTGTTTGTCACTTGTCTCAAGTTAGAGACAATATTCAGAGAAGCACACCAAATACAGAAAATTACTGTTTAATTTCAACAAGTTAAGAACATGGCACACATCTCGCTATAGCCCTTTCCTAAAGCAACACCCCACAACAATAACAATCCGATGGAGACACACCATGAGTGTGATCATTGCCCTGGCAGCCCTGGCGCTGCTGATGCTGGCGGCCTACCGTGGCTATAGCGTTATCCTGTTTGCCCCCATCGCCGCCCTCGGCGCTGTCCTGCTCACCGACCCGTCCGCCGTCGCCCCTGCCTTTACCGGCGTGTTCATGGAGAAGATGGTCGGCTTTATCAAGCTGTATTTCCCGGTGTTCCTGCTCGGTGCAGTGTTCGGCAAGCTGATCGAGCTGTCGGGCTTCTCGCGCTCGATTGTGGCGGCAGCCATTCGTTTGCTCGGCACGCGCCAGGCGATGCTGGTGATCGTGCTGGTCTGCGCCCTGCTCACCTACGGCGGCGTATCGCTGTTCGTGGTGGTGTTTGCGGTGTATCCGTTTGCAGCGGAGATGTTCCGCCAAAGCAATATTCCCAAGCGCCTGATCCCGGCCACCATCGCCCTCGGTGCGTTTTCGTTCACCATGGACGCTCTGCCCGGCACCCCGCAGATCCAGAACATCATCCCCAGCACCTTCTTCAACACCACCGCCTGGGCCGCGCCGTGGCTGGGTTTGATCGGTACGATCTTCGTGTTCTGCGCCGGCATGCTCTACCTGGCACGCCAGCGCAACAAGGCGCAGCGTGCCGGTGAAGGCTATGGCACGGAGCTGCGCAACGAGCCGGAAACCGCCGAGAACCTGACCCTGCCCAATCCCTGGATCGCGCTGTCGCCACTGATCCTGGTCGGCGTGATGAACCTGTTGTTCACCCACTGGATCCCGCAGTGGTACGGCAAGACCCACAGCCTCAGCCTGCCCGGCATGAGTGCGCCGGTGACCACCGAAATCGCCAAGCTCACCGCGATCTGGGCGGTACAGGCGGCGTTGCTGGTGGGGATCATCGTGGTGCTGGCGTTCGGCTTCTCGGCGATCAAGAGCAAGCTGGCCGAAGGCAGCAAAAGCGCGGTCAGCGGTGCGCTGCTGGCGGCGATGAACACCGCCTCTGAATATGGCTTTGGCGCGGTGATCGCGTCGCTGCCGGGCTTCCTGGTGCTGGCGGACTGGCTCAAGGGCATTCCCAACCCGCTGGTCAATGAAGCGATCACCGTGACCCTGCTGGCCGGTATCACCGGTTCCGCGTCGGGCGGCATGAGCATCGCCCTGGCGGCGATGTCCGAGAGCTTTATTTCGGCGGCCCATGCGGCCAATATCCCCCTTGAAGTGCTGCACCGCGTCGCGGCCATGGCCAGCGGCGGCATGGACACCCTGCCCCACAACGGCGCGGTGATCACGCTGCTGGCGGTCACCGGCCTGACCCACCGCGAAGCCTACAAGGACATTTTCGGCATCACGCTCATCAAGACCCTCGCGGTGTTCGTGGTGATCGGTACTTTCTACGCCACCGGCATTGTGTGAGGTTTCCATGACGACATTGAACGGCAAGACCGCCCTGGTCACCGGCTCCACCAGCGGCATCGGCCTGGGCATCGCCTTGAGCCTGGCCAAGGCCGGCGCCAACCTGATCCTCAATGGCTTCGGTGACGCCAGCGCGGTGATCGCCCAGGTGCGGGTGTTCGGCGGCAAGGTCGGCCATCATCCGGCCGACGTCAGCGACCCGGCGCAGATCGCCGACATGATCGCCTACGCCGAGCGTGAATTCGGCGGCGTCGACATCCTGATCAACAACGCCGGCATCCAGCATGTGGCGGCGGTGGAAGACTTCCCGGCCGAACGCTGGGACTCGATCATCGCGATCAACCTGTCCTCGGTGTTCCACAGCACACGTTTGAGCCTGCCGGGGATGAAGGCCAAGGGCTGGGGGCGTATTGTCAATATTGCCTCGGTGCATGGCCTGGTCGGGTCGGTGGGCAAGGCCGCGTATGTGGCGGCCAAGCATGGCGTGATCGGGTTGACCAAGGTGGTCGGCCTGGAGACCGCCACCAGCAATGTCACCTGCAACGCCATCTGCCCCGGCTGGGTGCTGACGCCGCTGGTGCAGAAGCAGATCGATGATCGCGCCGCCAGTGGTATCGACCCGCAGCAGGCGCAGCACGACCTGTTGGCGGAGAAGCAACCGTCGCTGGAGTTTGTGACACCGCCGCAACTGGGTGAACTGGTGCTGTTTTTGTGCAGCGAAGCCGGTGCCCAGGTGCGCGGTGCGGCGTGGAATATCGACGGCGGCTGGCTGGCCCAGTAACAGCGGACACTGGCGTTCAAAATGTGGGAGGGGGCTTGCCCCCGATAGCGGTGGGTCAGTCACCCCATGTATCAACTGGCACTCCCTCATCGGGGGCAAGCCCCCTCCCACATTTGAACTGTATTGTCTGGATGAATGAATACATAAAAAGAGACGTGCCTATGTCCGACATCCTCTGGCAACCCTCCCCGGAACGCATCGCCAACACGCGCATGGACCAGTTCCGGCGCTACATCAACCAGCGCTACAGCCTGCAGCTTGGCGACTACCCGGCGCTGCACCAGTGGAGCATCGACCAGCGCGCGGATTTCTGGCGGGCGATCGTGGACTATTTCGACGTGCAATTTCGCAGCCCGCCCACCGCGGTGCTGATCGAAGACGCCGAGATGCCCAGCGCCCGTTGGTTTCCCGGTGCGACGCTGAATTTTGCCGAACACCTGCTGCGCCGACGTGACGCTCACACCGCCGTCGTGGCTGTCGCAGAAGACGGCCAACGCGAACAACTGACCTACGCCGAACTGGCCGCCCACGTCGCCGGCCTGCAACGCAGCCTGCGCGCTGCCGGCGTGACCCAGAGTGACCGCGTCGCGGCGTGTATGCCCAACACCTGGCAAACCTTGGTGGGCATGCTCGCCACCACCAGCCTGGGCGCGATCTGGTCCTGCTCGTCGCCGGACTTCGGCACCCAGGGCGTGATCGACCGCTTCGGCCAGATCGAGCCCAACGTGCTGATCACCTGCGCCGGTTACCGCTATGCCGGCAAAGACATCGACCAGACCACCAAGCTCAATGAAATCCTCGCGCGCCTGCCGTCCCTGGAGCAGTTGATCATCGTGCCTTACGCAAAGCCCCAGGCGCGGATCGAGGACTATCAGACCCAGGCACGCGTCGCGCTGTGGCAAGACTTCTACCAACCCGGCGGCGAGCCTGACTTCGTCGCGGTGCCGTTCGACCATCCGCTGTACATCCTCTACTCCAGCGGCACCACCGGCGTGCCCAAGTGCATCATCCATGGCACCGGCGGCGTATTGCTCACCCACCTCAAGGAACACGGCCTGCATGCCGACCTGTCCCGCGAGGACTGCCTGTTCTACTACACCACCTGCGGCTGGATGATGTGGAACTGGCTGGTGTCGGTGCTGGCCATCGGCGCCACGGCGGTGCTGTATGACGGCTCACCATTTCACCCCGGCCCCGAGCGTTTGATCGACCTGATCGATGCGGAACACATCAGCGTGTTCGGCACCAGCCCCAAGTTTCTCGCCACCCTGGAAAAAGCCGGCCTGCAACCGCGCCTCAGCCATGACCTGGGCAGCCTCAAAGCGCTGATCTCGACCGGCTCGCCGCTGTCGCCGCAGAGCTATGACTACGTGTACCGCGAAATCAAGGCCGAGCTGTGCCTGTCGTCCATGTCCGGCGGCACCGATATCGTCTCCTGCTTTGTGATCGGCAACCCGGTGCTGCCGGTGCGGCGCGGTGAAATGCAGTGCAAGAGCCTGGCGATGGCCATCGAAGTATGGGACGACCAGGGCCGGCCGCTGGTCGGTGAAAAAGGCGAGCTGGTGTGCACCCGGCATTTCCCGGCCATGCCCATCGGGCTATGGAAGGATCCGGAGCGCAAGAAACTGCTCGCTTCGTATTTCAGCCAGTTTCCCGGCGTCTGGGCCCAAGGGGACTACGCCGAACAGCGCCCCAACGGCAGCCTGCTGATCCACGGGCGCTCCGACGCGGTACTTAACCCGGGCGGCGTGCGGATCGGTACCGCAGAGATCTATCGCCAGGTGGAAAAAATCCCCCAGGTGCTGGAAAGCCTGGCCATCGGCCAACGCTGGCAGGACGACGTGCGCGTGGTGCTGTTCGTGCGCCTCAATGACGGTATCGAACTGGACGAGGCCCTGGAACAGCAGATCCGCCAGGTGATCCGTGCCAACACCACACCGCGCCATGTGCCGGCCAAGATCCTCGCTGTCACCGATATCCCCCGCACCATCAGCGGCAAGATCGTCGAATTGGCAGTGCGTAATGTGGTGCACGGCGAGCCGGTGAAGAACACCGACGCCCTGGCCAACCCGCAGGCGCTTGATCAGTTCCGCGATCGCCCGGAACTGGCGCAAGGATGAAAGGTTTCAGCGCTGACGCACTCATTTGAAGACAAACCTCCAATGCATGCTATTTTTCGGGGGTAGTCACTCATTGCCGACTGACGGGATAATGGGTGTTGTCATTTTTCAAAGCGTTACGCTCAGGGCTTTTTCATGATTGGAACATCCACCGGCAGCGAAGCCGCCGCATTGATTGCGCGGCTGGACTGGGCGCAAAGCCCTCTCGGTGAGGCCGGTGATTGGCCGCAAAGCCTGCGCACGGCGGTCGATATCGTGGTGCACTCGCCGATGCCGATGCTCCTGCTGTGGGGCAACCAGCTCACGCAGCTCTACAACGACGGGTTCGCCCAACTCGCGGGCAATAAACACCCTGGGGCCATGGGCCAGCCGGCGCACCAGACCTGGCCGGAGCTGGAAGGCTTTACCGGGCCGATCTACGACGCCGTGCTCAGCGGCCAGGTGCGCACCTTCAGCGAGCAGCGCTTCGTACTGCAACGCCACAATCGCGATACTGAAATCTGGCTGGACCTCACCTACAGCCCGGTCCGCGATGAAAGCGGCAGCGTTGCCGGCATCCTGGTCACCGCCATCGAAACCAATGAACGGCGCAAGGCCCAGCACAACACCGAACAGCGCCTGCAACTGGCATTGGCGGCCACCGACGCGGTCGGCACCTGGGACTGGGATATCGGCGAAGACCGTTTTATCGCTGACACGCACTTCGCCTACCTGCATGGTGTCGATCCCGACGATGCAAGCCGTTTGCCGATCAGCGACTACCTGCAAGGCGTGCACCCGGAAGACCGTGGCATGGTGGCGCGCAGCATCAAGCACTGCATCACCTTCGGCACCGAGTACGCCGAGGAATACCGCCTGCTGCAAGCCGATGGCCAAGTGCGCTGGGTATTCGCCCGCGGGCGCTGCTACAAGGATCATCAAGGCCGCCCCGCGCGTTTCCTGGGTGCTGCGCTGGACCTGACCGAGCGCAAACACACCGAGCAGGCCTTGCGCCAAAGCCAGAGCGAGCTGCAGTTGATCATCAACGCCATGCCGGTGTTGATCGGTTATGTCGACCACGAGCAGCGGTTCCGCCTGAACAACAGCGCTTACCTGGAATGGTACGGCATGACGCCCCAGGAGCTGTACGGCAAGACCATCCGCGAAGTGCTCGGCGACGAGGTGTATGCCGGGCGTGTAGACAAGATCGAGGCCGCACTCAAGGGCAAGGCCTGCAGCTTCATGACCATCACACCACACCAGGACGGTCGACCACGCCACGCCCTGATGAAGTACCTGCCACGCTTCAGCAATGACGGTTCGGTGAAGGGTTTCTACATCTTTGTGATCGATGAAACCGAACGCAAGCTCACCGAAGAAGCCCTGCGCCACCTCAATGAAAACCTCGAGGAACGCGTGGCCCAGCGCACCCAGGCGCTGGCCGAGGCCAACCAGCGCCTGCAAAACGAAATGTTCGAACGCGAACGCGCCGAAGATGCGCTGCGCCACGCCCAGAAGATGGAAGCGGTGGGCCAGCTCACCGGCGGTATCGCCCACGACTTCAACAATATGCTCACCGGCATCATCGGCAGCCTGGACCTGATGCAGCGCTACATCGCTGCCGGGCGCAGTGACGAGATCGGCCGTTTTACCGATGCCGCCGTATCCTCCGCCCACCGTGCGGCCGCCCTCACCCACCGCTTGCTGGCGTTCTCGCGGCGCCAGTCCCTGGACCGTCGCCCGCTGGACCCGAACCAGTTGGTGGCGTCCCTTGAAGAGTTGTTCCGCCGCACCAAGGGCGCGCACATCAGCCTCAAGGTGCAGCTCGGCCATGACATCTGGCCGGTGAACACCGACGCCAGCCAACTGGAAAACGCCCTGCTCAATCTGGTGATCAACGCCCGCGACGCGATGCCCGACGGCGGTGAACTGCTGATCGAAACCGCCAACAGTTACCTGGACGGCACCGACATCACCACCCTGGAACCGGTCAAGGCCGGCGACTACGTGATGCTTGGCGTGTGCGACAACGGCACCGGCATGGCGCCGAAGATTCTGGCCAAGGCGTTCGACCCGTTCTTCACCACCAAACCCATCGGCCAGGGCACGGGCCTGGGGCTGTCGATGATCTACGGCTTTGCCCAGCAGTCCGGCGGGCATGTGACGATCCAGAGCGCGCCGGGCCAGGGTACCTGCGTGCGCCTGTATCTGCCGCGCCTGCATGGCACCTCCCTGGAAAGCGAACTGCCTGCCAGCCTCGGTGAAGCCCCGGTAGCTCTGGCCGGTGAAGCCGTGGTCGTGGTCGAAGATGACCCGGCAGTGCGCATGCTGGTGGTCAATGTGCTCGACGAACTGGGCTACACGGCGCACCAGGCGGGCGACGCCCGGGCTGCACTGCCGCTGCTGGAGTCGGACCAGCGTGTGGATCTGCTCGTGACTGACGTCGGCCTGCCGGGCATGAATGGCCGGCAGCTTGCGGAAATCGCCCGCCAGCACCGGCCGGGGCTGAAGGTACTGTTCATGACCGGTTACGCGGAAAAAGCCGCCGAGCGCCAGGGCTTCCTCGAAGACGGCATGGACATGGTAGCCAAGCCGTTTTCCATCGACCTGCTGGCGACAAAAATCCGCAGCATGATCAACGCCGACGAATGAGTTCAGGCATAATCGCGCGCCGTCGCACACCTGGTAGAGATCAATGAAAGCCCAAGCCCGTCATATCCTGGTGAAAACCAGCGAAGAAGCCGAACAGCTCAAACAGCGCATCGCCAAGGGCGAGGCGTTTGATGTGCTGGCCAAGAAGTACTCCACTTGCCCCTCGGGCAAACGTGGCGGCGACCTGGGCGAAGTGCGGCCCGGGCAAATGGTGGGGGCGATTGATGCGGTGATCTTCAAGAAACCGGTGAAGGTGGTTCACGGGCCGATCAAGAGCAAGTTCGGGTATCACCTGGTGCAGGTGTTTTACCGGGATTAACCGGCTCTATTTGTATCGCTCGTCGTCGACCTGGACGAGATATAAATACTGCCGGGTGACTTTCCACACAGCCTACCTTGATCGCTATACCAGGACCAGGGAGGCCGGATGTGGACACCGCCAAAATACAACAACTCAGCATTCCAAGTTTGCTCTACGCGTTACATATTCCAAATGTGGCGGACCTGCCCAGCGATCAGGCACGCCAGTTTTTTCAGCGCCTGCTCACACGTTCCCATGTTATCGCCCTGCGTGCCCACGTCTTCTTCAAAACCCTTGATTTCGGCGACGAACACGCGCTGCCTGGCCTGTGCAGATTTCCGCCTTTTCAAACCCTGATTTCCACCGCAGTGACAATTCCCATCGAGAAGTTAACGTTTTCGCTGACCCTGGAATGTCTCTACAAACTCTCAGAAGCCCTCTGGCGCGGAGAGCTTCCAGCGCTGCTCTATCCCACCGCGATTCTTGACCGCACAGCACGGCAGTGTTTCAAGGATGAATTCATCAGCGCATTAACTAACAGCGAAACTTCAAGGAATTCAGCTTACCCTCTGGACCAGGATTCCCTTGCGTTGATCGCGAATATTATCGATATCTATCAACTGCGCGCCTTTCAGAAACTGGAGCTCAATGCGCTCACACTCCATCGTCACGATCCGCTCGACATTCTGAAACGCCAACCGCGCTTATCGCACAACTTGCAGCGGGAAATCACCACGTTCATCAGCAAATCCTTCAGTGCCACGACACACTCGACTTTTTACGCTGCGATCGTCCATGGCTATGTCGATGTCCCATCCAAAGACCGTAAGCCACCTGCCACCGATCGACTGATCATCTATACAAAACCCATCGCGTCGTTGGTAGCAGACTACCTTCGCACAGGTGTCAGGCCTCATCAGCAAACGGACACCCGGTGGACCTCATTGCAGATATCGGTTTATGAGGACACGAGCATCACCAGAGAAGATCGTCCCGCCCTGGTAACTGCCCAAGATTTATTGAAGCAGTCGCCGATCAACCACAGTCAATTCAATCTACATCCTTTCATCTCCGTTGATATCGGCACATTGGATGACTTTCTGGATCGCCTCGACAGGCTCCCCAAGTTGTACCAGCAGGATGTCATAAACTATTGGGCGCCCGTGACCTCTGAAAAGGGGGCCAAGACGATCTGGCGCAACCATCTCAAGCACGCTATCGAAACCACAGCCCGTATCGGGCTGGCGGACAGTACCCTGACGCACGACAGCCATACGCAGATCAATCAGATACTCAGCCAATCTTCCGCTCAAGCACTGCCCCCTGCAATCAGCACCTACACCTGTGCGTTCGTAGATCTTTTCAGCGGTAAGGCATTTCCCATCAGCGGCACATTCCTGATCGAACAGCAGGCATCAGCCTCAAAGCAAAACCGCCTTGTGGCGTTCGCCCTGAACACAGGCGCGGTGGAGTACGAAAGCTGGGAAGCATTCGAGAAGCGCCTGCTTTCCCAGATGGCTGATAGCAACAGTCGACCGCTATTACTGGACCATTTGAGCAAAAAAAGCGCTCTGAACATCGTTGATTTTTGCTCAACACAACCCGCTCGACTGGGTTTGAAAAAAATGCTCACAGCAGCTTACGTCGTTGACGAACTTGTGGAGGGTTTACTCGTCCAGCAGGCGGAAAATTTCCTGCACGACTTCACCGCGATAAAAAATGATACGTTGCCTGCCGGGCTCGAAGCATTTTGCAACGCACTAAATCCATCACTGGCCCAACACTTGACCAAACAGCACGCGCGCTGGATAAACCACCGCCAGACAAGCATGCTTGAACAGTTGCCCGGCAAAACGCTTTCTGATGCGTTAGTACTGACTTCCACTGCGCGCGCGCAGGATATCTACAGCAAAGATCTGGACTCACCCATACTGGACCTCTCGGCACTCAATAAGCTTGCGTTCAATGACACTAAATGCAGAGCGCTGATGATAGGCACTTTGAACACCGACAAAGTGGGTAACACTCTCAAAGGTGTCATGAGCCATGTCGTCAGTTATTTCTCTGCCGAGACACCTGTTCCCCTCTCTCTTCGCTTTCTTGCCCTGCAACGCATCTGCGCCTACCGCGATGAACGCCAGATTTTCAGTTGGCAGCACCCCGGCAGTCTTCGGCACAACTTCTATTACTTCATGCAGCTCTATGCGAGCAACGCCCCCAGCGATCGCCTAGGCTTACGACTCGAAAGCGTGGGCCTCAGGTTACTGGGCATGAAGCAATTACCCAGCGAGGGCGTTCACCCCTACTACTCCGCACGAGAGCTGACCCTCGCACAGGACCAATCTCCCGCGCTCGTTTCCATTTTGTGCAGTGAAATCAAAGCAACACCTGACCAGATTGATCTAACGGCATTAGCGTCTTACCTCAATCTGTCGTTATTGGCGGACTACGACCCTGAGCACATGATCTCACCAGCACAGCCACGTAACTATTCGCTATATCATGAGTTGCTGCTGGATCTTCCAGGCTTGCACAGACTGGGCAAAGCCCTTGGAAAAATCATTGCACCAGGCCGCAATGACGCGCAGACATCATTTAGGGCGCTCGCCATCTCGGTTATAACCGATTATCTCTACCCACCCACCGAACAAAAGCCCGGCTACATTTGTGGTTTGAACTTGCACAGCGTCGAGCTAGGGGAGTCTCCGGTAAGCCAGGTTCGCGAGACGCTTCGAGCGCATCTCAAACAACGCCTCCCGAAAAACGTAGACCGCCAAACCCAGCGGTTCGTCTTCACACTGCTCTGCGCTCGTTATGCACCGGAATTATTAGTGACCCAAGTGCCAGCCACCCTGCTGTACGGGCAAACCCTGGACAGTCTTCACTGGCGTCATGCGGTTGCATGCCTGGAAGCTGAACAGCCATGCTCTAGCCAAGGCCTGAGCTACGTGGAAATAGTCACCGCCTACTCGAATGCTCATTACGCGGGGTTGAGCGATGATAAGAAAACCGCTGTTGCTCTTTTAAAGCAGCTGCCCAGTCTGCACTTTGCCATGTGCCAGGGAGTCATTCCCGAAACCGAAATTGCCTGGGTCACCCATGCCGATAGCCTCAAGGCTGTCGCCTATGTCAGCGAACAAGAGGCCCTCGAGGCACAAACCTTTACTCATCTGGCGCAAGTACCACCTCAACGTAAAAGCATGGCAAGCAGCGCATTCAAAAAAGCCAATCCTGGTGTGGATGCGGAACAGATCATCGCGTTCACAGAAGCCGAGCTCAAGAAGTACTTCCATGTTCACCCCTCCGTCGCGGCAGACCGGCATATTGGACGCCGAATGCGTATGACCCTTCTGGAAAAGTACATGTCCTGTGTGTCCGGTGTGGGGTTTACAGAACAAGAGATTGGGGTAAAACCCTACCCACACGGCGCTTGCGAGTTACAAGCGCGGTTTGACCAACAATTTTCCATCTACAAGGACAACTTTCTAAGCGCCATGGTTGACCGCCTGGCACTCGCGCTGCACGGCACACCGCAATTGGACCGGGAGCGGATACTTAACGCTTACAAATACATAAAGGTATCGTTTGAAAACAGTCAGGGTAACTGGGAGGAAAGCCGCTTTGGGCTCATCGCCCTTTATAAAGAGAACGAGGACATCCAGTACGCCTATGAAATATTTTGCCCTTCAGGAACTGTCCGAGCGCTACCTCTCTCTGCTAAACGCGCTACCCGCATCCACGTGACGTCTTCTCCCCCCACACAGGATGCTCTGTGGCATGAGTTGCCGTATCTGTATATCTCTCCCTTGAATGAAGGGGCTTACCTCAGAGGTGCCCCAGATCAGAAAGAAAGTACGCCGTACTTAATGGTCAGCTTCTACACCGTCCGACGGCAGACACAGGGAATGTCCAGAGCACAAAAGATCCAATACTTGTGCAAAAAAATGGTGAACGCTGTATTCGGCAACATCATGGACCTTGCCTACCCCTATTTGAAGAGTCCTACGCCGTACGAGACCCATAAAGAGCGACTGTTTGCACGTGCGCAACTCATGGCGCGCTTTGTACTGCCTGGATGTGCGCTTTATCAGGACATCAAGGCCGGAAAAGTAACACTGGGTACTATCATTACCACGGCCCTTGAAATGTTCAGCCTGTTACTGCCGTTTGTCGGACTTGGCATCAAGGCCCTTAGTATTTCCACGCGCCTTGGTCGGGTCATCATTCTTTCTAAGTCAACGAATTTTTCAAAGGTAGCCTTAACAGCAGCCAAGGCGATCCAACCGTTACAAAGTTCTTTACCCAATGTACTCCTGCGGTCTCTAGGTGCGGCTAATCCCTTCGGCGCCATTGCACTGTTATTTCAATACAGTCACAAAGGCATGCTGGCCATCAAGTTTTTACTTAGATTTACACGCGCCGAAATGTCGCAGGGGCCAACACTGTTCAAAACGCTTGCACACAGGCATCTTCCAGCACTTGAATACCGCCCCCTCTCCGCTGTACCCACTGCGCAAGGCCGCGCGCAGTTCTTCAAACCTGACACCCGCACCGGCGACAACAAACTCAATATCCAACAACAATTCAAATTACACGCTCGTGCTGTCGACGTATCAGAGATAACAGCCGTCAACTCAATGTACGTAAAAGAAGGGAAAACCTATATTTATCTTCAGGGTAACATCTTCGCTGTGAGAAAACTGCACGGCACTGACGACTATCAACTTTACAACGACACTCACATCGGCCCTCGCGTCAAGTTCGATCACACTCGAAACAGGTGGGAGATACAATGTTGAACCCTGAACATCACTGCACCCCTCCTGTCAGCGCCCTACAACCCTTGGCGCCCCTTCATACCTCAAGAGTTCCGGTGGTTAAGTTTGAGCATCATCTATCTGTTCTTGATGCGGAGGGCGCGCCGATGAGTATCTGGTACGACGTGCAGCATGGCGTCTGGATGACACACCCTGATACCATTGACGGCGAACTCCTCACCCAAGCTGTATGGCTCACCCATGAGGGTTACTGGGACCGCGGAACGTTGGAAGACTGGCAAGCCATCAGGCACAAGTTGCCCCAGCCCACTGAATTCAGAAACGTGGAGCTTCCTGGCTATCCCGTGTTGCCCACGGATACACAACCGATTCCGCGAGAAATTCATAAAATATGGATAGGTACTTTACTTCCCAGTCAGAACCTCATTGACGCGCTTACCCGTAACGCCGCGCACACAGCGGGTTATAAGGTCATCGTCCATACCGATGTGAGTGATGACTTATTGATTCCCCTTACACAGATACTGAAAAACGCCGTACCCACGTTGACGATTGCTCCGTTGAACGGCACCGTGTTTTTTGAAGATTTCAAAAAACACGCCATCTATAAGCACTACCTGAATATCTCCACAGGCACCACAACCAACTACTCGGCAGCGTCTGACATATTACGCTACCCGCTCGCCAATCATTACGGAGGCATCTACATGGACATGGATGACTGCTTCACAACGAAGATAAGCGAGCAAGTGTTCATGGCGGCGAGCAATGATGTATTACTAGGCACTTTCATCAATGCGCCCCATGCAGACTTTTATGGTTACAATTCCAGTATTTTCGCCACTCACGCCAATAACCCGGTATTGGTCAAGGTAACGGAAGAGATGCTCAGCCGGTGCGACAAGCATAAGGATTTCTTTATCAAACCCAGACCGCACTTTACTGGCAAATACGATTCAACCTACGAAGCCTTAAAAACCTACTCAGCCGAGCTTTTTCAATTGACCGGTCCGCAAGTATTCAACGATGTACTAGCACGTGAACGACCGGATTATTACGGCGTACTGGTCCAGCGCTCCCGCAGCCATGGCACCAAGATTAACCCTGGTGTAGTTGACACCGCTTACTTTCATAAATTATCCAAGGTGACGGACCATTACTTCCCCTTTTTCGAAAGAGCCCGTGTGGTAATAGGCGTAGAGCACTCCTGGATCACAACGTGAAACGAGTTCACGGGCCGATCAAGAGCAAGTTCGGGTAGCACCTGGTGCAGGTGTTTTACCGGGATTGATGTGTTGGCTGCAGACCGCTATTGGGGGCAAGCCCCCTCCCACATTTGAATAGGTTCACAAATCAAACTGTGGGAGGGGCTTGCCCCCGATCCGCCGCAGGCGGCCATTCACCCCCGGGGAATCAGCGCCCCCGGCACCTGGATAACCCGACTGGCCAACCGATGCCCAGCCAATGCAGCCTGCTCCGGCGAGCTTCCCTTGAGCCGCCCGGCCAGGTACGCCGCACTGAACGAATCCCCCGCCGCTGTCGTGTCCACCACCTTTTCCACCTTGATCGCCGGCACGCAAAAGCGCTCGCCGTTGCAGCGTATCAGGCACGCATCCGCGCCACGCTTGAGCACCACCTCTTTAATATCCGGATACGCCGTCAACACCTGCTCGCTGTCGGGATAGCCAAACAGGGCACGCTCGTCATCCTCGGTGAGCAAGGCAATATCCACTTCGGCCAGGACACGCCCATACGCAGCACGCGCCGCCTCGACACTCGTCCACAGTCGCGGCCGGTAGTTGTTGTCGAACACCACCTTGCCCCCGCGCCGACGGGTTTCGATCAGGGTTTGCAGCAAGCGTTCGCGGCCGATTTCACCCAGCACGGCCAGGGTGATACCGCTGAAATACACCACGTCATAGCCCGGCAGCGCGGCCAGGATCGGCTCGGCTGCCGGCGTGGTGAAGCAGTCGCGCACGGCGGCTTCGTTGCGCCAATACAAGAATTTGCGCTCGCCGTTGGCATCGGTCTGGATGCAGTACAAACCCGGCAGACGTCCGGGCAGGCGCTGGACCATGCCCACCCCCAACCCTTCGTCAGTCCATTGCCGGCACATGGCATCGCTGAAGCTGTCATCGCCCAGGGCAGTGACGTAGTCGACACCGCCGGTATCGCCCAACTCGCGGCGCAGGTACACCGCCGCGTTCAGGGTGTCGCCGCCGAAGCTCTGGTGCAGGCTACCGTCGGCACGGTGTTGCAGTTCGATCATGCATTCGCCGATCAGGGCGATGCGGGGTTGGGTGCTCATAGCGATTGTCTCGGGAGTGACTGATGGCCTCATCGGGGGCAAGCCCCCTCCCACATTGGAATGGGTTCACACATCAAACTGTGGGAGGGGGCTTGCCCCCGATGGGATCGACGCGGTCTAGAAGCAGGTAGGCAGAGACTCAATCACCTGCAACTGCTCATCCACCAGGCAACCGACCTGCCACTTGTCGAAGGTCAGGCACGGGTGCGAAGTGCCAAAGGAAATGATGTCACCAATACGCAGTTCAACCCCCGGCGCCACCGTCATGAACGCATGCTGGTCCATCACCGCCGTCACCTTGCACGCGCTCACATCATCGCCTTCCGCTGGCAGGATACCGGCCTTGTAACGCTTGAGCGGCACCGGCAGGCCGGCATCATAGGCCACGTCGCGCTTGCCCAGGGCGATCACCGCAAAGCCCGGCTCGGGCAACGACTGCACATGCGCCCAGACTTCCAGGGCCGGGTGCAGGCCTTCGTCGAGGTCGCTGCGGCGGTCGAGCACGCAGCATTGCGCTTCTTTGTAGATGCCATGGTCATGGGCCACGTAGCTGCCGGGGCGCAGCACACTGAGGAAGCGGCCGGCGGCGTTCTGTTCTTCGAACGACTCGGCGATCAGGTCGTACCAGGCCGAGCCCGACGCGGTGATGATGGGCTTGGGCAGGTCGAAAGAGCCGTTGTTCTGCAAATCCACCGCCAGGCGCACCAGGCTCGCGGCGAAATCGCGGATACCACTGATGGCGTGCTCGCCGTGGATCACGCCCTCATAGCCTTCGATACCGGTAAGGGCCAGGGCCGGCTGGGCCTTGATTGCCTTGGCCAGTTCGCGCACTTCCTGCTCGCTGCGGCAACCGCAACGGCCGCCGACCACGCCGTACTCGATCATCACGTTCAGGCGCAGGCCACGGGCGGCGAAGAACAGCCCCAGGTCGGCGACGTTGTCCGGGTGATCGACCATGCAGTGGAAGTCGAAGTCCTTGTCGGCCAGCAGATCAGCGATCAATGCCATGTTCGGCGCGCCCACCAGTTGGTTGGCCATCAGCACGCGGCGCACGCCACCGGCATACGCGGCGCGGGTCTGCACGGCGTTGGCCAGGGTGATGCCCCAGGCGCCTGCCTCGATCTGACGCTGGAACAGCGCCGGCATCATGCTGGTCTTGCCGTGGGGCGCGAGCTGCGCGCCGCTCTTGCTGACAAAGTCCTGCATCCAGCGGATGTTGTGTTCCAGCGCATCGCGGTGCAGCACCAGGGCCGGCAGGCTGACGTCGCGGACCAGATGGGCACCGACGGCGGCGGCGCCTTTTTCAACGGCATTGATGGCAGACATGAAATGCTCCTATTCGTTGATGCGACGGGCCAGGTTGTTGGCACTTTCAATCAACACCCGGCGATAGTCGTTGTAATTTTTGATCGCATCGGCGCGCGGGGCGACGATGCACAGGGTCGCAATGCTGATGCCTTGCGCGTCCCGCACCGGGGCGGCAAAGCAATGGGTAAAGGTGTCGGCCACACTGTCGAAGGAAAAGAAACCATCGAGGGTGGCCTGACGGATTTGTGCCAGGAAGGTATCCAGCGGCAAGCGCTGGCCATCCGGCAGGATAAAGTCATCGTGATCGATCAGGTCGACGATCTGCTGGTCGCTCAAGTGCCCCAGCAACAGGCGCCCGGAAGCGGTCCAGGGGATCGGCGCGTTTTCGCCGATGTCCGAAGAAATACGAAAATGCCGCTCGCCCTCGCGCATCAGCGCCACCGTGTACTTGCGCCCGTTCAGCAGGCACATCTGCGCGGTTTCGTGGGTCTGGCTGACGATCTCCTGCAAGGCGTGGTCGGCCTCGCGGGTCAGGTCGAAATGCCGCAGGTGTGCCTGGCCCAGGAAATACAGCTGGCGGCCGAGGTAGACGTGACCGTCCTTGCCCACCGTTTCCAGGATGCGTCGCTCCAGCAGTGACGCGACCAATTCGTAGACGGTGGATTTGGGGCTGCCGATGCCGCTGGCAATATCATTCGGGCGCAGGGGCTGGCCGATTTCCTTGAGAAAATCGAGGATATCGAATGCCCGGTCCAGGCCTTTGGCGCGGCGTTTGATGGTGTCTTCGGTCATGGCAGCCTTCGATTCCTGTAAAAATGCTGTGATCTGCGCAGATCCTTGTGGGAGGGGGCTTGCCCTCTCCCACATTGGATTTTCCGTGGTTTCAAGAATGGGGCATTTAGCCCTTTTTCTTGTAGGCCACGCAATCGATCTCCACCTTGCAGTCGACCATCATGTTCGCCTGCACACAGGCCCGCGCCGGGGCGTGTTCCGGGGTGAAGTATTCGCCGAAGACTTTGTTGAAACTCCAGAAGTCCCGCGGGTCCTCCAGCCATACCCCCACGCGCACCACATCTTTCAATTCGTAGCCAGCCTCTTCGAGGATCGCCACCACGTTGCGCATGGTCTGCCGGGTTTGCTCAATGATGCCGCCAGTGATGATTTCGCCATCCACCGCAGGCACCTGGCCCGAGACGTACAACCAACCGTCCGCTTCCACGGCGCGGGCGAAAGGACGGGGTTGGCCGCCGCCGGCAGTACTGCCGGCACCATAACGAGTAATGCTCATAACAACAGGCTCCTGATTAAAAACGAATGTTCTTGAGAAATTCCGCCAGGCGCGGCGATTGCGGGCGCTCGAAGATGTCCTTCGAGGTGCCCTGCTCTTCAATGCGGCCCTGGTTCATAAACACGATCTTGTCCGAGACTTCATAGGCAAAGCGCATTTCGTGGGTGACCAGCAACATGGTCATGCCCTCTTCCGCCAGGCCCTTGATCACGCTGAGGACTTCGCCCACCAGCTCCGGGTCGAGGGCCGAGGTGACTTCGTCGAACAGCATCAGGCTGGGGTTCATGGCAATCGCGCGGGCAATCGCCACACGTTGTTGCTGGCCGCCCGACAACTGGCCGGGAAAGTGGTTACGACGCTCCAGAAGTCCTACACGATCCAACCATTTTTCCGCGAGCGCCACCGCCTCGTCCTTAGGCATTTTCTTAACTTTCAATAAGCCCAGGGTGACGTTTTGCAACGCCGTCAAATGCGGGAACAGGTTGAACTGCTGGAATGCCATGCCGGTCATGGCACGATGCTGGGCAATCACGCGCTCGGGGTGACGCACCCGCTTGCCGGCAACTTCGCTGTAGCCGATGGACTCGCCATCCAGGGTGATCTGCCCGCCCTGGAACTCTTCCAGCAGGTTGACGCAACGCAACAGAGTGGTCTTGCCCGAGCCGCTGGAGCCGATCAGTGTCACCACGTTACCGCGCTGCATCGACAGGTCGACGCCCTTGAGCACTTCCACCTGGCCGTACTGCTTGCGCAGGCCGCTAATGTTCAGCAGTGGTGGGTTGGTTTGAGGTTGGTTCATGGCAAGGCCACCCGCTTTTCAATGTAGCGCCCGAATAACTCGATGGCGTAGTTGATGACAAAGAACATAAAGCCTGCGAACAGGTAAAACTCCAGGGTCATGAAGGTGCGTGCGATCACTTGCTGAGTGCTCAACAGCAACTCGGCCACGCCGATCACCGAGAGCAGGGTCGAGGCCTTGACGATTTCCGTGGAGGAGTTGACCCAGGTCGGCAGGATCTGGCGCAGCGCCTGGGGCAGCAACACATAACCCAGGGACTGATAGAACGTCAGGCCAATCGCCTTGCCCGCTTCCAGTTGCCCACGGGGAATGGCTTGCAGCGCACCGCGCACGATTTCCGAGACGTGGGAACCGCAGAACAGCGTCAACCCGACCGCACCGGCCTGGAACGCGGTGATCTGCCAACCGAGCGCCGGCAGCATGTAGAAGCACGCCAATACCAGCACAAACACCGGCGTGCCCCGGATCAGGTCGACGTACAGCCGGAACGGCGCACGCATCCAGAATTTGCCGTAGGTCAGGATCAACCCGGCGACTATGCCGATCAGGGTGCCAAAGATAATCGCCAATGCGGACACATAAACACTGGCCTGAAAGCCCGCCCAGAGGGTATCCCGGGCGATCCACAACTCATGCAGCCAGCTGGGGGATTCGTACATGGAAACCTCTCTTAACGACGGATCGCCAGGCGCTGTTCCAGGTAACGGAGCAGCATGGCAATGAGGTAACAGGCGGCCACGTAGAGCGCGGTCGTGACCAGCCAGGTTTCAATCACCCGGTAGCTCTCGACGTTGATCTTGCGGGCGTAATAGGTCAGCTCCGGCACCGCGATGGCGGCGGCGAGCGAGGTGTCCTTGAACAGCGAAATGAAGTTGTTCGACAGCGCGGGCAACACATTGCGCAGCATCACCGGCACGGTGATGTAGGCACGGATACGCCACTCGCCCAGACCGATGGCCAGCCCGGCTTCACGCAAGCCCTTGGGAATATTCAGCAGCCCGGCGCGAAATACTTCGGTCAGATAAGCCCCGGCGTACAACGACAAGGTGATGATGAACGACGGGATCTTGTCCAGGCGGATGCCCAGGCTGGGCAAGGCGAAGTAGATCAGCAGGATCAGCACGAGGATCGGCGTATTGCGGATCACCGTCACATACACCGAGGCCAGCACGCGCAGTGCCTTGTGTTTCGACAGCATGGCAAATGCCATCATCAGGCCGATCACGCAGCCGATCGCGATCGACAGCAGCGCCAGCTCGAGGCCCAGGCCGAGCCCCGCCAGCAAGCTGGGGAAGTCGCGCCACACGGCGGCAAAGTTCAACTGATAGTTCATGGTCAGCAGTACCTGATTGGGGCGCCGTCAGCGACGCCCCAGGTTTTCGATTTACTTGAACTCAACCGGGAAGCCGATCGCAGGTTCCGGCAGATCCACGCCGAACCATTGCTTGAACGAGGCCTTGTAGGTGGGGAACTCCACGCCGGTCATGGCTTCATGCAGCGCGGTGTTGACGAAGTTCAGCCAGTCCTGATCGCCACGCTTGACGGCGCACGCATAGGTTTGCGGGCTCCAGGCGTAGGCCGGGCTGCGGTAACGACCTGGGTTTTGCACCATCAGGTACTTGACCGAGGACTGGTCGGTGGCCGCGGCATCGGCGCGACCGGAGTTCACCGCCTGGTACATCAGGTCGACGCTGTCGTACTGGTCGACCTTGGCTTTGGGCAGGGCCTGGTGCACCAGCTCTTCGGCATACACGTTTTGCAGCACGGCCACGGTGACGCTGTCGCCGGCGGCCTGCAGGTCTTCGATCTCTTTGTACTTGCTGTTGTTGGGCAGCAGCAGGCCCACGCCTTCGCGGTAGTACGGCAGGGTGAAGGCCACCTGCTGCGCGCGGCTGGCGGTGACGGTGATGAACTGGCAACTCATGTCGACCTTGTCGGTCAGCAGGTTGGGAATCCGCGCATCAGAGGATTGCACCACGAACTCGACCTTGCTCGGGTCATTGAACAAGCCCTTGGCCACGATGCGGCCGATGTCGATATCAAAACCCTGCAACTTGCCATCCGCTCCCTGGAAGTGCCACGGCGCATTGGTACTGCCTGTACCCACGATCAGATGCCCACGTTTGAGCACATCATCGAGCTTGCTGTCCGCCGCTTGCGCTTGGCTTGCGAGGGAAGCCGATGCGGCGAAGAGAAAAACACACGCTTTGAATACAGAAGGTCGGTGATGCATGACAAGCACTCCAGGAGTTGTGTATTCCGCTATACCGGAACTTAGTATGTAACAACGGAACAGACAGCAGAAAGTGTGCCACACGCGCTAACAGAAAAACACGGCATGAATAAATCTGTTTTAGATCAGATAGATAAATGAAGATCCGTAACCAGGCGTTAAGCCAGCACTTGAAATCTCTTTGCTACCCAAGGCCCCACACGGCGGTGACACGCCACACTTGCGTGCGCTACAGCAGTATTACCACGCACCGTTGCGGTGCGGCTGTCGCGTGGAAAAATCCCCGCGCTGGGCTAGCCTTGGCACATTCATTCCGACAAGGACTCCACCCCGATGAACTTCCGCCTCACCCTGGTTTTGCTGTCCTTTCTGGTGGCCGGCAGCGCTTCGGCCAGCAACGACCGACGCGAATGCAAGGCCGAACTGCGCAAGCTCAACGAAGCCCTGAGCACCAATTACACAAGCCAGAACCACCACGGCTACCGTCAGGCGAAGGCCTCAAGGGACAATCTGGAATACAAGAAATGCGCAAGCCAGGCGCGCAAAGCCCGCGAACGCTTGGAGCGTGACCGGGACCTGTGAAGGTTGACAGTAGACGACTGACGCCCCCCCGGCTTAGCGTGAGCCAGGCCTGGAGGGAAATATCGATGAGCTATGTGAATGCCGTGATTGCAGACAAAGCTGCGTTTGAGCGCGAACTGAACACCCCACAACCCGTATTTGTGGTTTTCATGTCACATGAATGCACGGCTTGCACTGATGCGATGCCGCGTTTCATGCGCATCAGCGAGCACTACAAGGAGCAGGTCAAAATCTTGATTCTTGATTGTATGGACACGCCTCCACACCCAAGGGTCGACCGTATCCCGATGCTGTTGATCTACCGCAATCAGGTACTGCTCGAAGCCCTTCCCGGCCTTGGCGAGCAAG
Source organism: Pseudomonas sp. NFR09 (assembly GCF_900111535.1). NCBI lineage: Bacteria > Pseudomonadati > Pseudomonadota > Gammaproteobacteria > Pseudomonadales > Pseudomonadaceae > Pseudomonas > Pseudomonas sp. NFR09. Next base: position 642,983 of record NZ_FOIH01000003.1, read on the forward strand.
CGCTGCGAAGCGCCTTCGAGCAATACAGCCAACTACCCGCCGTTACGCCTGGTGTATAGGCACCAGGCAAACCTGCGTCACCCGCCGCTCTTCCACCGCCGCCACCGTCATGCGCCAGCCCTCATGTTCCAGGCTATCGCCCACCACTGGCAGGCGGTCGAGCAGGCTCATGACCAGACCGGCCAGGGTCTGGTAGTCCTCGGTCGCCGTCGCCTTGAAACCGGTACGCTGGCGGACCAGGTTGAGGTTCAAGGCACCATTGGCGCGAAAGCCATCGCCTTCCTCGACGATATCCGGCCCCTCGATTTCACTGGCATCCGGCAACTCACCGGCAATGGACTCGAGAATGTCGGTCATGCTCAACACGCCCATAAAGTCACCGAATTCGTTGATGACGAACGCAATGTGCGTGGATTCCTGGCGCATCTGCTCCAGCGCATTGAGGACCGAAAAGCTGTCGAGCAAGTTGATCGCCCGACGCGCCAGGTGCTCCAGGTTCGGCTCGTTGCCGGCCAGGTACTCCTTGAGCAACTCCTTCTTGTGCACGAAGCCCAGCGGCTCATCGACGGCGCCATTGCGGATCAACGGCAGTCGCGAATAGGACGAGTGCATCAGTTTCAGGCGGATACTGTCGGGGTCGTCCGCCAGATCAATGCAGTCGACCTTGGCTCTCGGCGTCATCAGCGTGCGGATCGGTCGCTCGGCCAGTTGCAGCACGCCGCTGATCATCACGCGCTCACGTCGATCAAACAGCGGGCCCTGGGTGGCATCCGGCTCGCCGAGCAGGTCGGCCACCTCTTCACCCACCTCTTCCACCGCCAGGCTGCGACCGCCGAGCAGGCGCATCACAGCATGGGCGGTACGCTCGCGCACCGGCAACACGCCTTGCGCCGACTTCTTGCGGCGTGAACGGGCGATCTGGTTGAACACTTCGATCAGGATCGAGAAGCCGATGGCGGCGTACAGGTAACCCTTGGGAATATGGAACCCCAGGCCTTCGGCGGTCAGGGCGAAACCGATCATCATCAGGAAGCCCAGGCACAGCATGATCACCGTCGGGTGCGCGTTGACGAAGCGTGTCAGCGGCTTGCTCGCCACGATCATCAGGCCGATGGACACGATCACCGCGATCATCATCACCGCCAGTTCGTCCACCATGCCCACGGCGGTAATCACCGCATCCAGGGAGAACACCGCGTCGAGCACCACGATCTGTGCCACGATCGGCCAGAACATCGCGTAGGCCACATTGCCTGTGCGCTGGGCCACATGCCCCTCGAGGCGTTCATGCAATTCCATGGTGGCCTTGAACAGCAGGAACACACCACCAAACAGCATGATCAGGTCGCGGCCGGAGAAGCTCTTGTCGAACATCTCGAACAACGGCTGGGTGAGGGTCACCAACCAGGAAATACTCGCCAACAGGCCCAGGCGCATCAGCAACGCCAGGGACAGGCCGATCAAGCGCGCACGGTCACGCTGCTCCGGCGGCAGCTTGTCCGCCAGGATCGCGATAAACACCAGGTTGTCGATGCCCAGTACCAGTTCCAGCACAATCAAGGTCAACAGGCCGAGCCAGGCCGTTGGATCCGCTAACCATTCCATTTATTGAGTCTCTTCAGTCATCGATTTTCAGAATGCCGGGCACGGCAGAGTGCGGTCAGTGGACCGGTAAAAGGTTAGCAGTCGGAATACGGGGTGCTTCAGCGGGAACAACGACAGAGGATGTCTTGGGGAAAGACGACTGGGAGGCTCCGAGAGGGTGTTCATGCAAATCCTGCAATGACAAAAGGACTTGAATCGTACAGTCGAAAGGGAAAATCCCCACAACCCAAAACTATTACAAGATCTGTAAAACCTTCGAAGCCAGTACGATCATTTGATCATTACATGAAATTATTATCAGCATAAATACCTACTAATCGTTGGTACAAAGCCCTAAAAACCAATAAATCAGCCTATTTCTGCGTTTTATACGAAAGCATTTGACTGATCAGATTTTCATTTGATAAACATATGATCAACACAAGGCAATGAATGAACGACTGACTACAACAATAAACGGGGTGCTCATCATGAAACTTGCTACGACCTTCGCCGCCGCTGCGGCCCTCTCCCTCCTCGCCAGCAGCATCGCCCTGGCCGCCGACGGCAAGACCTACAAGGTCGGCGCCGCGGTCTACGGCCTCAAGGGCCAATTCATGCAGAACTGGGTACGCGAACTCAAGGAGCACCCCGCCGTGAAAGACGGCACCGTGCAATTGACCGTATTCGACGGCAACTACGACGCACTGACTCAGAACAACCAGATCGAAAACATGGTGACCCAGCACTACGACGCCATCCTCTTCGTGCCCATCGACACCAAGGCTGGCGTCGGCACCGTGAAGCAGGCCATGAGTAACGACGTGGTGGTCATCGCCTCCAATACGAAAGTTGCCGATGCCGCCGTCCCCTACGTGGGTAACGACGATGTAGAGGGCGGCCGCCTGCAGGCCCAGGCCATGGTCGACAAACTCAACGGCAAGGGCAATGTAGTGATCATCCAGGGCCCCATTGGCCAGTCGGCACAGATCGACCGGGAAAAAGGCGAGCTGGAAGTGCTGGGCAAGCACCCGGACATCAAGATCATCGAGAAAAAAACCGCCAACTGGGACCGCGCCCAGGCCATGGCGCTGACGGAGGACTGGCTGAACGCCCACCCCAAAGGCATCAACGGCGTCATCGCGCAGAACGACGACATGGCCCTAGGCGCGGTACAGGCCCTGAAATCCCACGGCCTGACGTCCAAGGATGTACCGGTTACCTCCATCGACGGCATGCCGGATGCCATCCAGGCCGCGAAAAAAGACGAAGTCACCACCTTCCTGCAGGATGCCCAGGCCCAGTCCCAGGGTGCGCTGGACGTGGCCCTGCGCGCCCTGGCCGGCAGCGACTACAAGCCCCGGTCGGTGATCTGGGAACGCTATGCCAAGGATGTGCAATGGGCTGACGGCACCGCGAAGAACTACATCCTGCCCTGGGTGCCAGTAACCAACGCCAACGCCGATGCGCTGTACAAGCAAGTCAGCGGCGCCAAGTAAGCCGTAGCCGGTTGATCGCTCCCCGCATGGGAGCGATCCGTTCATCTTTGTTGTGAGGCCTGCCATGTCCACCGTCACCGAACGCCCGCAAGAACACCTGCACCCCGTCATCCCGAAAACCATGCAGGCCGTGGTCTGCCATGGCCCGGAAGACTACCGGCTGGAAACCGTCGACGTGCCCACCCCCGGCCCCGAGGAAATCCTCACCAAGGTCGAGTTGTGCGGGATCTGCATGGGCGACATCAAGACCTATCGCGGCGCGCCGTCGTTCTGGGGCGACGCCGAGCAACCACGCTATGTGAAACCGCCGATGATCCCCGGCCATGAATTCGTGTGCCGCGTGGTCGCCCTGGGCCCCGGCGCGGACAAGCGCGGCGTGAAGATCGGCGACCGGGTCATTTCCGAGCAGATCGTGCCGTGCTGGGGCTGCCGCTTCTGCAACCACGGCCAGTACTGGATGTGCCAGAAACACGACCTGTATGGCTTCCAGAACAACGTGCAGGGCGCCATGGCCCAGTACATGATCTTCACCAAGGAAGGCATCATCCATAAGGTCCCGGACTCCATCGCCCCGGATGAAGCGATCCTGATCGAACCCCTGGCCTGCTCACTGCACGCTGCCGAGCGCGCCAATGTGGATTTCGACGATGTCGTGGTGGTCGCCGGCGCCGGCACCCTGGGCCTGGGCATCATTGGTGCGGTGCGCATGCGCAATCCGAAGAAACTCATCGTGCTGGACATGAAACCGGAACGCGCCGCCCTCGCCCTGCGCATGGGCGCCGACGAAGTGTGGAACCCGGCCGAAGTCGATGCACTGGCGAAGATCCGCGACATCACCGATGGCTACGGCTGCGACATCTACATCGAAGCCACCGGTCATCACAAGGCCGTGAACCAGGGCCTGGCGATGCTGCGCAAGCTGGGGCGGTTCGTCGAGTTCAGCGTGTTCAATGACGAGGCTACGGTGGATTGGTCGATCATCGGCGACCGCAAGGAACTGGATGTGCTCGGCTCGCACCTGGGGCCTTACATGTACCCGCGCGCCATCGACTTTATCGGCAACCGCAAGATCGACATGCGCGACGTGGTCACCCACAAGTTCGCCCTGGCGGACTTCAAGGAAGCGTTCGCAGTGATGGAGCGCGGCGACAAGTCCCTCAAGGTAGTGCTTGAGCCTTGACCAACTGTATGTACCGCACCACTGCCGGCGCTTTCTCGAAGCGCCGGTGGATCAACGACAACCAGGACGCCGCCTCGCTGCCCTGAATCGGGCGATACACCACTCCCGGCAAGCTCACATGCCCCACCACCGACGCCGGCACCACCGCCACGCCCTGCCCCAATGACACCAGCGCGACGACCGCCACCAACCCACCCGGCTGCGGCCCCAGGCGCGGCGCAAAACCACCTTGGGCCGCGACGTGCAGCGTGCCGCTGATCTGCTCCGGCAGGATGAAGGTCTCGTTTTGCAGATGCTCGCAGTGGATGACTTTCAAACCCAACAGCCATGAATCCTGCGGCAACGCCAGCACAAAACCTTCACTGTCCAGGCGCACTGCTTCCACACCGTCCGGCAAGGTCATCGGCGAACGGACATAGCCGATATCGCAGCGCCCGTCCGCAACGGCACCCGGCAGTATGGCCATGGCACATTCACGCACGTTCACGCTGACATCGGGAAACGCCTGGCAGAACCCCTGCATCTGCCGCTGCAACACGCCGGAATACACGGCGGAAGCCACGTAGCCCAACTCCAGATGGCCGATCTCGCCACGCCCGGCACGCTGGGCATTGCGCTGGGCAAACTCGAACTGACGCACCGTCGCCTCCGCTTCGATCAGCAGCGCGGCACCGGCCTCGGTCAGGCTGACTTCCCGCTGCTGACGAACAAACAGACGTGTGCCCAGGCTGGTTTCCATATCCTGGATCTGCCGACTCAAGGTCGGGGGTGCGATCCCCAGCTGCTCGGCGGCGCGGGTGAAATTGCGCTGACGGGCAACGGCCAGGAAATAGCGAAAATGACGGATGTCCATCTCTGGATTAGCTCAAAGGTAATGAAACGAGTCGGCCTGGCTAATAAAGCCAATGGGCAGCGCGGATATGCTGAGACAAACCACAACACTAGAGAGCCCTTGCGATGTCCGTCAACCGTATCCCCCCTATTGCCTTTGAGGTAATTCAACCATGAGCCGGGTCAGCCCACGCCTGACCTTGCTGACTGCGTCCGGCGTCTGCTCGCTGATCGTGCTCGACACCAATATCGTCGCCGTGACCCTGCCGAGTATCGCCCGCGACCTGGGGGCGAACTTCGCCGACATCGAATGGGTGGTCAGCGCCTACATGCTGGCGTTCGCCGCGCTATTGCTTCCGGCCGGGAGCATTGCCGACCGGTTCGGGCGAAAGAAAACCCTGGTCTGGGGCCTGAGTATTTTCATCCTGGCGTCATTGGGTTGCGGGGCAGCACCCACCGCGCTGCTCCTCGATAGCGCCCGCGCGGTCAAAGGCGTGGGCGCGGCGCTGTTGCTCACATCCGCCCTCGCCTCCATCGGCCATACCTTCCACGACGAGGTGGAGCGCGCCAAGGCCTGGGCCTTCTGGGGCGCGTGCATGGGCGTGGCGATGACTGCCGCACCGACCTTGGGCGGCCTGATCACCCAGTACCTGGGCTGGCGCTGGATCTTCTACCTCAACCTGCCGGTGGGGCTGATGTTGATGAGTCTGGTTCTGCGCGCCATCCCGGAATCCCGCGACACCCAATCCGCGCGGCTCGATCCGTGGGGCAGCCTGGCGTTCAGCGCCAGCCTGCTGTGCCTGATCTGGGGGCTGATCGAAGCCAACCGCATCGGTTGGGACAATCCGTTGACCTACGCCCGCCTGATCGGTGGCGCAGTCTTGCTGGGCGTGTTTGTACTCGTCGAACGGGTGCAACGGCGGCCCATGGTCGACCTGCAACTGTTCCGCCACCCACGCTTTATCGGTGCGCTGCTGGGGATGTTCGCCTATGCCGGTTGTGCCCAGGTGATGATGACGCTGCTACCGTTCTACCTGCAGAACGGCCTGGGATTTTCCGCGATCGCCTCGGGCCTGGGCATGCTGCCGTTTGCGCTGACCATGCTGATCTGTCCGCGCATCGGCGCACGCCTGGCCGCACGCTTTGCCCCGGCGACGATGATGGCCGCCGGGTTGACCCTGGTGGGCAGCGGCAACCTCTTGAGTGCCTGGGCAGTGAACGTCGGCGGCTACCTGCCCTTCGCCCTGGCGATTGCCGTTACGGGCGCCGGTGCCGGCTTGCTCAATGGCGATACGCAAAAAAACATCATGGCCTGCGTACCACGGGACCGCGCGGGAATGGCGTCGGGCATGAGCACGACCATGCGCTTCAGCGCGATCATGTTGGCGATTGGGGTGTATGGGGCGTTGTTGAGCGGTCATAGCGAACAGCTGTTGAGTGCAAGCATTGGCGCGCAATGGCAGGCACAGGTAAACGCGATTGCGTCACGCGTGGTGGCCGGGGATATGCCGGCGGCGATGGGCTTGTTGCCGGAATCGGCACGGGCGGTGGTACAGCCGCTGGCACGGCAGGCCTTTGTGGGTGGCTTCAGCGGGGTGTTGTGGGTGGCGGGGTTGTTGGGGTTGCTCGGAGCGTTGGTGGTGGGGATGTTGATGAGCAAACCAATCCCAGCGGTGCAACAGGCTTCAATAAAACCTGCGCACCGCTGATCAGCCTTACCAGAACCGCTGCTGGGTCAACCGGTTCCACCAGGTCAACAGTACCCGGTCCACCGAACCGCTGGCCGCCAGGCCCACACGCTCCTGCAGGCTCTTGCGCTCGGCATAGTGCAGGTGGAACACCTCGGCGCTCTTGGCCTTGGTGGCCAGGTATTCGTCACTGGTTTGCAGTTCATCGACCAGTTGCTTGTCGAGGGCTGCAACACCCAGCCACACTTCTCCGGTGGCGACTTCATCGATTGCCAACTGCGGGCGATAACGCGACACGAAGTTCTTGAACAACTGGTGAGTGATGTCCAGGTCTTCCTGGAACTTCTCGCGGCCCTTCTCGGTGTTTTCGCCAAACACGGTGAGCGTGCGCTTGTACTCGCCGGCGGTGAGTACTTCGAAGTCGATGTCGTGCTTCTTCAGCAGGCGGTTGACGTTCGGCAACTGCGCCACCACGCCAATGGAGCCGAGGATGGCAAACGGCGCGCTGATGATCTTCTCGCCGATGCACGCCATCATGTAGCCGCCGCTGGCCGCGACCTTGTCGATGCACACGGTCAACGGCACACCCGCCTGGCGGATACGCGCCAGTTGCGACGAGGCCAGGCCGTAGCTGTGGACCATGCCGCCTCCGCTTTCCAGGCGCAGCACCACTTCGTCTTTCGGGGTGGCCAGGCTCAACAAGGCGGTGATTTCGTGGCGCAGGCTTTCGGTGGCCGAGGCCTTGATGTCACCGTCGAAGTCCAGCACGAACACCCGTGGCTTGGCCTCGGCCTTCTGCTTGCCCTTCTTCTTTTCGGCCTTGCCTTCGGACTTGCGCAAGGCCTTGAGCTGGTCCTTGTCGAGCAGGCTCGACTCCAGGCGCTCACGCAGGCCTTTATAGAAATCATTGAGCTTGCTGACCTGCAACTGGCCGGCGGATTTGCGGCGCCCTTTACTGCGCAGCGCCGCGAAGCTGATCAATACCACCAGAATAGCGACCACCAGGGTGACGGTCTTCGCCAGAAAGCTCGCATATTCGGCCAAAAAATCCATGTTGCTCCTTACAAGTGCAGTGCGCCGGGCGCGGATTGCCCCAGCATACCGGCGGCACCGCGTTCGGGCCAGTGATCAAACCGCCAGCAACTACAGGCTCCAACGAGCTTTTAAAACAAGCGTATGTTTTTTCATTGACAGCTCGCAGGCATCCTCATAACCTCGCCAGACTTTCAACGTACCGGGAAAACGGACGTGGGCAGCATCTATCTGATTCGACATGGCCAGGCCTCCTTCGGTGCAGACGACTATGACGTCCTGTCGCCCGTCGGCGTGGAGCAGGCGCAAGTGCTCGGTCGCCACCTGGCGGACATGGGCCTGGTGTTCGACCGCTGCGTGGCCGGCGACCTGCGCCGCCAGCAGCACACCGCCAGCGCCGCCTTCGATCAGTACCACGCCCTCGGCCTGCCGGTGCCGGCGCTGGAAGTCGACAGCGCGTTCAACGAATTCGATGCCGACGCAATCATCCGCGCCCTGCTTCCCGACCTGCTCACCACCGAACCCGAAGCCCTGGAGATCCTGCGCAATGCCGCGCAGAACCGCAGCGAATTCCAGCGCATCTTCGCGCTGATCATCGAGCGCTGGCTGGCCGGCACTTATGATCCACCGGGACTGGAAAGCTGGCTGGGCTTCGTGGAACGCGTGCAAGGTGGCCTGCAACGCATCCTTGAGGCGGCGGACAACACGCAGAAGATCGCGGTGTTCACCTCCGGCGGCACCATCACCGCCCTGCTCCACCTGATCACCCGAATGCCTGCCGCGCAAGCCTTCGAACTGAACTGGCAAATTGTTAACACCTCGCTCAACCAGCTGAAATTCCGCGGTCGCGAGGTGGCACTGGCTTCCTTCAACAGCCATACCCACTTGCAACTGTTGAAGGCGCCGCAGCTCATCACGTTCCGATGAACTGCGGCCAACCGTGACCCCAAGGTCACTGGACTCTACCCTAAAGGATCGAAACCATGACTGACGTAGCCAAAGCTGTAGAAGCAATGAAAGCCAAATTCAACCCAGCCGCCGCTGACGGCCTGGACCTGGTGTTCGGTTTCCGCATCGACGACACCCAGAACTTCTCGCTGGTAGTGAAAAACAACACCTGTGAATTGCTGGAAGGTGAAAACCCGGACGCCCAGGTCACCCTGGTGATGGACGCAGAAACCATGAAAGGCATCGTCAGCGGCGAGACCGACGGCATGCAGGCCTTCATGGGCGGCAAGCTGCGCACCGAAGGCGACATGATGCTGGCCATGAAGCTGAGCGAGCTGTTCCCTTCCTGATTCACGGGCAACCCTGAATCCCGATCCCGCCTTTACAGGCGGGATTTTTATTTGGGTTGCAGCAACAACGCCACCAACGCACTCCACCCGGTTTGATGCGAAGCCCCCAGCCCACGCCCGGTTTCGCCATGAAAGTACTCATGGAACAGCACCAGATCGCGACTTGCCGGATCCGCCTCCAACGGCGCATATCCCACCATCGACGGCCGGGAGCCGTTTTCATCCCTCAGGAACAACCGCGTCAGCCGCTGGCTCAGACTGTCGGCCACGTCCTCCAGGGACGCCAGATAACCACTGCCCGCCGGGTACTCCACCGAGAAGTTGTCCGCGTAATAACGGTGAAATTCGCGCAGCGACTCGATCAGCATGTAGTTCACCGGCATCCATAACGGCCCGCGCCAGTTGGAATTGCCACCGTACAGCCGCGAGTCGGATTCACCCGGCTGGTAGCTCGCACTGAGGGTGTTGCCATTCATCTTCAACGCCAGCGGTTGCTCGGCGAACGCCTTGGACAAGGAGCGCACGCCGAACGTCGACAAGAACTCCTGTTCATCGAGCATGCGCCGCAGCAGGTCTTTGGTCCGCTCGCCGCGCAGCAGCGCCAGCAACAGGCGATTACCCTGCCCCGGTTCGTTCCAGCGTGAAACCAGCCTGGCCAGGTCCGGCCGATGTTTCATGAACCCCAGCAGCCGCTCGCGCAACCCCTCCAGGCCTTCATGTTCACGCTGCTCCAGCACCAGTACGGCAAACAGCGGCATCAGGCCAACCATCGAACGCAGGCGCACCGGTTCGTTCTGGCCATCGGGGCGGTGCAGCACGTCGTAGAAGAACAGGTCCTGCTCATCCCACAGGCCTTCGGCGCTGTCGTCGACACGGTTGATGGCGCCGGCGATATACAGGAAGTGCTCGAAAAATTTCACCGCGATGTCAACGTATACCGCATTGCGCTTGGCCAGCTCCAGGCCGATGCGCATCAGGTCCAGTGCATAGGCCGCGACCCACGCCGTACCGTCGGCCTGATCCAGTTGATACCCCGGCGGCAGTGCGGCGGAGCGGTCGAACAAGGCGATATTGTCCAGCCCCAGGAAACCGCCCTGGAACAGGTTGCGGCCTTCGGCGTCCTTGCGGTTGACCCACCAGGAAAAATTCAGCAGCAGCTTGTGGAAGATCCGCTCAAGGAAATCCATATCGCCTACGCCGTTGAGCGCCTTGTCCTGCTGGTACACCCGCCAGCTGGCCCAGGCATGCACCGGCGGGTTGGCGTCGTCGAACCGCCATTCGTAGGCCGGCAACTGGCCGTTGGGGTGCATGAAGCGGTCCTTCACCAGCAGCAACAACTGCTGCTTGGCGTACGCCGGATCGATCAGCGCCATGGCCACTGCCTGAAAGCCCTGGTCCCACGAGGCATACCACGGGTATTCCCAGGTGTCGGGCATGGAGAGGATGTCGAAGTTGGACAGGTGGCGCCAATGAGTATTGCGGATATGCAGGCGCTCGGGCGGCGGCGCGGGTTGTGCGGGGTCGCCGTCGAGCCATTGGTTGACGTCGAAATAGTACAGCTGCTTGGACCACAGCAACCCGGCCAGTGCCTGACGCTGCACATTGCGCGCATCGTCGTCGGCCATGCCACGTTGCAGGGCGGCGTAGAAGTCATCCGCTTCCTGGCGGCGTTGTTCGAACAGCTTGCGCGCGTTGACCTGTGGCGCGTCGACAGGGGCAAAGCGCAGGTAGAGCGTTTTACTTTCCATCCCGGCCAGTTCGACAACGAAACGCGCCGCGACTTTGGTACCGCTGTCACGCCGAATTGCCGAGTGAACACCCTCGACCACGTAATCGTTGATCCCATCCTTGAACGGCCCCGGCGCCGGCTGCCCATCCAGCCTGGGGTAGTTGGTTTCGTTCTCGCAGAACAGCCACTCCAGCCCGTCCTGGCCCCAGGCGCCGAGATGACGGTCCGGCAGTTCCGGATGACGTGCCAGCACCTGCTCCCCGTCCAACATCAACTGCGGCTTGGGCGCGTCAAAGGTCCAGCTCCAGTCATTGCGCGCCCACAGTTGCGGCAGCACCTGCAGCCGCGTCGGCTGGTCCGAGCGATTGTGCACGGTGACGCGCATGAAGATATCGTCGGGCTGGTGCTTGGCGTACTCGACGCTGACATCGCAGTAGCAGTTGTCTTCGAACACGCCGGTGTCGAGGATCTCGTACTCGGCATCAGCCAGCCCACGGCGGGCGTTTTCGCTGATCAGGTCGGCGTAGGGAAAGGCGGCATGGGGGTATTTGTAGAGCATGCGCATGTAGGCATGACTCGGTACTCCGTCGACGAAAAAGTACAGTTCCTTGACGTCTTCACCGTGGTTGCCCTCGGCGTTGTCGAGACCGAACAGGCGTTCCTTGAGGATCGCGTCGCGCTCGTTCCACAGGGCCAGGCCCAGGCACCAGCGTTGCGCCTTGTCACTGAAACCGGCCAGGCCATCCTCGCCCCAGCGGTAGGCGCGGCTGCGTGCATGTTCATGGGGGAAGTAGGCCCAGGCGTCGCCGTCGGCGCTGTAGTCTTCGCGCACCGTGCCCCATTGGCGTTCGCTCAGATAGGGACCCCACTCGCGCCAGCGCTCGGCATCCTGCTGCGCCAGGCGCTGACCTTCGGTTGTCTCAAGCATTCGAGTGTCGGGTGTGGCCGTCATCGGGTCCTCCAGCGCCTATCAGGTGAGAGGCAGTGTAGAGCCCAATGACGCCCGGGTGCACATGAAGACTTAGAAGATGGCGTAGGTGTAGTTGAAGATCAGACGGGTCTGGTCCTGGTCGGCGGTGCCGGTGTTCTTGCCGTGGTAGGTGCCGGTACGGAAGGTGGTACCGAAGCCTTTCAGGGGACCTGCCTGCACCACGTAGTCCAGGCGGAAGTCGGCTTCGTTTTCCTTCTGGTCAGGGCCGCCGGCGACCTTGGCCTTGATGTCCGAACCGTCCAGGTAGGCCACGGACGCCTTCAGCCCAGGTACGTACGCCTTGAAGTCATAGGTGTATTGGCCAAAGTTGACCTGCTCGCCCGCGCGGGAGAACTGGCCGACCACGGCGTCGGTGAACAGGTAGAAGTCGCTGCCGCCGGCGCCTTGGGCATGCGGGTCGGCGAGGCTGCCCTGGTTGACCCAGACGAAACCGCCGTCGTCACCTACGCCAATGTGGCCGAGCATCAAGCTGCTGCCGCCCAGTTGGTAGGTGAAGGCCGCACTGTAGGTTTTGTTGTCGACTTCGCCGGCGTGTTTGGCGTAGCCACCGTTGTTGTTGAATTGGTAGCCGCTTTCGCCGTTCTTGCCGTCGCTGCGGCTGTCGAAGTAGCGCAGGTCGGTCTTGAACGACTGGTCATTGCCCAGCGGCAGGGTATGGACCAGGCCAACGTAGTTCTGTTTGTAGAAGTCTTGCAGTTGGGCGTAGTAGTACTGCAACGTCAGGTTTTTCGCGATCACGTTGTCGGAAGAACCAAACGGCTTGTAGTCCACCCCACCGAACTTGAAGCTGTCGCTGTCGCGAGTACCACCGGCCACGCTCAGGCCTGTGGAGTTGCTGGAAGCACGGCCTTCGGCGCGGTTCAGCTCACCACCGGTGAAGGTGACATTGGGAATGTCGTTGGAGGTCAGGATACCGCCATCAAAGGTCTGCGGTGCCACGCGACTGTCGTTGGACACCAGGATCGGCAGCACCGGCGCCAGGCCACCACCGACGTGCAACTCGGTCTGGGAAATACGGAACTTCACATTGCCGGCGGCGCGCCCGAAGGAGTCGGCCGGTTCAGTGCCATTGTTCCTGGTCGGGAAGAAGCTGTTGCCGTTACCCGCCAGGCCCGGACCCGCGGTGTGGCCGTCGCCACCGTCCAGGCGCAGGGCGCCGAAGGCCATGACATCGAAACCCAGGCCAACGGTGCCTTGGGTGAAGCCGGACTTGTAGTCAAAACGCAGCGCTGTGGCGGCTTCGCGCAGATCGTTGTTGGTGCCCGAGCGGTTATCCGCGCTGTAGTACATGGTCCGTGAGCTGACAGACGCATGGCTGTCTTCAAGGAAGCCGCTGTGACCGTTGCCGGTGCCCAGCGAGCCGAGCCCGAAGTCATCGGCGTAAGCCTGTTGTGCAAGAACGGCGGCGGTGATCGACAACGCCAGTGTAGAAATTTTCATTAACGACAGCCCCTAAACATTTTTTTATGTGTCTGGTGTGCATAACGGCGTTTTCATCCTTGCAAACGTGACGATTCTTTCACGCCGGCCGGGGCGGACTTCGTGAAGAATTAGTTAGGAAAAACGCCCGAAAATGAAATTTCACACGGGCCGTTTTTTGTCATCTTCACGTCATCTCATTCATTTGCAGAATGAAGTCCTGAAGAATCTTCGTTTGCAAGGCGGCGTTGCGCTCAACAAAATCCAGCAAAAGGCCACTATCCTCGCCCCCGCCATCAGGAATTTTTCTATGCCCAGCACCGCACAGGTCAGCCCCGACGAGATCCGCAAGGGCTTTTCCAAGGCCATGTCCGACATGTACCGAGATGAAGTTCCGTTGTATGGCGCGCTGATGGAGCTGGTGGCCGAGACCAATGCGCACGTGCTCGACACCCAACCGCTGCTGGCGCAACAGCTGCAACGCACCGGCGAAATCCAGCGCCTGGACATGGAACGCCACGGCGCGATCCGCCTGGGCACCGCCACCGAGCTGGCCACCATCCGCCGCCTGTTCGCGGTGATGGGCATGCAGCCGGTGGGCTACTACGACCTGACCCCGGCTGGCGTGCCCGTACACTCCACCGCGTTTCGCGCCGTGCATGAACAGGCGTTGCAGACCAGCCCGTTTCGCGTGTTCACCTCATTGCTGCGCCTGGAACTGATCGAAAACCCCGACCTGCGCGCCTTCGCCGAAACCGCCCTGGCCAAGCGTTCGATCTTCACCCCCGGCGCCCTGGCGCTGATTGAACAAGCCGAAAACCAGGGCGGACTCAACGCCCAGGATGCCGACGAATTCATCCGCCAGGCCCTGGAAACCTTCCGCTGGCATCACACCGCCACCGTCACCGGCGCGCAGTACCAGCAACTGAGCGACCAGCACCGCCTGATCGCCGACGTGGTCGCCTTCAAGGGCCCGCACATCAACCACCTGACCCCACGCACCCTGGACATCGACCAGGTCCAGGCCGCCATGCCCGGCAAAGGCATCACGCCCAAGGCCGTGATCGAAGGCCCGCCGCGCCGCCACTGCCCGATCCTGCTGCGCCAGACCAGCTTCAAGGCCCTGGACGAACCCATCGCCTTCACCGACGCCCAAGGCAGCCACAGCGCACGCTTCGGCGAAATCGAACAACGCGGCGTGGCGTTGACGCCCAAAGGCCGCGCGCTCTACGACCAACTGCTGAACGCCGCCCGCGACGCACTGGGCGCCTTCCCCAACGAAGGCAACGCTGCGCGCTATGTCGAATTGATGGAGCAACACTTCCAGGCCTTTCCGGACAACCATGCCCAGATGCGCGAGCAGGGCCTGGCCTACTACCGCTACTTCCCCACCGAGCAAGGCCTGGCGGCACGCGGCAGCGCCGATCAACCACGCACCCTGGAGGCACTGATCGCCGCTGGCCACATCGACGTGGAACCGTTGGTGTATGAAGATTTTCTGCCGGTGAGCGCGGCGGGGATTTTCCAGTCGAACCTGGGGGATGCGGCGCAGAGTCACTACGCAGCCAACTCGAACCAGGCCGAGTTCGAACAGGCACTGGGCCAGCGAACGATTGATGAATTGAAACTGTATGGCGAGACGCAGCAGCGCTCCATCGATGAATGCACCCAGGCGCTGCTGGCATGAACTGAAGTACCCACCCGGCTCACCAGCGCAATCCTTGCGCTGCAACAGTCCCCAGAGCCGGGTGGGCGATGGGCATGATAGGCAGTGAGTGGGATGATGTCTTTCAGTCAATTCTGAAAAAATGTGAACGGGGCGAACGTCCCTGTTCACTGCGCAATAAAACAACGATGCTGCAGCAGATTCCCCTGCGTGCGGCCGATATGACCAAGCCTTCATTTACCTATCTATTGGCGGCCTCCAGCGGCTTAGCTGCCAATATTCTCCTTGGGGTATCGTCGCTGTACTGGCGAGAGCTGAACGAACTCACGCCCCAGGTTCTGGTTGCCTACAGGGTCCTGTTATCCCTGCTCGCACTGGCTGTGATCATTGGGTTTGGCCAAGGCTTTCGTCACCTCGTAAAGCTCAATATCCGCACCTTAGGCCTGCACTGCACTGCTTCTTTTTTGGTAGCCGTTAACTGGGGATCCTTCATATGGGCATCCCTGCACGGCCATGTGCTTGAAAGTGGCTTCGGCTATTTGCTTGCCCCGTTTTTATCGATAACGATGGGCGTCTTTTTCTACCGCGAGAAGCTCAAGCCTGCACAGACTGTTTCAATGCTGACTATCATGGCCGCAGCCTTGCTGCTGGCGCTAACCAGCAGCGAGCTCAACCACTGGATTTACGTGCTGATCGCCGTCACTTGGGGGAGTTACACCTGCATCAAAAAAGCCACGCCGTTGAATGCGGTAGAGGGCTTGTTCGTCGAGACTCTGTTTTTAACACTCGCCATCGTGCTCGCTGTTGCGCTGCTTGGATGGAGCCTTGCCTGGCCAGATCCCATGTCAACTCAGGCTCAGTGGCTGATTCCCCTGGCAGGCGTAATATCGGTCGTGCCCTTGATAATGTTTGCCTACGCCATCGGCAGAATCCCACTTTCCCAGGCAGCCTTATTTCAATTCGTATTGCCCATCACGCAGCTTGTGATCGCTGTGTATGTGTACAAGCAACCGATCTCGATAAATGCGTTGCTGCTGTACTCATTCACGGTAGGCGTGCTGATAGTGCTCATAATCTATGAACTGGCGACTCAAAAAAAATAGTAATTGCAAGGTGACGCGTATGTGCTCCCAAACTCCAGACATAAGCCCCACTGCGCTTATCATGCGTGCAATGCAAAAATACACCACAAAGAACAACTCACATTAAACCCAACAGAAAAATACTACACGCATTTAGGAAGTCCTACATTTGCACAATGCTGGCAACATGGCTTCTACTGAGTGCCATTCAGGAATGATCAGCCTCCTTCCCGCCCCCAAAACAGACACTCAACAAGCATGCTTAAACCTATCAAAAACAAGAACGACAACTTATATTACGTTTTGTCTGTCTTCATGAACCTGGACGTCCAGAGAAGCTTATTTGTACTTTACCTACTGCAACTCGGTATCACCCAGGGAGAGATAGGTATCCTACAATCATTCTTGTTTTTTTCTTCAGTCGCGCTGGAAATCCCCTCTGGTTTACTCGCAGATCGATATAGTCGCAAGTGCACGCTTATCTTCAGCTTTTTAGGCTTGTGTGTCAGTGGGATTGGCTTTTTGCTATTTTCGTCTTTTATTCCCTTCGCAATCATATTCTGCCTATTCGGTGCCAGCATTGCCATGGGGTCTGGTTCAGACAGAGCATTGCTGTATGACAACTTACTGGCTGAACATCGCGCTGATGAGTATCCAAAAATATTGTCACGCGCCCGTGCTATTGGTGCGATATCACTGAGCTTATCCATGCTTCTTGGCGGCGTCATACAAGACACTTTCTCTTGGAATGGAGTCTATATTTTTTTTGCGGCATCAAAACTTATCGGCGCTATCATTGTAGTATTCAATTCCGAAATCAAGCTTCCGCCTATTTCACTAAACGCCAACAACGTAAATGAATTAAATACGAAAACCACAGGGGGTAGCTTTACTTCACTCATCAAATTTTTCAGCTCCCACAGAGGTGCTTTTCTGATACCTCTCTTTGTTGGATATGCTCTATTTGAACTCTCAACCATTCCTCTTTTCATCTACGGCCAGCCATTCTTCTCCCAGCAGGGTCTAGAAATACCTGTTATTGCCGGCATTTATGCCGCAGTTGAAATCATATCGGCTGCCATGTTTATGGTTGCAGGATATATTTGCTCCAGATTCACGCTTGGGGTGATAGCCGTCACCACCACTCTCATTGTCACCGCACTACTCTTCACCCTATCTTTGAATACCGGAACACTCTCTTCAGTCGCAGTATTTATTTTAATCATGTCACTCCCCGCTATCTATGAAACTGCCTACGAGACCTACATCAATGAAAACATAGAGTCACGCATTCGAGCCTCCTGCCTCTCCGTCGCCAATCTAGTCAATTCGATCATCATCGGTATCTCCTACACTGTCTTCGGCGGGCTGCTGGATAGATATGGTTTCTCGTCGACGTTAATTGTTGTTGCAGGCGTCTGTTTTATGGGTCTCTTTTTTGCAATTACTACCTTACTGCTAGGTGGGCAACAACGTCGTAAAAAGAGCAAAAAGCTTGAATCAACCCGGTTTACTGGAGATGCGCCGTGACAGGCCTAAAGCCGGGTAGATAAAATACGTCCATAACCTTGTAGGAGCACGCTTGCTCCTACAAGGAGGCTCGATCGTGATCAGCCCAACTTCACCACAATCTCATCTTTGATCAACAAGCGTTTCTTCTTCAGCTTCTCCACATCCTCGTCGCTGGCACTTGCCGACTCCGCCTTCAGCACCTCTTTGTCAGCGTCGTCGTACTGCGTGAGCAGCGAGTCCAGGCGTTTGTCGCTCGCCCTGCGTTCGTGAACGACTTCCTTGCTCAACCCCAAGTCCTGATACAGGTCGTGTTTCACTGGCATGGCGTACCTCCGCATGTTGATCAATGGCTTACGCCCTAGAAGCTAGACCATTGCGAGGGGTCTTGTCATGTTCAGGGTCAATACAGCCCCGTTCGTCGCGGCGCGGGCGTTTGGATCAAACCTTTGCCGCGCCCTGCCCTCCACTCTAGATAGCCACCCGAGGGAGAACGGTTTCATGACGCACGCTGCCACCGCTGTCGATACCCAATGCATCAACACCCTCCGCACCCTGGCCATGGATGCCGTGCAAAAGGCCAATTCCGGCCATCCGGGCACGCCCATGGGCCTGGCGCCGGTGGGTTATACGCTGTGGAGTCGTTTCCTGCGTTATCACCCGCAACATCCCGACTGGCCCAGCCGTGATCGGTTTGTGCTGTCCGTCGGCCATGCCTCGATGTTGCTGTATTCGCTGCTGCACCTGGCCGGTGTGGTGGAACTGGATGCCGACGGCAAGCGCACCGGCCAGGCCGCTGTCAGCCTGAACGATATCAAGCAGTTTCGCCAAGCAGGCTCCAAAACCCCCGGCCACCCCGAATACCGCATGACCACTGGGGTGGAGACCACTACCGGCCCGCTCGGCCAGGGCTGTGCCAACAGCGTCGGCATGGCGATGGCCGAGCGTTGGCTGGCCAAGCGCTTCAACCGCGAAGAAAAAACCCTGTTCGACTACAACGTCTACACCCTGTGCGGCGACGGCGACATGATGGAGGGCATCAGCGGCGAAGCGGCGTCCATGGCCGGGCATTTGAAACTGGACAAGCTGTGCTGGATCTATGACAACAACACTATCAGTATCGAAGGCCACACTGAGCTGGCGTTCAGCGAAGGTGTGATCAAGCGCTTCCAGGCGTATGGGTGGCACACCCTGCATGTGACCGATGCCAACGACTTGCAAGCCCTGAGCAATGCCTTGGAGGCGTTCCATTGCAACCGCGGCGCGCCCACCCTGATTGTGGTCGACAGCGTGATCGGCTACGGCTCCCCGCACAAACACAACACGGCCGCCGCCCATGGCGAGCCCCTGGGCGAAGAGGAAATTCGCCTGACCAAGGCAGCCTATGGCTGGCCCGAGGATTCCAGCTTCCTGGTTCCCGATGAAGTGCGCACGCAATTGCGTGATGTTTTGCTTGAGCGCAGCGAGCCGCTGTATGAAAAGTGGAGCGAGCACCTGTCCCAGCTGGAACAGTACGAACCGGAATTGGCCGATGAATTGAGGCGCATGCGTGCCGGGGAAATGCCGGAGCACTGGCAGAAACACCTACCGGATTTCGATACCGACGCCAAGGGCATCGCCAGTCGTGCCGCCGGCGGCAAGGTGCTGAATGCGTTTGCCGAACAGATCCCCTGGCTGCTGGGCGGCTCGGCCGACCTGTCACCGTCGACCAAGACCAACCTCACCTTCGACGGCGCCGGGCGTTTCAGCGCCGAGGACTACAGCGGGCGCAACCTGCACTTCGGCATTCGTGAACATGCCATGGGCGCCATCGCCAATGGCATGGCATTGTCCTACCTGCGGCCGTACACCTCGACCTTTCTGGTGTTCAGCGACTACATGAAGCCACCGATCCGCCTGGCGGCAATCATGGAACTGCCGGTGGTGTTTGTGTTTACCCATGATTCGATTGGCGTGGGTGAAGATGGGCCAACGCACCAGCCGATCGAGCATCTGACCCAGTTGCGCGCAACGCCGGGGCTGCTGACCTTGCGCCCCGGTGACGCGAATGAAACCCGCGAGCTGTGGAAGGTGGCGCTGGCACAGACCCATCGGCCAAGTTGCGTGGTGCTGTCGCGTCAACCGCTGCCGACGCTGGATCGTACGCGGTACGCGCCGGCATCCGGGGCAGCCAGGGGCGCTTACGTGCTGGCGGGTGCAGATGCGCCCCAGGTGATTCTGCTGGCCACAGGCAGCGAAGTCAGCCTGGCGGTGGCGGCGTATGAGCAGTTGAAAGACGAAGGGATTGCCGCGCAAGTGGTGTCCATGCCCAGCTGGGAGTTGTTCGAGGACCAGGACCAGACGTACCGCGACAGCGTGTTGCCGCCGGCGGTGAAAGCGCGGGTCGTGGTGGAGCAGGCAGGCCCCCTCGGCTGGGACCGGTATGTGGGGCAGACCGGCGCCAAGGTGGTGATGAACAGCTTTGGTGCGTCGGCGCCGTTGGCACAGTTGCAGGAGAGGTTCGGGTTTACCGTGGAGAATGTGGTGAAGCAGGCGAAAGCGCAGATCCAACTGACTCAACAGTGATCGAAATGTGGGAGGGGCGGTGCGACGGTTCGGCTTGCCCCCGATGACAGTGTGTCAGTCGCATATCAGTTGACTGACACACTGTCATCGGGGGCAAGCCCCCTCCCACAAGTTCTCATCCGCGTTTAGTTCAGTTCTTT
Source organism: Pseudomonas sp. NFR09 (assembly GCF_900111535.1). Classification (NCBI taxonomy): domain Bacteria; kingdom Pseudomonadati; phylum Pseudomonadota; class Gammaproteobacteria; order Pseudomonadales; family Pseudomonadaceae; genus Pseudomonas; species Pseudomonas sp. NFR09. The sequence continues at coordinate 663,196 of NZ_FOIH01000003.1, forward strand.
GGTCAGGAATGGCGCAGTCCGGCTGGCCTTGCTTTTGGCAACCTTCTGCGGCGTACCACTGGCCACCACCTTCCCGCCCATATCCCCCGCCCCCGGCCCGATATCGATCACCCAGTCACTCTGCGCCACCACGCGCATTTCATGCTCCACCACGACCACTGTATGCCCCGCGTCCACCAGCTGGTTCAACTGGTTGAGCAGGCGGTCCACATCCCGTGGATGCAACCCGGTGGTGGGTTCATCCAGCACATACAGGGTGGCGCCCCGCGCATTGCGTTGCAGCTCGGTCGCCAGTTTGATGCGTTGTGCTTCACCACCGGACAGCTCGGTCGCCGGTTGCCCCAGGCGCAGGTAACCCAGGCCGATATCCCGCAGCACCTGCAGCGAACGCAACACCCCAGGCTGCTCGGCAAATACCTCCACCGCCTGTTCCACTGTCAGCCCGAGCACGTCGGCGATGCTCAAGCCTTGCCATTTGATCGCCAGGGTCTCGGGGTTGTAGCGTGCGCCGTGGCAGGTCGGGCATGGCGCATACACGCTGGGCATGAACAGCAGTTCAACGCTGACAAAGCCCTCGCCTTCACAGTTCGGGCAACGGCCCTTGGCGACATTGAAGGAGAACTGCCCGGCATCGTAATGCCGCTTCTTCGCCGCCGGAGTGGCCGCGAACAGCTTGCGCACGTTGTCGAACAGCCCGGTGTAGGTCGCCAGGTTGGAGCGTGGCGTGCGGCCGATGGGTTTCTGGTCGACCTGCACCAGGCGGCGGATATGCTCCAGCCCGGCACGGATGTGGCCCCCGCTGGTTTGCGGGGCGTCGTCTTCCAGGCTTGGTTCTTCGTCGTTTTCCATCACACGCCCAAGGCCGGCGCCCACCAGCTCCAGCAGTGCCTGGCTGACCAGGCTGGACTTGCCCGAGCCGGAAATCCCGGTGACCGCCGTGAAGCAGCCCAATGGGAAATCCACGTCAAGGCCCTTGAGATTATTGCGCGTCACACCTTCCAGTTGCAGCCAGCCGGTGGCTTCACGGCGCACCTGAGTCGACACGCGCTTTTCCGCGAACAGGTACTCACGGGTCTGCGACGCCGCCACCTGCGCCAGCCCCGCCGGCGGGCCGCTGTACAGCACCTGCCCGCCCTGTTCACCGGCCGCCGGGCCGACGTCGATCAGCCAGTCGGCGCGGCGCATGGTTTCCAGGTCATGCTCCACCACAAACAATGAATTGCCGGCCGCCTTCAAGCGGTCAAGGGCGGTGAACAATGCCTCGCCGTCCGCCGGGTGCAGGCCCGCCGAAGGTTCGTCCAACACGTAAATCACGCCGAACAACTGCGAACCCAATTGCGTTGCCAGGCGCAGTCGCTGCAACTCGCCGGACGACAAGGTCGGCGTGCTGCGCTCCAGGGACAGGTAACCCAGGCCCAGTTCGGTCAAGGTACTGACCCGCTCCAGCAAGTCCTGGGCGATGCGCTGCGCGGCCAGGCGTTTCTCCACCGACAGCTTCATCTTGTCCTGCCCCGCCGCCACCGGTCGCAGCAACTCGGCCAACTGCGTCAACGACAGTTGCGACAACTCACCGATGTCCACCCCGGCAAACTTCACCGACAGCGCCGCCTGGGTCAGCCGCTTGCCATCGCACAGCGGGCAGGCGCTGCCCTGCATGAACTGCGACACGCGCTTTTTCATCAGCGCACTCTGGGTATGGGTGAACGTGTGCAGGATGTAGCGCCGTGCGCCGATGAAGGTGCCCTGGTAGCTCGGCTCCAGTTTGCGCTTCAACGCATCGCGGGTCTGTTCCGGGGTGAAGCCGGCGTACACCGGGACGGTGGGGGTCTCTTCGGTAAACAGGATCCAGTCGCGCTGCTTTTTCGGCAGGTCGCGCCAGGGGATGTCCACGTCATAGCCCAGGGTCACCAGGATGTCCCGCTGGTTCTGCCCCTGCCACGCCAACGGCCAGGACGCCACCGCACGCTGGCGAATGGTCAGGGAAGGATCGGGCACCATCAGCGCCTCGGTCACTTCATACACACGCCCCAGGCCATGGCACTGCGGACACGCGCCCTGGGGCAGGTTCGGCGAAAAGTCTTCGGCGTACAGCATCGCTTGCCCCTTCGGATAACTGCCGGCGCGGGAGTAGAGCATGCGGATCAAACTCGACAACGTGGTCACGCTGCCCACCGACGAGCGCGCACTCGGCGTGCCGCGCTGCTGTTGCAGGGCCACGGCAGGCGGCAGGCCTTCGATGCTGTCCACGTCCGGCACGCCGACCTGGTCGATCAACCGCCGTGCATAGGGCGCCACCGACTCGAAATAGCGACGCTGGGCCTCGGCATACACCGTGGAAAACGCCAGGGACGATTTGCCGGAACCCGACACCCCGGTGAACACCACCAGGGCATCGCGGGGGATATCCACATCGACGTTGCGCAGGTTGTGTTCGCGGGCGCCGCGCACGCGGACAAAGCCCGAGGGTTGGGCAGTGATAGAGGGAATATTGCGCGTTGAAGTCATGGACAACCTTGTCGGGCGGTGAGCACGCTGCGCACCCGTTGCGTCAGCGCTTCGGGGCTGTAGGGTTTGCTCAGCAGATGAATATCGGGGCTCAGCAAGTGATTGCTGGAGAGAATGTCACGGGTGTGGCCGGAGGTGAACAGCACCGGCACCGCAGGCGTCTGCTGGCGGGCCCAGTCGGCCAGGTCGGTGCTTTTGACGCGGCCGGGCATGACCACATCGGTGAAGATCAGGTCCGGTGGCGAGCCTGCCTGCAGTTTCGACATGGCCTGGTCACCGTCTTCGGCGGTAAGTACGGTGTAGCCGGACTGTTCGAGCAACTCCACGACGGTCAGGCGCACACCTTCATTGTCCTCGACCACCAGGATGGTTTCCTGGCCGCCGCTGTGCTGCACCTGGTCCATATGCACATCGAGGCTTTCCGGTTCCAGGCTGTGGGGGAAATACATCTGCACCACCGAGCCCTTGCCCTCCTCGCTCCACATTTCCACATGCCCGCCACTCTGGCGCACAAAGCCAAACACCATGCTCAGGCCCAGGCCAGTGCCATGGCCTTCACGCTTGGTGGTGAAAAAGGGTTCAAAGGCACGCTTGAGGGTGCTCTCGGACATGCCGACGCCGGTATCGGCCACCTCCAGGCGCACATACTCGCCGGGCTTGATGCTTTTACCCGCGCAATCGGCCGGATTGAGGATGATATTTTCGCCGGAGATGCGGATCACGCCTTCGCCCTTCATGGCGTCGCGGGCATTGATCGCCAGGTTGAGCAGCGCGTTCTCCAGTTGGTTGCGGTCGACATTGATAAACCAGGCATCCTGGGGCATCTGCACGTCGATATGGATGGTTTCGCCCAACGCCCGTTGCAGCAACTCGCCAAGCCCCGCGTAAATGCGTTGCGGGTTGTACACCGCCGGCGACAGCGGTTGGCGCCGGGCGAACGCCAGCAGTTGCGAGGACAGCTTGGCTCCACGCTCCACCGCCGCAATGGCGGCCGTGACACGCCGCTGCACCTGGGCGTTGTCCGGTTCCTGGCGGGCCAGCAGGTGCAGGTTGCCGGCGATCACTTGCAGCAGGTTATTGAAGTCGTGGGCCACGCCGCCGGTGAGGCCGCCAATGGCTTCGAGTTTCTGCGACTGGCGCAACTGGTCCTCGGCCGCGGAGCGCGCCTGCACTTCGGCGGCCACCCGTTGTTCGAGGTTGTGCGTGAGTTCCCGGCGTACCTGTTCGGACTTCACCAGTTCGGTGGTCTCCACCACAATCGCCAGCACGCCGGCCGGTTGTTGATCGTCGCCGGCCACCGGACTGTAGTAGAGGTCCAGCCACACGGTTTCCGGCTGGCCGTTGCGCAACAGCACCAGGTCCTTGTTGTTGAATGACAGGGTGCCGCCGGCCAGGCAGGTGTCCATCACATGCCGGTTGAAGTCGGCCACTTCCGGCCAGCCGAGCTCCACCGGTGTGCCCAGCAGATAGGGGTGACGGCCACCGGCAAAGGCCGAGTAGCTGTCGTTGTAGATCATGTGTCCCAGGCGTCCCCACAACATCACCATCGGCACGGGCGAAGCCAGCATCATCTGTACGGTACACGCCAGGCTGGTGGACCAGCGGTCAATGGGGCCCAGGTCGGTGCCCGACCAATCGAATGCGCGGATCCGCTGGGCCATTTCACCGGCCCAGCCTTCGCAGCCGTGGGGGTTGGATAAGAATTGCATCGGTTGGCTCTGTGCGCTAAGAGAACATCGGCAAGTTTTGGAGCGCTGCAAACCCGGATGGTTTCACCTCATCTGCATCAGAAGTGATTACAGCAGAAACCACGGGACTCAGTGAAAATCCCGACTGCGCACATTGATCCCTTCCAACAAGGGCGTCAGGTCGGTCAGGCGCCCGGCGATCAAGTGCCGCACCTCGCCCACCGCTTCCCAGCGCCCGTCCACCTTCAACAGCCGCGAGCCCACCAGCGCCTGGCGTTGACGCTCGGCCAAGTCACGCCAGACCACCACATTGAGGTTGCCGAATTCATCTTCCAGGGTGACAAAGGTCACACCGCTGGCAGTCCCCGGGCGCTGTCGACCGGTCACCAGCCCCGCAACGCTGACATTACGGCCGTGCTCCACCGCCATCAGTTCATGGGAGCTGCGGCAGCGGCGTTTGCGCAATTCATCCCGCAGCAACGCCAGAGGGTGCGGCCCCAGGGTCGTGCCCACAGTGGCATAGTCAGCCTGCAGGTCTTCACCCACGGTCGGTGCCGGCAACTCGACCGCCGCCTCATCCGGGCTCGGCAGGCCGGCAAACAGCCCCAGTTGCTTGTGCACGCCGGCCACCGCCCAGCGCGCCGTGTGCCGGTTGTCAGCCAGGGCGCGCAAGGCTCCGGCATCGGCCAACAAGGCCTGGGCACGTGCATCCAGCCCGGCGCGCTCGTCCAGGTCGGCAATGTCGCTGAACGCTCGACGCAGGCGCGCGGCTTCGATGCGCCGCCCATCTTCTTCGCGAAACCCGGAGATCATGCGCAAGCCCATGCGAATCGCCGGTTGTGCACCATCGATGGGCTCCAGGCTGCAATCCCAATCGCTGGTCTGCACATCCACCGGCCGGATCTGCAAGCGATGGCGCCGTGCGTCCTGCAGGATCTGGTCCGGGCTGTAGAAGCCCATGGGCCAACTGTTGATCAGCGCACAGGCAAACGCCGCCGGTTCATGGCACTTGAGCCAGCAACTGGCGTAGGTCAGCAAGGCGAAACTGGCCGCGTGGGATTCAGGAAAGCCATAGCTGCCAAAGCCTTTGATCTGCTCGAAGATCTGCGCGGCAAAGGCTTCGGTGTAACCGTTTTTCAGCATGCCGGTGCGTAGGCGCTGCTGGTGCGGCTCCAGGCCGCCGTGGCGTTTCCAGGCGGCCATGGAGCGGCGCAACTGGTCGGCCTCGCCGGGGCTGTAGTCGGCGGCGACCATGGCGATCTGCATCACTTGCTCCTGGAACAGCGGAATGCCCAGGGTGCGTTCCAGAACGGTTTTAAGCTCCGGCGAAGGATAGGTTTCGGGTTCTTCCTTGTTCCGCCGCCGCAGGTACGGGTGCACCATGCCGCCCTGGATCGGCCCCGGTCGCACGATGGCCACCTCGATCACCAGGTCATAGAACTTCTGCGGCCTGAGCCTTGGCAACATCGACATCTGCGCCCGCGACTCGATCTGGAACACGCCGATAGTGTCGGCCTTGCTGATCATCGCGTAGGTGGCCGGGTCGTCCTTGGGGAGCGTCGCCAAGGCCAGGTCGCGGTTGCGGTGACGGCGCAGCAAGTCGAAGCAACGCCGGATCGCACTGAGCATGCCCAAGGCCAGGATATCCACCTTGAGCAAGCCCACGGCGTCGAGGTCGTCCTTGTCCCACTGGATGATGGTGCGCTCGGCCATGGCGGCGTTTTCCACCGGCACCAGGGTGTCCAGCGGGTATTCGGAAATCACGAAGCCGCCAGGGTGCTGGGACAGGTGCCGAGGGAAGCCGATCAATTGCTGGGTGAGCGTGAGCACCCGGCGCAGCAGCGGGCTGTCGGGATCGAAGCCGCCTTCGCGCAGGCGCTCCAGCGGCGGGGCATCGTCGCTCCAGCGCCCACAGCAGTCGGCCAGGGCGTTGATCTGGTCCGGCGGCAGCCCGAGGGCCTTGGCCACATCGCGCACCGCACCGGCGGCGTGGTAACTGCTGACCACCGCCGTCAGCGCCGCGCGGGTGCGGCCGTAGCGCTGGAACACGTACTGCAGCACTTCTTCGCGGCGCTCATGTTCGAAGTCCACGTCGATGTCCGGCGGCTCGTTGCGCTCCCTGGACAGAAAGCGCTCGAACAACAGGCTCGTCAGGCTCGGGTCGATCTCGGTGATGCCCAAGGCAAAACACACCGCCGAGTTGGCCGCCGAGCCGCGGCCCTGGCACAGGATCGAACGGCTGCGGGCGAACTGCACAATGTCATGCACCGTGAGGAAATAGCTTTCGTAGCCCAGCTCGCTGATGAGCGTCAGTTCGTCATGGATCTGCTGCAAGGTCTTGGCGTCGACCCCCTGCGGCCAGCGCTGGGCGATGCCCGCTTCGGTCACGGCACGCAGCCAGGATTCGGCGTCGTGGCCGCTGGGCACCAGTTCACGCGGGTAGTGATAGCGCAACTGGCTGAGGTCGAAGGTGCAACGCCGGGCAATCGCCTGGGTTTCATCGAGCAGGGCTTGCGGGTACAGCGCGGCCAGGGCATCGAGGCTGCGCAGGTGCCGCTCGCCATTGGGGTGCAGGCGCGTGCCGGCTTCGGCCACCGGCACGTGATGACGGATGGCGGTCATGGTGTCTTGCAGGGCACGGCGGCCACGCGCATGCATGTGCACATCGCCACAGGCCACCGCCGGGATGTGCAGGCTGGCGGCCAGGTTCAGGCGTTGCTCCAGGTGGCGCGCATCGTCCTGGCCGCAGTGCAGGTGCACCGCCAGCCACAGGCGCCCGGCGAAGGTGCGGCGCAGCCACTGGATCGAGGCCTGGGTGTCGCCGTCCTCGGCGACCCACAGCGCCAGCAGGCCGGGCAGCGGTTGCTCGAAGTCCTCGTGCAACAGGCGATAGCTGCCTTTTTCCGCGCGCCGCCGGGCCACCGTGATCAAGCGGCACAGGTGCTGGTAGCCGCTGAGGTCTTCCACCAGCAGCACCAGTTTCGGGCCGTTTTCGATGCGCATCTCGCTGCCGATAATCAGCGGCAGTTCCACCGCCTTCGCCGCCTGCCAGGCCCGCACGATGCCCGCCAGGGTGCATTCGTCAGTCATCGCCAGGGCGCTGTAGCCTTGGCGCTTGGCCCGTTCGAACAGCTCCAGCGCACTCGACGCACCGCGCTGGAAGCTGAAGTTGGACAGGCAGTGCAGCTCGGCGTAATTCATGCAAACCAGCCTTGCAGCCACAACCCATCGCTTTGCCCGACGTTACGAAAGGCCCAGCCTTGCTGGCCGGCGCGGGTCTGGATCAAGTAGTAGTCGCGGCGGACATCGGCGCCGTCCCACCAGCCCGACTCGATGCGTTCCGGCCCCATGAGGATATTCACGCCGTGTTCGGCCAATAGCGTAGGTTCGCTCAGCAACCAACCGGGGCGTTGCACCTTGTGCAAGGTCGGGCAGAGGTTTTTGTCGCTCGCCGCTTGCCAGGCGCATTCGGGGCGATGGTCGGCGTGGAAGCGCAAGCCCTGCACGGCCTCATCGCCGAGACGGGCGCGCAGGCGTTCGCGCAATTGTTCCCATGGCAAGGTCTGTTGCGGGCGGTCGTCGAACAGGTCCTGGCGCTGCGGCACGAACACCGGCAAATCCTGGGCGACCAGGCGGAAACCGCGTACCGGTGAGGTGACCTGTACCTGCTCCAGGCGACCCCGGGCCAATTCAAACAGCATCGCCGGTTCGCGCTCGGCGCTGAGCAGGCCGACCTTGATCACCGTGTCCGGCGCCTGGGCGTGTTCCAGGTGCAAGTCAAAGCGCTGCACGCCACTGTCGCGGCCACACAGGAAGGCCGACAGATCTACCGTCAAGCGTCGCAAAGGAAACAGCAGCGCCTGATGGGACTGCACGTCGAAATTCAGCTCGATGCGCACGTCGAATCGGTCCGGGGGCTGATAGAACGCCAAGGCCAATGGGCGCTGCCCGGTCAATGCGTCCAGGTGCTTGAGCAGGTCGGCATCAAAGCGTCGCGCCAAGGTGTGCCGAGGCAGCGCTTGCACCTGGGCCAGACGGCGCAGGCCCATGCGCGACAACGCCGTGGCGGCCTGCGGGTCGAGGCCGGCGCGATCGATGGGCAGCGGCGCCAGGGCCTGTAGCAAGCCGTGATCCTGCACCGCCAAACCATCGTAGAAATTCGCCAGCACCCGCGCCGCCGCCGGGTTGGGCGCAGCGACGATGCGGTGACGAAAACCCAGTTCGGTCAATTCCTGGCGCAAGCGTGCTTCGAACCGCGGCCACGGCCCGAACAGGCCCAGGCTCGATTCAATCTCGAACAACAAGGCACGCGGGTAATACAGGCTGACCTGGGAACTGAACTGGTAGGCCCAGGCAGCCAGGAACTGTTGATGGCGCTCGATCTCGGCGGGGTCGTATTCGACGCTGGCAAAGGTTTTGGTCAGGGCATGCGCCGCCGTCAGGGATTGACCGGGGCGCAGGCCCAGGGCGCGGGCGGCGTCATTGACGGTTTGCAGCACGCGCCGCTGTGGCGTGCCGGCCAGCAGGGCCAAGGGTTGGTCCGGCTCGGGGTGCACACGCTGCACCCCGTCCAGCGCCAATTGCGGGAAGACAATACACACCCAGCGCATGACAACCTCAGTGCCCCGCCAGGGCAATCGGCGCCGGATGGGCCAGCCCGCCCCGGCACTTAAGCACCCTTACCTGCGCGGGCTTGGCCTCCACGGCCAGGCGTAACGCGGCGGGCGATGAGTTGACTGACTCACTCAAGGCGCGCCAGGCAAACGCCAGGGTCTGCCCGGTTTCCGCCGCCACTTGCAGGCGCCGCAGCGCCCGGTCATCGGCCTTGCGCGGCCAGCACAGCACCGCCCCGCAACTGCCGGAACGCAGGCATTGCTCCACCGCCCACAGGGCATCGCGTTCCTCGGCCTGGATCACCGAGAGCAGGCGCAGGTCCACCCCGGCGTTCTGCCAGGCATGGGGGTACGGCGTATACGGCGGCGCCACCAACACAATGCGCTCCCCCGCCTTCGACAAGCGCGCCAGGGTCGGCAACACCAGTTGCAATTCGCCCACACCTTCCTTGGCCATGAGGATTTCACTCAAGGCCGCCTCCGGCCAGCCGCCCGTGGGCAGCACCGCGTCCAGCGCCGCCAGCCCGGTGGGATGCACACTGGACGGCGGAGCGGCGGGCCGGCCCTTCCAGACACGCCCGCCATTGAACAGCGTGTCCAGCGCAACCACGGCGCCCATCAGCCTTGCCTCACCAAACCGCAGAATACCCCTTCGATGGCCAGGTCCTGGTCGGGCCCCACCACGATGGGTTGATACGCGGGATTGCGCGGCAGCAGACGCACGTGGTCGCCACTGCGCTCGAAACGCTTGATGGTCACTTCGCCGTCCAGGCGCGCCACCACGATCTGCCCGTTCAAGGCCTCGGCACTGCGGCGTACGCCGACCAGATCACCGTCGAGAATGCCGTCCTCGATCATCGAATCGCCCTGCACCCGCAACAGGTAGTCCGGGGTTTTCGCGAAGGTCGACGGGTCCAGTTGCAGGCGGCTGTGCACTTCGGCATCGGCGCCGATGGGCAAACCTGCGGCCACGCGACCGAGCACCGGCACATCCAGCCATTCCGGGCGCGCCGGCTGGTTGAGCAAACGAATGCCACGCGCCTGGTTGGGGTTGACCTCGATAAACCCGGCTTCGGTCAGCGCCAGCACATGCTTGCGCGCCACGCTGCGCGAGGCAAAACCGAACGCCTCGGCGATCTCGGCGAGGCTGGGAGGCTGGCCTTGTTGCGCGATGCGGTCGCGGATAAAGGTCAGGATGGCGGTACGGCGGGGGGTTAGAGTCGTCATGGAGTACATTTGTACTCTTATGGGAAATTTCTGACAATAGCCGCTAGTCGCGTGATAGCGCACGAGCACTGTCGAACCGTCCCACATAACCGCCGGATAAGCTCTACTCCCCTGCCCTGCAAACGTCCGCAAAGTCCCTCGCGTGACTACACAGTGCGAGGGATTGCAGATGGCGTTATGGGTTTTGGCTCCGGTTGATGGGGCTGTTTCATGATCGAAGTGACCAGCCAAACCATTGGCTATTTGGTACTGGCCACCCTGGATTCAAAGACGCGAGACGTCGAATCCGTTATCCGCGACTTCAAGCGCTGCCTCAATCACTACGACGCCTGGGCTTCGAGCTTTTTCAGCTTTTCGGCGCTGGATATCGAGCAGGTCTTCAAGGTTGGAGATGAAGTGGCGCTGGTCGCGTCGATCAATCGCTCCCTGTTTCCCAGCACCACCACCGCAACCTGCCAGGCAGACGGCACGCTGACCCTGGTGCATATGTTCCAGAGTTCTCGATTTGTGCCGATTGGCGATACGCCCGTGATGGTGCAGCGCATTGATCCGAAGGGTGGCCCGCTCGGGGAGCCCATCCATAAAACCATCGGACCCAGTGGCATTCTCGAAATCAAGGAATGTGATCGTAACCAGCAGTACCGGGTCAGTTTCTATCCCAACGTTTCCAAGGCGCACTTCAAGGCGCTGTACGCCTCTTATCAGTCGGTTATCGAACCGCTGGAAGGCTGGCTGCGCCGTGAATGGGCCACCACCTTCGCCGCCTTGTGGAAGGATTATTCCGAAGCCAATTTTCTCAAGCGCTACCTCTCGCTGCACGAAGCCTATGCACGCGGGTTTAGTGGGGCGTTGTATTCACTCTGGGACAACATCACGCAGATGCTTCAGTGGTTTCTGGACCCGCTGAAGCATGCCGAAAAGCTGCTGCATTACCTGAGCCAGGAAGAATTCGAAAAGCTGTTGAAGCTCGGCACCGAAAGCATCGCAAAGGGCCTGCTGGTGCTGAGTGATGAGCCGTTGCTGTTCATTTATCTGTCGGCAATGGTCAGTTGGACGCGGATGTTGCCGCCGCCTTATATGAATGAGCTGCTGGGGGAAATCAGCGCTGAAGTATTGATCAATTTGCTGCTGTGCCTTGCCACGGCAGGTATGGGGATGGCGGTACGCATCAGTACGAAGGTGCTGGGCAGCATCAAGTCTCAACGTGCGCGCAAATGGCTTGAGCACATGGCTGGGCAGTTCGGGAATTTTCGTGCGGATCACACGCAGGTGGCCAAGCCGATATTGCTCAGTAGCCAGGCGACGACGATCAAGACGATTCCGGATGCGCCGTTGAAGGCTGGGGATCAGGTGGTTTCCAACGCGGTGCCGGTGGTGCGCAGAAAGTCCCAGCGAACCGCGTTGGTGCGGCAGGAGACCGTGGATGACGTGCCGGTTTCTGCTCGCAACCCGAATGGGGATGCGGCGGCATCTTCGGACAAGACCGCGACCAATGGCTGCCCGGTGTCGATGGTCACCGGCGAGGAACTCCTGACCCTCACCGATGGGACGCTGGACGGGATCTTGCCGTTTGAGTGGACGCGGTTGTATCGCACCAGTGCGGTGGAAGTGGATGTGGGGCTGGGGTTTGGCTGGAGTCACGCGCTGGCGCATCGGCTGGTGGTTGTGGGTGATGCGGTGGTGTGGACCGATCATGAAAACCGCTCCACCACCCTGCCCTTGCCGTCGACTTTTCGCCCCGCAATCACCAACAGCCTGGCCGAAGCGGCGATCTATCTGGGTTCGCTGCCTGATGAACTGGTGCTGGCCCAGGCGTCACGTTTCTACCACTTCCGCGACGGTGTGCTGACAGCGATCAGCGACGCGTATGACAACCGGCTGCGCATTACCCGGGATTTTCTGGGGCGTGTTGAGCGGGTGGATAACGGTGTCGGGCGCTCGTTGTGGTTGCGCTATGCATCAGGCCGCATCGTGGCGGTGGATTACCAGATTCATCGCGTTGTGGATGACGGTCCGTTTGTGTGGGTGACGGAGCAGACGGTTGTTTCCTACGCCTATGACGACTTGGGACGACTGGTTTCAGTGACCAATGCCGTCGGTGAAAGCGAGGTTTATCGCTACGACGAACAGCACGTCATCCTTGAACGCGGTTTGGCCGGTGGGGCGAGTTTCTTCTGGG
>NZ_FOIH01000013.1:0-226442 GCF_900111535.1 Pseudomonas sp. NFR09
CAAGCAATTTGACTACTCTAACGAGCATCAGATTGCGGTGTGTGAAGACGAAATGAACCGAAAGTTCGACGTTCACAAAGCACCGAAAGCTGTCACATACCCAATTTGCTGAAGCGAGGCCCAGGCCGCGACTCAGTACCCGAATTTCTTGACGACCATAGAGCATTGGAACCACCTGATCCCATCCCGAACTCAGTAGTGAAACGATGCATCGCCGATGGTAGTGTGGGGTTTCCCCATGTGAGAGTAGGTCATCGTCAAGATTAAATTCCAGAACCCCTGATTGCTAACGCAGTCAGGGGTTTTGTTTTGGGCGGTCGAAAATTCAAGCGCAGCTCATCCTCAATAAATACCGTACCGTTGGGCAAAACGATGCAAAGTGTTTCTGCATTTTTGGTATGGTGCAGCACATTTTCACAGGGATTGATCTTTCACCCGCAGGACGCGGCGTCGACCTTCTTCAACGAGATGCTGTAGAAATGCCTGAACCGATACCCATCAAAGATCACGAAAAAGAAAACCGTCTGGTCAACAAGCGCCTGCTCGCCTGTGCGCTGCTGGTGATTGGCATTTCCTGCGCCCTGGTGGGGCGCATGTACTTCCTGCAGGTCGTGCAGTTCGACTATCACTCCACGATTTCCGAAAACAACCGCGTCCACGTATTACCCATCACGCCGACGCGTGGGCTGATCTACGACCGCAATGGCGTCGTGTTGGCCGACAACCGCCCTAGCTATAACCTGACCATCACCCGAGAGCGCACCACCGACCTCAAGGGCGAGCTGGACGCCATCGTCAGTTTGCTGCACCTGCCCGCCGAGGATCGCGCGATGTTCGACAAGGCGCTGAAGCAGGCACGCCACCCCTTTGTCCCTGTGACATTGTTTTACGAGCTGACCGAAGAGCAGATCGCGTTGCTGGCGGTGAACGAGTTCCGTCTGCCAGGGGTTGATGTAGAACCTCAGTTCGTTCGCCACTATCCCCTGGGCGCCCACTTTGCGCATTCCATCGGTTACGTGGGACGGATCAACGAGAAAGAGTCCAAAGCCCTCGATTCGGTTGAGTACCGCGGCACTCAATCCATCGGCAAGACCGGCATCGAACGCTTCTACGAGTCCGAGCTGCATGGTCACGTAGGTTATGAAGAGGTCGAGACCAACGCCCAGGGCCGTGTGCTGCGTGTACTCAAGCACACCGATCCGATCCCCGGCAAAAACATAGTACTGAGCCTCGACGTCCACCTTCAGGAGGCGGCAGAAGAAGCCTTGGGCGATCGCCGTGGCTCGGTGGTTGCCCTCGACCCACAAACAGGCGAAGTGCTGGCCATGGTCAGCAAACCGAGTTTCGACCCTAACTTGTTCGTCACCGGCATCAGCTTCAAGGAATATGCCGCGCTGCATGACTCCATCGACCGGCCACTGTTCAACCGCGTCCTGCGCGGGCTCTATGCGCCGGGCTCGACCATCAAGCCGGAAGTCGCCATCGCCGGTCTCGACAGCGGTGTCGTCACTGCACAGACCCGTGTGTTCGATCCCGGTTACTACCAACTGCCGGATTTCGACCACAAATACCGCAACTGGAACCACAGCGGTGACGGCTGGGTCGACATGGACGCCGCTATCATGCGCTCCAACGATACCTACTTTTACGACCTGGCCCACAAGCTGGGCATCGATCGCCTGCACGACTACCTGGCTGAATTCGGCCTGGGCCAGAAAGTGTCGCTGGACATGTTTGAAGAGTCGGCTGGCTTGATGCCCTCCCAGGCCTGGAAGCGTGCCACTCGCCGCCAACCCTGGTTCCCGGGCGAGACCGTGATCCTCGGTATCGGCCAGGGCTACATGCAGGTCACACCGCTGCAACTGGCCCAAGCCACCGCGCTGATCGCCAACAAAGGCGTGTGGAACCGACCCCGCTTGGCCAGGACCATTAACGGCGTGCCACCGGTGGATGAAAACCCTATGCCCAATGTGGTCCTCAAGGATCCACGTGATTGGGAGCAGGTCAACCATGGCATGCAATTGGTGATGCACGACCCACGCGGTATCGCCCGTGCTGCCGCACAAGGCGCGCAATACCGTATCGCTGGCAAGAGTGGTACCGCACAGGTGGTCGCGATCAAGCAGGGCGAGCGTTATAACCGTGAAAAGACCCTGGAGCGCCACCGCGACAACGCGTTGTTCGTCGGCTTCGCCCCAGCCGAACACCCGAAAATTGTGATTTCGGTGATGATCGAAAACGGTGAAGCCGGCGGTCGCGTTGCTGGGCCGGTCGTACGCCAGATCATGGACGCCTGGTTGCTCGACCAGGAAGGTCACTTGAAACCGCAATACGCAACGCCGGCCAAAGCACCTGGAGACCCAAAGGTTTAAATCAGGCTTTCCACTCGTCCCATTGCTCTACGCCTTCATGGGCAAGCCAGGGCACATCATGGGCCATCCAGATGTGCGCGGTGGGTTTGACGCCCGGATCATCGTCCAGCGTCGCCACCCGGACAATGACGTGAGGTTGATGCCCTCGTTCGGCCATCAGGTGCGAGCCGCAACGCGAGCAGAAATGCCTGAGCTTGCCCGGCGACGACTCGAAAGACGCCAGCAGTTCCACACCCTGGGTCCAACGAAAGTGTTCGCGCATCACGCCGGCTGTCGTGACAAATGCCGCTGCATGCACCTTGCGGCAGCTGTCGCAATGGCAGTGGCTGATCGCCATGTCCAGACGCCTCACCTGATACCGCACGCCCTTGCAGAAGCAACTTCCATTCAATGGGTCAGTCATAACGTAATTGCCGGATCAATAAAGGGGTCATCATCATTGCTTACAATCCCAGGTTGCGCATTGTTCGATGTCACCTACTGTCAATGGAGGAGGTGACTTATGCACGTATTGGATCGAATCGAACGGAAAGTCCTGCTCAACGCTTCACGCAAACAGGTGTGGGAAGCCCTCACCGATGCCGAGCAGTTCGGCCAATGGTTTGGTATCGCCCTCGAAGGCAAAGCCTTTGTTGCCGGGCAAACCATCGAGGCACCGATCACCTATCCGGGTTATGAACATGTGATCTGGAAGGCCAGGATCGAACGCATCCTGCCGCAAACGCTGTTCTCCTTCTGGTGGCACCCTTTCGCGGTCGAGGCGGGTGTCGATTATGACCAGGAAACCCCCACGCTGGTGGAGTTCACCCTTGAAGACCGTGCTCCAGGCATTCTATTGCGGGTGGTCGAGTCCGGCTTCGACACGGTGCCAGAAGCCCGTCGGCAAAAGGCCTTCAAGATGAACTCCCGGGGCTGGGATGAACAAATGGGCAACATCGAAAACTACCTGAACCAAGCCCGCCAGGCATGACTGCAACAACGGGCTCACTTCGTTGTAGTGCTTTTTAGAAGTCTACAGTCGCCGACAACTTGGCAACACGCGGGTCGCCCTGGCTCAGGAAACCGCCCTGGGCCGATTCCCAGTACTTCGTGTTGGCGACGTTCTCCACGGTGGCGCCGAGGGTGACATCACGCTTGGCAACCTTGAAGTTGTAACGCGCGCCTATATCGAAGCGGTTCCACGTCGGCAAGCTCAAGTTGTTGGCGGCGTCGGCGTACTGCCCGCCCGTGCGCAGCCAGCGGCCATTGAGGGTTACGCCTTGCAGGCCAGGCACATCCCACTCCACATCGGCGTTGAGCTGGAACGAAGGCACGCCGATTGCTCGGTTACCGTCATTGGCGCCGTTTTGCGTGTCCTTGAGTTCGGTCTTCATCACCGTCACACCGCCCAGCAAACGCAGGCCGCTGAGGGGCTCGCCGAAGACGTTCAGTTCCACGCCTTTGTTGATCTGCTGGCCTTCACGCACATAGCGCGCTGTAGTCGCATCGATGACCTGAACGTAGCCGGCCCCAGGCTGTTCGATACGGTATACACCCAGCGTGGCGCCATAGGTGCCCATGTCCACCTTCACACCCGCTTCGATTTGTTTGGAGCGAGCGGGCGCAAACGCCTGGCCGCCACCGATGATCGTCCGGTTACCCGAGTTGACCGGCGACGTCGGGCCTTGCGCAAGGCCTTCGATGCGGTTGGCGTAGAAGGACACGTGTTGCCACGGTTTGAACACCAGGCCGTAGACTGGCGTGGTAATTGACTCGTCATAGTTGGAAGTGCGCGTACCGCTCATGTAGTTGTAAGCCTGTACCACCATCTGCTGGCGGCGCGCGCCCAGCGTGACCAACAGGCGGTCATCGAAGAAGCCCAGGGTGTCGGACACCGCTGCGCTGCGCACGAATGTTTTGCCTGTAATGGTAGGGTCGCTGAAATCAGTGCCTGGCGTATTGCGCGGGTTGTTCAGGGTGGGCGGAGCGCCGGTCACAGGGTCGTAGATATTGGTTCGGGTAGCCGTCGACGAGGCGTTGAACACATAGGCATTGCGTGCTTGAGTCCAGATACCGGCCAGGCCAAAGTTGAGTCGATGGCTCACAGGGCCGGTCTGGAAACTGCCGTTCAACCCGCCCATTAAGCTGCGGTTGTCTTCTTCGTGGGCGATGGTCGAGCGGCTTGCCAGGGCATTGCCGCTGTTGTCAGTCAGCGTGACCGACGAGTAGCGCCCCATTTCCCGGGTGTGCTTGGCACCGCCTGCTGCATAGGCCGTCCAGTTGTCGTTCAGGTCATACTCGGCGCGCAGCATCCCCAGGGTGTCTTCGAGGTTGGTGCTGCTCCAGCTCGGCGCGTAGTTGGTGTCTGCCGAAGGCGCATCCGGCACATGGGTGGCCGTGCCAAGGAATACCGAATTACGCCCACCGTTGATGCGCTGCTTCTGATACACGAAATCACTGGACAGACGCAACGCATCACCGCGGTAGTCCAGGCCCACGGTGAACAGCTTCGAGCGCTGATTTTCATCATCGATGCCGGTATCGCCTTCGCGCTGGGACAGGTTCACGCGTGCACCAACCTGGTTGTCCTCGCCGAAGCGCTGGCCAATATCCAGATGCTCGCCCACCCGGCCATCGCTGCTGATATCGGTACTGAAGCGACGCAGTGGCAGGTCATCGGCGCGCTTGGGTTGCAGGTTCACACCACCGCCTATCCCCGAGCCGGTCGGTGTCACACCATTGATGAAAGCATTCGGCCCCTTGAACACTTCCACACGCTCCAGGGCGTCGGTGGACATAATCTGACGCGGCAGGATGCCGTACAGGCCGTTGAAGGACATGTCGTCACCGGCGAGCGGCAGGCCTCGGATCATGAACGTCTGTGCCTGGTTGGCATAGCCAGACGCCTGGCGCACCGATGAATCATTGAGCAGTACATCGCCGATCGTTTCGGCCTGTCGGTCGCGGATCAATTTCTCGGTATAGGAGGACATGCTGAACGGCACGTCCATGATGTCCTGGTTACCCAGCACCCCCAACTGAGCGCCACGTGCCACCTGGCCGCCGGCGTATACCGGGGGCAGGGCGCCTGGCGCAGGGGCCTCGGCGCTGACAGTGGTGGCGCCCAGTTCCAGCGTGCCGGTTTCCTGGCTGGCGTGAGCCGAGAGGCTCAGGGAACAGCACAGGGCGAGCAGGGTGGGGCGATACGGCACAGCGAATGGAATACGGGCGGGCATGGTCGATCCTGACGGTGAACCGTCAATGGTGAGGGAAAGGGCAACAATGGTTGCGCTTCCTCACTGCGCGGATACAACTCCAGTGCAAATGATAGTAATTATTATTAACGTCATGCAACAATTTTGTGAGATTAAGGTCCGCGCGTTCGGATGCCGAGTAGAATCACGCCCTGAAAGCGATTCCTGAGGTGCGGTACGGTGGATTTACAGCAGGGTTTTGTCCTGACCCGGCATTGGCGCGATACCCCGGCGGGCACGGAGGTCAGTTTCTGGCTAGCCACCGACCAGGGTCCGAGGTTTATCCGCCTACCTGTGCAGACCTCGGTGATGTTCATCCCCGAAGCCCATCGCAAGCCGTTGGATTGGCTGCTCAAGGGCGAGCGCGATATCGAACTGCGCCCGTTGCAGTTGTGCGATTTCCATCACCGCCCGGTCCTGGGTCTGTACACCCGCCAGCACCGCCAGGCGATGGACGTGGAAAAACGCCTGCGCGCTGCGGGCGTCGACGTCTATGAGGGCGATGTGCGCCCACCCGAGCGCTACATGATGGAGCGCTTCATCACCGCGCCCGTGTGGTTCGGCGGCACCCCCGACGCTACCGGCGCACTCTGCGATGCGCAGATGAAACCCGCGCCCGACTACCGCCCGCCGCTGAAACTGGTGTCCCTGGACATCGAGACCACCGCCCAGGGCGATCTGTATTCCATCGCTCTCGAAGGCTGCGGCGAACGCCAGGTGTACATGCTCGGCCCGCCGAACAAAACTGACGTGGTGGATTTCAAGCTCGACTACTGCGACACCCGCGCCCAACTGCTCGAGCGCCTCAATCAATGGCTCGCCGAGCACGACCCCGACGCGATCATCGGCTGGAACCTGGTGCAATTCGACCTGCGCGTGCTCCACGAACA
Source organism: Pseudomonas sp. NFR09 (assembly GCF_900111535.1). NCBI lineage: Bacteria > Pseudomonadati > Pseudomonadota > Gammaproteobacteria > Pseudomonadales > Pseudomonadaceae > Pseudomonas > Pseudomonas sp. NFR09. The sequence goes on from NZ_FOIH01000013.1 coordinate 6,496, forward strand.
TGCCCAGCGCCTCAACGTGCCGCTGATGCTCGGGCGGGGCGACGAGCCGATGGCCTGGCGCGAACACGGCAGCCGCAACCATTACTTCGCGGCGGCAGCGGGGCGGTTGATCATCGACGGCATCGAGGCCTTGCGCTCAGCGACATGGAGTTTCGAATCCTTCAGCCTGGAAAACGTCGCGCAAACCCTGCTCGGCGAAGGCAAGGACATCTCCACGCCGTACCAGCGCATGGACGAAATCAACCGCATGTTCGCCGAGGACAAGCCCGCCCTGGCTCGCTACAACCTCAAGGACTGCGAGCTGGTCACGCGGATTTTCGCCAAGACCGAACTGCTCAAGTTCCTGCTGGAACGCGCCAGCGTCACCGGGTTGCCGGCCGACCGCAACGGCGGCTCCGTCGCCGCGTTCACCCATTTGTACATGCCGTTGATGCATCGCCAGGGCTTCGTCGCGCCTAACCTGGGCGACAAACCACCCCAGGCCAGTCCGGGCGGCTTCGTCATGGACTCACGGCCCGGCCTCTACGAATCGGTGTTGGTGCTCGATTACAAAAGCCTCTACCCGTCGATCATCCGCAGTTTCCTGATCGATCCGGTCGGCCTGGTCGAAGGCCTCAAGCACCCCGACGACAGTGAATCGGTGGAAGGCTTTCGCGGCGCGCGGTTTTCCCGCACCCGACATTGCTTGCCGTCCATCGTTGCGCGAGTTTCCGAAGGCCGCGAAGTGGCCAAGCGCGAACACAACGCGCCGTTGTCCCAGGCCCTGAAAATCATCATGAACGCCTTCTATGGCGTGCTTGGCTCCAGTGGTTGCCGGTTCTTCGATACACGGCTGGCCTCGTCGATCACCATGCGCGGGCACCAGATCATGCGCCAGACCCGCCAGTTGGTCGAAGCCCAAGGCTACGAGGTGATCTACGGCGACACCGACTCCACCTTCGTCTGGCTCGGCAAAGCCCACAGCCAAGTCGAGGCCGGCCGCATCGGCCAGGCGTTGGTCCAGCACGTCAACGACTGGTGGCGCGAGCACCTGCACACCGAGTTCGGCCTGCAAAGCGCCCTGGAACTGCAATACGAAACCCACTTCACGCGCTTCCTCATGCCGACCATCCGTGGCGCGGAGGAGGGCAGCAAAAAGCGCTACGCTGGCCTGGTGGTGCACAGCGATGGCAGCGAGGACATGGTCTACAAGGGCCTGGAAACCGTGCGCAGCGACTGGTCGCCCCTGGCCCGGCGCTTCCAGCAGGAACTCTACCAGCGCATCTTCCATCGCCAGCCGCACCAGGACTACATCCGCGACTACGTGCGCCGCACCCTGAGCGGCGAGCTCGACGAGTTGCTGATCTACCGCAAACGCCTACGCCGCCGGTTGGACGACTACGAACGCAACGTGCCGCCCCATGTGCGCGCGGCGCGCCTGGCCGATGAGTACAACGACCGCCTGAACCGCCCGCGCCAATACCAGCGCGGCGGCTGGATCAGCTACGTGATCAGCGTCAACGGCCCCGAGCCGATGGAGGTGCGGCAAGCGCCCATCGATTACGATCACTACGTCACCCGGCAATTGCAGCCGGTGGCCGATGCGATCCTGCCATTCGTGAATGACGATTTCAGTACCTTGGTCGGCGGGCAAATGGGTCTGTTTTAAAACGCTTGATTCGTCCGTGCGCGAGCCTGCACTCTTGGTCACTGACGACCACCTTGACGGCGCAGCCCTATGACCGAACTTACCTTGACCGGCACTACGGTCGAACTCCTACCCCTGCAACGGGCACACAAGGCCGCCTTGCTCGAGGCCGCCGCCGATGGCGAATTGTGGAACCTCAAGGTCACCAACGTGCCGGGCCCGGACACTGTCGACCAGTACATCGACACCGCCCTGGCCGGGCGCGATGCCGGTAGCGTGATCCCGTTCACCCTGGTGCGCCGCGACACCGGCCAGGTGGTCGGCAGCACGCGGTTCTGGAAGGTCGACCGGGTCAACCGCAAACTGGAAATCGGTCACACCTGGCTGGCGCTGTCCACCCAGAAAAGCGCCATCAACACTGAAGCCAAACTGTTGCTGCTGACCTACGCGTTCGAAGTATTCGGCTGTGTGCGTGTTCAATTCACCACCGATGAACTCAACGAAAAGTCCCGCGTCGCGATCCTGCGCCTCGGCGCCGTGCAGGAAGGCATCGTGCGTCACGAACGCATCATGCCCGACGGGCGCAAGCGCAACTCGGTGCGTTTCAGCATCATCGACTCGGAGTGGCCGCAGGTAAAAGCCAACCTGCAGGCCAAACTGCAACGCTAGGAGGACAGGTCCATGTATACGCTCTACGGCATCGACGAATCCGGCTCCTGCATGATCGAAATTGCCCTGCAGCGCTGTGCGGTGCCGTGGCGCAGGGTCGACGCGGCTTCCTGGGCAGAGGGCGAGGGCAGTGACGAACTGGCTCGTATCAACCCGCTCAAACAGGTGCCGACCCTTGTGACGCCTGACGGCCAGGTGCTGACGGAAAGCGCAGCGATCCTGATCCACCTGGGCCTGGAATTTCCCGCCTCCCACCTGTTGTCCGGCAACCGCGCGCAGATCATTCGCGGCCTGGTGTATATCGCCGCCAATTGCTACTCGGCGATAGGCATCATCGACTACCCGCAACGCTGGCTCGGTAACGTCAACGAAACCGTGCAGGCCCAGCTTGTCACCGGCACACGACGCTACCTTCACCAGGCCTGGGTGGTGTTCGCCGATCAGTTTGCCGACCAGTTGTTTGCCCCGGACAACACCCCGAATGCACTGGGCCTGATGGCGGCGGCGGTGTCGCGCTGGGATGAGGCACGCGACGCGTTGAGCGGCCTGGCGCCAGGCTTTGCCCTGAGCCTGGCACAAGTGGACGCCGACCCCATCGTCGCGCCCGTATTTGCTCGGCATTGGCCGGAGTGGAAGGTCTCATGATGTTTCCGCAATCAGTGGAAACAATGACAGTCGCAGCCATCAAACCCTTGCGTGGCGGGCGTCCTGTCCTACGCTTTCTTAAAGTGGTGTAGGAATCATCCTTGAATTTGACTGTCGCAGACATGAAACTCAAGAACCCTGCATGGAATTCAAAGGAGGTGCGCATGCTCATCCGGTCGCTGACCCTGGCTACCTTGATGGCTTTTACGGGGCCGCTGTTGGCTGCTGATGATATCAACCCGCTCAAGCAGGACTTGGGCAAGGCCCGGCCGCTGGTGGTGGTGGAGCTTGATGCAGGCAACGACACCTTGGCCAAGGTCAAAAATCAGCTGGACGAGCCTGCGACCAAGCAGTCCTTTGAAGAACGCAGCATGGTGTTCTACACCGTGAAGTTCGGCAGCATCGGTGCTGAAGGCGAGAAATTCGCCAAGGACCCCAAGGACAGCAGGAAACTCACCCCGCCGGAAACCAACGCGCTGATCCGTGCCCTCAAGCTGGGCGCCGGCAGTGGCACCAAAGTGATCCTGGTGGGCAAGGACGGCGAGAAAAAACTCGAGAAGACCGTACCGCCGGATACCCTCGACCTGAAGGCATTCTTCAGCGCCATCGACCAGATGCCGATGGCCGAGAAAGAAACCGCTGCACCGGCCGAGCCTGAACCCGCCGCCGCACCAGCGGAGAAGCAGGGTGCCAAGGCTGGCACCAAACCTGGCAAGCCCGCCAAGCATGCCGCGCCGCAACCATTGGACGACTGATCCTGTGCGGGAGCTGGGCAGTCGGCTCCCGCAGCAGAAACCTGCAGTAACAGCTCTGCGAAGAATATGATAAACGTTATCATTTACGCCTTGTTCTTCGCGCGCGACCTCTAAGTCCTTGATCTCTACGTCACCGGCCCCTTCAACCTGCTCGATCGCGAGTACTTCAGCTACGCCGGCAACCACAGCGTGTACGGAGCGCCGCGCAACCTGATGACCAGTGTCAAATACGCTTTCTGACGCAATGATTGAACGGCGCCTTCAAGGCGCCGTTTTTGCGACAGGCGCCTTGCGCACCGGAAACGGAAAGTAGAAAAACCGCAGGAACGCCACCCGCTTGATCACTTCCCCGATCAACAACGGCACCACCACCGCCACCACAAACCCCACGCAGGCCGCGACAAACGCGGGCAGCCCCAGGCGCTCCAGCAGGTCGACCGTCTTGTGCTGGATCTCGCCGTGGAAGATCAGCAGGATCAAGGTGTTCTGACCGATGTAGGTCATGGCCCGCGTGACCCAGGTCGACACCATCAATACGCGCGCCAGCGCCCAGCAGGCGTACACGCCGATCACGGCCGGCAGGGTGGTCCAGAACCAGTGGTCGTAGCGTCGCTGCGCCAGGTCCATGGTGTCCCAGGTGAAGGTGAACACCACAACGAACAATGCAATCGAAATCAACAGGGTCAGCCAGGAGCCCGCGTGGGTGTGCAGCCAATCACGCAGCAGGTAGCCGACAATGAAATAAGTGCTGCTGATCAAGGTGATATCCAGGCTGAACGGCAGGCCCGGCAGCACCCAGGTATGCCCGCCGAACGCGACTGGCAACTGCCAGAACCACGGCAGCATCCAGACGCCCACAATCAACTGCAGCGTTACCAGCGCGCAACTGAGCAACAGCGACAGCTTCAGGCGCTGGATCAGGCGCAGCATCACCCAACTGAACAGGATCGCCACCCAGAAGTGCGGCAGGAACCACAGCGCCTGCCACGGAATGGTATCCACCGAGGCGTACAGCACACCGCCGATATCCGGCAACAGCGGCTGGCCACGCAGAATGCTGCGCACGATCACATAGGTGAGCATGGTGAAGAAAAACGGTTTGAGCAGGCCATCGGCCTTGCGTATCGCCATCTCCACGAACGGCTGCTCGGGCTTGAAGAACACGCCCGACAGAAAAAAGAACAGCGGCAAGATGAACGACGCCAGCACCGGGTATAGCAAGTCCGGCGAAGTGGCGACGAACCAACTGTGGGCAAACACGATCACCAGGATGCCGATGCCTTTGGCGATATCCATTTGAATCCAGCGATGTTTCATATGAGTTGTCCTGATCGATCATTCATGCTTTGCGCCACGGTCTCAGCCAGAGTGCCATGCCCAGCAATACCACCGCGCCAGCCAGGGTGCTCAGCCCCAGTTGCAGCCACACGCCTTCAATCCGAAACAGCGCCAACGCCGCCACGCCCATCAGCACCGCGCTGAGCAGCCAGCTCCGAGCCCAGGGCAGAGCGCCGAGCAAGGCCTGGCGTTGCATCAGCAGCAACGCGGTGCAGAGCACGCCGGCCAGCGCAGCCAGCGGAATCCCGGCCAGGCCGAACACAAACGGCAGCACGCTCAGCAACAGCACATTGGCCAGGCTGCCGAGCAGTTCACAACGCAATGGCTGGCGCGTATCGCCCGCAGCGTAGGCGTAGCGCGCGAGCAGGGCGTTCCAGGCGCCGAACACCAGTGGTACGGCAAACCAGGCGAGCAGCAGCGGCAACGGGGAGTCCAGCGATTGCTTGGGCAGCAGCAACGCCACCAGGCTCGGCGCCGCCGCCACCAGGCCGACTCCGGCGGGCAGGGTCAGCACGCTGGCGGTTTCCAGGCCACGCTTGAGCAGGGCCAGGCGCTCGTCGCCCTGGCGCCGACTCATCATGCCCAGCAACACCTGGTTGAGGCTCATCAGCGCAATCAGCGGCAGGTTCATCAGCTTGCGCGCCAGGTTGACCCAGGTCACCGCACCTTCGCCCAGCAAGGACGCCACCAGCCGTTCGATCAAGGCCAGGCCCTGGCTCGCGCCGTTGCTCAACAGCAGCGGGCCGATGCGTTGGCCCAGCTCCCGCAGTGGTGCCCACGACCGCTGCCAATGCCACGGCCGCCAGCCCTGGCGCCACATCGACGGCAGCAACGCCAACGGCATCAACAGGCTGCCGGCCAGGCAGGCCAGGGCCAATGAGTGAGGTTGAGTGGCGGTGCCGGCGAAGGCAAGGTAGGCCACCGGCGGCAGGTTGAACAGCAACGAGCCCAGGCCCGCCAGTACAAAGCGCTCGCTGGCTTGCAACGCAATGCTGAACAGCGCATGCAGCATCAGCCCCGGCACACACCAGGCGACAATCTGCAAGTTGCTGCTGGCGAGCGCCGTGGCACTGGCGGCCAGGCCGGGCCCGAGCAGTTGCACCAGCCACGGCGCCAATACAGTCAACAGCAGGCTGGTGACCAGCGCGATCGACAGCAACGCCGGGAACAACACCGCCAGCCAGCCCAGCCGCTCGTCGTCCTGGCGCGCCAGGTACAGCGGCAGCGCCGCTGCACTCAGCACACCGCCGGCCAACGACATGCGCAGCGCCTCCGGCAAGAACAGTGCGATCAGGAACGCATCACTGCGCTCGCCCGCGCCCCAGGCCGCCACCAGCAACCACTCACGGGCAAAGCCCAGGCACAGCCCCAGCAGCGTCGCCAGCGTCAGCCATGCGGCAGAGCCCAGCATCAGCGCTGTACGCCGTCGAGCAGCGTTTTGCGCGACGTTATGCTTTTCACCTGCGGCAGGCGCGCCGGAAACAGACGCCGCGCTTCCAGCACATTGATGCCCACCATCAGCCAGAACAGCGCGACCATCACCACGGCAAAGCTGAAGTAGTGGTCAAACAGGCCGCTGACCAGTGCCGAGAGAATCCCGGCGGTGGTGCCCAGCCACAGCGCGTTGTCCTTGGTCAGGCGGATCGGGCCGCGTTCCGGGCGCGCTTCACGCCACCAGCGCACGGTCACGGCCACGAAGAACAGCATGCCGACGATGCCGGTCTTGTAGATGAAGTTCAGCCACAGGTTGGAAATGCCCAGCAAGTGGGTGTCGGGGACGGGCGGGTCGACCTTGAAGCCGATGCCGAACGGATACGCCATCACCGCCTGCGGGAACATGCGGTACTCGTCGAAACGCACTTCGGTACTGGCGTTGCTCGATGAGAAAATCGTCGCCAGGCGCTCCTGTAAAGGCGGATACGCGATCACCAGCGCCACCGTCAGCGCCGCGCCGATCATCAGCAGGCGCCCGGTGTACGGCACCCGGCGCGTGGCCATCCATAGCAGCACCAGCGCCAGGCTGACCATCGCGCCACGGCTACTGGCCAACAGCAAGGCGGCGGCGCCCAGGCACGCCACGCCCAGGCCCAGTGCGCGTTTCCAGCCTTGCTCGGTCATGCCGAAGCAGAACGCCAGGGGCAGCAGCAACGCCATGATCCCGCCGATGGCATTCGGGTGCATCCACGGCGAGCCCATGCGCGACGACATCGCCTCCAGGCCGAACTTGAGCATATCGAAGTTGCCGTAATTGAACAGCGCCAGCACCGGTGCAATACCGGCCCCGGAGCGTGTGCGCACGAACACCGCGATCGACAGCACCAGCATCGCCAGGCTGCCCAGCAGCAGGGCGATCACCAGGGATTCGCGGTGCTTGCGGTCCACCAGCAACTTGGCACAGAGGAACACCGCCGACAGGCTCAGCAACCAGCGCAGCCAGTTGGCGACGCCGCTGGTGTCGGCGTGAATAGTGACCTGGCCGACGATGAACGGGAACACGCTGAACAGCATCAGCCACAACAGCATCTGGTCGGTGGGCCGACGGGTGAGGCTCGGCGTATCCGGCAGGCGCGCCAGGAAGTTGTGCCACAGCACCGCGCCCCAGGTCAGCGCCAGGATCGCTTCGCTGACGGTACTGCGAATGCCCAGGTTGACCGTGGAATACGGCATGAACGTGGCGACCAGGGCGAACAGCACCAGGCCCCAGAACGGAAAACGCAGGATGGTCACCGCACCGGCCAGGCCGATCACGGCGAGGAACGCCTTGGCCGGCGACAGCAGCAGGGCGGCGGCGCCGAACAACAGGCCGAACAGTATGGCGACGAGGCTGGGCAGGTTCACGTTCACTTCAGCTCCTCGATCAGTTCGGCCAGGCGCCCGCGATAGGCGCGATGATTAAAGCGTTCTGCCCACTGCCGGCATTGTTCGGGCGATTCATCGGCGGCACGCTCGCCGAGGCTGATCATCAACTGCGTCAGCGCTGGACCATCGGTGGGCGAAAAGCGCGGTGCCGACGGCGGGGTGATTTCATCCAGCGACGTGCCGCTGGCCACCGCCACCGGCGTGCCCACGCTCAGGGCTTCGATCACCGGCAGGCCAAAACCTTCGGCGTAAGACGGTTGCCACAGGCGCGACGCCTGGCGGTACAGCGCATGCAATTCGGCATCCGACACGCCACTAAGTGCACGAATGCCAGGCAGGCTGCGCTGGTTTTCAGGCAAATGATCGAGGCTGCCCACCAGCACCAACTCCGGCACGCCGGGGGACTGGCGCCGCGCCTGCTGCCAGGCCTCCACCAGGAACGGCACGTTCTTGCGCAGCTCGCGGGTGCCCACCAGCAACCAATAGCGCTCGGGCAATTGGCGCGGGCCGAGGTCCGCCGCCAGTTCGGTAAAGCCGTCGACCTGATTGGGCAGCACACGAATCTTGCCCGCGGCCTTGGGAAACAACCGCGCGGTTTCATCGGCGCTGTACTGCGACGGCGTCCACACCCGGTCGGCGCTGTGCACCGCGTAGGTGATCGACAGGCGATCGCTGGTCTTATAGATGAGCGCCTTCAAGCGGTTGGCGTGGTAGTTGTTCAAGGTGATCTGGAACAGGTCATGCAACAGCACCACGGTGCGCAGGCCCTTGGGTTTGGGCGGCAACGGCAGGCCCATGTTGAAGGTGCTGATGTACAGGTCGATGTGGTGCTCGCGCAACGCCCGTGGCAGAAACCCGGCTTCGAAGCGCAGGCGATTCTGCGGCTGGTGCATGGCGGTCTTGGCGCAACCCCAGGCCGGGCAGTGCGCCTGCAAGCGGGTTTCATCGCCCAGGGGCGCCACGGTAAACCGCTCGAGCTCGATGCCGGGCAGGCCGTGCAGGGCGCTTTCCAGCGCGTACACCTGGCGGCTGATGCCCGATTGCGGCGAGGTGCCGACGGTGCGGTAATCCAGGCCTACACGCATGCGGGCTCCTTTTGATTCTGGGGCAAAAGGGTCGTGTAGACCTTTTCCAGCTGGCTGGCGGCGACGTTCCAGTCATGGGCACGACGCACATAGGCGCGGCCGGCTTCACCCATGGTCGTGGCGGCATCGGGAAATTGCAGCAGGCGCACCACGGCATCCGCCAGGCTCGCAGCGGTTTGCCCGCCGAGGTAATCCAGGCCTTCCACCAAATCCAATCCCGATACGCCTTGCTCGGTACTTGCCAGCGGCAAGCCGGCGGCCAAGGCTTCCAGTACCTTGAGCTTGGAGCCGCCGCCATGGCGCAACGGCGCCAGGAACACCGAGCAGCTCGATTGCAGGCTCAGCAGGTCGGGCACAAAACCCTGCCACTCGATACGCGGGTCCGGCCAGCGTGCGCGCCAGCTGTCGGGCATGCCGAAGCCGCACACGCTCATGCGTACGTCGGGGCAGCGTTCCCAGACCTGGGGCAGGATTTCATCCAGGGCCCATTCGATGGCGTCCACATTGGGCGCGTATTCGTAGTTGCCGAGAAACAGCACGCGTTGGGTGGTTGGGTCGGGACGGGCGGCGGCGAAGTGATCGCAATCCACGCCGTTGACCACCACCGACACCGGCTTGCCAGCGATTTTTTCCAGTACCTGCGCATCGCTGTCGGTCACCGCGACCACCTGGGCGGCCTGGCGCATCACGCGGCGTTCCCAGCGGGCGTAGCGCCATTGATCGTAGCGAATGAACGGCAGCGACCAGCCCGGCAAACGGTCATACGTGGCGGCGCCAAGGGCCGATTCAACGTTGTGTTCCGTCAGCACAAAGGGTTGGGACTTGCGCGCCAGCACCTCTTCATACGGCTGGAAGCTGTAGCTGTGTTCGATTTGCACCACGTCCCAAGGGTCACCCAGCAACCAATTGAAGGTGTCCTGCAATTCACCCGACAAACCATTCACGCTGGCCAGCAGCGGGTACGGCGCAAACAGCCCGGCCAACAGGGTCGTGACGCTGCGCAGAGGGCGGCGCGGCAGGATGATCAGTTGTTCGAGAAACGCTTCCAGCACCTGGCGGTCGCTGAGCGACACCGGGTGTTTGTCATGCAAAAGCAGGGTGATCCGATGCCCGCGCGCGGCGAGGTTGCGCAGCAGATGGAACTGGCGCGTCTTGCCGCCGCTGGTGGCGGGCCAGGGTGAGTAGGGCAGGATCCATAAAATACGCATGGCAGGCCTCAGTCCCATAACAGAATTTGCAGGTTCGACTTGACCGGCACGGTCAGGCCGCTGGTGCCGCTTACCGGGGTTTGTGTGCCGCGCAGCGGGTCATACAGGGTGGCGCTGGCCAGGCCCGGCAAGTGGGCGTTGCCGCCCTGGGCCGACCAGAAGAACCACAGCTTGCGCCCGTCGGCGCGGGTCCATCCGATGCTGAACAGGCCGTCGGGCAACTGGTCGGCAACCGGCGGATCGCCCGGCGTGAGCGTCGGCCCACTGACGTCGAGGAAGTTCTTCAAGGCGGTGTAGACGGGCTTGGGGTTGGTGTCGATATCCAGCAAGCCGTAGGAGCGGTCACGCACGCTGGCGCGCTGGTCGAGGTCGCTCAAGGTGAACAGGAAGATCTTGTCGAAATCCATCGCACTCATCAGCGCCAGGCGGCGGACCACGTAGTCGGCCTGGGCCTGGAGGGTGATGATGTCCTGGGCGTCTTTTGGCCCCTTGTAGGTTGACCAGCCCCACTCGGTGCTCCACAGCGTGTTCACGCCGCCATGGCGCAGGGCCTGGTTGAGCTGGGTGGTCTTGGCGATGAAGTCCAGGTTGGCCGGGTCGTTGCCTTCGGGCAATTGGGTATAGGGGTGGTAGGAGATCACTGTATTCAGGCTGGCCACGCCGAGTGCGCCCAGGGCGTCGAACATGGTCTGGCCACTGGGCATTTCGCTGAAGAACGCCATGCCGGCGGCCACCACCGGTTTGCTCGGGTTCACTGCGCGCAAGGCGTTGGTGGTGACGGTCAACAGATTCGCGTACCCGGCAGGGTCTGCCGCCGGGCGCCAGAAGCCGAGCAGGTTCGGTTCGTTCCAGACTTGCCAGGCCTCGACGCTGGGGTAGCGCTGCGACAGCAGAGCCATGCGGTTGGCAAACACATTGGGGTCTTTCGGCGGGTACTGGTCCGGGTACATCGACAGCGGCGGGGCGCTGCTGATAAAACGCGCCGACCCCACCAGGTAAAACACCGACTTGATCTGGTTCTGCTGCAGCTTGCCCACCAACTCGTCGAGGGTGGCGAGCTTGTATTGGTTCTGCGCGGTTTCCAGCTGATCCCAATGCAGATCCAGGCGCACCCACTCCAGGCCCAGGGCCTTGAGGCGGTCGATCTGCTTCTGGTAGCGCTCGGGGCTGAACCACAGGAACTGCGCATTCACCCCCAGGAAGTCCTTCCAGACCACCTCCTTGCTGCCCTTGAGCACATGGCTTTCGGCATCCGCCTGGCGTCCCCACAAGAATGCGGTCAGGCCCAGGGCGGCGACCACCGCGAGGGTGGCCAGGTAGGTGCGTTTACGCGCCATAGGGGGCTCCGGTGATGGCCTGCTCGAAGAGCTGCTTGAATTTCCGCGCGGTCAACGGCCACACGCGCTCACGGCCGATTTCGCCGGCCCGTTCGGCCCAATCCCGGGCCAGCAGCGGCGTACGCGCCAGGCGCAGCAGTTGTTCGCCGAGCGCGGCTACATCACCCTCGGGGTAGATCGCACCGTTGCCGCTGGCGACTTCCTCGGCAAACGCGCGGGCGTCGGAGGTGATCGCGCCGCGCCCGCAGGCGGTGGCCCAGGACAGTGCGCCACTGGTGCCACGCTGGCGCCCCAGCAGGCCGAGTTTTTTCGATTCACGGTAGGGCAGCACCATCACGTGGTGCGCCTGGATGGTCTGGGCGATGTCATCCGCCGGCAGGTTCAGGCGCCAGTCGATGGCGTCGGTCAGGTCCAGCGCCGCGATCTGTGCGTTCAACTGCTCCAGGTAGTTACCGCCTGCGCCAAACGCCATTTCCGCGGCGGTGCCGCCCGCCAGTGTCAGGCGCACGCGGTCGCGCAATTCGGGGGCTTGCTTGAACACATCCGCCAGTGCCTGCACCAGGTCTTCGATGCCTTTGCCTCGGTAGATAAACCCGAAATACAGCAGGCGCAGCGTGGCGAGGGGCGGTATTGGTGCCGCCGGGATCGGCAGATTGGCATGGTTGATCACCGCAACTTTGCCGGCCGGCAGGTGCATGCGCTGGCTCAGGCAGTCGGCGCCCAGGCGGGTGAGGGTCACCAGCCGGGTCAGCCCCTTGGCGACCTGGCGCTCTTCGCGCAGGGTCAGCGGGTCGGCCAGCACCACGGCTGCCTGCGGCAGTGGGCTGGGCAACCTTTCCATCAGGTTCAAGGGGAACGGCAGGTGCTCGCGGCGCCACACGATGCGTTCCGGGTCATGCACCGTGGCGGTCAGCGGCAACTGGGGGTAAGCCTTGCGCAATTCACGCAAGGCCAGGAATTCCCCCAGGCGCCCGCCGCCCAGTTCGGCGTGTACCAGGTCGACGGCCTGCCAGTCGAACGCGTCGATGGCCTGTTTGATCGCTCCGGAGTTGCCCTCCACCCCGGCCAACGGCGTCAGCACCGTCACACCAAGGTGTTCCAAGGCCGTGCGGAAATGGTTCGCGTAGTCGGCGATCCCGTTTTTCTCCGGCGGCAAGGGGGCGAGCAGGGCGATTCGCATCAGAACGCTCCCCGGTACTTGCCGATGGTGCGCAGCACTTTGCCCGGCACTTCAAACTTGCGACGGTTGATGATAATGCCGTCCACCTTGCCGAACGCGGTGTTGAGGATCGACAACGCATGCTCCACCACCGGCACGGTACTTTTGCGCGCTTCCACCACCAGCCCGATCAGGTCGGCGCGACGCAGATCGACGAACGCCTCGCGGTTGTCCAGCAGGGCCGAGGCATCCAGCAGCACCACTTCACCCGGCGCAGCAGCGTGCGGCCCGCCGACGCGCACGTTGATGCCGTTTTCACTGAGCAATTGGCGCAGTTGCTCAACCACAAAGGTCACCCCTTCGCCGTGACGCGCCGAGGTCAGGCCCAGGGTCACGCCCTGTTCGGCAATGCGCTCGGGCTGCAGCAGGCTGTACAAACGGTAGATGCTCGCATTGAACGCGTTGGTGCTTTGCGCGGTGGAGGTGTCCAGCTCCGGCAGGGTGGTCCACAGCGGCAGGCCGAACTTGCGCTCCACCAGGCCACCGTCGTGAATCCGCTGGTCGAGCAGGTAGCACAGGTAGATCACCAGCAGGCCGACCACGATGGCGAACGGGATCGCCAACACCAGCATCACCAGGGTTTTCGGGAAGATGCGGCCCGGGTTCAGGGTGGCTTCTTCGATCACGGCGATGTTGCTGATCTGGCTGTTGTCCAGCTCACGGTCGATGCGCGATTTTTCCAGGTTATCCACGTACAGCGCGTAGTTGCGCTCGGTGGTGTTCAGCTCGCGGGAAAGGCGAGCCAGCTCCGGCTCGATCTCCAGGGCCTGCTTGCGTTGCTCTTCCAGGTTCAACAGTTGTTTCTGTTGTTGCACCAACTGGGTACGCAGCGCCACGTTGTTGCTGGTTTCATCCAGCAACACGCGCTGCAAGTGAATTTCCAGGGTGTTCGGCGCACGGTTCTCCGAGGCTTGCACCGTGTTGCTCTCGCTGTTGACCTGCATCTGCATGGCCCGGATCGACGCGTCCAGGGCTTTGACCGGCGGCGCATTGTCGGTATAGGTGCGCATCATGTCGGCCTTTTCCAGCAGCTTCTGGTTGAGCAGGCGACGCAAATCCTGCTGCTGCGGGTTCAGGGCGATCTGGCGTACGGTGGTGACTTCCTTGGGTTGGCCCTTGAGCTGGGTGCGCGTGCTCTGGATCGCGCTGTCGGACGAGGCGATCAACCGCGTCGTGTTGAAGGTCTCACCGCGCAGCACGTTGATGCGCTCGGACAAATCCTCCAGGCGGTCGGTGATGCTCGCCGCGCCGATCTGGTTCAGGTGCGTGAGGATCTGCTCCTTGTAGCTCTTGATCTCGGTGGCACTGTTGGCTACCTGGCCTTCGTAGAACGCGTACAGGCTTTTGCGCCCCAGGGCCTCGGTACGCTCGTTGATGTAGGTCTCGACCCAATCCTTGACCACCGCCTGGGCGATCTCTGGGTCGCCCCACTTGAAGCTGATGTCCATCACCGTGGAACCGACGGCGTGGCTGACCTCGAAGTTTTTCTCCAGGCTGGCGGCCAGGCGTTCCACCGGCGTGGTTTTCTCCACGATACCGACGGTTTCAAGCACTACGCGCAGGCCATCGAACACCGCGCCCACGCCGCTCTTGACGTAGTACTTGGTGCGCTTCCAGAAACCTTCCGGCGGCGGCGCGTTTTCAATCACTTCCAGGTAATGCTCGGCCACCGCGCGTACGATCGGCCGGCCGGTGAGCAGGCGCTCTTCGTCGACAATCGGGTCGCGTTGGGTGCTGGGCATTACCAGCGCCTGGCGGTTGCTGATCTCGATGGGCAAGGTCGAATCACGCCCTGGCTTGACCAACAGGCGCGCGGTGGACTCGTACTTGGCCGGCAGCAGGAACGCTCCCAGCAGGATGATCACCAGCGCGGCAATCGCCGCCAGCTTGAACTCATGCCGGAAGATGAAGAACAAGCGCAGAAGATCACGAAAAGAACGGATCTCGATCATTGGGATGTCGCTCCTTTAGTTGTTGCCGCCGCTGGTTCGGGTGTAGTTGTAGCCAACCCCGATCGACTTGGTGAACGGGATCAGTTGGTTCATGTAGGTATCCACCCCCTGGATGCGTTCGCCCACGTTGGACTTGGGCACGAACACCACATCGCCGCGTTGCAGGCGCACGGGTTTGCGTCCGTTGGGACCGGTCTTGAGCAACTGGCTGAAATCCAGGAAGTACGCGCGATAGGCACCCTGGGCGTCTTCGCGCAGCAGGGCGACCATGCTGGCGTTGCCTGCCGGGCTGACCCCGCCGGCACCGATGATGGCTTGTTCCAGGGTGTTGGCCGTGGCGATCTGCACCGCCGTCGGGTTGTTCACCGCGCCGCCGACGATGATCGAGCCGCTCGGCGCCTGGTTGATGTTCACCGTCACACGCGGTTCGCGGTAGATGGGCGCGAGTTTGCCGGTCAACTCCGTGGCCAGCTCCGACGGCTGGCGACCGGCGACCTGCACCGGCCCCAGGAACGGGTAGTTGATCTTGCCGTCGGTCTGCACCGTGTACAGCGTCAGCTCATAGATGGTGCTGACGTTGAACGCCGACAGTGTCGGCATCTCGCCGGCATCGCGGACGATGCGCAACTGGTCGCCGATGCGGATGCGCTCCACCGCCGGCGGCAATTGTGCCAACTGGTCGAGGGCGCGTTTGCCGGCCTCGACGGTGTCACTGTCGGGCGGGACGATGCGTGCCGGCGTATTGCAGGCGGCCAGGGCCACCATGGCCACGACGAGCAGGGTTCGTTTCATCAAGGGGGACTTCCTGTGGGTCATGATGCTCACCTCCAATAACCGGGAAACATGCTGATGCGCCGCTTGAGGGCGAGGGGGAGGCGGCGCTCCAGATGGCCCAGCCGGTAGCCGAGCAGTTTGAACGCGCTGCGCACCAGTACTTCGGGAACACGGTGCAAGGCACCGGCCTTGCGCAAGGCCGCCAGTTCAGCCAGCACGTAGCGTTTGCCTTCACCACCGGCATCGCCAAAAGCCTGCTTGATCCACGGTTCGCGGCCGTAGAACACGCCGATATCGAAGTAGCGGTGAAACTCATCCATGAGCTTGTAATCGTGCGAGTGATGCACCAGCGCCGTGGCGGCGTAGCGCACCTTGTAGCCTTCGAGCAGCATGCGCGCCGCCACATAGGCGTCCTCGCTGCCGATCACATCCGCCGGGAAACCGCCCACCGCCTCCAGCACGCTGCGCCGGTAGACGGAAAACGAGTCGGAACTGAAGCAGGTCTTGATCCCCAGCTCCGGCGCATCGGCCAGGCTCTTGCTGCGGCTTTGCTCCGGGTAGTTGAAGTGCCGCGATTGCGCACCCAGTACTCCGGCATCGGGGTGCGGCAACTGACGACCGTAGGCCACGCCGTTGAGCGGGTCCTGCTGCAATTCGGCGAGCAGGTTGGCGAAGGTTTCCGGGGTGGCGGGGATCGCATCCTGGGTCATCACGATCAGCGCGTCGCCGCTCACCTGCCCACTGGCCCAGCGCCGGGTGCCGCCGTGGTTGAAGTCACGCGCGTCGATCACCTCGACCCGCGCCCCGAATTCGCGAAAGCGCGCCACAGTGTCATCGTTGGAGGCGCTGTCCACCACCAGCATCTCGTCGGGTTGCAGGGTTTGCATCTTCAGCGCCGGCAGCAGGCGGCCCAGATGGCTGGAAGCGTTACGGGTCGGGATGATCAGCGAGGTGAGCATGTCATTTCTTCACTTCTGCGGGCGCGCGCCCGTAGATGTCGTCGAAACGCACGATGTCGTCCTCGCCCAGGTACTCGCCGCTCTGCACCTCGATCATCACCAGGTCGATGATGCCGGGGTTGGTCAGGCGGTGTTTGTGCCCGGCGGGGATGTAGGTGGACTCGTTGGCGTTGATCAGGAATTCACGCTCGCCGTTGGTGATCTGCGCCGCACCGCTGACCACCACCCAGTGTTCGCTGCGGTGGTGGTGCATCTGCAACGACAGCGACGCCTGGGGCTTGACCACGATGCGCTTGATCTTGAAGCGGCTGCTTTCCTCCAGCACGGTGTAGGTGCCCCATGGCCGGGTGACGGTGCGATGCAGGCTGTACGCCGGGTGGTTCTGGCGCTTGAGCTCGGCGACGATGTAGCGCACGTCCTGACTGCGCTGGGCGTCGGCGATCAGCAGGGCGTCGGGGGTGTCGACGATGATCAGGTCGCGCACGCCCACGGCGCCGAGTACGCGCTTGGGCGAGTCGATGTAGCAGTTGTGCACGTCGTGCAGAATCGCTTCGCCGTTGACCTGGTTGCCATGGGCGTCGCTGGGGGTGAGCTGGCGCAGGGCTTCCCACGAGCCGATATCGCTCCAGCCGATGTCGCAGGGCACCACGGCGACTTGCTTGGATTTCTCCATCAGCGCCACGTCGATGGACACATCCGGCGCGCTGCCGAAGGCGTCCGCGTCCAGCTCACGCTGGCGTGAGGTCTTGTTCTGCAGGCTTTGGCTGTGTTCCAGCGCGGCGCGGGCAGCGTCCAGTACGTCCGGTGCATGGGCGGCGAGTTCGTCCACCAGGGCGCTGGCCTTGAAGCAGAACATGCCGGCGTTCCACAGGTGTTTGCCACCATCGAGGTAGCCTTGGGCGGTGGCCAGGTCGGGTTTTTCCACGAAGCGCTTGACCCGATGGCCGGTGCCCAGCGCCTCGCCCTGTTCGATGTAGCCAAAGCCGGTTTCCGGATGATCCGGCTGAATGCCGAAGGTCACCAGGTAGCCCGCTTCGGCCAGGTCGCGGGCCTGGGTCACGGCCTCGGCGAACGCCACTTCATTGAGGATCAGATGGTCGGCGGGCATCACCAGCAACTGCGCGTCACCGCCGAAATGCTCCTGCACATGCAACGCCGCCACGGCAATCGCTGCCGCCGTGTTGCGGCCGAACGGCTCCAGCAGCAGGTCCAGGGGCAGATGGGCCTTGTTGACCAGGCGGTAGTCATCCAGGGTGCGGAACAGCAGGTCGCGGTTGGTCACTGTCAGCACGCTTTCCACACCCGGCAGCTTGGCCGCGCGCTGGAAGGTTTTCTGCAGCAGGCTCTGGCCGTCGCGCATGCGCATGAACGGCTTGGGCATGTTCTGCCGGGACACCGGCCACAGCCGCGTGCCCGAACCACCGGAAATAATGCAGGGAATCAATCCGTTGAGTGTGTTCATCAATAGACTTCCTTGGTGGAAAGGACGGCCGGGACCGTCATGAAAACGATGTACAAGTCGAACCACACCGACCACTTCGAGATGTACTCCAAGTCGTATTCGACCCGTTTCTGGATCTTGAACAGGGTGTCGGTCTCACCCCGGTAGCCGTTGATCTGCGCCCAGCCGGTGATGCCCGGCTTGACCCGGTGCCGCGAGCTGTATTCGCTGACCGCCACTTCGAAGGGAATGCCCGCAGCCTTGGTCGCAGTGGCATGCGGGCGCGGGCCGACCATGGACATGTTGCCCAGCAGCACGTTGAACAGTTGCGGTAGCTCGTCGATGCTGGTCTTGCGGATGACGCGGCCGACGCGGGTGATACGCGGGTCTTCGCGGGTGGTCTGGCGTTCCGCGGTGAAGTCGCTCTGGTCGGTGTACATCGAGCGGAACTTGAACACGCGGATTTCGTTGTCGTTGTAGCCATAGCGGTTCTGGCGGAACAGCACCGGGCCTTTGGAATCGAGCTTGATCGCAATCGCCGTCATCAGCATCACTGGTGACAGGCATACCAGCGCCAGGCTGGCCAGCAGCAAGTCCTCGCAGCGCTTGATTACCGGCGACCAGCCGCGCAACGGCAATTGCGAGGTGTTGAACATCAGGATGCCGCCCACATCGGTAATCTTGCTGTGGCCGTAACGCAGGGCGGCCATGTCTGGTACCAGCATCACGTTCACCGACAGCTGCCGCAGGCGGTTGACCAAACCATGGATGCGCTGCTCGGCGGCCCAGGGCAGGCAGATCATCACCTGGTTGACCTGCTCGGCGCGGATCAGCTTTTCCAGGTCGCGGGTGTTGCCCAGCAGGGGCAGGTTGCTCAGTTCCTTGGGAATGCGTTCGGTGCGGTCGTCGATGAACCCGACCAGGCCGGAGCGGATGTCACCGTTGCGCAGCAGGTGATCGGCAACGTGTACGGCGGTGTCGGTAAAACCCAGGATCACCGTGCGTTGCAGGAATTTGCCGGCACGCATCAGCTTGCGATACAGGCGCAGCATCAGCAGGCGCTCCAGGCAGAACAGCGCCAGGCTGGCGACGTACCAGGTCACCAGGTTGCGCGGGGTCAACTGCGGGAACATTTGCAGGATCTGGTACATGAACAGCAGGATGCAGAACGCCGCCGACCAGGCCTTGATCTTGGTTTTCAGGCGCAGGCGATTGCTGAACAGTTCTTCGGAATAGATGCCCAGCGCCTGGAACAAAATAATGGTGAGGACCGCGAAAAATACCAGCAGGCCCAGGAAGTGGGCGCGCAGCTCAGGGGCCATCGGGTCGAGCAAGAGCACCAGGACCATGGGGGGCAGAATGGCCGTCAGGCCATGGACCAACTTGACGAAAACAACAAAGAACTCAACAAAACCGGCGCGCGTTAAGAACAGGCTGTCGACGGACGACTTCTCTCGCATACAAACATCCCTCATTGCACTCCAGGCTTCACTGTTCGACGGTTTGTTCAATAAGCGGTGACTGGCTTCAGAACTAGGGTCGAACGACTACGCTGGGTAATACGCAACTAGCCATTCCAAATGCAGCTATCCATTTGAGTGGGTTTTGCGGGGTAGTGACTAAAGGAGTGTTCCTTTGGTATGTGTTCAGTCAATGAATTGACGATGGTGCGGAGGTGGCGTGTTAGACAGGTTAACTGGCTTTTTCTTAGGCATTTTATTGACGTTCCTTGTCCGAACACTCGGTGATTGGGTGTGTTTTTGAGTGTAGGAACAAATGTCAGATTTTTCCTGCTTAAAGGAAAAACCTTTTTCAATGCGAGGTAGGAAAAGGGGACAAAGAGGGAGGGGCAGGGCGCACTAAGTACCCTGCCACCGGGGCTTTCACCGGATCAGAAGTTGCCTTTCAAACTGACGGTAAAATTGCGCGGTTCACCGTAGAAGTTGCCCCAAGAGGCGGTGCCGACCGTATTGTAATAACTTTTATCGAACAAGTTGTTGCCGTTGAGCGCCACGGTCCAGGTGTCATCGAGGCGATACGCCACGCGCGCGTTCCAGGTGGCGTAACCGGCCTGTTCCAATTTGATGGTTTGCACGCGGTAGTTGCTGCTCTGGGCGTTGACTCCGGTGCCCACGCTCCATTTCGACAGTGCGCCATCGAGCTGGTAGTCACCCCACACGCGCAGCATGTGCCGAGGCACATAGGTGTTGGAGACGCCGCCTTCTTTTGTGCTGTCAATGGTGTTCAGGGATTTGGTCTGGGTGTAGGTGTAGCCGCCGAACAGTTGCAGGCGCTCGAGCACTTCACCGCTGATTTCGGCCTCCACGCCTTGGGCGCGCACCTTGCCTTTATCGGTGTAGCAATAGCCATCGGCAGAGGTCGGGCAGAAGCTGTTGTAGTCGGTTTCGGCGCCGTTTTTCTCGATGGCACGAAACAATGCCAGGGAGCTGTTGAGGCGCCCATCGAACCATTCGCCCTTGATACCCAGCTCGTAGTTGTCGCCGATTTTCGGCTTGAGCGCCGCGCCATCGGCCGTAGCGTAGGCACTCTGCGGCTGGAAGATATCAGCGTAGCTGGCGTACACCGAGAGGTGCTCATTGAGGTCGTAGATCAGTGCGGCGAACGGCGTGACCTCGCCGGTTTCCTTGGTGTGCGCATCTTGCAGGGACCACTCGCCCCAGCCCAGGTTATAGGACTCGCGACGGTTGTCGTACCAGCTTACGCGACTGCCGACGATGAACATCAACGGCTCGGCCAGGCGCAGGCGCAAGGTGGCATAAGTACCGTATTGGGTGGCGGTTTCCTTGACCGTGCCGCCTCGGTACATGTTCGGCCAGAAGGTGCTGTTGGCCGGTTCCGGGAAGTGGTGGTCTGGCTGGTAGATGCTCTGGCGTCTGGGCAGGTTCTGGATTGCATAGACGTCGTCCTGGGTTCCGCGGCTGCCGTTGGCGCCGAGGATCACTTCGTGTTCCAGGCCGAAGGCTTCGAACTTGCCGTCGATATAGGCATCGAGGCCGTAGTCCCTGTGGTCGTAGTCCATCAGCGCTGCATAGGAGTTGGCCGTCGGCGTCGGGTCGCCGTAGTTGATGGTGCCTTCGCTGGCGGCGTATTTGGTGTCTTGCAGGTTGCGGCTGTGCACTGCCGAGACCTTGAGTTTCCAGTCATCGTTGAAGTGGTGGGTGACGTCGGCAAAGAACGTGGCACGCCGGCTTTGCCAGTCGTTCCAGGATTGGCCAAGGCAGGTCGAGCGGCTGAGGTTGGCGCTTTTGCCGTCGGCGTAGCGCGGCAGGCCACCCCAGCACGGGGAGGCATCGACATCCTCGTAGCTGGCGCCGACGCCCAGGGTCGTGTCAGGTGTGAGGTCAAAATCCAGCGCACCGTAGAACGCCTGGTCCTTGCGCTTGGCGATGTCCATGTAGGACCCGCGATCCTGCTGGCTCACGGCAGCGCGGCCACGCAGCGTGCCGCTGTCATTCAGCGGGCCGCCGGTGTCGAGATCGGCGCGGTAGTTGTCCCAGGTGCCGGCCGACAGCGACAGGCTGGTGGTGGGCTTGGCCTGTGGCCGTTTGCGCACAAAGTTCACCGCGCCGCTGGCGGTGCCGGCCCCCTTGAGCATGCCGGCGGCGCCCTTGAGCACTTCCACGCGGTCATAAATCGCCATGTTCGCACTGAAGCTGTCGGCCTGGACGTAGTCCTTGCCCATGTCCAGGGGCACGCCGTCGTACTGGTACTGGCCGAGCATCTTGAAACCACGGGAGTAGAAATACTTGCCGCCCATGGGCGACTCGTAGGAGGTGATGCCGGGCGTGCGCTCCATTACGTCGTCGATGGTGGTGACGTTCTGGTCGTCCATGAATTGGCGGGTCATCACACTCACCGATTGCGGGGTTTCCCGCAGGCTGTGTTCGCCCTTGCCGATGGTGACTGCACCGGTGGTGTATGACCCGGTGCCCTCGGTGGTGACACCCAGGCGTTCGCCGTTGATAAGGGTAGCGCCCAGGCTCAGCGAGCCGGTATCGGCCACTTGCGGCAATAGCATCCAGGTGCTGTTGCCCTGGCGTTGGGCTTCAAGGCCCTGGCCGCGCAGCAATTGCTCAAGCGCTTGCTGAGGATCAAGGCGGCCGCTCAAGCCCGGGCTTGTCTTGCCGGCGACGCTGGTGGCGTCGTAGGACAGGCTGATACCGGCCTGGCGTGCGAACTGATCCAATGCAGCGGCGAGGGCGCCGGCCGCAATGTTCCAGTCACGGGCCTGGGTGTCGCTGGACGGTGTATCGGCCATCACGGCCAGGGGCAGGGCACTGCTCAGGCAGGCGCCAAGCAAGGCGGCCTGCATGGCGCGCTTGAGGGGTGAACGTTGGGAGGGGAACGCTTGCATGACCGCGGGGTGCTCCTGAAGGAAGTGGACAGAACCGGCCTGTTGATCGGCCTTTCCTTACAGGTCGAACGGCAATGAGAATTCACCTCATTTATTTTTGAGCGGTTACGCGCGCGCGGAAACCGTCACCCAATAGCGGCTGCGGTACGTGAGATCGAGCTTGAGTGATTGCGCGATCAGGCCCAGCACTTGATCGGTGTCGTCCAGTTGATAAGTCCCCGACACTCGCAGCCCAGCCACCGCCTCGCTGCAGCGCACCAGGCCGTTGCGATAGCGCGCCAGTTCGGCGAGGAAGTCGTCCAGCCGCATCGCCTGGGCGCTGATCACGCCGTCGCTCCAGGCCCAGGGGTCAAGGCCGTTGCCGACAACCGGACGAATGCCGCTGCGATTGAACAACACCTGCTCGCCAGGCTTGAGTACCTGGCGGGCATTGCCCGCATGGCTGTCGGCAAACACCGCCACCGTGCCCTGTTGCACCGCCAGCTGTGTGCCTTGGGCTTCTTCGCGGACCAGCAGACGCGTGCCAAGGGTGCGCAGGTAGCCGTCGCGGGTCTGTACCCAGAACGGTCGGTGATCGGTGCCGGTGTTGACCAGTATTTCACCCTGGCGCAAACGCACCAGGCGACGCTCTTTATCGAAGGCCGTGTCGAGGGCGCTGGCGCTGTTCAACTGGATCCGGCTGCCATCGTCCAGCGCCACCCAGCGCCGCTCGCCGGTGGCCGTGCGGTAGTCGGCCATCAGTGCAGGCAGTGGCGTGTAGTCGCGGCCGAGCCAGGTCAAACCGGCCGCACCCGCAACCAGGCCGAGCAGTTTCAAGCCTTCACGACGGGAGATGTGTCGGCGCGCGCCGCGCAGGGCGTGCCGGCCGACCTGGGGCGGCAGTTGGCTGAAATCGTCATTCATTGCGGCCACCCGCTGCCACACCAACTGGTGCTCGGCGCTGGTGTGCAGCCAGCGTTCGAACGCGGCGGTGCTGGCGTCGTCGGCCACGTTGAAGCGCAGCGTGATCATCCACTGGATGGCCTGGTCCACCAGGCGCGGGTCAGCCTTCGGCATAACGCAAGCGGTAACAGGCATGCAGCGCTTTGGACAAGTCACGTTCCACCGTGGCCTTGGACACACCCAGGCGCAGGGCAATCTGCGCACAGGTCAGGCCGTCCAGTTGCGCCAGCAGGAAGGCTTCGCGCACCCGCGGCTTGAGCTGGTCGAGCAAGCGGTCGATGCGTTCCAGGCTATCGAGAATGAGCAGGCGGGTTTCTTCCGACGGCACTTCGAGTTGCGGAAAATGCGCAAGGCTTTCCAGGTAGGCGCGCTCCAGTTCGCGGCGGCGGTACTGGTCGATCATCAGGCTGCGGGCGATGCTGCTCAGGTAGGCGCGCGGCTGCTGCAAGGTTTGCTGTTTGCGCGCATTGAGCAGGCGCACGAAGGTTTCCTGGGCCAGGTCGGCGGCGTGTTCACGGCACCCGGTGCGCCGGCTCAACCAGCCGCGCAGCCAGGAATGATGGGCGTGGTAAAGCTGGCCGATGGCGGCGTGGTCCAGTGGGTGATCGCTCGACATGGGCATCCTGGCACAGCTGTCTTAATTGATAATGTTTCGCATTCTAGACGTTGGTCGTGGCCCTTCGCAATTCCCGGCGCGCACTGTATCCAGCACAATTTTTTGTTTGCCGCCGGTGCACCGACTAATCTGCAGGCTTTTCCCGGTGGAAGGCTTGAGCATGATCGACCTGGCGACCCTGGCGGTTTTTTCCGGTGCTGTGCTGCTGTTGCTGTTGTCCCCTGGGCCGAACATGGCCTTTGTGATCAGCCACGGCGTGACCCACGGCTGGCGCGGCGGGATGGCGTCTGCCCTGGGCATTGGCGTGGCCGACGTGCTGCTGACCGCCTTGACCGCCACCGGGGTGACGGCGCTGGTTGCCAGTTGGCCGCCATCCTTTGACGTGATCCGGTATGCGGGTGTGATCTACCTGCTGTGGCTGGTGTTCAAGACCTTGCAGAAAAAACCTGGGGTGGATGCTGGCCCCGTCAGCCGGGTGCCGCTGGGCCGGGTGTTCCTGCAAGCCATGCTCAACAGTTTGCTCAACCCTAAGACGCTGCTGTTTTTTGTGGTGTTCCTGCCACAGTTCGTGAGGCCCGAGGCGGGGTCCATCGCTGTGCAGTTGATGGTGCTGGGGGGCGTGTTGACCCTGATTGCGGGCGTGTTTCATCTGCTGCTGGGCATGTCTGGCGGGGCGCTGAGCCGGTTCTTCGCCAGGCGCTCGAAAGGCGCCTGGTTGCAGAAGTGGGGCCTGGCGACGGTGCTGACAGTGCTGGCGGTGCGCCTGGCGGTGATGTCGCGTCCGGCCTGACTAAACGTGTTGGGTCAGCTTTTTGTGGCAAGCCCGCTCGCCACAGAGAAAGCGTATCAACCCAACCGAGCAGCTGCCCGTGCGACGATCTCCCCGCGTACCCTGCGCGATTCGGCGGTGCGCTTGTTGGCCTCGTCCAGCACATGCCTGGGGGCGGTGTCCGGGCGACCGGCATCGAACGGCGGTGCCGGCGCGTATTCAATCTGCAGTTGCACCAACTGCGCCGCTGCTTCGCTGTACAACTCCGCCGCGAGGGTCAGGGCGAAGTCGATCCCGGCAGTGATGCCGCCACCGGTCAGCAGGTTGCCATCGCGTACCACGCGCTCTTGCACAGGAATGGCGCCGAGCGGGGCGAGCAGGTCGTGGTAGGCCCAGTGTGTTGTCGCCTTGCGCCCGCGCAGTAAACCCGCCGCACCGAGCACCAGCGAGCCGGTACACACCGAGGTCACGTAGCGTGCGGTTTGTGCCTGGGCCTTGAGGAAATCCAGGGTCTGCGGGTCTTCCATCAACGCGCCGACGCCGGAACCGCCGGGCACGCAGATCACATCCAAGGGCGGGCAGTCGGCATAGGCCATGGTCGGGGTGAACACCAGGCCGGTGCTGGAGGTGACGGGGGCCAGGTCTTTCCACACCAGGTGCAACTTCACGTCCGGCAGGGAACCGAGCACGTCGTAGGGGCCGGTAAGGTCCAGTTGCTGGATGCCGGGGAACAACAGAAAGCCGATCTGCAAGGTCATGAATGAAGCTCCGATAAAGGGGTGGACGGCTTCACTCTAGAGGCCTAGGCTTTGGCGGATGCGCCATTAAGCCCACGAATCACGCCAATCATGCCTCGAATCGTCCATGTACTCGCTTTCGATAACGCCCAGGTGCTCGACGTCACCGGCCCGCTGCAGGTGTTCGCCTCCACCAATGACCTGGCGCGCCAGCGCGGCGAACCTTTGCCTTACGCGGTATCGGTGATCGCCGCGCAATCGCAGCCGGTGATGACCTCCGCCGGTCTGGCGCTGGTCGCCGAGACGCTGCCCGCTGTCGATGCGCCGTGCGATACGCTGGTGATTGCCGGCGGCTGGGGCGTGTACGGCGCCGCCGAAGACCCGGCGCTGGTGGACTGGGTGCGTGCGAAAGCCAGATATACCCGGCGCATGACCTCGGTGTGCACCGGCGCTTTCCTGTTGGCCGCCAGCGGTCTGCTCGACGGCTGCCGCGTCGCCACCCACTGGACCCGTTGTGAAGAGTTGGCGCGCAAGTTCCCTGCGCTGACGGTGGAGTCCAACCCGATCTTCATCCAGCAGGGCGCCGTCTGGACCTCCGCCGGTGTCACCGCCGGTATCGACCTGTGCCTGGCGCTGGTGGAGGAGGATCTGGGCCGCGCCGTGGCCCTGGAAGTGGCGCGGCACCTGGTGGTGTTTCTCAAGCGCCCCGGTGGCCAGTCGCAATTCAGCGTGACGCTGTCCCTGCAAAAAGATGACAGCCGCTTCGCCGAACTGCACGCCTGGATAGCCGAACACCTCACCCTGGATTTGAATATTTCGACCCTGGCCGCCCAGGCCGGCATGAGCGAGCGTAGCTTTGTACGGCACTACCGCGCCGAAACCGGCCAGACCCCGGCGCGTGCCGTCGAGCTCATCCGCGTCGAAACCGCGCGTCGGCAATTGGCCGATAGCACGGCGTCGGTCAAACGCATTGCGGTGCAATGTGGGTTCGGTTGCGAGGAAACCCTGCGTCGCAGCTTTCTGCGCGCCTTGTCGGTGACGCCTCAGGCTTATCGTGAACGTTTTTCGCCGAGCAATTCCAACACCGCGTCCAGTGTGGCCTGCGGCGCTTCCTGAGGGATGTTGTGACCCACGCCTGGCAACACCCGGCGCTGGTAAAACCCGCTGAAATGCTCCACGTCGTCATCCACTTCAGGCGGCGGACCCACGCCATCATCGGCACCGCACAATGAAATGCTCGGCACCGAGATCGCGGGCTGCAACGCCAGTGCCTGCTCGATGGCTTCCAGCGCCGGGTCGCCAGGTGCGTACATGAAGCGGTGGCGGTAGGAGTGAATCACCACCTCGACAAAATCCGGGTTATCAAACGAAGCTGCCGTCTGCGCATACAGCCCCGGCCCCTCGGCCCAGGACGGCGACCACAGCGACCACAACAGCTTGCACAGTTCGCCACGGTTGGCGGTCAAGCCGTCCACACCGCGCGGGGTATGAAAGTAGTACTGGTACCACAAGCGATGTTCCGTCACAGGTGCCCTGGGCTTCAGCGACTGGGCGATGTCCTGGATGTTGTAGCCATCCCCGGTCACCAACCCATGCACGCGCTCGGGCCACAGCGCTGCGACGATACACGCGGCGCGCCCGCCCCAGTCGTACCCGGCCAGCGTGGCCTGCGGGATCGCCAGCGCATCCATGAAGTCCAGCAGGTCCTTGGCCAGCGCCGCCTGCTGCCCTGAACGCATTACCTGCGCATTGATAAACCGTGTCGGGCCGTAACCGCGCAGGTACGGCACCAGCACACGGCAGCCATGCCCGGCCAGTACCGGGGCGATCGCGTCATAGGCACGTGGGTCGTAGGGAAAACCGTGCAGCAGGATCACCGGTTGGCCGTCGATGGGGCCGTGGGCTTCATAGGCCATATCGAGCATTGAAGTGCGTACGTGGAGCCGTGGGGGGGTCATGGTCATGGTTCACCAAATGGCCAGAGATGCTGGAACTCTAGCCGAAAGGTGTGACGGGAAGAGGTGGTTTTTGGGACCGCGGGCTTACTTGTCCAGTCTGGATCGATACGGCCATTCCCGCGCCAGCAGCCCCAGCACTTCAAGATCATGTCGCTGGCCGTTCCAGAATCCGGCTTCTCGCATTTTTCCTTCGGCTTTGAAGCCAAGACGCTCCAGCAACGCGCGGGACGCGTGATTATGTGGATGAACCAGCGCTTCCACCCGCTGCAGATACATCTGCCTGAAACCCCATTCCAGCGCGGTGCGTAGCGCTTCGCTCATCAGACCCTGGCCTCGGAATTGCGGTGCTAGCTCACAGGCCAGCGAGCAACTGTTCCATCCCTGGTTCCACTTGAACAAGCCACAACTGCCGATCAATCGGCCCTCGAACTCAAGCCCCCAGCGAGTCCCGGGATTCGGTTGGGTACGCCATTGGGCAAAGGTCTCGACCAGGCGCTTTGCCTGGGCAATATTGGCCATCGGGTCTGCGCCGAACCAGCGCATGCTGTCGGTATCACGGTAGATGGCGAACAGCGCTGGGGCATCCTGGGGCACCAGCTCCCGCAGTTGCAGGCGTTGAGTGTGCAGGGTAGGAAAGGGGGTCATAAGGTGGCAGCGACCTGGTCTCGATCAACCACGTGCCCAAAGTGATGCCGCCACAAGTCCACCCCCAACTGCCCGGACCTGTCCAGCGACGAGCCTATCGTCAGATCGCTGATCAACGTCGGCTGCAACCCGGCATCAAACAACGCAAACCCCGCCGCCAGCACGCAGGTGTCGGTCTGGATGCCGCACACCAGCACGCGCTCGGGCCCCATGTTTTTCAGGTAGGCAACCGTCTCGGGCGTTGGCGCGTAGCCGTGCTTGATGAAGATACGATCCGCCGCAATCAGGCTTTGGTCATCCGGCGCCGGTTGCCAGCCGAGTTGACGGGCGAAGGGGGTAATGCTCTCGTCGTGACGCTCCACGGTGGCGATTGACGGCATGCGGCCCAGCAGGGCATTGATGCCGTCCACCAGCCACGCGGGAGGGTTGAACGAGGGTTGCACATCGATGATCAGCAATACCTGGCGCATGGTGTTCCTGTCCGTGGCCTGGAGGGCTGCCCATTGTGCACAGGCTATTTCAGGGTTGCCAGGTGGTTTTCTCCCCGCTGAGCTTGCGGTCCAGGAACGTCGCCGCGCTGATCAACGCCAAGTGGCTCAAGGCCTGGGGCGTATTGCCCAGGTGCCGGGCCTGGTTGTCGAACTCTTCGGCGTACAGCCCCAGGGGGTTGGCGTAGCGCAGCAGTTGTTCGAACTCCAGGTGGGCCTTTTCCACCTGGCCGGCGCGGGCCAGGCATTCGACGTACCAGAACGAGCAGGCCGCAAACGCGCCTTCGGTGCCTTGCAGGCCGTCGATCTGGCTGTCGTCGTTGCGGTAGCGGTAGACCATGCCGTCGCGCACCAGGCTTTTCTGGATCGCTTCCAGGGTCGAGAGCCAGCGCGGATCGGTCGCCGCGACAAAGCGCACCAACGGCATCAGCAGCATCGAACCGTCCAGCGCCGTGCTGCCGATATGCTGCACGAAATGCCCGCGTTCCTCGTTCCAGAAGTTGCTCCAGATATCCGCGTAGATCGCCTGGCGGGTCTGGTCCCAGCGCGCGAACGGCGCCGGCAGCGAGCGCTTGGATGCCAGGCGGATGGCACGGTCCAGCGCCACCCAGCACATCAGCCGCGAGTGCAGGAAGTGGTGCTGTTCGCCGCGCATCTCCCAGATACCCACATCCTCGGTATTCCAGATTTCGCAGACCTGGTCGGCGACTTCCACTGTGTGCTTCCAGCCCTCGTGGGAGATGGCTTCGCCGTACTTGTTGACCAGGTACACCGCGTCCATCAGCTCGCCATAGATGTCCAGCTGGATCTGGTCGAACGCGCCGTTGCCGATGCGCACCGGCTTCGCGCCGCCATGGCCTTTGAAGTGCTCCAACTCGGCTTCCGGCAGCTCCTGGCGACCGTCGATGCCGTACAGGATATTGATCTTGGTCGGCTGGCCGCAGCAGTCACTGACGCGGCCCTTGAGCCAGCGCATATAGGCGTTGGCCTCGTCGACAAAACCCAGGCGCATGAAGGCGTAGACGGTGAACGACGCATCGCGGATCCAGGTGTAGCGATAGTCCCAGTTGCGCTCTCCGCCGGGGCTTTCCGGCAGGCCGAAGGTGGCGGCGGCGATGATCGCGCCATGTTTGCGCGACGTCAGCAGCTTGAGGGCCAGGGCCGAGCGGTTGACCATTTCGCGCCAGCGCCCACGGTAGTTCGATTGCGCGATCCAGCCGCGCCAGAATTTCAAGGTGTGGGCCAGGGCCAGGTCGGTGCAACCGCTGTCTACGCGTTCGTCGTCCTGGCCGCCGAGGACGAACTCGGCACCTTCGTCCTGGTCCAGGGTGAAGCGGGCTACGGCAGCGCCGTCCTGGATCTGCAGCGGATGGCTGCCGGACAGGCGCAGGCCGGGCTGGCCGTCGGCACTGAAGCATACGGTGCCGTTGTCGACGGTCGCGTGTGTGGGCGTGCGCGCATAGTCATGCCGCACGGCGCAGCGCAGATGAATCTCGGCCGTGCCGCTGACCACCCGCACCCGGCGTATCAGCAGTGGCAGGTCGTCGATCTCTTCGCTGATGGCCAGCAGGTCGGTGATCTCTACCACGGCGTCGTCGCTGAGCCAGCGGGTTTGCAGCACGTTGGTGTCGGGCAGGTAGATCTGCTCACGGCGCGCGTTGGGCAGGTCCGGGGTGAGCTGGAAGATGCCGGCATCGGGGCTGTCCAGCAGCGAGCAGAAGATCGACGGGCTGTCGAATTCCGGCCAGCAGAAGAAGTCGATGCTGCCTTTGTCGTTCACCAGTGCCGCGCTACGCATGTCGCCGATGATGCCGTGGGCATCGATGGGGCTTTGTTGCTCGTTCTTCAAATCAACCATTGCCACGGAACTCCGGATACAGGCTCATGCCGCCATCAATAAAGAGTGTGCTGCCCACGACGTAGTCGGACGCATCACTGGCCAGCCACACCACGGCGTTGGCCACGTCTTCCACATCGCCGACCCGTCCATAGGGAATCAGCTTCAGCAGTTCCTTCTCTGCGGCGCCTTCAGTGGCCGCACGATTGATCGCCGTACGGATCGCTCCCGGCGCAATGCCATTGATGCGGATGCGCTGTTCGCTGACTTCCTGGGCGAGGGTGCGCATCAGCATTTCCACGCCGCCCTTGGACGCTGCGTAGTTCACATGCCCGGCCCAGGGGATCAGCTGGTGCACCGAGCTCATGTGGATGATTTTGCCGGCTGCCCGCGACACACCCTCGCGCACGCCCTGGCGGTTGAAAATGCGCACGGCCGCCCGGGCACACAGGAACTGGCCGGTGAGGTTGACGCCAATCACCGTATTCCAGTCGTCCAGGCTCATGTCCACCAGGTTGGCGTCCTTCTGCAGGCCGGAGTTGGCCACCAGGATGTCCAGGTGGCCGAAGGCATCGAGGGCCTGGGCAAACAGCTGTTCTACCTCTTCTTCTATAGAGACGTTGGCGCCGATGGCAATCGCCCGGCCACCCTCGGCGTTGATCTGCCTGGCCAATGCCTCGGCCGGGGCAGCCTGGCTGTTGTAATTCAGCACCACGGCCGCTCCGGCTTGTGCCAGAGCCTTGGCCGCGCCGGCGCCGATTCCGGAACTGGCGCCGGTTACCAGCGCCACTTGTTGCTCCAACGAGATACGCATTGCTCACCGACCTTTATTTCGTGAGTTCAAGTAGCTGACTGACGGTGCGCAAGGGAAGTTCAGCCGTGTGAATTTAGCGACTACAACCATGGTGGAAAATGGAATAACAGAACTATAAAAAATAACCATAAGATACTAAAAAACCGCTTAAAAGCGTTTGACAGGCTTTTTGTGCCCGTGTCTTATAGGCACACCTCAACCCGCTCCGTTGGTAGTTCGGAAGTCATCGCGGGGCCACTTACAAGAGGTATCTATGTGCCTTTCGGCCGATATAGGGGAACTACCAGTTCAGGGAAAAACCGCTGCCTTAGTTGGCATGCCTAAGTTAGTGATCTTCGATTGCGACGGTGTACTCGTCCAAAGTGAAGAGATCACCCTGTCTGTGTTGATCTCCATGCTAAATGCACGTGCACCTGGCAGTGCGACACTTGATGTGACACGTTTTATCGAACACTTCCGCGGACGCAGAATTGCGGAGTGTTTGCGGGAAGCTGAATGTATTTTAGATATTCATTTGGACAATGAGTTTGAGCAACACTTTCGTCAGTGCGCGCTGGATGCCTTGACGCTTGATTTAAAAGCGACGGATGGGATTGTTGAAGTGCTGGACAGTTTGCGGGTCCCGTATTGCGTTGCCTCCAGCGCACCCCGTAGCAAGATAGAACACTGCTTGCGTACTGCCGGTCTGTTTTCTTATTTCGAAGGGCGAATATTCAGTTGTTATGAACTGGGTCGCTGGAAGCCAGATCCGTTGGTGTTTTTGACGGCTTGTGACACTTACGATATTGCCGTTACTGATGCGCTGGTTATTGAAGACAGTGTTACGGGTATTCAGGCGGCCGTCGCTGCCAATATAAGGGTTTTGGGTTTTGGTCCACCGCACCGGCGTGCACAGTTGGCGGCTGCCGGCGCATTACCGATCGCCGACATGCGTGAAGTACTGGCGATTTTTAATTGATCTTATTACTCAGGGAGGAGGCGTTGTGAACACACTGGGTTACCTGGAAAGACTTAAACGCAACGATCAATCTTCACAGCTATGGTGGGATTCTTCGCCTGCCGTTTACCTGCCTTACAAACAGCACCTGCTGGATAAGTACCCGGCCGCCGCAGCTTATATAGATGCGTTGATGCCAGACGATTTCTCCCAGTCCCGGGGCTTGTGCAGCGTGACCACCAATCCCCGGCTGGTGACCGCCGTTATCCTTGAAAAACGCGAGTACTGGTCGTCGCGCTTCAACCTGGCGAGCCTGACTCCCAGCGAATTGCACAAGCAGTTGTACAACGAGGTCATCGTTGAGGGGGCGTCGGCGCTCCAGCCGTTGTGGGTTCAATCGGCACAGGTCGAAGGCTGGATTTCCGCCCAGGTCGACCCGGTGGATGTGCGCTGCACCGAGCGCATGACCGTCAGGGGCCTGGAACTGCATCGCCTCGCACCGAATGTGATGGTCAAGGTGCCGGGCAGCCTGGAGGGGTTGTTGACCGTCGAGCAACTGGCCGCCCAGGGCGCGTCGATCAATATCACCTTCTGCTTCACGGTTGCGCAGTTCCAGGCCGGCATCCAGGCCATCGAGCGGGGCATGGCGACCGCGCGCAGCAACGGTATCGACACTGCCCACTGCAAGTACGTGATCACCTTCATGATCGGGCGTTTCGCCTGTCAGCCCGAACTCACGCTGCAGGCCGCAGAGCGTGGCCTGGCATTCAGCGCCGAGGAGCTGCGCTGGGCCGAGCTGATGATCTACGAGCAGGTCCAGGCGTTGGTGGCGGCCGCGAGCGTGCCGGTCAAAACCTTGCTGTCCAGTATCAAAGTCGATGTGGACGAGCGAGGCAACAAGCATTGCTGGCACCTGGAAAAGACCGGGCATGCGGCAACCTGCTACACGCTGACGCCGGATGTGGTGGAGTTCCTCATCGAGCGCGAAAGCCACGGCAAACCGGTAGTGCCCGCCTTGAAACCACAGAAACCGCCCGCGTCGACCTTCGCCAAGCTGATCCGTATCCCGTATTTCTACGAAGCCTACTTTGTCGACAGCATCGAGCCGTATGACTTTGGCAACCATGAGGCGTTTATCAACGCCTGCAACGAAGCCAACAGCGCGCACCGACGCCTGACCGATTACTGCGTGCGGCTTTGCCCGGTGACCAAGCCTTTCAAGCGCGCGCTCAACGCACTGCTGGCCGCTGAATTCGGGGTGGTCGCATGAACCGGATGATCGGGTTGTGGGCCCACCCACGTTCGCGCTCCACCGTGCTGGAACGTGTGTTTATCGAGAGGGGCGATTTTGAGGTTTTCCATGAGCCCTTTGCGCACATGGCGTTTTCCGAGGACTCGGCGATCCCGTCGGATGAGTGGGATCACAGTTTGCCCACGACGTACCAGGGTATAAAACAGCATCTGTTGATCGCCCGTGAGCGCACAAACGTATTTCATAAAGACATGTGTTACCACTGTCTGGATAATTTGAAAGTTGACAGTGAGTTTCTCGCGCAACAGGACAATATCTTTCTTATCCGCGAGCCGGCCAGCAGCATTATTTCCCATCATCGGGTGCACCCGGATATGCCGTTGCAGGCCATTGGGCATAAAGCGCTGTACGAGATCTTTTGCGTGGTCACAAAACTCACGGGCAAAGTGCCTTATGTGATTAACGCCGATGATCTGGCCGCTGAACCGGAACGGGTGATTCGTAAGTTGTGTGATTACTTGGGCATTGAGTTTCTGCCGCATGCCATGACGTGGAAGCGAGAGTGTCCGCAACAATGGAAAACCTGGCGTCGTTGGCATGCTGCGGCGGAAAACAGTGAGCGCATTGTGACGCCGGATAACCACCACATCGATATGAAAGCCTTCGACCAATACCCGAAGTTAAAAGCGATGTATGAATACCATCGGACTTTCTACGCGCGCATGAACGAATTTTGCCAATAAGGATGGTTGTATGAAGAAGTTGATTGTTACCGGGGCGGCCAATGGCATTGGTCGGGCCACGGTGGAAATGGCGATTCAACAGGGTTACTTCGTTATCGGCGCCGACAAGGATGCCGAAGGCCTCAACGTGTTGCAGCGGCTTTACGGTGCTGAAGTATTTGAAGCGCATATCGCCGACTTTTCCGATATGGCGGTTATCAAGGGTTTTATTCCTGAACTGTATAAGCGTCATGCAACCGTTTATGGCTTGGTCAATAACGCCGGGCTTTATCACGGTAAAAGTGTCTACGCCTATTCCGATGAGCAGATCGACGAGATCCTCACCGTCAATCTCAAGGCACTGGTGTATCTGTCCAAGGACTTCGCCGAACGGGAAATGACCCACGAAGCCCCGCGCAGCATCGTCAACATTGCTTCGGTGGCCGGTGAAGTGGGCAGCTGCGATGCCCTCTACGGCGCCACCAAGGCGGCGGTGATCGGCCTGACCAAGGCCAACGCGTGGAACTTTGCGCCGTTCGTACGGGTAAACGCGGTGTCCCCGGCGCTGATCCATGACACCGCCATCTACGACACCATCCCCGAATACCGCCGCGCCGAGTACGCACGCCAGGAAGTCCTCAAGGATCCGATCCAGCCTGGCGGCGTGGCCGAGGTCATCTTGCTGCTGGTCGGCGATGCCCTGCGTCACAGCACCGGCAGGGTGATTTCGGTCGACAACGGAGCCTACCCACGGTGAGTCATTCGATGCGCAAGAAAAAACTGCTGCTGGTGGGCGCCGGCAACCTGTGCCTGCAGATCCTCAAGATTCTCGGGCCGAAAAACGCGTTCGAGTTTGTGGTGTTGGGGCGCAATGAAGAGGCGACGATCCGGCTGTGCAACCTGGTGGCGCTGTCGTGCGCGCAACTGGGGCAATTCATTGCTATCAGGCCGGTGATTGCTGACCTCACGGACATCGGCCGGGTGACGCAGCTGCTGCGTGAAGAAGCCCCGGATATCCTGGTGAACTGCGCGTCGCTGCAGTCGTGGCGGGTGATTACCGGGTTGCCCAAGCTGTCGTTCGAAAAGCTCGACCAGGCCCAGTTCGGGCCATGGCTGCCCATGCACCTGACGTTGATGCACTGCCTGATGCAGGCGGTGAAGGCTTCCGGCATCTCGGCCAAAACCGTCAACGCGGCGTTCCCCGATGCGGTCAACCCGATCCTGGCTCGCGTCGGCCTGGCACCCGATATCGGTGTGGGGAACGTGGCCAACCTGATTCCCGCCGTGCGTCTTTCCATTGCGCGGTTGCTCGAATGTTCGCCCGCCGATGTGCAGGTGCAGTTGTATGCCCAGCACTACTTCAGCCACTACGTGCCGCGCGGCGGCCTGCCACCGCGTGCCAGCTACCGCCTGCTGTATGAAGTGCGCGACCGCCCGCAGGTGGCCCGCCTGCCGGCCGAGGCGATTTTTTCTACGGTCAAATCCGAGTTCCGTCGCCTGGGCGGGGTGGATGGGCAATTCCTGACCGCGTGCTCCGCCGTCACGGTTATCGAAGGGCTGTTTTCAACCACGCCGGCGTGGGTGCATGCGCCTGGCCCACTTGGGCTTCCGGGTGGCTATCCGGTGCGGCTGCATGAGGGGCGGATCGAGGTGCAGTTCTCCGAGGCCTGCCCACGGGATGAGGCGGTGCGCATCAACAGCATCTGCCAGAGCCAGGACGGCATCGACGAAATCCATTGCGATGGTTCCGTCACGTACAACCCGCAGTGCATGGCCGTCATGCAATCGATGCTGGGCTACTCCAAGCACAGCATGTCCATCGAACAGTCCGCCGAGTTTGCCCGTGAGTTGGCGAGCAAGTACCTGTCCTTCAAGAATTCGACCTGGTAGGTATGTCATGAATCAGATGACCAGAAACAAGCACAACGACGTGGCCAGTTACTCCGCGCAGTACTCGACGGAATTTGTCGAACGTTGGGATGAGTTGATCGATTGGGAGAAGCGTAAGGCGGGGGAGGGCGGGTTCTTTGAAAACCTGTTGCGAAGCCACGGCGTGCAGTCGGTGATCGACGTCTCGACGGGCAGTGGTTTTCATGCCGTCCAGCTCAAGCAGGCCGGATTTGACGTGGTCGCCACCGATGGCAGCAGCACCATGTTGACCAAGGCGCGGGCGAACTTTCGCAAACATGGCCTGGATATCCAGTCCCATTACCGCGACTGGCATTCACTGGATCCACAGGAACTAGGGCAATTCGACGCCGTGGTGTGCCTGGGCAGTTCGCTGTGCCATGTGTTTGAAGCCCATGATCGATTGAGGGTGCTGGCTAAATTCAGGGCCTTGCTCAAGCCGGGCGGGTTGCTGATTGTGGATCAGCGCAATTTCTTCGCCATCCGTGCCGGTAAGTTCAAAGCCAGCGGTCATTACTATTACTGCGGTACGAACGCTTCGGTGAGCTTGGGCCAAGTCGATGAACGCCTGTGTGAGTTCATCTATTCCTTCGATGATGCGCAGCAGTACAGGCTGCAGGTTTACCCCCTGTTGCCGGGGGAATTGAAGGGGGAAGTGCTCAAGTCCGGATTTACCGACCATGAAAGCTACGGTGATTTCGAGCGTGACTACGACATGATGGATTGTGATTTTGTCATCCACACTGCGCGCGCCGAATAGGGAGGCTTGATGAGCACACTCGTACAGAGCAATGCCCGCCCATTGGACAGTGTCGTGCTGGCGATCGTCCTCACCGGGTTCGTGGCCAGTACCTACGGCTTTGGGGTTTACCTGTTCGCCAACCTTGTCGTGGACATGCGCCGCGACATCGGCTTCGACTACACCACGGTGGGCCTGATCACCGGCGGCGCGCAGATTGGCTTCCTGCTGTTTTCGTCGGTGACCAGTTACATCAGCCGTTTCTTCGACGGCTGGAAAATCAGCCTGGTGTCCACCGTGATGACGTCCCTGGCGCTGCTGGGCCTGAGCGTCAGCGACAGCATCTGGTTGTCGGGGGCCTTGTTGATCCTGCTCGGTGGTTGCTCCGCCTCGGTGTACATCCCGCTGGCGGAAATCGTCACCAAGGGCTTCAGCCCGGGTAATCGCTCGCGGGTCATGGGGCTGATCTCCAGTGGCACCAGCTATGGCGTGTTCATCAATGGCTTGCTGGTGTCGTTCCTGACCTTGAATGGCGGCTGGCGCTCGATCTGGCTCACTGCCGGCCTGATCTCGGTGGCCCTGTGTCTGGTGGCCTGGTTTCTGTTGCGCAACCTGGCCGCGAGCCAGGACACCGGGTTTGCCGGCGAGCGCGCCGTAGCGTTTGACAACCGCCAGCCGTGGCTCAGCCGCTCGCTGTACCTGACCTGGGCCATCGCGTTTCTCAATGGCATGGCATTGCTGCCTTTCCAGACGTACCTGGCGCCCTTCCTGCGCGATGAATTGGGCGTATCGGTTCAAGACGCCGGGTTTATCTGGACCACCATCGGTGCGGTGGGCATGGCCTCGGGCTTTCTGGTGGGGTGGATTGCCGACAAGGCCGGTGTGCGGGCGTCGCTGGCGATGTGTTTCCTCAGTGCAGGACTGGCCGCCACCCTGGTGTTCAGTTTCAACAGCCTCCCGCTGTTCTACTTGGCCGCGTTCCTGTTTGCGCTGGCGTTCTACCCCATTTTCGGGCTGGTCCCCAGTTACATCGGGCAGATCGTGCCGGTCAGCCGGCTGACCCAGGCCTTTGGCATCGCCAATGTGCTGATCGGCTTGGGCGGGGTGTGCGGCAACTTTCTGGGTGGCTTTTCCAAGGACCTCACCGGGTCGTTCTCGACGGTGTACTGGGTGGTTGCGCTGTTGCTGTTCGTGCAATGCGTGATGGTGTTCATGTTGGGTAAACCGCCGACTGCGGCGAAGGAGGGCGTGCGGCCATGAGTTATTTTCCAGACAGTCCAAGCCAGAACCTGCACGCGTTTGCGTTCAGCCATCGGCGCGCCGGACGCGGGCACAAGCCTGCGGTCATCTGGCTGACGGGTATCTCGGCGTCCGGCAAATCGACCATCGCTGATGCGTTGGACATCGCCTTGCAGAAACAGGGGCGGATCACCGCGATCATTGATGGCGACTCGGTGCGTGGCGGGTTGTGCCGCGACCTGGGTTTTACCGACAGCGACCGCGATGAGAATATCCGGCGG
The DNA here is from genome assembly GCF_900111535.1 of Pseudomonas sp. NFR09. Classification (NCBI taxonomy): domain Bacteria; kingdom Pseudomonadati; phylum Pseudomonadota; class Gammaproteobacteria; order Pseudomonadales; family Pseudomonadaceae; genus Pseudomonas; species Pseudomonas sp. NFR09. The sequence continues at coordinate 44,623 of NZ_FOIH01000013.1, forward strand.
GTCGCCGAAGTGGCCCGCTTGATGATGGAGGCGGGGCTGATGGTGATTGTCGCGCTGATTTCACCTTCGTCGGCCAGTCGGCATTACGCACGTTCGATCATCGGCAATGAGTTTTTTGTCGAAGTGCATGTGGATGCACCGTTGGAAGTTGCTGAACAACGTGATCCGAAGGGCCTGTATAAAAAAGCCCGTGCGGGCCAGATCAAACACTTCACCGGGATCGACTCCCAGTACGACGTGCCGGTGTTTCCTGAAGTGCACTTGAATACCCAGGCGCTTTCGGTGGAGCAGTCGGTCGAGGCGATTCTGGATTGGGTGGGGCACAACGACAGTCGCGGTTAGCCGTCTGTCTTTGCGTCGGCTTTGCGCTGGGATGACAATATCTGTAACTCGAAAAAACAAGGTAATCTGCGCCATCGCAGGGAGAACGCGTTTTTTCGGGAGCAGGCATGACACATTTTACGGGCACTGCAAAATCAATTCGCCTGATTGGCGGGGCCCGGGTCCTGGACTTCATCAATACCACCAATGGGCGTCGCCCCGGCACTTCGCTCAAGGTCATGGAAGAACGGCTCACCAGTTTTCAGTTCTTCTTTGAATGGGCCCTGCATGCGTCGTTGATCTCGGCCCGGGAGTTCGATGACTACAAGCCGATGGTGTTTGAGTCATCGATGGCTTACCAACCGAACCTCGACGCGATCATTGCGTTCAGGGAATGCCTGTACGCAGTGTTTTATCCGTTGTCCTTGCAAGCTGCCGCGCCCGACCACGCCTTGCAGCAGATCAACGAGGCCTTCCAGCAAGGCGCAGCACGGCGGGTGCTGCGTTCTGTCGACGGCAAGCCTGCCTGGGCGTGGATGCCTTGCACCACGGCGCAGGAGCTCACGGCCATGGTGCTGGGCCGCCTGGCCATCGAGGCCACGCAATTGCTGGTATCCGGTGATCTGCACGCATTGCGCAGTTGCAGCGCTACCGACTGCGACTGGGTGTTCCTGGATATCTCCAAGAACAAACAGCGCAAGTGGTGCCAGATGAGCGTGTGCGGCAGCCGGGAGAAGCTCAGCCGGCTCAGACAGGTGGGTGGCAAAACGGCGCATTGAGGGCCCATGGCGAGTAGCAATTGCCCTGCTTAATAGGAAGCATTACTATTCACGCCCCGCCTCCCCAGTGCTCCCGCGATGATCCCTCAGCCGCCCCGCAGAACAGGCTTTTTCGAACACTACGAAGAGTTGATCGGGACCTGGACGCGCCGCCTGAGAAATCGCCAGCAGGCCGAAGACCTGGCCCATGACACTTTCGTGCGGGTGCTGGAGGCAAAATCCTCCGAGGTCGAGCAACCTCGCGCCTATCTGCATCAAACGGCGCGCAATATTGCCGTAGACGCCTTTCGACGCGAAGACCGTCGCGAGGCCATGACCCTGGAAGCCTTTGATCAGCGTTCGCCGCACACCGGCGACCCGGAACATTTCATGCACGCGATCCAGTTGGCGGACTCTATCGAGCGAGCCTTGGCCGAGCTGCCGCTCAATTGCCGCAGGATTTTCATCTGGCAGAAAATCGAGGGCCTGACCCAGCAGGAAATCGCCGACCGCCTGGGGCTGTCTAAAAACATGGTGGAAAAGTATATGATCCGCACCCTGCGGCATCTGCGCGACCGCCTGGACGCGATGGCGCCATGATCGCCCGCTCTGAAACAGGATCATCCATGATGGATAACCGTGCCCGAGACGAAGCCGCGCAATGGTTTGTGCGCCTGCAAGACGCCGAGTTGAGTGCTGCCGAACGCCAGCGTTTCGACGCATGGCGCACTGAGCATCCCGATCACCAGTATGAGTTCGATGTATTGCAGGGCGTGTGGAGCGCCGCTGACTTGCTGCCCAACGCCCGCCTGCAGGCGCTGTGCGAAGCGCCCGCGGAACGTCCCAAGCGCCGAGCCATCCTGCGTTATGCGGCGGCCGCCAGTGTGGTTGCAGTCGCGCTGGGGCTGGGCCTGTTCAGCGGGCTGGATCATCCCAAGCCCTACCGCGCCGAGTTCAGTACGCGTCTGGGGGAACATCGCCAGGTGGCCTTGCCCGACGGTTCGGTGATGGACCTCAATAGCCGCAGCATCGTCACGGTGCATTACGAAAAAGGTCGGCGTGGCGTCGAGATCAAGCAGGGCGAAGCGATGTTCAGCGTCGAACATGACACCAGCAGGCCCTTTGTCGTGGCGGCCGGGGCAGGGCAGGTGACCGTGACCGGCACGCGATTCGATGTGCGCCGCGATGACGACCAGACCCGCGTCATGGTCGAAGCCGGCACCGTGAAAGTACAAGGCCGTGCGCCGGACAAGATGGTGACGCTGACAGCGGGCCTGGGCAGCCATGTCGACAACCAGGGGCGGGTAGCCGCGGCCTACGCGGTGAACACCGAAGAACTGACCGCCTGGCGTACCGGCAAACTGGTCTTCAACAACGCTTCGCTGGGCGAAGTGGCCCGGGAAGTCTCGCGTTATCGGGAGCAAGCGCTGCGGGTCAGCACGCCGGCCGTGGGCAACCTGCGCCTGACCAGCGTATTCAAGTCCGACGACACCGATGCCTTGCTCAAGGCGTTGCCGCACATCCTGCCGGTAGCCTTGCGCACCTTGCCGGACGGCAGCCAGGAAATTATTTCACGCTGACATTCAGGTTTTTTTCGAGTTCTTCGTCTTCTCCTGCAACTGCAACTGGTTTGCATTAACAGCCGCACACTCTTGCGATCACAGGACTAGGTTCGACGTGAAAAAACTCGCCGTGAACAACAATAAAATCTCCCGCTGGGCGCCGCTGGCCCTGGCGCTTGCGGTCAGTGCCGCGCTGCCTGTGGCCTACGCCGCCGAGGCTATCCACATCAAGGCCCAGTCCCTGGACACAGCGCTGAGCCAGTTGGGCCAGCAGACGTCCCTGCAAGTGTTCTTCAGCCCCGAACTGGTTGCGGGCAAGCAAGCGCCGGCGGTCGACGGCAACCTTTCCCCCGAACAAGCCCTGCGCCAGTTGCTGCAAGGCAGCGGCCTGGACTACCAGATCGATGCCGGCTCCGTGACCCTGCGCCCACTGAACAGCGGCACCGGTGAAGCCGGCTCGCCGCTGGAACTGGGCGCCACCGATATCAAGGTGGTGGGCGACTGGCTCGGCGACGCCAACGCCGAAGTGGTGCAGAACCACCCCGGCGCACGCACGGTGATCCGCCGCGAAGCCATGGTGGAGCAGGGCGCGATGAACGTCGGCGACGTGCTGCGCCGTGTGCCGGGTGTGCAGGTGCAGGAATCCAACGGCACCGGCGGCAGCGATATTTCCCTCAACGTTGGCGTACGTGGCCTGACGTCACGCCTGTCGCCACGTTCCACCGTTTTGATCGACGGTGTACCGGCAGCGTTCGCGCCGTACGGTCAACCGCAATTGTCGATGGCGCCGATATCCGCCGGTAACCTGGACAGTATCGACGTGGTGCGCGGTGCCGGTTCCGTACGCTACGGGCCCCAAAACGTCGGCGGCGTAATCAACTTCGTGACCCGCGCCATCCCCGAGAAGTTTTCCGGTGAAGTCGGTACCACCCTGCAAACCTCCGCCCATGGCGGCTGGAAGCACATCGACAATGCGTTTATCGGCGGCACCGCCGACAACGGCGTCGGCGCCGCCTTGCTGTACTCCGGGGTCAATGGCAACGGTTACCGCAACAGCAACAATTCCAACGACATCGACGACGTGATCTTCAAGACCCACTGGGCGCCGACCGATCAGGACGACTTCTCGCTCAACTTCCATTACTACGACGCCAGCGCCGACATGCCCGGCGGCCTGACGCAGAAGCAGTTCGACGCCAACCCGTACCAATCGGTACGCGACTGGGACAATTTCAGCGGGCGCCGCAAGGACGTATCGTTCAAGTACATCCGCCAGATCGACGACCGTACCCAGGCCGAGGTGCTGACCTATTACTCCGACAGCTTTCGCGGCAGCAACATCGCCAACCGCGACCTGAAGACCCTCGGTTCCTACCCGCGCACCTACTACACCTTCGGCATCGAGCCACGCGTCTCCCGTGTATTCGATGTAGGCCCGAGCACCCAGGAAGTCAGCCTGGGCTATCGCTACCTCAAGGAAGGCATGCATGAGCAGGCGACCAGCCTGAATCTGGTCAACAATGTACCGACGCCAGGCGGACAGAGTGACGGCCATGTCTATCAGGATCGCACCGGGGGCACCGAGGCCAACGCGTTCTACATCGATAACAAGATCGATATCGGCAAGTGGACGGTGACTCCGGGGATCCGTTTCGAAGATATCCGCACCGAATGGCACGACCGTCCGGTGATCGCGTTGAACGGCACCCGCACCCAGGAAAAACGCCGCGAAGTCCACAACAACGAACCGCTGCCCGCATTGAGCGTGATGTACCACGTTTCCGACGCCTGGAAACTGTTCGCCAACTACGAGACCTCGTTTGGCAGCCTGCAGTACTTCCAACTGGGCCAGGGCGGCACCGGCGACCAGACCGCCAACGGCCTGAACCCGGAAAAGGCCAAGACCTACGAGGTGGGTACGCGCTACAACGACAATGTCTGGGGCGGTGAGCTGACGTTCTTCTACATCGACTTCTCGGACGAGCTGCAATACGTCAGCAACGACGTGGGCTGGACCAACCTCGGCGCCACCAAGCACACCGGTATCGAAGCCTCGGCGCACTATGACCTGTCGAACCTGGACCCGCGCCTGGATGGCCTGACCGCCAATGCCGGCTTCACCTACACCAAGGCCACGTCCGAAGGTGACGTGCCGTTCAAGGGCCGTGACCTGCCGCTTTATTCCCGTGAGGTGGCTACCTTGGGCCTGCGTTACGACGTCAACCGCTGGACCCATAACCTGGATGTATACGCCCAGTCCGGCCAGCGTGCGCCAGGTACAACCAGCACCTATATCACCCAAGGTACGGCTGACGGCCAGTTCGGTGATATTCCGGGCTACGTCTCGGTCAACGTGCGCAGTGGCTATGACTTTGGCGAGCAGTTGTCCAACCTGAAACTGGGCGTTGGTGTGAAAAACGTCTTCGACCAACAGCACTACACCCGTTCCAGTGACAACAATGCTGGACTGTACCTTGGCGAGCCGCGAACGTTCTTTGTACAGGCCAGCGTCGGGTTCTGATTCATTGCGAAAGGAAAAGTCGCAGCTCCCTTCAGGGCTGCGATTTTTTTTGCCTGTTTCCTACGTGTGCGCAGCGCATTTGGCTGTCTGTCGCGGAACTGATTCCGACGCAAACCCCACACATGGGCACACCTTATTGGCATCGACGCTAAGTTGAAGCGACAGCCTGAAGGTCACGCTCACTGTATTGGAGAACCTCATGTCGGTATCGACTCTCGATCCAACCGCATCTGCATCAACCACGTACAACCGTGCGCTGGCACACGCCAAGCCTCAGGCTAAACCCGCCAACCCGGCGCCTACAGCGCTGTCTTTCAATGGACATCGCGCCGACAGCGTCAGCTTTCACTTCAGCGAGAATAAGTCTGGCCCTGCGTTTGGTAACGCTCAGCCAACCATGGACGGTCACTTTTCGGGTCAGCACAGCGTGTTCATGCCGCCCAGTTTCTGGGACAGGTTCAAAGAATGGATGACCAGTTGGTTTGGTGGTCACCGGCCACCGATGCATCCAGGCTATAGTAATCCGCCACCAAGGCCGAATCCCGGCTGGAGCAGCCCGCCGCCACGACCGAACCCCAGTGTTGGCAGGCCATGCCCGACCCGACCGTGCGAATCTGATACTGACTACAGCCTGAAGAACCGCGAAGAGTTGATGCGGCTGGTGCGCGACAACTTTACAGCCTTCGAGGACCCCAGGTACCCAGGTAACATAAGCGTTGGCAGCATGAAAGCGAAGGGGGATCGGCCGTTGCTCCCTGAATACGGTCCGAACAAAGAAGAGAACAAGAAAAGGAACCAGGAAACGCTCCTGGCCAGGCAAGTCTTGAAAGATCCGAACCTGATGAATGCCATCTTCCGAAACCCTGTCACAGGCGCACGGGAGCGTCTGGCCAGCCCACAAAGGCTGGACATGCTTGCCAACAGGGAGGACTACTTCACCTACCACAGCGACAAGCAATTGCGCCAAGAAGTGCGTGAGCATTGGGGTCGGAATCCGCGGATCGAAGTCCTTCAGTGGTGGGCGAACAGACCGCTGACGGGTGATTCTGAGCAGGACCATCGGACCCAACTGGCGAAGGAGCTCCTCTTCCATCGCGGCGATCTGGTGCAGAAACTGTTCAGAAAATGACTTCCACATCGGTCCCTGGCCCACGACACCTTTGTGCGGTGCTTGAGGCAAAATCCTCCGAGGTTGAGCAACCTCGCGGTTATCTGCATCAAGCAGCGCGCAATATTGCCGTTGACGCCTTTCGACGCGAAGACTATCGCGAGGCCATGATCCTGGAAGCCTATGAAAAGCGCACGCAGCACACGGACGAGCCGGAGCGTTTCATGCGCGCGATCCAGTTGGCGATGGACAATCGCTTCTCTTGGCTGCGCGATGGTCAGATCAAGCGAAAGGAGTTGATGGACTATCACCCAGTCACAATGGAACCGTTCGTGAAGACCCCGCCACACAGAAAACATCCACCGGTCATTGACTGCCGATGGGGGTCTTCATCTACCGAATCAGGTCTGGACCATGAATTCGACATCATTTGAATCCCTTCAATCCCAGTACAACGTTCCAACCCTGGCTACGCTCGCGCAGGAAGCGGAACGCCCAACCACATCCCCGTTACACGGGGTCAACCTCACATCCTCACCTAAATGCAGCTTCAAGGCGCCCACCGCCGAAGATTTTGACAAAGGCTCTCGGATGTTCATTGAAACACCGGCGCACACCCCTGTGCTTTCAACAGTTGCCAACTTTTTGAAACGGTGGTCCAGCCGCGGCTAGGCGACTTTCCCAGGGCATGGATGGCCCGGTCAGATGAGCAGTTACAAACGATCAAGATTTACTGAGGTATGGAGGGCAGCCTTCGGAACCATTGTTTTGTCGCCGCCACTCAGTTGGCGCTTGGACCGTGTTGATTTCGAGGCATTTTCTTCGATCAAGCTATCAAGGGCCAGGCTACGGAATTTACATAGGTTGGAGGTGAATAATGAGTAGTGGTATCAGAAGTCCGGTAGCAGGAGCGAGCACTGGCCAGTCTCGTTTGGGGGTGGATACCCGCCCACTGGGCACAGCGCTTCCAGCGGCGCGGAGACATAACCTTGGTTTGGTGAACGGCGCCGAGCGGCACGTTGACGGTCAGAATCTGTACGGTGGCATGACCAGGGTTGGGAACCCCTTTGTCAGCTCAGATGATCACTTGGTGGCCACCTTCATTAAGAACAACTTGTCATTATTGGACGAGTTCAAGGAAGACGGCAAACTGACACAGAAGTCTTGGCAGAAGGCCGCTGTTAGCGTGACGATCCCGGAGCGCCTCATGATGGCGGTGGCAGAGTCAATCAACCGTCCTCGACTGAATGCCGCGATTCTCACAAAGAACGGTGAGATCACCAGCGACAGTCTGACCAAGGCTTCCAACTCGCAAGTCGGCAATACCAACCCCAACACCCAGAGCGCAGATCCGTTCCATTCGAAATCCGATGCTCAGGTCATCAAGGCATTCCTGGACAAATTTAATGTGTTGCGGGACAAGTCGCAAGACTTCGATGTCCTCTTTGGTTTAGAGAAACGTCGGTACATGAAAACAGACACAGTTACCTATATCAGCACAGACCCTAATGTAACTGATAAAAACGGCCAACCTGTGCTTGACCCACGCACCGGGTTTCCCTTGAAAAAATTCCCTGAAATAGACGTGTATATGTGCAGGAATATTCAGGAGAGGGGGCTGTTGGACATGATGGATGGTTACAAAGCCAACGGTCACAACCCCTTTGGCAGCCTTAATGACGATGGCTGGTTGAAGAGAAGCAGTATTGAGCGCTTGCATGAATACATGAAAAAAAATCTGGGAGAGAGTTAAAGGCCGGTACGAGCGGCTTGAAAAGCTCAAGCTGCTCGTATCACTTTGCGTTCACACCCGCAGTATTTTGCCACTCACGGTCACCGCCGCCAGCAGCCCTGCGATCAACAGGAAAGCGGTTGCCAGGCTGCTGCCATGGGCGATGAACCCGATCAAGGCCGGCCCGGCCAATATCCCGGCATAACCCAGAGTGGTAATGGCCGGTACAGCAATGTGTTCTGGCATGACGTTCTGTTTGCCCACAGCCGTGTACAGCACCGGGACAATATTGGAGCACCCTGCACCCACCAGTGCATAACCCAACAATGCCATTTCCCACGCTGGAGACAAGGTGGCGAGCAAGGTGCCGGCCGCTGCCAGTGTGCCACCCGCCACAATGACCCGGGTTGCGCCCAGCCGGCGCACGATGGCGTCACCGGTCAACCGCCCGACCGTCATGGTCAGCGCAAATGCTGCGTAGCCCAACCCTGCATAGGCTTCGTCCAGGTCACGTTCGGCACTGAGGAACACGGCGCTCCAGTCGAGCACCGCCCCTTCGGCCAGGAACACGATAAAGCACAGGCAACCGATAAACAGCACCACACCGTGGGGCACGGCAAACGCCGGGCCGGAACTTTCACTGCCATAGGGCAGCAGGTGCGGTGCAGCCTTGAGCAGCGCCGCCAGCGTGATGACGATCACCACCAGGGTCGCCTGCAACGGCGACAGGCCCAGCCCGAGCAAACCCGAGACACCCGCCGCACCGACGATGCCCCCCAGGCTGAACAGCCCATGAAAGCCCGACATCATGGTTTTGCCGCTGGCGCGTTCAACGATCACCGCCTGCAAGTTGACCGTGGAATCCACCGTGCCCAGGCCGGCACCAAACAGGAACAACCCAGCCATCAGTAGCGGAATCGAGCTCACTGTCGCCAGCATCGGCAATGCCAGGCAGATCAGGATCGTGCCGGCGCTCAGTACGCGTCGGCAGCCGAAACGTGAGGCCAATGCACCCGCGGCGGGCATGGCGATGATCGAACCGACCCCCAGGCACAGCAGCAACAGACCCAGCGTGCCTTCGCTCAGCCCGGCACGAGCCTTGGCATACGGCACCAGCGGCGCCCAGGCCGCGATGCCGAAGCCGGCAATGAAGAAAGCGATACGGGTCGACATTTGCTCCAGCCGCCCGGGAACCACGGGCGCTGAGGTGGGGATGGCAGTCATGAAAAATCCTTGGTTTTGCGTTCAACGAACGATGTCCGGCGCGACATCCTTGCACATCAGGCCTTGGTGTGCGAGCCGGGTTCCGTTGGGATTCGGGCTGCCTTGAATTTTATTTTTACAAGCTGGAACGCCAGGGCGGGTTGCAGCCACATACGTCGTATCGAGTTTGTAGGAGGAGGTCTGGAAGGTGTGTAATCCCTGCGGGAACGATTGAACCCCAGGGTTCTCGTGGTGGATTACCACCTTCCAGGCCGCTTCTGAAACTGCGTCAGGCGGGTGGTGTGCAACGGCGGGATCCCACACAATCGAGCAACTCCTTTTTTGCGCTCAACCCATGCCTCGGTGGATGACCTCATGACTCTGTTCTACGACGCTCGCGGCAATATCTATGGTGTGGTCAGCCCGGCTTCATTGAGCAGCAAGGGCATTGATGTACCCGAGAGCGCTGAGCGAGCCGCGGTTGTGCGTACCGCCTGGGCAGCGTCGGCTATCGCCTCGGAATGCAGCTGGGGCTCGGTGCCGCGCCCGGCTGGTGGCAAGGCCCACCGTTGTGATGGCCTGCTGGTGGGGCCGTTCCAGGACACGCCGCCGTTCGATCTGCTGATCGTAAACACCGACGGTTCTTTGGCCGAGCGCAGCGGTAATGGCTTGACGATTTTCGCCCAGGCCCTCACCGACCAGGGCCTGATGACCGAGGCTTGTGAGCTGCGGGTCCATCACGACAAATCGGATGCGCAATCACCGGTCGCCACTCGGGTGGAACCTGCCGTTCGTGACGATATTGCAGGGTTCTGGGTTGAGCTGGGGGTACCTGCCTTCGGGCCGGCGGCGGTGGGCGCGCAGGGGGTTGGGCAGGTGTTTCTTGAGGGTACTGAACTGAGCCATGTCGCCGAGCTGGCGGCGATCAGTCCACAGTGGGCTGCCAGTCAATTCGTGAGGGTGGGCAACCCCCATTGTGTGACGCTGGTCCAGCAGCTCTCGACGTTGCCGGACAACGTACAGATGCTGCTGCCAAACCTGTTCCAGCCCTTGCAGGCGATCGCCTTCGCGCCCCCTGCGGGCGGTGGCCGGCCTTGTGAGGCGGGGGTCAACTTGCAATGGGCGGCGCGCCAGCCTGGCAACCAGGTCATAGCGCGGGTGTTCGAGCGCGGTGAGGGGCCGACCGCGTCTTCCGGCACCAGTGCCAGCGCCGTCGCCTGCGCGGCATGGCGTGCGGGCTGGGTCGAGAACGGTGACGTCGCGGTGGTGATGCCGGGTGGCGTTGCGCCGGTACGCTTGCACACCCAGGGCGAGACGCTGCTCGGCGTCAGTCTATTCGGGACCGCACGGCTGCAGGCCTGAGGTTTTTTAACGGCTGACGCTGTGATTCAGTGTCGGCTGTTTCTGTGTCAGTTAGTTGTTATTAAGAAGGTTAATGTAGGGCATTTCTTATTGTTAAGAAGTGGCACATTGACTCGTTTTATTGTTTTGTAAAAGACACTTCCAACTTCTTTGTACGAATCTTCTTTTTTATTTTAAAACAGCCGATTTTTGCCCGTAATCGCTAAGCTTTGAGGCGTTCAGGGGCTTTTTCTCGGCAGTTTATTCGCACACTTAACGAGGCAAAGCATTCCTGCGTGCTCATTCATTTATGGCGGGTAACAACGGATGGTTAACGCGTTTGTTTCGTCACGTTTCAAACTGATTCTTCCCTGCATGGATACCGACTTTCAGGTGCTGGCATTCAATGGCCGCGAGCGCCTTGACCAGCCTTTTTTCATCCAGGTGCAGGTGGCGAGTGAAAATCCTTTCCTTGACCTTGAGAGGTTGCTCCATCAACCCGCCTACCTGGATTTAGGAATGGACGAAGGGCTGCATGGCCAGGTTTACGCAATCGGCCGGGACGACCCTGGCCGGCGCATCACGCTCTACCACCTGACCCTGGCACCGCGCCTGGCCTACCTTGCACACCGGCGCGACCAGCGGATCTTCCAGCAACGCAGCGTGCCGCAGATTATCGCGGCGGTGCTTGAGCGGCATGGCATCCTGGCGGACGCCTATGCATTCGAGCTTGGTCCCGTGGTGTATCCGCCACGCACGTTCTGTGTGCAGTATGCGGAGAGCGACCTGCACTTCATCCAGCGGCTGTGTGAAGAGGAGGGCATTCATTACCATTTTCGTCACAGCGCGGATGCCCATCTGCTGGTGTTCGGTGATGACCAGACGGTGTTTCGCCGTTTGCCCCAGCAACGCTACTGCCCTGCTGGCGGGCCGCAAGCCGCTACGCAGGTCGTCCAGCGTTTTGATGTGCGCCTGGCCACACGCACCCAGAAGACGGTGCGTCGCGATCATGACTTCGAACACCCTTCATTGCTGCTGCAGGACTGCGCGGGCTCGGCGCCGGCGCAACCTCTCGAGGATTATCGTTACCCAGCGGGATTCACGGGTCATGCCCGGGGCAAGCGCTTGGCGCGGCGGGGCTTGGAGCGTCACCAGCGCGACCGTCTTCGCGCATTGGGCCGCAGTGATCAACCGGCGCTGCGCAGCGGGCATTTCCTTGACTTGCGCGATCACCCCGATCCGTCCTGCAATGACTTGTGGCTGATCACCTCGGTGCGTCACGAAGGTCATCAGCCGCAGGTGCTGGAGGAGGCGACGCCCACGACTGATGGCTTCCATGGGTATCGCAATCGCTTCACCGCGACGCCTTGGCAAGCGGTGCATCGACCGCCCCTCAAACATCCCAAGCCGACCATCCATGGCAGCCAGACCGCAACGGTGACCGGGCCGCCGGGGGAAGACGTGCATTGTGACGCCTATGGCCGGGTAAAGGTACGCTTCCACTGGGACCGCCTGGACAAGGCGGATGATAAAAGCAGTTGCTGGGTTCGGGTTGCATCCGGATGGGCCGGTGACGGGTTCGGTACAACGATGATCCCGCGTGTGGGCATGGAAGTGCTGGTGACCTTCCTTGAAGGGGACCCGGACCAGCCGTTGATCAACGGTTGCCTGCCCAACGCGTCGCACCGGCCGGCCTACCCCTTGCCGCAGCACAAGACCCGCAGCGTCTTGCGCACCCGCAGTACGCAGGGGGGCGAGGGCGCCAACGAGTTGTACCTGGAGGATCGTCGTGGCGAGGAGCTCATTTACCTTCGTGCACAGCGGGACCTGGAGCAGCAGGTCGGCCATGACAGTCGGTTGGAAGTGGCGGGGGAGCGACGGGAAGTCATTCATGGATTGAGTACGGCTCACCTGGCCAGCGAGGAGCATCGTCACATCACCGGCGATCGCAGGATCGTGCTCAAGGCGAGCGACTACCTCGATGTACTAGGTGACAGCCGTACCCATGTGGGGCAGACCCTTATCCTGGAGGCCGGGCAGCAGTTTCATCTCAAGTCCGGTGCCAGCCTGGTGATCGACGCCGGGGCGCAACTGAGCCTCAAGGCGGGGGGCGAGCATCTGGTCATCCAGGCCGGCGGCATCTTCAGCAGTCGCCCCATTACCCTGGGTGGAGCGCCGTCCGTCACCCTGGCGGCGAATGCCTCGGCAGCGATCGACACACCCAGGATCTCCCTGGTGCAAGGCAGCCTCATGAACCTGGCCAGGCAATTGGGCGCCGATTACTGCCCGGTGTGCGAGCGCTGCCGCGAAGGACGGTGTGAACTGCCAGGGAGGGCCGCTTGATGCCAAGGATGCCAGGCCAGTGGATGGACCAACAGCAACAGCGGGGACGACGACTGTGCTTGATCCTTGAGGGGCAGAGCGACGCGCGCGCACCGCTGCTGGAGGTACGCGACTTGCCGGCGTACCGCAGTGTTTACGCCGAGACTGCCGTAGCGGAGTTGGCGGCAGAAGGCCCACTGATTGTGCTGCTGGGCCCGCTGAACGAGCACGCTTTGCTTGGCCTATTGCGGCAACCCGAGACGAACTGGGGCTGGCTGGGCAGTTTACCCGGCGAAGACCTGACGGCAGTGACTCGACACTGGCGTGACAGGCTGCTGGTGGGCCCTGAAGGCGCGCAATCGCTGTACCGCTTCCACGACAACCGTACCCTGGCGCGTGCCCTGGCCCATCTGGGCCAGGATCGCTGGCCGGTATTTTTCGGGCCATTGATCAGCGTGTGCTATTGGCACGAAAACCGCTGGCACACGGCTGACAACCGGGCCCCCGGTGAGTACCCGGTGCCGGATCCCGCGCCCTGGCTGGATGCACCCAACCCAAACGCAGCGGCCATCCTGCACGCCAATATCCTGCGTTACCTGTTGACTGAGCACAGTGAAGATCTGGCGACATTGGTGGAATTTCAAGACCCGCGAATCTGGCTGGCACAGGTACTGGAGCAGGCGCGTGCCTGGCAGTGGCAGGGGCCGGAGCAGCTGGAGTTTCTGGTGGTGCGAAGACTGGAGGAGGCGACTCGGAGCAGTGTTTTGCAGTGGCAGCCCGGGGTCGGTGAAGCGCCTGGGGAGCACTTTGAGCGAGTAGTGGCACAGTGGCGATTGATGGGGGGAAAGCATGAGTAGGCGAAGGTGGGGGGGGGTAATGGTGCTGGGGGTACTCGGGCTGACGGGGTGTGGGGGCAAGCCTGTGGATCGATTTACGTTGGAGGTGGATTTGCCGGCGGAGTTTGAACTCAAGACTGCCGCGAATTATCTGCCCGCTACCGGTGAGACCTGCGCTTTGCCGCGACGCCGAGGTAAGCGACCGGAGCGCAAAGTCTTTTTTACTGATTTCAAAGATGCTGCAAGCCGGGTGAGCTATGAACTGCCGCTGAGTGAAAAAATCGAGGGCTGCCCTTCGGTGCTGAGAAGCCTGGAGTTTGAGTTTTATGCGAAGTGGGGCAAACGGGATACGGACGTGGGTGGGAGTTTTGCCGCTATTTCCATTCGCGACCCCTCGGACGCTGATATACGAGGCATGCCAGTAACGGGTGTTCAGGAGCTACATAAGCAATGTCGGTGGTTGTTCCGTACTGCGGGGCCGCAGCACGTGATCGTCAAGGTTCTTAAATGCAGTTCATCAGGTGCAGCAGTCCCGTTATCCAGACCTGTGCAACGGGATCAGCTACCAGGGAAAACGCTCAGGATGGTGCTGACGATGACCGATGAGGAAGAACCCTATTTTGATAACAACTGGGTCGTTGTTCCCGGTGGATGGAAGCGTTGTAGAGGCAAAAATTTTGAAGATCTGGATGCGTTTTGCAACGGCAATACCACTGACTTCAAACCAATAAAAATGCCGGACGGTCGCATTTGTGATGTCTACCCATCCTGCAAGTAAGCAAGGAGAAGTTCATGAAGATGAATGCACGGAAGCAGGCTTTTTTCAGTGACAGCAAGCCGGCTTGCTCATGGCGAGGGCATTGGGTGAGTTTTTGTCTGGTCGATGAACTCGGCGTTGGGACGGCGTACGGTGGATTGCCTTACACAGTCCATGACAGTGCGGGGCAACAGTACAAGGGCAGGCTGAATGGAGAGGGCTTCGCCCAGTTAGCCAATATTTACTGCGGTCCTGTAATCCTCGTTTTTGACGATCCGTATTCAGGAACAGAACTGTTGTATCAGAGGCTGATGTCGCGCCAGACTTATAAACTTCCAATCACCGAGCTTCAGATTCGTGCTGAGCAAACCCGATTTTCTGCCTCGGATGGTCGGCGGACTGAAAGCAACCCCGCCCAGTTGAAAGCTGACCGTTTTTATCAGGTTGAAGTCCGTGATCTGGTTCGCCATGTCGCCCACTTGCCTCCGATTGCCCAGCGCACTCATCAACCTCGACGACACGCATTGAAAATGCTCGCCGACCTAGGTTTTGGGCCGCCCCAATCGATGCTGGTGGGGATCGTGTTGTTTCCCAACCACCATACCGCGCTGGAGGTTCGGCCGCTGCGAGCCTTGCGCCCGTTGTTTTCCAGCGAAGACAGCTTTTGTGCCTTGAACCTCTATCAATTGGCATTGATGGCAACCTTGAGCTACTGCAATTTCGGGCAAGAACCCGCTCAAGCACCGACTGAGGAGGTTCGATTTCCTTTCGATCCGAGTGTCGGCCATCTATTCGCTGAAAAACTCTCGGGTTTCCACGAGGCATGGCGGGTTGATTCCGAGCAGCAGCAACGCTTCTATCCCGTCTATGAAGACGTCCCTTACTCCCGGCGATTCGAGATCCTGCCCTTCGATCCTGAGTTGTACCCTCAGAACCATCCTGAGCGGGCAGAAGAACAAGAACATCCTGCGCGGTTGCATTTTTTCGACGACGAAAAATTTGGCACTGATACCCAGGCGTTCATCACTCATCACGAAGAGGTGATTCTGATTGCGGTGCGCGGAACAGCCAGCGCTGCTGACGGGCTACGGGACGCTAATGCTCATCAAGTGGCTTTTTTGGAGGGCGTTGGCAAGGCGCACGAAGGTTTCTATCAAGCCTATCAGGCAATGCGCAACTTCATACTCAGTTACCTCAGACAATTTCACACCAACCAAAGAATAATCATCTGCGGCCATAGCCTGGGCGGTGCAATTGCCTTGCTCTTGGCAGAAAGCCTGCGTCGGGCGCCGGGGACCAACTACAACATCCTCCTCTACACCTACGGCGCCCCCCGCGCCGCCGATTCCGAATTCACCGCAGGTGCCTCAACCCTGGTCCACCACCGCATCGTCAACCACAACGACCCCGTCCCCAGCGTCCCGGCCCCATGGATGAACACCACCGCCAAGCTCTGGGTCCCAGGTGCCGTCACGCTGTTCAGCGCCCCCGCGCCGGGTGGGTTGCTGTTCGCCGCCGGCCTGGTACGTTTCGGTGGCAACCCCTACGAGCACCATGGCGAACAATACCATTTCATGCCGATCACGCTCGCGGACGGCACGCATTCTTCGGTGTTGTGGCAACCCGGTTGTGAGTCCATCCAGGAGGCCGGCTGCAACCGGGCGCTGCAACTCAGCGGTGACATGCCTGAACGTGACAACCTGCTCAAGCAGCTGTTCCAGGCCAGCCAGCACTTCATGACCGCCAGCTACATTCCGGCCGCCTGGGCAACACTCCGGCGCTGGCAGCAAACCCAGGAAAGCAATGGGCCCTTGGTAACGCCGAGGGAATTCGAATTGCTTGACCGTGCGCTCGAGACCATGCGCGAGCAATTGCGCAACAAGCGTCGGGAATTGACCCGTCTAAGGGCGGCCAACGACCGGGGTTATGAGCATAACGAAGCCTTGAACGCCGAAATCGACCGTTTGCACACCAGTCGCGAGCGCCTTGCGACCCTGCGTTGGCGCCGTCTGGAAGCCCGTGATGTCTATGGTAGTCATGCCCATGGTGCCCACTTGGCAACGAGCCTCAAGCGCTGGTTCAGCCACCGTGAAAATCGCGAGCTGTCACAGGTCGCCCGTATCCCTCCCGCTCTGGATAACGACAGGGGGAGGGCACATACGCTGGATATTGACTCGATTGTCTGACCGAGGTGTTTACGCAAACTCTACCTGGGCTGGCCGGCGTGTCATCAACACCTTGCCGTTGCGGATCGAGTACAGCGGCAGGCCCTGACTGCGGATCACCTCGTAGTCGCTGTCCGCCGAGAGGATCAACAGGTTGGCCGGGCGTCCCTGCTCCAGACCGTAGCGGTCACCCAGGGCCATGGCTTTGGCGCTGTTGTCGGTGACCAGGTCGAGGGCACTTTGCAGGTTGCGATAGCCGAGCATGTGGCAGATGTGCAAACCGGCTTCGAGTACCCGCAGGATGTTGCCGTTGCCCAGTGGGTACCAGGGATCGACGATGGAGTCTTGGCCGAAGCACACATTCATGCCGGCCTCGAGCAGTTCGTTGACCCGGGTGACGCCACGGCGTTTTGGGAAGCTGTCGAAGCGACCTTGGAGGTGAATGCTCTCGGTGGGGCAGGAAACGAAGCTGATACCGGAATGTCCCAGCAGGCGAAAGAGCTTGGCGCAGTAGGCGTTGTCGTAGGAACCCATGGCGGTGGTGTGGCTGGCAGTGACGCGGGCGCCCATGTCGCGGCTGCGGGCCTCTTCGGCCAGTACTTCGAGAAAGCGCGAATGTGGGTCGTCGGTTTCGTCGCAGTGCACATCCACCAGGCAGCCGGTGCGTTCGGCCAGGTCCATCAGGAACTTCACCGAGCTCACGCCCTGGTCGCGGGTGTATTCAAAGTGCGGGATGCCGCCGATCACATCGGCGCCCAGGCGGATGGCCTCTTCCATCAGTTCGCGGCCATTGCGGTACGACTCGATGCCTTCCTGGGGGAACGCGACGATCTGCAGGTCTATCAGGTGTGTGCTTTCCTCGCGTACTTCCAGCATGGCCTTGAGCGCGGTGAGGTCCGGGTCAGTGACGTCGACGTGGGTACGTACATGCTGGATACCGTGGGCGGCCAGGGCCTGGATAGTCTTTTTGGCGCGGGTCTTGGTGTCTTCCTGGGTGATGGTGGCCTTGCGTTCGCCCCAGCACTCGATGCCTTCGAACAGGGTGCCGCTCATGTTCCAGCGTGGTTCGCCGGCGGTCAGCGTGGCGTCGAGGTGGATATGCGGTTCGACAAAGGGCGGGATCACCAGGTTGCCGGCGGCGTCCAGGTCCCCCGCGCCCAGGTGCGGTACTGTCGATTGCGCGGTGATACTGGCGATCCGGCCATGTTCCAGGTGCAGATCATGCAGGCCTTCACGGTTGCGCAGGCGGGCGTTGATGATGTGCATGGGCAAGTTCCTCTTGGCTAAAACAATCAGGCAGACAGTCGCCAGATCATCAGCGCAATGCCGATGTCCAGGCGATCATATGAATTATCCAGCGTCAGCCCGCACAAGGCTTCGATGCGCTGGACACGGTGTGTCAGGGTGTTGCGGTGCACGGCGAGCCGCTGGGCGGCGGCCACCAGGTTACCATTCTCGTGAAACCAGGCTTCCAGGGTCGGCATCAGGTTGGGGCCATGCTGCGCGTCGTGGCGCAGCAAGGGGCCGAGGCGTTCATGGAGGAATTGATCGAGCAGGGCGCGATCACGCACGCCACTGAGTAACTTGAGTACGCCCAATTCGTCGTACACGCACAGCCCGGCGCGCTCGCTGAAACGCCGCGCAGCCGCCAGTGCCTGGCGTGCTTCATCCTGCGCCTGGGCCAGGCGTGCCGGTGGATGCGCGGCGGCGCTGAGGCCGATAAACAATTTGAGCGGCGCCAGTCGCAGATTCAGCGGGTTGAGCCAGCTGGCCAGGTGCTGGCGGTTGACCAAGGCGGCGACGGCATCCGAGGCCGGCAGCAGCAGCGTCCATTGGCCGGCCCGCCCAAGTACCGGCAACCCCGCCGACACCTGGCGCAAGCGCCGGTTGATGGCGTCATGTTGCCGCGCCAGTTGTACCTCGACCGCCGCCGCGTCGCCTTGGGCAAACAGCAGCTCACTGCCTTCCAGCTGCAGTTGCACCACCTGCCAATGCCCGGCCAACGACAGGCCTAACTGTCCGCCACGGTGCAGCAGCAAATCCAGGGACTGATAATCGCCCGTCAGCAAACGCTCCAGCACATCGTGCCGCGAGCGACCCAACTGCTCGGACTGGATCAGCGCCGAACCAATAGCCTGGGTCACCAGCACCATTTTCAGCGAGTAGGGCTGTTCGATCAGCGGCATGCCAGCGGCTTCGGCAGCCTCCAGCAAACGCTGGGGGATCGCCTGGATGTACGCAGGCCCCGTGAGGATCACCAACCCGGCCACCTGACGCTCGCAGGCTTCCTCCAGCAGTTGCATCAAGTTGCCTTCGTCGCGCGGGTGGTTGATCCCGGTGACGAATACCAGCTCGCCGCCCAATACCCACTCGGCAATCCCGCTGTTTTCCGCCACATAGGGCCAGCGTACGCCGTTCTCCAGGCCAGCGGTGCCGGCGCGCAGGCGCATGGATTCCAGGCCCGGCAGGGCCAGCACATCGGCGATGGTCAGGCTCATGCCTGGGCGTCAACCAAGGGTGCCCGCACGCGCAGCACGGCGGTGAGCGCGATGTAGGTCAGCGACGCGGCCACGATACCCACCAACGGCGCGACCCAGGGCGAGTTGAACGCCAGCACCGTGCCCACCGCGTAGGCCACCAGCCCTGGCCAGTTGAACGCTGGCAGGCGTGCGTCGGCCAGGCGTGGATAGTGGCCGCGATAGCGGTAGAAGAAGTCCGCCATGATCACCCCGCCAATCGGTGGGATCACCGTGCCCAGCAGAATCAGGTACGGCACCAGCATGTCGTACATGCCCAGCAACGCCAGCAGGGTGCCGATCACCGCACCGGCCAGGGTTACGGTCTTGCGGCGTTTGGTGCGCAGCAGATTGCAGCCGGCCACGGCGAAGTTGTAGATGGTGTTGTCCTGGGTGCTCCAGATATTGAGCAGCAACATGGCCATTGCCGCCATGGCAAAGCCTTGCAGCAGCATCACTTCGACCACGTCCGGTTGCTGATAGACGATGGCGCCGTAGGCACCGATCAGCACCATCAAGCCGTTGCCGATAAAAAAACCGATCAGGCTGGCCAGCACCGCCACCTTGGCCGAGCGCGAAAAGCGTGTCCAGTTGGTGGCCTGGGTCGCACCGCTGACAAAGGTGCCGAACACCAGGGTGATTGCCGTGGACAAGTCCAACTCACCGGTAGGCACCACCGCGAGCAGCCCATCCAGCCCGCCGACCTTTACCGTGGCTACCCACATCGACAGAAACAGCAGGATGCCCATGGCCGGCACCGCGACGTAGGACAGAATCTCCAGCCCGCGATAACCAATGTAGGCCGTGGCACAGAACACCAGGCCAAATACCACCATCAACGCCAGCACGCTGCCCTGGCTGAGTTCGAAATACTTGCCCAGCACCACTGCGGCGGTGGCCGTGCCCCAGGCGTACCAGCCGATCTGGGTGAAGCCGAGGATCAAATCGCTGAGCTTGCTGCCCACTTCGCCAAAGCAGAAACGCCCCATCAACACCGAGTTCAGCCCGCTCTTGAACGCGATGTAACCCAGGCCTGCGGCGTAGATGCCCAACAGCAGGTTACCCAGGGCCACGACGCCGAGCATGTCGGTGAAACTGAACGCCACTCCTAGCTTGCCGCCGGCAAACATGGTCGCGGTAAAAAACGTAAAGCCCAACAGCACCATGGCGGTCGACGCCAGGCCTTTGCGCGCATGCATCGGGACTTCGCTAAGGGGATAATCGTTGCCCGGTTCTTGCTGCGTCATGTGCCTTGCTCCCTGAATGAGTGACGCAGGCCTATTGCACCGTGCGTGCCAAGGCGGCAGCAGTGGCGAGCGCACGATGGGCGCTGTGCACCGTGCACAGTATTTATAGCCAAACAGGGGGGAAATGCCTTGAGGAAAGGTCGCAGTGCCCAATCGGGCACGAAAGCGGTGCAGCAGTGATACAAATTGGATCAGTCGAACAGCGTGTGGGTGGTCTCGCCACGATGGAAGGCGAACGCTGCCTCCAGATCACTTTCGATGGTGCGCCCGCGAGACAGCGGCGGCAGCTCGTCCAGGCGGAAAAAACCCACCTCGGTGGTCTCGAAGCCTGCCATCGGTGCCGACTGATCCACGGGTTCGCACAGGAAATACAGCTTGTAGAAATCCCGTACGTCCGGCCGATACAAGCCCTTGGCCTTGTGCGTGACGCTGTACAACGCCCGGGCCGTCACCGTCAGCCCGGCTTCCTCGCGAATTTCCTTGACGATGTTTTCCGCCGCCGACAAGCCGATATCGGCGTAACCGCCTGGTAACGCCCAGCAGCCATCGGTCAACTCGCGCACCAGCAGAATCCGGTCTCCCTCAATCACCGCGCCGCGCACGTCGATCATCGGCGTCGAGTAACGCTGGGCGAAGTCGCTGACCAACCCGGTGATACGCTCCAGGGGCACATTGCCCAGCTGCGCAAGCATGCTGTGGGCAATCTCGGCAATTTCCTCCAGGCGTTCACGCTCGAAATCATCGGTGCAGAAGTGCAGGCCCGTGGAGGCCAATGCCTGCAAGCGTTTGGCCTGGGCCAGCCAGGTGTTTTCCATACATTCCTCATCGGTGTGCGAAAGGCGGGCAGATCGAAGGGTGCAATACCAGGCACAAAAAAACCACCGCGAGGGTGGCTTTTTCCTACCGAAGGCTTATTCGCCGCGATAGATGCAACCGCTGGTGCAGGTCTCGTGGATACGAATCGCACTGAGCTCAGGCAGCAGGGGTTTCAACTCATTCCAGATCCACTTGGCCAGCACTTCGCTGGTGGGATTTTCCAGGCCGGGGATGTCATTGAGGTAGTTGTGGTCGAGGCGTTCGTAGAGCGGCTTGAAAATCGCCTTGATCTCCGAGAAGTCGCGAATCCAGCCGGTATGGGGATCCAGGTCGCCGCTCAGGTGGATCGCCACCTTGAACGAATGCCCATGCAGGCGCCCGCATTTGTGGCCTTCCGGTACGTGGGGCAGGCGGTGGGCGGATTCGAATGTAAATTCCTTGAAGATTTCCACAGTGTTTTCAGCTCGGTCGGTGTCTGGCAGCCGGCGAGTTTAACAGCTTGATCCCTCGCCGCGCATACCGTCCCTCTGTACACGCCGGCTTGCCGGCGAATAAAGATTGCCTGTGGCGAGCGGGCTTGCCCCGCGTTGGGCCGCGAAGCAGCCCCAAAACCAGCAGCCGAAGAGTGCCCGACTCACCGCATTCCTCCTTCCAGGGTCGCTTCGCAACCCAACGCGGGACAAGCCCGCTCGCCACAGTCGCAGTGTTCACACTAATCGGGTGGTCCCCCCCAAACCCCTGCCGGATTCCGGCCCGCGTCTACAGGACCTGCAGTCGCTCGCCCAATCCGCCGTTATCCGCCAGCTCCAGAAACTCATCGCCCAGCTTTCGGCTTTCACTCATCGCGGTCTGCCAGTACTGGTTGCGGCTCGCGTCGTCGCCCATGAAGCGCTTGAAGTCGCTGCGGTCCGGCAATTTGCCGTGGGGCAGGCGGGCCAGGTAGTCCCTGGAGGGAGCCAGCAGCAACACATCCTGCAGGCCTTGCTGGTTACTGCGGCGCCACGGCAGGCCCTTGTCGAACCAGCCGGGGATGACCCGGTCGGTGAAGTGTGGGTACAGCACGATGTCATCGCCGTGGTAGGGCAGGTCGAGGTGGTAGTCCAGCAGGCCGCCGTCGCGGTAGGTGCCGGCGCCTGCGCCCGGCAGGTCGCGCACGCCTTGCATCACCATGGGGATCGACCCTGAGGCCAGCAGTGCCTGGCGCAGGTTGCCCAGTTCCAGGGGCAGGAAGCGCGAGGGGAAGTCCTTCAGCGGATGCACCGGTGGCGCCTGGCGCGGGTCGTGGATGATCAGCCGTTCGAAGTGCCGCGACAGCCGTGCGCGGCCGCGCAGGTTATCGGCAATCACCGATGACAGCCCCAGCCCGAGCCGCCCGCGATGGTCGTCGGCCAGCAGGCCGTGGCTCTTGACCACCATGATGTTTAGGCGGTAATCCGGGTTGTCCAGCACCCGTGCATCGCGGCCGGCGAGCAAGTCGTCGAGCATGCGCTGGCAGCTCTGGGTGACTTCGGCCATGGTCACGCCTTTGGCAAAACGCTGTTCGTTATACAGGCGGCCCAGGTCCAGCAAGCCTTGCACCGGGTCGGGCAGGCAGGCGCTGGCAAACCGCCAGGAGCCAATCGAGGCCCCGATCAGCGCACGTTCCCGTGGTGCGCGGGGCAGCCAGTCGCCGAACAGCGCCAGGTCCAGGCCCTGGATGCCGAGTGCCTTCGGGCCGCCGGCCGCGCCGGGCAGGATGCCCACCTCGGCAGGCGTGAGGCCTTGTTCACGAATGCGCGCAAAGGCGCGTTTGCCGGCCTTGAGGGTCAAGGCGGGAAACTTGATGTGGATGGCTGTCATACCGGTCTCTGTCCGAGCGAGCGGGGCATTATAGAAAATCTCGTGGAATGTGGGGCAAAGGCCTGGGTGAGAATTGCCATGGTGGCAATTCAGTTTCAGTTAAGTTGCAGGGCGTACGGTGGCCGGCGTAGGAAAACATCCTGTAACGGAGACTTATCATGAAGCGCCTTACCGCGCTGGCCGCCGCCGGTATCATCGCCCTCACGGCGACCCAGGCCCGAGCCGTGGACCCCGACAAACCACTGAAAGTGCCGGCCACTGTTACTATTGTCGCTTTCGATCAACTGGAAGCCACGGCCCTGGCCCTGCACCCCGGTTCGACATTGCTGGACACCGACCTGGACGAGGCCTACGGCAAGTACGTGTATGAGGTCGAGTTGGAGGATGCCCACGGCATCGAATGGGACGTTGAATTGGACGCGCTCACCGGGCAGGTCCTCAAGAATCATCAGGATACGTAATGAAGGTAAATTTACGCGTCGGCAGTCGAGTGGCGCTGGTGCTCTTGGCATTCTGCTCCAGCCTGGCGGCCCGCGACCTCAACCAGGATGAAGCCTTGGCGCTGCGCCAGCAGGGGGTGATCCTGCCACTTGAGCAATTGTTGCAGCAGGCCATGGCGCGTTACCCCGGCTCGCGCCTGCTGGAGGCCGAGTTGGAGAAGAAACACGGCCAATATGCCTATGAAGTGGAACTGGTGACCACCGAAGGGGTGGTGCGCGAAATCAAGCTGGACGCACGCACCGGTGTGCTGATCAAAGACGAGGAAGACTGATGCGCCTGCTGCTGGTGGAAGACAACGTACCCTTGGCCGATGAACTGATGGCTGGCCTGCAGCGCCAGGGCTATGCGGTCGATTGGCTGGCCGATGGGCGCGATGCCGTGTATCAGGGCCGCAGCGAGCCCTACGACCTGATCATCCTCGACCTCGGCCTGCCGGGCCTGCCTGGGCTTGAGGTACTGGCCCAATGGCGAGCCGCCGCGTTGGCCGTTCCGGTACTGATTCTCACCGCCCGCGACTCCTGGGCCGAGCGCATCGAAGGGCTCAAGGCCGGCGCCGACGATTACCTGGCCAAACCCTTTCACCCCGAAGAGCTGCACCTGCGCATCCAGGCGCTGTTGCGCCGTTCCCACGGCCAGGCGAACCAACCGACGTTGCAGGCGGCCGGCCTGCATCTGGACGAAGGTCGCCAATGCGTGCTGCGTGATGGCGATGAGATCCAGCTGACCGCCGCCGAATTCCGCCTGTTGCGCTATTTCATGCTGCACCCCGAACAGATCCTGTCGAAAAGCCATCTGGCCGAGCACCTGTACGACGGTGAGACCGAACGCGACTCCAATGTGCTGGAAGTTCACGTCAACCATCTGCGTCGCAAATTGGGCCGCAGCGTGATCGAGACCCGGCGCGGCCAGGGTTACCGGTTTGGCGCCAGCCCTGCATGAGGTCGATCCAGCGGCGCCTGAGCCTGGGGCTGATCAGCGTGATGGTGATCGTCGGCGTGGTGCTGGCCCAGACCAGCCTGTGGTTGTTCGAGGCCGGCTTGCAGCGCTACCTGGAAGCCGGTTTGCGCAACGACGCCGAGAACCTGCTGGTGGCGCTGGTGCGTGGGCCGAACGGCGTGCAGCTGGATGAGCAACGCCTGTCGCCAGCCTATCAACGGCCTTTTTCCGGGCATTACTTCCGCATTGATTTCGCCGACGTCCACTGGCGCTCCCGCTCATTGTGGGACCAGGAACTGCCGCGCCTGCCCGAGGCGGGGCTGAAGGGCAACCTGCAACTCGGCCCGGAAGGCCAGCAACTGCTGGTGCTGCGTGCGGACTACAAGCGGTTTGGCCAATCGATTTCCATCAGCGTGGCCCAGGACTACACCCCGGTGCGCGAAAGCTTCCGGCTGATGCGCCAGATCGGCCTGGTGCTGGGCCTGGCAGCGCTGCTGCTGGTGCTGATCCTGCAACGGGTGACCGTGCGCCGCGCCTTGCGCCCGCTGGAAACCGCGCGCAACCAGATTGCCCAGCTGCAACAGGGGCAACGCTCGCAACTCGATACCCAGGTGCCCCTGGAACTGGAGCCGCTGGTGGCGCAGATCAACCACCTGCTGGCGCACACCGAAGACAGCCTCAAGCGTTCGCGCAATGCCCTGGGCAACCTCGGCCACGCCCTCAAGACGCCCTTGGCGGTGCTGTTGAGCGCGGCATCGAGCGAGACGCTCAAGCAACATCCTGAGCTGAGCAAACTGCTGCGTGATCAGTTGGAGCAGGTACAGCAACGCCTCAACCGCGAACTCAATCGCGCCCGCCTGGCCGGGGAAACCTTGCCCGGCGCGTTGTTCGACTGTGATAAAGAACTGCCCGGCCTGCTTGCCACCCTGACCATGATCCACGGCGAACACCTGGACCTGAGCTACCGCGCCGCGCCCGGCCTGCAACTGCCCTGGGACCGCGAAGATCTATTGGAGCTGCTCGGCAACCTGTTGGATAACGCCTGCAAATGGGCGGATGCCGACGTGCGCCTGAGCGTCACCGAGACTGAGCACCATTACCTGCTGGCGGTGGAAGATGACGGCCCCGGCATTCCTGAAAGCCAGCGAGACCAGGTGTTCAGCCGTGGCGCACGCCTGGACGAACAGATCGATGGCCATGGCCTGGGGCTGGGGATCGTGCGGGACATTGTCGAAGTGTGGGGCGGGGTGTTGCAGTTGCAGGCGTCTGAACTGGGCGGCCTGAAAGTGTTGATCGAACTGCCCTGTGGGAGGGGGCTTGCCGCCGATGGCGGTATTCCAGTCAAAAAACAGATTGGCTGATACACCGCAATCGGGGGCAAGCCCCCTCCCACATTGGATAGCCTTGCATTTTCAGACGCGGAACTGATCCATCAACCCCTGCTGCTGATTCGCCAGGCTGTTCAACGCCTGGCTCACCCGCGCCGATTCGTTGGCCTGCTCGGACAGTGACTCGGTCACATCGCGAATGGTCGCCACGTTGCTGTTGATCTCCTCGGCCACCGCGCTTTGCTCTTCGGCGGCGCTGGCGATCTGCAGGTTCATGTCGCTGATCACCGTTACCGCATCGCCGATCTGGCGCAGGGCGGTCACCGCCTGTCCGACCTGTTCGACGCTGCCCTGGGCCTGGCGGTAGCTGTTGCCCATGGCGCCGACCACGTCGGTGGTGCCGCTTTGCAGGTGCTCGATGACCAGGCGGGTTTCTTCCACCGATTCCTGGGTCCGTCGCGCCAGGTTGCGCACTTCATCGGCCACTACCGCAAAGCCACGCCCGGCTTCACCGGCGCGGGCTGCTTCGATGGCGGCGTTGAGCGCCAACAGGTTGGTCTGCTCGGCAATGCCGCGGATCACTTCCAGCACCGAGCCGATTTTTTCACTGTTGGCCGCCAAACCTTCGACCTGGGACATGGCCGTGCTCATGTCTGCCGCCAACTCCCCGATGTTGCGGGTGGTTTGATCGATCACGGTGAGGCCGTCGCGGGTGGCCTGGTCGGCATCGCGTGCGGCCTGGGCCGCTTGCGCCGCACTGCGGGCCACGTCCTGGGCGGTGGCGCTCATTTCGTGGGAGGCGGTGGCCACCTGGTCGACCTGGCGGTACTGCTGCTCCATGCCGGCGCTGGTTTCAGTGGCAATTGCGGCGGACTGGTCGGCGGTGCCACGGGCGTCCTGCACCGAGCGTTTGACCTCGGCGATGATCGGTTGCAGCTTGTCGAGGAAGCGATTGAACCATCCAGCCAATTGGCCCAGCTCGTCCTGTTTGTCGTAGGCCAGGCGCCGGGTCAGGTCGCCTTCGCCGCTGGCGATGTCTTCGAGCATGTGCGCCACGCCGAGGATCGGCCGGGTCACGCTACGTGCCATCAACCACACCAGGATCAAGCCGACCACGGCGGCCAGCAGGCCCAGGCTCAGCTCCAGCAGGGTGCCCTTGGCATTGTCGGCATCCAGTCGGGTTTTCAGCGCTTCGGCGGGGGCCACCAGGACCTTCTCCGGCACATCCAGCAGCACGCCCCACGGCTTGCCGTCCGGGATCGGTGCGAACGGCGCGAGCACCTTGAGCTGGTGATCGGTGCGCAGGCTGCGGATCTGCGAGCTGCCGGCCAGGGCGCTGATCAACTGTGCGCCGCTGGCGGTGTCGACCTGGTCCAGGCGCTGGCTGAGTTTGCTGGCGTCGGGGCTGTAGCCGGCGAGCAAACCGGTCGGGCTGAGGATGCTGACCTGGGTCTGGCCGTCATACAGCTTGTGGCTGGCCTGCTGGCTCACGGCCTGCAGGCTGTTGAGGTTGATGTCCACCGACAGCGAGGCGATGACTTTGCCGTTGGCCATCAACGGGAAGACAATGCTGGTCATCAGCACGTTTTGCCCGTTGATCGTGTAGAAGTACGGTTCGATCACACATGGCTTGAGCGTGGTGCGCGGGCAGGTGAACCAGGCATTGGCCTTTTCGCCGCTGGGGCCGACGCGGGTGTCGGACATGTCGCTTTCCGGCAGTGCCATTGACTCCAGCTTGCCGGGTGTCGGCTGCGACCAGTACAGGGCGAAGCGCCCCTTGTCGTTACTGCCCAACTCTGCCTGGCCGGCGAACAGCTCATCCTTGCCGTCCAGCGCATTGGCTTCGAACACCAGGGACAGACCGAGCAGATCCGGGTTGGCCTGCAACGCGGCCTTGACCTGGCGGGTCAGGTCTTCGCGGGTGTCGAAGGCGTCGAGAAAGCGCTTCTCGGCCTGCTCGCGCAGGAACAGTACCTGGCGGGAAAAACCATGGCCGTACTGATAGGCGTCCATGAACTGGCGACGGATGCCCAGCGCCTGCACCTCACCCTGGGCTTCGATGCGCGCCTGGGCGGCTTCATCCAGCATCTGCATGCTCGAGGCCTTGACCTGCTGCGAGCTCTGCGCCATGCGATACAGCGACAGACCCACCAGCAGGGTCACGATTCCCAGCAGGCACAAGCCAGCGAGCAGGGTGATTTTCCATTGAATGGAGAGCTGCCTGAGCGACATCGGTACATCCTTACCTGAAAACACAGAGAGCCCCTGTATCGGCGGTTTCAGGTTTTTCTTTATTCAAACGATCGATTTAAACCTGAAAGCGGCGCCGTTTTTTGACATGCGCGCCCGCCTGCTGCAAAGTGCGCGCCCTCTAATAAGACCTCCTTCAAGCCTGCACGCCGGTTGCCACCCAATGGCCGTCCGGGCGCGGGCATGCCTGTTTTTTTATGTTTTTTGCTTGAGGTAACCATGATTAACGCAGTCATTGCCGCGGTCGGTACCATGCTGGTGCTCAGCCTGTCCCGCGTGCATGTGGTCATCGCCATCATCCTCGGCGCCCTGGTGGGCGGCCTGACCGGTGGCCTGGGGATCGAGGCCACGCTCAAGGCCTTCAATGGCGGCTTGGGTGGAGGGGCGACGGTGGCGTTGTCCTACGCCTTGCTCGGCGCTTTCGCCGTGGCGATTGCCAAGTCCGGCCTGGCTCACGCGCTGGCCGACAAGGCCCTGCTGCTGGTGGACCGCCAGGAAGCCAGCGGTGGCAGCCACGTCAAATGGCTGCTGATCGGCCTGCTCTGGGTGGTGGCGATTGCCTCGCAGAACATCCTGCCGATCCACATCGCGTTCATTCCATTGCTGGTGCCGCCGCTGCTGTACGTGCTGACCAAGCTGCAACTGGACCGCCGCCTCATCGCCTGCGTGATGACCTTCGGCCTGATCACGCCGTACATGTTCCTGCCGGTAGGCTTCGGCAATATCTTCCTCAACCAGATCCTGCTGGCCAACGTGGCCAAGAGCGGCGTGGACATCAGCCAGGTCAACGTCACTCACGCCATGAGCCTGCCAGCGCTGGGCATGGTCGTCGGCCTGCTGGTGGCGGTGTTCATCAGCTACCGCAAGAAACGCGTGTACGACCTGGAGAAGATCGAGCGGGTCGAGCAGGTGGCGGTGCAGTACAACCCACTGACCCTGCTGGTAGCCGGACTGGCGATTGCCTCGGCGTTCATCATTCAGCTGTGGCTGGACTCGATGATCATTGGCGCCCTGGCCGGGTTCCTGATCTTCTCGGTGTCGGGCATCGTGCGCTGGCGCGACACCGACGACCTGTTCACCGAAGGCATGAAGATGATGGCGATGATCGGCTTCATCATGATCGCCGCCTCGGGCTTTGCCGAAGTGCTCAAGGCCACCGGCGATGTGCGTTCGCTGGTGGAAACCTCGGCAGCCTTCATCGGCCATAGCCGTGGGGTAGGGGCGTTGTTGATGCTGCTGGTGGGGCTGTTGGTGACCATGGGCATCGGCTCGTCGTTTTCCACCGTGCCGATCCTCGCGGCGATCTTTGTGCCGCTGTGCGTGCAACTGGGCTTCAGCCCCATGGCCATCGTGTGCATCGTCGGCACGGCCGGCGCCTTGGGTGATGCCGGATCGCCGGCCTCGGACTCGACCCTGGGGCCCACCTCCGGCCTGAACATCGACGGCCAGCATCACCACATCTGGGACACCGTGGTGCCGACCTTTCTGCACTACAACCTCCCGTTGCTGGCATTCGGCTGGCTGGCTGCCATGACCCTCTGACCGCAGCGTGCTTACTACAGAAACTTCCTACGCGGCCGTTAACCTCTCAAGTCGCCACTAATAAGAGAGAAAACTCATGCGTCTGAGCCTCAAGGCCAAAGTCCTGTCCCTCGCCGTAGTGCCGGTGCTGTTGTTTGCCGTGGTCATCAGCCTGACCACCGTATGGATCCTGCAGGGTCAGGCGCGCAATGAGGTGCAAGAGACCCGCCAGCGCCTGCTCAACGACGCCAAGGCCACCCTGCAAAGCTACGTCGAAGTGGCCATGACTACCATCAAGCCGCTCTACGACGCGGCAGCCCCCGGTGATACCGCGGCGCGCGCCGAGGTGGTCAAGCTGCTGTCCAACACCAGTTACGGCAAGGACGGCTACTTCTTCGGCTATGACTCCGAGACCATCCGCCTGTTCAAGGGCAACAGCCCCGACGGCGTGGGCAAGAGCTTCAAGGACAACCGCGACCCCAACGGGGTGTACGTCAACCGCGACCTGGTCAAGGTGGGCAAGGACGGCACCCATTACCTGCAATACAGCTCGACCCAACCGGGCCAGACCGAACTGGTGCCCAAGATGGGCTACACCGAATACCTGCCCAAGTGGGACATGGTCATCGGTACCTCGGTGAACCTGGACGGCATCGAAGCCCGGGTGGCGGTGGTCGAGGCCAAGGTCGAGAAACGCATGGAAGGCGTGCTGCTGAGCATCCTCGGCGTGGCCGTGGTGGTGCTGCTGGTGATCGCCGCCGTGGGCATGCTGCTGGCCAATACCATCCTGCGTCCGCTGCACCTGATGAAAGCCAACCTCGACGATATCGCGGCCGGTGAAGGCGACCTGACCCGCCGCCTGGCCATCACCAGCCAGGACGAGCTGGGCGATCTTGCGGGCGCGTTCAACCGGTTTGTCGACAAGATCCACGGCCTGGTGCGCCAGATCACCGAGATGACAGGCCAACTCACCGGCCTGGTCAGCCAGGTGTCCGAGCAGGCCCAGCGCTCCGAACAGGCCATGGAGCGCCAGCGCCATGAGACCGACCAGGTTGCCACGGCGATCAACCAGATGTCCTCGGCCGCCCAGGAAGTGGCGCGCAGTGCCCAGGGCGCGTCGGTCGCGGCCCAGCAGACCGACGCCGAAGGCCAGGCCGCCAAGCGCGTGGTGGACGGCAGCATCGCGCAGATCCATGCGCTGGTGAACGACATCCGCAGCAGCGGCGTGTCCCTCGACAGCCTGCAGCAGGACGTGGCCTCCATCGTCAGTGTGCTCAGCGTGATCCGCTCCATCGCCGAACAGACCAACCTGCTCGCGCTCAACGCCGCGATTGAAGCCGCGCGGGCCGGGGAGGCCGGCCGTGGGTTTGCGGTGGTGGCCGACGAAGTGCGCGCCCTGGCCAGCCGTACCCAGACCAGCACCCAGGAAATCCAGGGCATGATCGACCGCCTGCAAAAAGGCACCGAAGCCGCGGTGGACGCCATGCGCCGATCCAGCGACGCTGGCGACGGCACCTCGGCCCAGGCCAACCAAGCCGGCGCGTCCCTGGACACCATGGCGCAGTTGATCGGCACCATCAATTCGATGAACGCCCAGATCGCCAGCGCCGCCGAAGAGCAGACTGCCGTCGCCGAAGAGATCAACCGCAGCGTGCATCAGATTGCCGTGGCGGTGGACAGCGTGGCCGACGAGACCCAGCTGGGCGCCCAGACCTCCCGCAGCCTCGCGGACCTGGGCCAGCGCCTGGGGCAGCTGGTCGGCCAGTTCAGGATCTAGCGCTGAGGGGCTGGGCGGCGATGCGCTAGAGGTCGCGCATCAGCAAGCCGAAGCGCAGGTCCATCGCCGCCGGAAGTGGCAGGTACACTGTGTGCCCATCTCCCGGCGCGACCTCGATGGCGTCGCCGTTGGCGTTGTGCAGGGTGGCCAGGTCGAAGTGGAAGTTGCCGGCGGGGGTCATCAATTCCAGGTGATTGCCCACGGCGAAGCGGTTCTTCACCTTGACCTCGGCCAGTTCGCCCCGGCGCTCGCCGGTCAGTTCGCCAACGAACTGCTGGCGCTCCGACACCGAGCTGCCGTTCTGGTAGTTCTGGTACTCATCGTGCACATGTCGGCGCAGGAACCCTTCGGTGTAGCCACGCTGGGCCAGGGATTCGAGGTTGCTCATCAGGCTGCGGTCGAAGGCACGACCGGCCACCGCATCGTCGATGGCCTGGCGATACACCTGGGTGGTGCGCGCG
Source organism: Pseudomonas sp. NFR09 (assembly GCF_900111535.1). Classification (NCBI taxonomy): domain Bacteria; kingdom Pseudomonadati; phylum Pseudomonadota; class Gammaproteobacteria; order Pseudomonadales; family Pseudomonadaceae; genus Pseudomonas; species Pseudomonas sp. NFR09. Next base: position 76,441 of record NZ_FOIH01000013.1, read on the forward strand.
CAATAGAAGTGCGACTTGGTGCGGCCCTCGATCTTCAGCGAGTGCACGCCCATGTGGGTCAGGCGCTCCACGTGCTGCACCGCGCGCAGGTCCTTGGCGTTCATGATGTAGGTGCCGTGTTCGTCTTCGAAGGCCGGCATCTGTTCATCGGGGCGGTTGGCTTCCTGCAACAGAAACACCTGGTCGGTCGGTGCGCCAATGCCCAGGGTCGGCTCGCAGTGCTGGACGATATCGCCGGTGGCGTTTTCCACCGCCGGGGTCGCCTGGTATTTCCAGCGACACGCATTGGTGCAGGTGCCCTGGTTGGCATCACGCTTGTTCATGTAGCCCGCGAGCAGGCAGCGCCCGGAATAGGCCATGCACAGGGCGCCGTGCACAAACACTTCCAGCTCCATGGCCGGCACCTGTTGGCGGATTTCATCGATTTCTTCCAGGGACAACTCCCGCGACAGGATCACCCGGCAGATCCCTTGCTGCTGCCAGAACTCGACGCTGGCCCAGTTCACCGTATTGGCCTGCACCGACAGGTGGATGGGCATCTGCGGGAAGTGCCGGCGCACCAGCATGATCAGCCCGGGATCAGACATGATCAGCGCATCCGGGCCCATGGCGATCACCGGGGCGAGGTCCTTGAGGAAGGTCTTCAACTTGGCGTTGTGCGGCGCAATGTTCACCACCACGTAGAAACGCTTGCCCAGGGCATGGGCTTCCTGGATGCCGAGGGCCAGGTTGGCGTGGTCGAACTCGTTGTTGCGTACCCGCAGGCTGTAGCGCGGTTGGCCGGCATACACCGCATCGGCGCCATAGGCGAAGGCGTAGCGCATGTTTTTCAGGGTGCCGGCAGGGGCGAGCAGTTCGGGGGCGAGGATGGGAGGCATGGGCACGGGTCGCAAAAGGTCGCGAAGGTAGCCGAGCGGCGAGGGCGGTTCATTGATCCAGATCGTGCTTTGCGCATTTTTGTATCGCTGTGTATCGACGGGGGCTGTGGATACGTATCGATTTATCCGCACGGTTTTCCGACACAGGCGCGATACCTCATCCGGTCTTAATGGGCTTCCCGTATCCATAAGGTGATCACCATGCTCTTCGTCGCATTCCTGGGCGGCATCCTGACCGTCCTCAGCCCTTGCATCCTGCCGGTGGTGCCGTTTCTGTTCGCCGGTGTCGACCGCAGTCGTCGTTCGATCCTGTTGACCCTCGGCGGCATGGTGCTGACCTTCGCGCTGGTTTCCAGCCTGGCGGTGGTCAGCTCGGAGTGGGTGATACAGGCCAATAACACCGGCCGCCATGTGGCGCTGATCGTCATGGGGCTGTTTGCGCTGTCGCTGATCTCGGCGCGGTTCGGTGGCTGGCTGGCGCGGCCGTTCGTGTTGTTGGGCAACCGTATCGATCCTGACAGCCGTGCGCTGTCCGGTCCGCTCAAGTCGCTCATGATCGGTGTCGCCACAGGCCTGCTGTGGGCACCGTGCGCCGGGCCGATCCTGGGTGTGATCCTGACCGGTGCGATGCTGCAAGGCGCCAATGCGCAGACCAGTCTGTTGCTGCTGGCCTACGGGCTGGGTAGTGCGCTGTCCCTGGGCACCCTGATCGTTGCCGGGCGCGGCCTGGTCAATCGACTCAAGGCCTCCATTCCGCTGACCGGTTGGCTGCGCCGTGGGGCTGGGGTAGCGGTACTGGCCGCGGCCGTGGTGATTTCTACCGGTGCTGACAAGACCCTGCTCGCCGGCACCTCGTCCGAAGGCGTCAGCCGCCTGGAAAAAGGGCTGCTGGAAAACGTGCCCAAGGTGGTGGATTACGTGGTGAGCAAGGTCAAGGCCGACCCGCAGGACAATGCACGGGGCGCCATGCCGTCGCTGGGCGGCGCGGTCGAGTGGCTCAATTCACCTGAACTGACCCGCGAATCCTTGAAAGGCAAGGTGGTGCTGGTGGATTTCTGGACCTACGACTGCATCAACTGCCAGCACACCCTGCCGTACGTGAAGGCCTGGGCGAAAAAGTACGCGCAGGACGGCCTGGTAGTGATCGGCGTGCATACCCCGGAATACGGCTACGAGCGCATCATCGGCAACGTCAAGGAGCAGGTGCGCAAGTTGGGTATTACGTACCCGGTGGCGATCGACAACAACTACGCGATCTGGCGCCGCTTCGATAACCAGTACTGGCCCGCCCATTACCTGATCGACGCCAACGGGCAGGTGCGCGACACGCATTTTGGTGAAGGCCGGTACGAGGCCCAGGAGCAGATGATCCAGACGTTGTTGAATGAGGCCAAGGCCACGCAGTGATAGGGTCTACGCTTGTTCGATAACCAACGGCACTCCCAGGAATCGCTGCGGACTAAGCAACAGGGCCTATACCGGCCCTGTGCTTTTCTGACATGGACCGGACATGAATCAAACCAACCTGCAATTCAAGACCCTGCTGTTGTTGCTGGGCCTGGTGACCGTCGCGTTTATCTGGATATTGCTGCCGTTCTACGGCGCCGTGTTCTGGGCGGTGATCCTCGGCATCATCTTTGCCCCGATGCAGCGCCGCCTGCAGCAGCGCTTTGGCTGGAACCGCAATTTCACTTCCCTGGCGACCTTGAGCGCCTGCCTGGTCATCGCGATCCTGCCGGTGATCATCACCAGTGCCTTGCTGGTGCAAGAGGGGGCGACGCTCTACAAGAACATCGAGAGCGGCAAGCTGGACGTGGCCGGGTATATCGAGCAGTTCAAGAACGTGTTGCCGCCGTACTTCCAGCACCTGCTGGACCGCTTCGGCATGGGCAACCTGGAGGCCCTGCGCGAGAAAATCGTCAAGAGCGCGATGCAGGGCAGCCAGTTCTTTGCGACCCAGGCGTTCAGCTTCGGCCAGGGCACGTTTGATTTCCTGGTGAGCTTTTTCATCATGCTGTACTTGCTGTTCTTCCTGCTGCGCGATGGCCCGGAGCTGGTGCGCAAGGTGCGCACGGCGGTGCCACTGGCCGAGCCGCAGAAGCGGCGGTTGCAGCTCAAGTTCAACCGGGTGGTGCGCGCCACGGTCAAGGGCAATGTGCTGGTGGCGGTAACCCAGGGTGCGCTGGGCGGGCTGATTTTCTGGTTCCTGGACATTCCCAGTGCGTTGCTCTGGGCGGTGCTGATGGCGTTTCTGTCGTTGCTGCCGGCCGTGGGCGCCGGGATTGTGTGGGGCCCGGTGGCCGTTTACTTCCTGCTGAGCGGTGCGATCTGGCAGGGCGTGGTGCTGGGGCTGTTCGGCGTGTTTGTGATCGGCTTGGTGGACAATGTGCTGCGCCCGATCCTGGTGGGCAAGGACACCAAGATGCCGGACTACCTGATCCTGATCTCGACCCTGGGCGGTCTGTCGGTGTTTGGCCTCAATGGTTTTGTGATCGGGCCGCTGGTGGCGGCGCTGTTCATGTCCAGCTGGGCGTTGTTTGTGGAGAGCAAGCCGCGAGTCAAACTGCCATTGCCCTGACCTCAGGCGTGGAGCCTGAAGTTCGATACGTGTTGCAGTTGTTTTTCGGCATCCGACAGGGATGTCAGTGGGCCGCTGATGGCTTCACCATCGCGTACCAGGTACCAGCAGGCGAGAAGACCCGACTTGCGAAGCGGGGCGGGGACGGCGCTGCCGATGACGGACATGATTTGTACAGTGGGCATAAAGACCTCCAATCGCTATGGGGGTCACTTTACGGGGCGGGCTGGCGCAGGAAAAATCACCCGTCTCGATAGTCGACATCGACGCGAGGCGTCAGTCCACGACCTGATCGAGCATGTTCACCACTTCCTGCTCACTGAGCAGCCCCTTGCGCACCAGGTTTTCCGCGAGCAACGCGAGGAACTTGGCGCTGCGGTGGCCTTCCAGGTGCTTGAGTTCCGTGAGGGCGCTGTAGACCTTGCTCGACGTACAGAGGCCGGCGGCGCGGTGCGGGTTTTGCGTGGGCATGATCAGTCGTCCTTGTTGTTATGGGTGGACAGTCTCGATAGTGGGAGTGTTTCGTGACACAAACATGACAGCGCAAGGCCTGTTCGGGCAAGTAGACATTGGTGTTGATGATGTGCGATTGCGCGCAGGGCATTGTCCTCAGAGCGACCTTGACGCCATGAATCCGGACTTTCCAGGCAAAAAAAGGCCCCGCAATCACGCGAGGCCTGTTTCCGACGATGCGGTTACCAGCCGCGACCGTAGTAACCGTGGGGAGGGCCGTAGTAGCCGCGTGGTGGCCCGTAATAGCCACGCGGTGGGCCGTAATAGACCGGCGCCGGGCGGTAGTAAACCTGTTGCTGCACATACACCGGCGGTGGCGGTGCGTAATAAACCGGCGGCGGAGCGGCATATACCGGCTGCGGTTGCACATACACCGGCTGCTGCACATAGACCTCACGCGGTTGGCTGGCAACCACGGAGCCCACGACTGCAGCGCCGACTAAAGCACCCAATACAGCCGGGCCACCCCAACCACCACCGTGGGCGGAGGCTTGGCCTGCCATCGCGAGTGCGCCAACCAGCAAGGCGATCTTGGGGATTGTACGAATCATGGTCATTCCTCGGTTAGCCCCAGCGCTTGTGGTCTGCAATCAATAGACTCAAGTAATGTCGCGGGGATACTTTTAAGACAACGTATTTCTGAAAAACAGCACAGCCGCTAGGTAAAGGTTGTGTAAGGTCTGTACCGATTTGCTTACTCAAAGGAGTTACCCATGCAGATGCACCCAAACAAGGACACCCAACTGTGCATGTCGCTATCGGCACGCCCCGGGAATTTCGGCCTGCGTTTTCATAACCATCTGTACGAACAGCTGGGCCTGAACTTCTACTATAAAGCCTTCAGCAGCCGGGATTTGCCCGGCGCGATCGGTGGTATCCGGGCGCTGGGGGTACGCGGTTGCGGGGTTTCCATGCCGTTCAAGGAAGCCGCCATTGCCTTGGTGGACGAGCTCGACGATTCGGTTCAAGCCATCGACTCCCTGAACACCATCGTCAACACCGATGGGCACCTCAAGGCCTACAACACCGACTACATCGCCATCGAACAGTTACTCAAGAAGCACGCGGTGCCAAAGGACTCGACCTTCGCCCTGCGTGGCAGCGGCGGCATGGCCAAGGCCGTGGCCAGTGCCTTGCGCGATGGTGGCTACGCCAAGGGCGTGATCGTGGCGCGCAACGAGACTGCGGGCCGGGCGCTGGCGCAGAACCTGGGGTACGAATGGCAGGCCGAGTTGGGAGAACTGCGCCCGCAGATGCTGATCAACGTGACGCCCATCGGCATGGCGGGAGGGCCTGAGGCAGATGCGTTGGCCTTCGATGCCGAAGCGGTGGATGTTGCCGAGACGATCTTCGATGTGGTGGCGATCCCCGCTGAAACGCCGTTGATCGTGCGTGGACGTGCCAAGGGTAAACGCGTGATTACCGGGCTCGAAGTGATTGCGATCCAGGCGCTTGAGCAGTTTGTGCTCTATACCGGGGTGCGACCGACGCCGGAGCAGTTCGCCAAAGCCGTGGCGTTCGCCCGAACCTGAAGAACCCTGAATATCATATGTGGGAGGGGGCTTGCCCCCGATAGCGGTAGCTCAACAATGAAATTATTGACTGGCACACCGTCATCGGGGGCAAGCCCCCTCCCACATTTTTTCCGCGTTACAGCGGTTCCAATTTGGCCAGCCGTTCTTCCAACAGTGCAATCCGCGCTTCGAGTTCTTCGATGCGTTCGACAGACACGCCACCGACACCCCCGCGCTCCATCGGATTGCCTCGCGCCGCGATAATCGCCTCGATATCCTGCGGATCGCCCAATGCATGGGTATAACGATCTTCGCGCTGGCCGGCCTGGCGCGGCACCAGCAACGCCAGTCCCCGCGCAATCAGGCGTTCCAGCTGATGCACGACCTGCTCGGCGTCTTCGAAGTCGTGCATGCGCCCGCTGCGCGTCAGCAGTTCATTGACGGTCTGCGGCCCGCGTAGAAACAGCAGCCCGGTCAGGATCACCTGGGCCGGCACCAGTTCCAGCGCCTTGTCCACGCGGTGTTCCCAGCGGTCGGCGCGACTACCCATCACCAGGCGGGTGAAACCCTGGCCTTCGAGCACGCGCAGGCTCTGGCCGACCTGGCCCTGGCTGAGGTTCATGACCGGCTCGCGACTGGTCTTCTGGTTGCAGGCCAGGACCAGGGCGTTGAGGGTCAGGGGGTAGGTTTCCGGGTTGGTCGCCTGTTTTTCGATGAGGCAGCCCAGGATGCGGATTTCCGTGCTGTTCAGGCGCGGCTCAGGGGTGTCGGTGTCGTGCTCGGCGGTCATCGCGCGTTCCCTATGCAGTGGAGGTCCTTAGCCTAATCCTGAAAAATTAAAAGACAAGCGCCCGGCATGTCTATAATCGCCGCTTGTTCAAACCGTGCCATAACCATGAGACTGCCATGACTATTTCCCTGTACGCCGCCTCCATCCCGGTCTTCAAGCAAATGCTCACCGCCCTGAGCGGTGTGTTGACCAAGGCCGAAGCCCACGCCAGCGCCAAGAACATCGAACCGAACGCCTTGCTGCAAGCGCGCCTGTTCCCGGACATGTTCCAACTGGTGCGCCAGGTGCAGATCGCCGTCGACTTCGCCAAGGGGGTTTCCGCGCGCCTGGCCGAGATCGAAGTGCCTAAGTACGAAGACAGCGAAGTGACCTTCGCCGACCTGCAAGCGCTGATCGCCAAGGTTTTGGCCTTTGTCGACACCATCACCCCGGAGCAGATCGACGGCAAGGAAGGTATCGAGATCGTCACTCGCCCTGGCACGCCGAAAGAGAAGCGCTTCAGCGGCCAGTCCTACCTGCTGACCTACGGCCTGCCGCAGTTCTTCTTCCACGTCACCACCGCTTACGCGCTGCTGCGCCATAACGGCGTGGAAGTGGGCAAGCGCGATTACATGGGCGCTTTCTAAGCACGCACAAAAAAACCGGGACGATTCCTAAAGGAACCGTCCCGGTTTTTTTTTGCGCGACTGTTAAGCCGGCTGTTCTTCCTTGCCCAGGCAAGCGGCGGCGGTGAACAGCACATCGGTGGACGAATTGAGCGCGGTTTCCGCCGAATCCTGCAACACACCGATGATGAAACCGACGGCCACCACCTGCATCGCAATCTCACTGGGAATGCCGAACAGGCTGCACGCCAGCGGAATCAGCAACAACGAACCGCCGGCCACGCCGGAAGCGCCGCACGCACAGATGGCCGCGACCACGCTGAGCAGTACCGCAGTGGGCAGGTCGACGGCAATGCCCAGGGTGTGCACGGCGGCCAGGGTCAGCACGGTGATGGTGATCGCCGCGCCGGCCATGTTGATGGTGGCACCGAGCGGGATCGACACCGAGTAGGTGTCTTCATGCAGGCCCAGGCGTTTGCTCAATGCGAGGTTCACCGGGATATTCGCTGCCGAACTGCGGGTGAAGAATGCGGTGATGCCGCTTTCGCGCAGGCACATCAGCACCAGCGGGTAGGGGTTGCGGCGCAGTTTCCAGAACACGATGGCCGGGTTGATCACCAGCGCCACGAACAGCATGCAGCCGATCAGCACCACCAGCAGGTGGGCGTAGCCGAGCAGGGCGCCGAAGCCGGAAGTGGCCAGGGTCGAGGCAACCAGGCCGAAAATGCCCAGCGGCGCAAAGCGGATCACCACGCGCACGATCAGGGTCACGCCGTTGGACAGGTCTTCCAGCACCGCCCGCGTGGTCGGCGCCGCGTGGCGAATGGCAATGCCCATGCCGATGGCCCACGCCAGGATGCCGATGAAGTTGGCATTCATCAGCGCGCTGATCGGGTTGTCCACCACGCTCAGCAAGAGGCTCTGCAACACTTCGCCGATGCCGCCGGGCGCGGTCACCGCTGCGTCATGGGTCGCCAGCACCAGCGAAGAGGGGAACCACATGCTCGCAACTACCGCCACCACCGCGGCGGCAAAGGTGCCCAGCAGGTACAGGAACAGAATCGGCTTGATATGGGTTTCCTGGCCATGTTTATGGTTGGCGATGGATGCCATCACCAGCACAAACACCAGGATCGGTGCGACGGCCTTGAGTGCCGCGACGAATACCTTGCCGATGAACCCGGTTGCCTTGGCCGCCTCGGGCAACAGCAAGGCCAACAGGATGCCGGCGATCAGGCCGATGACGATTTGCGTGACCAGGCTGACGCGGGCCAGTCGTTGCAGGAGAGAGGGGGCAGCAGTCATAAACACTTGTCTCTGGTTTTTTTTAGGGCGCAGCTACTTACTCGGAAAGGGCTGTAGGACGCGGATCGCGAAGTCTAGCATGCTGTGGGAAAAGTCCATGGCGGTGCGGCATTGCGTCAACCGCTTGCCCAGGCCTTGGCCAAATCCGGACATACTCTGTTAAGATTCTGTCCTCTCATCTTTCCTCTCTGTCAGCGGGCCCTTCGGGCTGTCGTTGATGTCGTCGTTTCTGGAGTTTTCATGTTGTTTCCCATCCTGCTGCTGTCGGCCGCCGGCTTTACCGTGCTGACCACAGAGTTCGTGATCGTCGGCCTGTTGCCGTCCATCGCCCGCGACTTGAACGTCACTGTGTCCCAGGCCGGGCTGCTGGTGACCTTGTTCGCATTTACCGTGGCGGCGTTTGGTCCGTTTCTGACGGCGTACTGCGCACGTTTCCCACGCAAGCGCCTGTTTATCAGCATCCTGATCCTGTTCGGTGTGGCCAATACCGTGGCGGCCCTGGCACCGAATATCTGGGTGATGGCGCTGGCACGGTTGATCCCGGCGCTGGGTTTGCCAGTGTTCTGGGCCCTGGCCAGTGAAACCGCCGTGGACATCGTCGGCCCTGAGTTCGCTGGCCGAGCGATTGAAAAAATCGGCTTCGGTATTGTCTGTGCCACGGTGTTCGGCATTCCGGTGGGCACGCTGATTTCGGATATGTTCGGCTGGCGCAGCGCGTTTGCCATCCTCGCGGTGATCGCGTTGGCCAAGGCTTTGCTGCTGTTTATCTACCTGCCGGTGACCCAACCGAAGAACGATGAAGTGACGTTGCGCTCGCAGTTCAAGATCCTGCGCAACCCGCTGATGCAGGGGCATATCCTGCTGTCGATCCTGGTGTTCAGCGGCATGTTCACCGCCTACACCTACCTGGCGGACATCCTCGAGCGCCTGGCCGGGTTCGACGGTACGCTGGTGGGCTGGTGCCTGATGGGCTTCGGTGCGGTCGGTCTGATTGGCAATTCGCTGGGCGGGCGTGCGGTGGATCGTCACCCGTTGATCGCCTCCATGGTGTTTTGCGGCTTCATGATCGCAGGCATGGTGGCGCTGGTCCCGGCGATTCATTCGACCATCGGCCTGGCGGCGGCGATGGCCGTGTGGGGCGTGACCCAGGCGGCGATGTTCCTGGTCAGCCATGTGCGCCTGATGAAGGCTGCGCCCCATGCGCCGGCGTTTGCCGCGTCGCTGAACATCGCCGGGGCCAACCTGGGCATCGGCCTGGGCGCCATGGTTGGCGGGCACGTGATCGACACCCTCGGCCTGGGCAGCCTGGGCTTTGCGGCGTCCGGGTTTATCCTGGTGTCGATCCTGCTGGCGTTGTGGCTGATGACCGCCAGGCAACCGCTCGCCTCCGGCGCCTGAGCCGTCAGGGCAGGGTGGTGAACAGCTCCCGCCGGGCGCCTTCGGTAATCGCCACGATGCCGGGGTGCTTGACCTTGCGCTCCACCGAGATCGCGTAGAACGACTCGGTCACGGCCACGGTCTGGCCAATCAGCGCCACGCCGTACTGGCGCACCACCTCGTCGGCAATCACGCTGGGGGCGATAAAGATCCCGCTGCCGGATTGGCCGAATGCCTGCATCAAGGCGCTGTCGTCGAACTCGCCGATGATCTTCGGTTGAATCTGTTGTTCGGCAAACCAGCGCTGCAAACGGCTGCGTACCACGGTTTCCGCGCCCGGAATCAACAGCGGCGCGCCGTGCAGGCACTGTGGGAAATCCCCTCGGTGTTCGTCAGCCAACGCCTGGGTGGCGAAAAAACTGATGCCGCATTCGCCCAACTTCTGGCTGTAGCCTTTGATGTCCAGGTGCGTGGGCATGGGGCTGTCGGAAATCACCAGGTCAAGGCGCTGGATCGCCAGGTCGGCGAGCAGGCGTTCGAGTTTGTCCTCACGGCAGGTGATGCGGATCGGCTCGCTCAACTCCATGGTCGGTGCGATCAGCCGGTAGACGATAGACTTGGGCACCACGTCCGCCACGCCGACGCGGAACAGGATCTGCTGTTCGTCGGGCTGCGCGCGCAGCATGGCCTCAAGTTCATTACCGGTCTGGAACATCTGCTCGGCATAGGGCAGGGCCTGGCGCCCGGCTTCGGTCAGTTCCAGCTGGCGGCCGACGCGCTGAAACAGCGCGATACCGAAGGTTTGCTCGAGCAGGCTGATCTGCCCGCTGATGGTCTGGGGCGTGAGGTTCAACTGCTCGCACGCACGCACGATGCTGCCGGTCTTGGCCACCACCCAGAAGTAGTGCAGTTGTCGGTAATTGAGCATGGCAGCCTTCACTTCGTAAAAAACGAAGTATACGCGAGAAAAATACGAATTTTCCTGAACTGTTTGCCTGCATAGAATGCGTCGCTATCGCGGGGCCACTATTTGGACCCAAGGGTTCTAACGAGGAAGACATCATGAAACTCAATTCCCTGGGCGCGGCATCCTTGCTTGCGCTTTCATTGGTAGTGATCAGCGGTTGCGATCAGGTCGAAAAAAGCGCGCAGCAGGTACTGGGCAAGGCCACCGAATCGGCCAAGCAAGCCATCGATGACACCCACAAGGCTGCCGAACAGGCATTGAGTGAAGCGACCAACGGCCTGATCAACCCGCAGAAAAAGGATGATCAGGAAGAGAACGAAACCGAATCGAACAGTAAAGAAGCCTAATTTCCGCTCAACGTCAGGACTGACCTATGGATTACCTTTTACAACTGGCCGCCAGCCCCACCGCCTGGATTGCCCTGGCAACCCTGATTGTGATGGAGATCGTGCTGGGCATCGATAACCTGATCTTCATCTCGATCCTCACCAACAAGTTGCCGGAGAAGCATCGAGCCAAGGCGCGACGCATCGGTATCAGCATGGCGTTGGTGTTGCGGTTGGGCCTGCTCAGCACCATCGCGTTCATCGTGCAGCTGACGGCGCCGGTGTTCGAAGTGTTCGGCCAGGCGTTCTCGTGGAAGGACATGATCCTGATCGCCGGTGGCCTGTTCCTGGTGTGGAAGGCCACCACCGAAATCCATCACAGCATGGACCCGGAGCCCGAAGAGAAGGAAACCAATGCTGGCAACGTTGTGGCTATCGGTTTTGCCGCGGCCATCGGGCAGATCCTGTTGCTCGACCTGGTGTTCTCCATCGACAGCATCATCACCGCCGTGGGCATGACCGAGCACTTGCCGATCATGATCATTGCCGTGGTGACCTCGGTGATCGTGATGCTGGTGGCGGCCGAACCGCTGGCCAAGTTCATCAACGACAACCCGACCGTGGTGATGCTGGCCCTGGGCTTCCTGATCATGATTGGCATGACCCTGATCGCCGAAGGCTTCGGCGCCCATGTACCGAAAGGCTACGTGTATGCGGCCATGGCGTTCTCGGCGGCCATCGAATGCTTGAACATTGCCCGGCGTAACCGCCACCAGCGTTTGCTCGCTGCACGCCGGTAACCGCTGAAACCAAACGGCCGGCTGCGCTCAGATGAGCCCAGCCGGCTTTTTGCTGTCTGTTAGAATTCGCGCACTTGATAGCGTGAGGTCCTACATGAACGAGCCGATTCGTCTTACTCAGTACAGCCACGGCGCGGGGTGTGGCTGCAAGATATCGCCCCAGGTGCTGGAAGTGATCCTTGCCGGCAGCGGCGCACAGAACCTCGACCCCAAGCTGTGGGTGGGCAACGCTTCGCGTGACGATGCGGCGGTGTACGCCATCGACGACGAGCGCGGCGTGGTCTCCACCACCGATTTTTTCATGCCGATTGTCGATGATCCCTTCGATTTCGGCCGGATTGCTGCCACCAATGCCATCAGTGATATCTATGCCATGGGTGGCGATCCGCTGATGGCCATCGCCATTCTGGGCTGGCCGGTGAACGTACTGGCGCCGGAGATTGCCCGCGAAGTGATTCGTGGCGGCCGCTCGGTGTGCGACGCAGCCGGGATTCCTCTGGCGGGCGGGCATTCCATCGACGCCCCGGAGCCGATCTTCGGCCTGGCCGTGACCGGCATCGTGCAAAAGCGCCATATGAAGCGCAACGACACAGCCACCGCCGGTTGCCGGTTGTATCTCACCAAGCCCATCGGCATCGGCATCCTCACCACCGCCGAGAAGAAGGGCAAATTGCGCGAGGCGGATATCGGCCTGGCCCGGGACTGGATGTGCACCCTGAACAAGCCCGGCAGCCGTTTCGGCAAGTTGGCGGGGGTGACCGCAATGACCGATGTCACCGGTTTCGGCTTGTTGGGCCACCTGGTGGAAATGGCTGACGGCAGCGGCCTGACGGCGCGCATCGAGTACAACAAGGTCCCACGCCTGGCCGGGATCGAGGACTACCTGGACCAGGGGTGCATGCCCGGCGGCACCTTGCGCAACTTCGACAGCTATTCGAGCAAGCTCGGACGCCTGCAGGAACTGCACAAGCGCGTGCTGTGCGACCCGCAGACCAGCGGCGGCCTGTTGATCGCCGTCGCGCCCGAGGGCGACGCCGAATTCCACCGCATGGCGGCTGAACTGGGCCTGGTCCTGGAACCTATCGGCGAGCTGCTCGAGCGACAGACCCACGCGGTTGAGGTGATTTGATGGCAACCGATATCACCGACTACCGCGATATTTTCCTCAATGATCGGCCAATGATGGATACCCGCGCGCCGATCGAGTTCACCAAGGGCGCGTTCCCGGGGGTGATCAACCTGCCGCTGATGACCGACGACGAACGCCAGCGCGTCGGCACCTGCTACAAGCAGCAGGGCCAGCAGGCCGCCATCGTGCTCGGGCATGAGCTGGTGTCCGGCGCTATCAAGGCCGAGCGTATCGAGCAGTGGGCGCGGTTCGCCCAGGCCAACCCCGAGGGTTACCTGTACTGTTTCCGTGGCGGGCTGCGTTCGCAGATCGTGCAGCAATGGCTCAAGACCGAAGCCGGCATCGCGTATCCCCGTGTCGGTGGCGGCTACAAGGCCATGCGCACCTTTTTGCTGGAGACCGTCGAGCACGCCGCCACGCAGTGTGACTTCGTGCTGCTGGGCGGTATGACTGGCACCGGCAAGACCGAGGTGCTCGGCCAGTTGCGCAATGCCCTGGACCTGGAAGGTCATGCCAACCATCGCGGCTCCAGCTTCGGCAAACGCGCCACGGCGCAGCCGTCCAACATCGACTTCGAAAACCGCCTGGCCGTGGACCTGCTGAAAAAGCGTGCCGCGGGTATCGAGCAGTTCGTGGTCGAGGATGAGAGTCGCATGATCGGCAGTTGCGCGCTGCCGCTGGCGTTGCACAAGGGCATGCAGACGTTCCCGATGGTGTGGCTGCAGGACAGCGTAGAAGGGCGGGTCGAGCGCATCCTGCGCGACTATGTGGTGGACCTGTGCGCCGAATTTATCGAGGTGTTTGGCGACACCGGCCAGGCGCTGTTTGCCGAGCGCCTGACCCAGAGCCTGGGCAATATCCATAAACGCCTGGGCGGCGAACGCTTCCAGCGGTTGCAGGCGATCTTGCAGGCGGCCCTGGCGGAGCAGGCGCGCAGCGGTGATGTGGACCTGCATCGCGCCTGGATCGAAGGGCTTCTGCGTGAGTATTACGACCCGATGTACGCCTTTCAGCGTGAAAGCAAAGGCGCACGGATCGAGTTCGCAGGGGAGCAGGGCGCCGTGGTGGAGTATTTGCGCGAGCGCGCCCTGATCAGAGGATAGCCGCGCCGATCAACCCACACAGTACCCCCACCAACATCGTCAAGCCGGCCACCGTCACCAGCACCCGCGCATCGAAGTCCTTGCGCAGCATCAGCAGTGACGGCAGGCTCACACTCGGCAGGGTCATCAGCAAGGCCACGGCCGGGCCGGTGCCCATGCCCAGGGTCATCATGGTTTGTACGATGGGGATTTCGGCAGCGGTGGGAATCACGAACAACGTGCCGACAATCGCCAGAGGCACCAGCCATGCCAGGCTGTTGGCCATGGCGCCGTCGACATGGGGGAACAGCCACACCCGCGCGGCGCCCAGGATCAGCACGGCCAGGATGTACACCGGGATCGTGCTCCAGAACAACTGCCACAGGGTCCGCAGCCAACGGCCCAGGAACGGCTGGGACTCAACCACACTGACCTCGGCCACCGCGCCCAGAGCCGCTTCCGGCACCTGGTCCGGGCGGGCGATACGTTGAGCGATCAGGGACACGCCCACCACCAGCACAATGCCCGCCACCAGCCGCAATGCGGTGAAGCCCCAACCCAGCACGAAGCCCATGAACACCAGGGTCGCCGGGTTCAGCACGGGGTTGGCGATCCAGAACGCGAGTGCCGCGCCCACCGAGACCTGCTGCCGACGCATGCCCGCCGCGACCGGTGCCGCGCAGCAACTGCACATCATCCCCGGCAGGGCGAACAGCCCGCCCCGCAGGGTCGACCCCAGCCCGGCGCGGCCGAACAGGCGCAGCAGCCAGTCGCGGGGGATCAGCACTTGCAGGAGGGAGCCCAGGATCACCGCCAGCACAGCAGCTTTCCAGATCGCCAGGAAGTACACCTGGGCGTACGCCAGCGCGGCTGCCAGGGGCGAGCTTTGCTGGTCGTTGAGAATCGAGGCGCCAATGCTGTGGTTATCGGCGGCGACGAAGGCCTTGAGGTAGTAAGGCGACCACTTCACGTAGTAGAGGCCGACGCAGGCGATCAGCAGGAACAGCGCTGGTTTCCACCAGAACGACCAGCCCCGGTTGGGCTGGGTGGAGGCGAGGTTGGGCATGGTGATGATCCGCAGGTGAGTCAATAGCGGCGCATCATACGCCCTCAGCTCTCGGCGCTCACCTGGGTAGGTTCAGGGCAGGTTTCTTCGCCGTTGTTCAGGCCCTGTTTATAGTTGCGGCTCAGCAACGAGGCCTTGCCGTTGTGCCAGGTCAGCGTCAGCACATACAGCGTGTCGTAGTCGCTGCCGGACCAGTCGTCGGTGATGGTGTGTTTTTCGCCGGACGCTTCGCTCGCCACCTTGTTGATCAGCTCCGGCAGATAGCCGTGGGACCAGGCGGTGTAGATGATGGAGTTGTGGTACTTGTCTTCCACCAGCTCGTCGGCGAGGGCACTGGTGTCATTCGCGGAAAACTTGATGTTCACCGGCAGGCCGAGCTTGATCGCGCTGGGGCTGATGGTCATCAGCGGGCGAATATAGCTGTAGGAATTGTCCAGTTCGCCTTCCTCCACGTTGCGTGTCGGGTTGGCGGCGAACACGAAATTGGCCTTGCCGAACTTCTCTGGCAAAACCGTGGCCAGGTTCATCGCCCGGTTGAGACCCTGGCAATTGAGCTGGCCCAGGCCACCGGCGGGTTTTTCACCGTGGCGCAGGAACACCAGGGTTTGCACGCCGTCAACCTGGTCGGCGTTGCTGATCCGTGACTCCAGGCTCAGATCGATAGCGCCGCCAACCAACAAGAGCGGCAACAGGATGTATGAATAGCGTTTCAGTCGTTGCACAAGGCGCAGAGGCTTGATCGTCATTGTAAGTTCGAGTCTTCATGCGTCACGTTAAGGCAGACACGCCTGGCCACTATGACGCCGGGGGCGCCTGCGGTGTTCCCTGTCGAGATAGCGAGGTGCCTCCATTCACCGCTTGAGCTCATTTAAGAGTGCACGAGGGCGTATTGGTTCGCCCTCACGGCATAATAGCTGGCGGTTGTTGCGTATTGATGACCCATGCAGGACGCTCGCCGGATGACTATCATGGGGGCTTTCAGCACACACACACACACAGGGCTTCCCGATGAACCCACTCGCTGCTTTCCCGATCAACAGCAAATGGCCTGCCCAGCATCCAGAGCGCCTGCAACTGTATTCGCTGCCGACCCCCAACGGGGTAAAAGTGTCGATCATGCTCGAAGAGCTCGGCCTGCCCTATGAAGCGCACAAGGTCAGCTTCGAGACCCAGGACCAACTCTCTCCCGAGTTCCTGTCGCTGAACCCCAACAACAAGATCCCCGCGATCATCGACCCCAATGGCCCCAGCGGCCAGCCGCTGGCGTTGTTCGAGTCCGGCGCGATCCTGATCTACCTGGCGGAAAAAACCAGCCAGTTGCTCTCCGAGGACCCGGCGACACGTTATGAAACCATTCAATGGCTGATGTTCCAGATGGGCGGTATCGGCCCGATGTTCGGCCAGTTGGGCTTCTTCAACAAATTTGCCGGCAAGGCCTACGAAGACAAACGCCCGCGCGACCGTTACGCCGCCGAATCCCGGCGCCTGCTGGACGTGCTGGAAAAACGCCTGCTGGGCCGTACGTGGATCATGGGCGACGAGTACAGCATCGCCGACATCGCCACCTTTCCGTGGATCCGCAACCTGATCGGCTTCTACGAATCCGGTGACCTTGTAGGCATTGCCGACTTTCCCAATGTACTGCGCGCTCTGGACGGTTTCGTCGCACGGCCGGCGGTGATCCGTGGCCTTAATATTCCGAGTTGAAGCATGCCGACTTTCGATTTCAAACAGCTGGACGTGTTCAGCCGCGTGGCGCTCAAAGGCAACCCGCTGGCGGTGGTGTTTGGCGCCGACAGCCTGAGCGACCAACAGATGGCGGACTTCGCCAATTGGACCAACCTCAGTGAAACCACGTTTTTACTGACCCCGCGTGATCCTCGGGCTGACTACCGGGTGCGAATTTTCACCACCTTGAAGGAGCTGCCTTTTGCTGGACACCCGACGCTCGGCAGTTGTTATGCCTGGCTGCAGGCAGGTGGTATTCCCAAGGGCGAGGAGATAATCCAGGAGTGCGAAATCGGCCTGGTGCGTATCCGTCGCCAAGGCGATGAACTGGCATTTATCGCGCCGCCGTTATTGCGCGCCGGTGCCGTGGACGCGCCGTTGCTGGAGCGCGTGCGCCTGGGCTTGGGCCTGGAGCCCGGGGCCATCGTGCGCAGCCAGTGGGTGGACAATGGCGCTGGCTGGCTCGCGGTAATGCTGGCAGACCGTGACCAGGTCCTGGCGTTGCAGCCGGACTATTCGCAACTGCTGGGGCTGGCCGTGGGCGTGATCGCCCCCTGTGACGGCGGGCGCGACGATGTGGACACGCAATTTGAGGTGCGTGCCTTTATCGCAGGCGATGGCGCGCAGGAAGACCCGGCCACCGGCAGCTTGAATGCGGGGCTTGCGCAATGGTTGCTCGGCGAGGGCCTGGCCCCCGAGCGCTATGTGGTCAGCCAGGGCACGGCAATTGGCCGGGCAGGGCGGATCCACGTTGAGCGCCAGGGCACTGAAATATGGATGGGTGGCGCCGTGTCGGTGTGCATCGACGGACGTGTACAGCTCTAGATCAATAAATTATTACCGCCGCCGCAATACACTATTGGCCCCTCGGCGTTTGTGCTGCCGGGGCCTGGGGGCATAAGCTTTCGCCCCAAAGATTTTCTGCCTTGCAATAGGACCACCATGACCAGCCAGTTCCCCCAAGCCCGCCCACGCCGCCTGCGCCGCTCCCCGGAGCTGCGTGGCCTGTTCCAGGAAAGCGAATTCACCCTCAACGACCTGGTGCTGCCGATCTTCGTCGAAGAAGAAATCGACGACTTCGTGCCAATCACCAGCATGCCGGGCGTGCAGCGCATCCCTGAGAAGAAACTGGCCGGCGAGATCGAGCGCTATGCCCGTGCCGGCATCAAGTCGGTGATGACCTTCGGCGTGTCCCACCACCTGGATGCCAGCGGCAGCGACACCTGGAAGGAACGCGGCCTGGTCTCGCGCATGTCGTCGATCATCAAGGACGCTGTGCCGGAAATGATCGTGATGTCCGACACCTGCTTCTGCGAATACACCGACCATGGCCACTGCGGTGTGATGCACGGCGCCCATGTCGACAACGACGCGACGCTGGTCAACCTCGGCAAGCAGGCCGTGGCCGCCGCGCGTGCCGGTGCCGATGTCATTGCCCCTTCGGCGGCGATGGACGGCCAGGTCCAGGCGATCCGCCGCGCCCTGGATGATGCGGGCTTCACCCATATCCCGATCATGGCCTACTCGACCAAATTCGCCTCGGCCCTCTACGGACCGTTCCGCGAAGCTGGCGGCAGCGCGCTCAAGGGCGACCGCAAGAGCTACCAGATGAACCCGATGAACCGCCGCGAAGCCGTACGCGAATCGCTGCTGGATGAACAGGAAGGCGCGGATGCGCTGATGGTCAAGCCGGCCGGTGCCTACCTCGACATCATCCGCGACATCCGCGAAGCCTCGCGCCTGCCGGTGGCGGCGTACCAGGTCAGCGGCGAGTACGCGATGATCAAGTTCGGCGCCAAGGCCGGGGCGATTGATGAGGACCGTGTGGTGCGTGAAACCTTGGGCTCGATCAAGCGCGCGGGTGCGGACTTGATCTTCACCTACTTCGCGATGGACCTGGCGTTGGCGGGGATCTAGAACCACAACAGGTAAAATGTGGGAGGGGGCTTGCGCCCTCCCACATCAACAATGCCCGGCCCATCGTCGCCCAAGGAAGCCCCATGTATTCAAGCCGCCTGATCCTGTGCCTTGCCACTTTGCTGGTACTGGCCGGTTGCTCCACCACGCGCAACCCGCAACAGCCGCAGCGCAGCGAGGCCGAGGTGAAAGCGCAGATCGTGCGCCTGCTGCCGGCCAAGGTGGCTGACCGCGAGGGCTGGGCCCAGGACATCTACACGGCCTTTGACACCCAGAACATCTACCCCAGCACGGAAAACATCTGCGCCGTGCTGGCGGTGACCGAGCAGGAGTCGACCTATCAGGTCGACCCACCGGTGCCAGACATGGGCAAGATCGCCCAGGACGAAATCCTGCGGCGTGCCGGCAAAGTCCATGTGCCGGCGTTTGTCGTGCGCAGCGCCCTGCAACTGCGTTCGCCCAGCGGCAAGACCTACGCCGACCGCCTCAATGCTGCGCGCACGGAGAAGGACCTGAGTGGCATCTTCGATGACTTCATCAGCATGGTGCCCCTGGGCAACACGTTGTTTGGTGGTTTCAACCCGGTGCATACCGCAGGCCCGATGCAGGTGAGTATCGACTTTGCGCAGAAGCAGGCGCGGGGTTATCCCTACACGGTGGATGGCACAATTCGTCGCGAAGTCTTCACCCGTCGTGGCGGCATGTACTTCGGCATCGCGCACTTGCTGGGTTACCCGGTGAGCTACGATCGGCCGCTGTATCGCTTTGCCGATTTCAATGCCGGGTGGTACGCCAGCCGTAATGCCGCGTTCCAGGCTGCCGTCAGCCGTGCTTCGGGCACCGAGCTGGCCCTGGACGGAGATCTGATTCGCTACGACTCGCTGCTGCCCGGCACCACCGAGCTGGCGGTGCGTTCATTGGGGGCCAGGCTGGACATGCGCAACCCCAGCATCCGCAGCCAGCTGGAGCAGGGCGAGCAACTGGATTTCGAGGACACCACCCTCTACAAGCGCGTATTTGCCCTGGCGGACAAGGCCGCCGGCAAGCCGATGCCACGGGCCATCCTGCCGGGCATCGTGCTCAAGAGCCCCAAGATCACCCGTAACCTGACCACGGCGTGGTTTGCCCAGCGGGTCGACGAGCGTTATCAGCGCTGCCTGAAGCGCTGATCAGCGTTGAGGTGAGCAGCCTGCCACGGCCAGGGCTGCCAGCAGGAACAGGAGATAGGATTTTGGCTTGCCGTCCAGATGGCGCATTGCGGTTCCTTGGGAGGTATGGGGGAATTTGACGGCGATTAAAGCGGTGCCGCAGACGCGAGGTTGAAGGGTAAAGAAAAGGCCTGGTTTTCGTGGAACCAGGCCCTTTCCATGTTGCTCTTTGAATCAGTTGCGTTCGAGCGCCAGGGCTACCCCCTGGCCGCCACCGATGCACAGCGTCGCCAGGCCTTTCTTGGCATCACGCTTGATCATTTCATGCAGCAGCGTCACCAGCACGCGGCAGCCCGAGGCGCCAATCGGGTGGCCGATGGCGATGGCGCCGCCGTTGACGTTGACCTTGTCGGCGTCCCATTCCAGCTCTTTGCCCACCGCCAGGGATTGCGCGGCGAAGGCTTCGTTGGCTTCGATCAGGTCCAGGTCGCCCAGGCTCCAACCGGCTTTGTCCAGGCAGCGGCGGGTGGCCGACACCGGGCCGATGCCCATGATCGCCGGGTCGACGCCGGCGTTGGCGTAGCTGGCAATGCGCGCCAGCACTGGCAGGCCGAGGGCCTTGGCCTTGTCGGCGTTCATCAGCAGCACCGCGGCGGCGCCGTCGTTGAGACTGGAGGCGTTGCCGGCGGTGACGCTGCCGTCTTTCTTGAACGCCGGTTTCAGCTTGCCCAGGGATTCGGCGGTGGTGCCGGCGCGGGGTTGTTCATCGACGGCGAAGGCCACCGGGTCGCCTTTGCGCTGGGGGATCAGGATCGGTGTGATCTCATCGACAAAGCGGCCCGCTTCAATAGCAGCGGCGGCTTTTTGCTGGGATGCGGCGGCGAACGCGTCCTGGGCTTCGCGGCTGATGCCGTACTTGTCCACCAGGTTCTCGGCGGTGATGCCCATGTGGTAGTCGTTGAACGCGTCCCACAGGCCATCGGTGATCATGCTGTCGATCATTTTGGCATGGCCCATGCGCAAACCGGTGCGCGCGGCGGGCAGTACGTACGGAGCCAGGCTCATGTTCTCCATGCCGCCGGCGATGATCACGTCGGCGTCACCGCAACGGATGGCCTGGGCGCCCAGGTGCAGGGCCTTGAGGCCCGAGCCGCAAACCTTGTTCAAGGTCAGGCTGGGCACCGCGTGGGGCAGGCCGGCCAGGATCGACGCCTGGCGCGCCGGGTTCTGGCCTGAGCCTGCGGTGAGGACCTGGCCGAGGATCACTTCATCCACTTCGGCCGGGTCCAGGCCGGTCTGCTCCAGCAGGCGACGGATCACGGCGGCGCCCAGTTCCGGTGCCGGAATGTTCGCCAGCGAACCCTGGAAGCTGCCCACGGCGGTACGGGTGGCAGCAACAATCACGACGTCTTGCATGGAATCTGTCCTCACTGGAAGTGCATTTCTGGAACGTGGTCCGGGACGATCAGTTTACCGGCGGTCTTGCGTACAATCTCTTCAACGCTGACGCCAGGTGCGCGTTCCTTGAGGACAAAAGCGCCATTTTCGATTTCCAGGTACGCCAGGTCCGTCAGTACACGCTTGATGCAGTTGGCGCCGGTCAGCGGCAGGCTGCATTGGCTGAGCAACTTGGACTCACCGTCCTTGGAGGCATGGGTCATGATCACGATGATGTTTTCTGCACCGGCCACCAGGTCCATGGCGCCGCCCATGCCCTTGACCAGCTTGCCGGGGATCATCCACGAGGCGATGTTGCCTTGTACGTCGACTTCAAATGCGCCGAGTACAGTGAGGTCGACGTGGCCGCCGCGGATCATCGCGAAGGACTCGGCGGACGAGAAGATCGACGCGCCGATACGCGCGGTCACGGTCTGCTTGCCGGCGTTGATCATGTCGGCGTCGATGGTGTCTTCGGTCGGAAACGGGCCCATGCCGAGCAGGCCGTTTTCCGATTGCAGCATCACTTCCATGCCTTCCGGAATGTAGTTGGCCACCAGGGTCGGAATGCCGATGCCCAGGTTGACGTAGAAACCGTCCTGCATTTCGCGGGCGACGCGTTGAGCCATTTGTTCGCGGGTGAGAGCCATTTTATGTGTCCTTATTGTTCGGGCTGGGGGCGGATTATTTGCGTACGGTGCGCTGTTCGATGCGCTTCTCGAACGTGCCGCAGATGATCCGGTCGACGTAGATGCCAGGGGTGTGGATCTGCGCCGGGTCCAGCTCGCCCGGTTCGACGATTTCTTCGACTTCGACCACGGTGATTTTGCCGGCGGTGGCAGCCAGCGGGTTGAAGTTCTGGGCGGTGTGGCGGTAGATGACGTTGCCGAAGTGGTCGGCTTTCCAGCCTTTGACGATGGCGAAGTCGCCGGTGATGGATTCTTCCATCAGGTACGGACGACCATTGAATTCACGGGTTTCCTTGCCTTCGGCCACCGGAGTGCCGACGCCGGTGGCGGTGAAGAAGGCCGGGATGCCGGCACCGCCTGCGCGCATTTTTTCGGCCAGTGTGCCCTGGGGGGTCAGCACCACTTCGATTTCGCCGCTGAGCAACTGCTTCTCGAACAGGGCGTTTTCACCCACGTAGGAAGCGATCACCTTGCTGATCTGCTTCTGCTCCAGCAGCACGCCCAGGCCGAAGCCGTCGACGCCGCAGTTGTTGGATACCACGGTGAGGTCGCGGGTGCCTTTGCGCTTGATCTCGGCAATGAGGTTTTCCGGAATGCCGCACAGGCCAAAACCGCCGGAGAGTACGGTCATGCCGTCTTCCAGGCCCGCCAGTGCTTCCTCGTAGGACGCCACGCGTTTATCGAAACCTGCCATATGCACCTCTTTTATTGTTTGTGGGCCAGCCAATGAACCGAGTGTTGCTCCGACGGATTGATTTGTTAAGTTGTTTTTTAAGGTTGATTGATTTAAAAAACAGCATAGTCGCCTGGCCATTTGGAGTAGCGTCATGACAGTTAAACAGATGCGCGCGTTTCTCGCCGTGGCCCAGAGCCTGAGTTTCGCCGCCGCCTGCGAACGCCTGCACCTTTCCCAGTCGGCACTGAGCTTGACCATCAAGGGCCTGGAAGAAGGCCTGGGCGGGCGTCTGTTCAGCCGTAATACGCGCAACGTCGCGTTGACACCCGAGGGGGAATCCCTGCTGCCTTTGGCGCGCCGCTTGATTGCCGACTGGGACAACACCGAGGACGAACTGCGCCAGCGCTTTACCCTGCAACGCGGGCGGGTCACGGTGGCGGCGATGCCATCGTTCGCGGGCAACTTGCTACCGCCGATCCTGAAGATATTCCGCGCACGTTACCCTCAGGTGAATGTCACCGTGCACGACTTGATCAACGAGCAGGTGCTGGAAATGGTGCGCGACCGCCAGGTGGAGCTGGGCGTGGCGTTCGAGCCTTCAGACGGTTCGTCGCTGGCGTTCACGCCGTTGTACCTGGATCGCTTCATTGCCGTGGTGCCGGGGGATTCGCCGTTGGTCGAGCTTGATGAAATCGACTGGAAAACCTTGCTGGAGCAGCCGTTCATCACGTTGCAGCGACCTTCGACGGTGCGGGTGATGCTGGAGGAGCATCTGGGGGCGCGGCAGATGAAGTTGCCGGTGGCGCTGGAAAGCCATCAACTGGCGACTGTAGGCAAGATGGTAGCGACGGGGTTGGGTGTCAGCGCCGTCCCCGCATTGTGCGCGCGGCAGATGGAGGAGGCGGGGGCTCATTGCATCACCTTGACCGATCCTGTCATTGAACGACCGATTGGGGTGCTGACCAAACCCGGCCATGAACTCTCGGCGGCAGCGCAGGTGTTGTTTGATATCTTTTGCGACGAAGCGAAGAAGGGACGATTTCCCGCAGTGTTGTAGAGCCGAAATTAAAAAGCCCGCTCGAATCAACAAGCGGGCTTAAATGTTTAATGCGGTGTTATCAGCAGTATCTATCAATCACTTTAACTTGCGATTGGCCCTTGAGATTCTGCCATTCGGTATTAAGTGTGTGGAAAACCTGTTCGATAAAGTTGCGATCGGCGGCTGCTTTCTTGCCGACATAACCCTGGCCACGGCGGTACATCTTCAGGCGCGCCGCCAGTTCACGGTTATTGCGGTCGAACTCGGCTTCTTCGGTGTGGGGCGCCAGGCAGTCAATTTGCACTTCGCCCGATTTGCCAATCCACAGGATATGGTCGTCGAGTGTGTCTTTCTGCGCTGCGAACATCTCAGCCAATTCATCGATAGTTGGTTGGTTGTTCAGATTCATGTGTAAGCCCCTTGACCAGTTGGCGATCTATCAGTTGGTTCGTTAATACTTCGTAAGTTGTCTCCGGTTGCGAAAACCGGGCGTCAGCGACGGTCTGCCGAATACGGGCAGGGTCTTGAACCTGATGCATGTAGTCTTGCTGATGAACTGCTACGCAATGCATTCATAACGAAGACAAGCCGCATTTGAGCGCCTTGTACCGAGCCCTTAGGGCCGGTCAGCTTCATCAATCTGCCTTGTGGGCAGTGCACATCCGGAAAAAACAGCTCGGCGGTCAGACGAGCTTGTTCAAAACGCTTGTTGCCAACGCTCCCGATCCGGGAGACGTCTCGATAATGCAAGGACAAAATGGTTACGTCAACGCTTATGTAGTGATTATTTTTGATCACTACATAAATTGCCGTGGAGACGGGAGAATGCGGGAAAACGTGACTTGGGCGTCATTTTCTGGCGTGTCGGGTCGTTGAGCTTGCCCTCATCATTCCTGCACTGTAGGTGTATCGAACGAAGGGTGCTTTGACAGAAGATGAAGCCACTCCATTTGGAACCAGGGTGTGAATTGCGCTGGGGATTCTGAAAGCCGGGCGGAGATTTCAGCGCGAGTCCACCATTTGATCTCACTGATTTCTTCTGCATCCGGGATGACCGCCGCGTCAGACTGAGCAACCAGTACATGACAAAACTCGTGCTCCGCACCGATCGAACCATAGCGAGCATGATATTCAAAACTGTACAGAAACCGGCACGAGGCAGAAATGCCCAGTTCTTCGCGCAGACGACGAGATGCGGCATCCGTAACCGTTTCGCCGGGTGCCGGATGGCTGCAGCAGGCATTCGACCAGAAACCTGGCCAAAGCATTTTACCGGCAGCACGACGTTGAAGTAGATGACGCCCGGCGCTGTCGATCAGATGGACCGAAAAGGCGCGATGAAGCTGACCCGCTCCCAGGTGTGCGGCACGTTTGTCACACACACCGACTTGCACGTCTTGTGCGTCAACTAACACTACAAGATCGATCATTCTGAGTTTCCTCCGGTGCAATGTACGGCGCTCCGCCGTTCTACTCACGTTCAGGGGCTTGTCCCCAGGCGCTGACAAATGTCAATGCAGTGTCGGTGAATGTTGGATCGGCGCGCAGC
Organism: Pseudomonas sp. NFR09; assembly: GCF_900111535.1. NCBI lineage: Bacteria > Pseudomonadati > Pseudomonadota > Gammaproteobacteria > Pseudomonadales > Pseudomonadaceae > Pseudomonas > Pseudomonas sp. NFR09. The sequence continues at coordinate 101,554 of NZ_FOIH01000013.1, forward strand.
TGGGTCATTGCTTCCAGGTCATCCTGGGTGAGTAACCCAAGTTTCAGCAGCGCCGGCCCAGCCTGTAGGGTAGTTGAGGCCCAGAATGTATCGGCGGGGCTGTTGTCGCCGATTCGGCCCTCAAAGAGGCGATGCTCTACGTTGGTGAGTCCCCTGTCACGCAATCGGGCAGGGAGCGTATCGGCCCAGAGCATGTCGGAACCAATGGACTTTGTCAGAAGTGTGATTCCGGCTTGGGCGACCTTTCGGAACAATGGGTGCGAGGTTTTCAAGCTCGGCTGCAGGCTCACGTCCTCGATCACCAACCAGCCACCAGGACGAAGCCAGGTGATGGCGCGCGTCAATATGTCTTCCCGTTGGGGGAGGTGGCACAGGAGCGCCCTGGCGTGTACCACATCAAAAGAGGCCACAGGAAAGTCATCGGTGACGGCATTGTGGGTAAGCACCTTTATGCCGGGAATATCGGTGAGGAATCGGGTATCGATATCGGTCGCCGTGACTGCCGCGTCAGGGTATCGCTGGGTCAGCCAGCCAGTGAACGAACCCGCACCGGCGCCGAGTTCAAGGATGTCAGGCTTGCACGGAAGGTTGAGCAGGTCGAAAACCGTTTGGCTTTGTGGGTCAAAGGCGCATTCGAGCGTGCGCAGGCGTACCAATTGGCCGGCGTGCTGGTCGCCGAGATAGCTGTCGGTGTAGCCGTCGGCGGCAGTGGTCATAGAACAACCTCCAGTCGGTCGGGGCAACGGTTCAGGAAACCTTGTTCCGAGGGCTGGAACCCTGGCGCCCAGCGCACGTCTGGAAAGGTCTGTAGCAGCATGCGAGCGCCGAGCGTGATTTCCATCCGCGCCAGCATGGATCCCAGGCAGAAGTGACGCCCTGCGCCAAACGCGAAATGATTTGTTGCCTGATCGGTGCGCGACAAGCTGAAGGTATCCGGGTCGGTGTATTGAGCCGGATCACGGTTGGCCGACCCGATCAGGCAGGCCAGGGTCGCACCAGAAGGAATCGTTCCCGACGGCAGCTCCAGCGCTTCGCGGGCCTCGCGGAGTACGAGTTGCAAAGGAGGATTGCGTCGCAAGGTTTCGGTGAGCGCAGTGTCCATCAAGTCGGGATCAGGCATCACGGCGTCTTTGACGCCGGGTTCGCTCAGCAGGTTGACAATGAGATTCGCCAGTGCGCCGTGACTGGTCTCGCTACCTGCAGTCATCAGAATTGCGCAGTAAGCCCGGACGAAGGTTTCGGGCAATGGTTGGCCGTCAATCTCTGCCGCCAGGAGCTGCGAGATCAAATCATCTGCAGGTTTAGCGCGGCGGGCGTCGATGTGTGGCTGGATGAAATCGTAGAAATCGTCTCGGTTGGACAACCCTCCGGTTAACTGGGCCGGGTCCTGTCGATAGTTGCCCATGTAAGCAAAGCCGATCGCGCACCAGCGCTTCAGCCGCGCTACCTCCTCGCTGGTGTCAGCCGGCAGGCCCAGTGCGTGAGCCATCACCCGCACTGGCAGTGCTGCGGTGAAGTCGGCGATAAGGTCCACCTGGGTACGGCCATGCATGCGTGCCAGCAGGTCAGAGGTGACCGAGATGATGGATGCTTCAAGCGAGGCAAGGGCTTGGCTGCGAAACGATGGGCTGAGCAGTGCACGGTGCTGAGCGTGTTCACAGCCGTCCATCGCCACGAGAGTGTGCCCCAGCAGCGGCCCAATCTGCCAGGTGTAGTTATTGTTGCTGGCTTGCGGATGCGTCAATGCAGCTTTGACATCCACATACCGGCTGACCAGCCATACGTCCGTGGGCTCGTCGTAGGTGATCGGTAGAGTGGTACGTAAACGTTCATACAAGGGATAGGGGTCGATTTCGAACTGCCTGGATTTCAGCGTTGGCGGCGTGAGTGTCAGGTCCACTGTCCGGTTGGCCTGCGTTGTAGTGCCGGTGGTGTGCAGGTGGTAGCGAGAAACGGTCTGGTGCCAGTCACCCGCTGCCCGTACAACCTGTCGCAGCCGGTCCGGCTCGGTTGCGGCGGATGGCAGGTGATTGGCTGGCCGAGCGGCGACAGCCGTGAACGCCGCGACCGCGTTGACCACCATCTGATGTGCAGATTCGATCGCGGCAGGCCATTCCATGCCTGCGGTGTCCGCCAGTATCGATACCAGGTTGAAGTGCTCACCACACACCACATCTTTGGCAATCGAATGGATATCGTTCGTCCAGGCGATGATATCGGCACTGTGTTCGCGCAGTGTGTTCCACCATTCGACGTCCGCTGAATGCTGGTAGGGATCGAGCGTTTCGGCGGCATCTATCAGATCAAAAAAGAACAGTGCGCCGAACGAATCTCGGCGCAATGGCAGATATTCGGCCAGCGCGAGCACCGCGTCGGTTTCGCGCATTCGCACTAGCGTCACCTGGGCGCGCAGATGTCGGATCAGGTGCTGCGTGAGCCGTTGCCGCCAACCGTCGCTACCCCAGTGTCTGGTTCGTGGCCACAGATCGTTGGCCAGGACAGCCAGCATCGGATCATCAAAACAACTCATTTCACTGAGGGGATGCGTGCCATCGTTCTCGGTCACTGCCTGCACTGCGGTGACGAATCGCTCCAATTCACCGTTTTCCGCCCATGGCCCGTCGTCAATCCGATCATCCAGCGTGAGCGCCCACAGATACCAGCACACCAGCGTCTCGGCTCGGTGTGTGGGGGCTTTTCCGCACAACGCCATCCCCAACTCGAGCAGCGGCGTGGTGCTTAACCTATGCGCACCGCGTCGACCGATCACGCCATGTTGCTGTGCCCAAGCGAGAGCGTGCGCCTTTAACTGATCGTTGTCGGAACGTGGCGGCGGACCGGCAAAAGGAAGCCGAATCTCTGGAATGATCAGTGATGTCGGTGGTAAATGACGGCCGTGGCGGACACGGGGGCCGCCTTCGCGGTGTACCGTTGGCATGGTGCTCTACCTTGAATTAAGTTTTTATAAGGAACATTTGACGGCAACACCTGAGCGGTTCCGTTTTCTGCGAAATGGAAGGCTTGGAGGGTGTTTCTGAGCCACTGGAGCGGTCAGCGCGTGTTTGGAGGTTGGGGGATCGTTCGTTGGCGGGGGGGGGTGTAAGGCGTTCGAGATTGAGCCATGGCCTGGAGTATCAGCCATAGAACGTCCCCGTGTTATATACGCAAAAAACTCCATTGTTCGGCCAGCCCGGCTATTCAGACCGCCTGACTTTACTGGAGGACGAAACGCTCAAGATGTAGGAGTTAACTGTGGTCAGCACAGGAAACGGCTCGCGTAGCGGGCATAAAACGCAACCACGGAGCTTTCGGTATGTATACCGCGTGTGCCGCCTCGTTGCGGCACACGCCTTCGCGGTCTCTACTCGCCGCGGATGTACTGCTCCAGCTGTTTGATCAGGTCAGCCTGGTCGGCGATGGCTTCCTTGACCAGGTCGCCGATGGACAGCAGCCCCAACAGCTTGCCGTCTTCGACCACGGGCAGGTGGCGCAGGTGACTGTCGGTCATGATGTTCATACACTCATCGACCTTTTTATGGGTGTCGACGGTGATCACCGGGGAGCTCATCACTTCATGGACCTTGGTGGTGACCGACGACAGCCCCTTGAGCATGATTTTGCGGGCGTAATCACGCTCGCTGATGATCCCGACCACCACGTCATCCTGGACCACCGGCAAGGCCCCGACGTTTTTCTCCGACATCCGCACCAAGGCTTCAAACACGGTGTGGTCGTGTTTGATGACATGCACTTCCTGGTTTTTCTGGTCCTTGGCTTTGAGCACTTCTGCAACGGTCTTCATGGCGGCCACTCCGGTGGTGTTGTTGGTTAGTCAGGGTCCCACTACAGAATCCTAGACCGGCCACCGCGCTGCAAGGTCCAAAGCGGCGCTAAACCCGTCGAAAAACGTCATTCGCCGGTTTTTTTGGTGTTTAGCCGGCATTTGTCGGTTTTTTGGCCCGCTTGGGACTGGCCGTCGTCTTGCGTGGCGTGCTCTTGCGTTTCTTTTTCCATGGCGTGGCACCTCGGCCTGCCGGGCTGGCGGGACCGGTGATGGTCATGCGCATGCCATTGCAACGGGCGACCTGCTTGCTCATCCAGGCCGCCTGCTTGGCGACGAAGTCTTCCAGGCTCATTTCGCCGCTTTGCACCATGTCCAGGGCCTGCTCCCAGATGGCGGTGGTGCCTGGGTCGGCGATGGCCCGGGGCACGGCGTCGATCAGGCTGAATGCCGCGGGTGTAGCTGATAGCGCCTTGCCGTTCTTCACCAGGTAACCACGGTCCAACAGCCCCTGTATGATGCCGGCGCGGGTGGCCTCGGTGCCGATGCCGGTGGTGTCCTTGAGCTTTTGCTTGAGCAGCGGGTCTTCCACCAACTTGGCGACGTTTTTCATCGCCTTGATCAGGTCACCTTCGGTAAAGGGTTTGGGCGGTTGGGTCCACAGGTCCTTGAGGTTGACCTTGGCCACCCCATAATCCTGGCCCTGTACCAATGGCGGCAGGGCTTGCGGAGCCGGCGCTTCACGTCCCTTGGCTGGCGCCAGGGCTTCGGGCAGGGCGCGCTTCCAGCCCGGTTCGATCACTACTTTACCCACTGCACGCAACGCCTGATTCGCACAGTCGAAATCCGCCTGGGTGCGATCGTACTCATGGTTGGGCAGGAACTGCGCCAGGTAGCGTGCGCGGATCAGGGTATACACCGCACGATGCTTGCCGGTGAGTTGTCCCACATCCTTGCCCGCGCCGGTAGGGATGATGCCGTGGTGGGCGCTGACCTTGGCATCGTTCCACGCCCGCGAGCGTCGCTGGGCATCGATATGCGGCATCAGCTCGTTCACTGCGGTATCCGCACGTGCCAACGCAGCCAGGATCCTGGGCGCGTCGGGGTGCTGGCTCATCGGTAGATAGCCGCAGTCACTGCGCGGGTAGGTGATGACTTTATGGGTTTCATACAACGACTGGGCGATATCCAGGGTTTCCTGGGCGCCAAGGCCGAGCTTCCTGGAGCAGATTTCCTGCAGGGTGCCCAGGTCGAAGGGCAGGGGCGCCACTTCACGCATGCGCTCGGTGCGCAGTTTCACCAGCCGGGCGGTGGCGGCGTTGGTCATGGCGTCGGCCGCGTCCCGCGCCAACTGCGGGTTGAGGCAGCGGCCCTGGTCGTCACAGGCGTCCTCGGCCGCGCGCCATTGGGCGGTGAAGGTCATGCCCCCGTGGCGCAGGTCGACATCGATGGCCCAGTAAGCCACTGGCACAAAGTCGGCGATGCTGCGGTCGCGGTCCACCACCAGGCGCAGGGTTGGCGTCTGCACCCGACCTACGGGCAGCACGCCTTGATACCCGGATTGGCGCCCGAGCAAGGTAAACAGGCGGCTCATGTTCATGCCGATCAGCCAGTCGGCGCGGGAGCGGCCCAGGGCCGAGTGATACAGGCTGAACGTCTCGGCGCCCGGCTTGAGCGCCGCCAGGGCCTTGCGGATCGAGGCATCGTCCAGCGCGGATAGCCACAACCGCTGGATCGGCCCGCGATAACGGCAATGCTCCACCAGCTCGCGGGCGATCATCTCGCCTTCACGGTCGGCGTCGGTGGCGATCACCAGCTCCTGGGCTTCCCCCAGCAGGCGCTTGACCGCCTTGAACTGGCTGGCGGTCTTGGGCTTGACGCGCATCTTCCATTTTTCCGGGACGATGGGCAGGTCGGCCAGTACCCAGCGCTTGTACTTTTCGTCGTAGGCATCCGGCGGGGCGGTTTCCAGCAGGTGGCCGATGCACCAGGTGACCGTGACCCCATTGCCCAGCCAGCACCCATCGCCACGGCGGCTGGCGCCGAGCACGGCCGCAATGTCTTTGGCCTGGGAGGGTTTTTCACAGAGGTACAGGCGCATGGTCGTCACACAGATCGGGTTGATGCTGTGCAGGATGCTCAGTCAGCGTGCATTGATCAACCATTATCTGTATGGATGTACAGCAATTTATGTGTAGGCGCCTGAAGGCAAATGTGGGAGGGGGCTTGCCCCCTCCCACAGCGGATCTTCTGTGCTCAGGAGATCGGGTCAGTTGTTATCGATATCCACGTGACGGGTCTCTTTAAGGCAGACCATCCCCACGATCAAACTCACCCCGGTCACCGCCACCGGGTACCACAGGCCGTAGAAGATATCGCCGGTGTACACCACCAGGGCAAACGATACGGTCGGCAGGAACCCGCCAAACCAGCCGTTACCGATGTGGTAGGGCAGAGACATCGAGGTGTAGCGGATACGCGTCGGGAATAGCTCCACCATCAGCGCTGCCAGCGGGCCGTAGCACATCGCGGCAATCAGGATCAGCGCCACGATCAGCACCACCACCATGGTCTTGTTGACCTGGGCCACGTCCGCCGAAGACGGATAGCCGGCCAGGGTCACCGCGCCACGCAGGGCTTTTTCGTCAAAACCGTCGATACGCACTTCGCCCACGCTCACTTGCACGGGGCTGCCGGCGGGGGCGGCGACGCTGCTGTAGGGCAGGCCTTGCTTGACCAGGAAGGTCTTGACCTTGTCGCACGGGCTGTCAAATTTCGCCTTGCCCACCGGGTCGAACTGGAAGGTGCAGGTGGCCGGGTCGGCCATCACGGTGATCGGCGCCTGGTTGCTGGCCTGGTCCATCGCCGGGTTGGTGTAGTGCGCCAGGCTCTTGAAGATCGGGAAATACAGCACGGTGGCCAGCAGCAGGCCGAGCATCAGCACCGGCTTGCGCCCGACCTTGTCCGACAGCCAGCCGAAGAAGATAAAGAACGGTGCACCGATCACCACGCTGATGATCAACAGCATGTTGGCCAGGGCCGGGTCCATCTTCAGGAACTGCGTGAGGAAGAACAGCACGTAGAACTGCGCCGCGTAGAAGGTCACCGCTTGCCCGCCGTTGATGCTGAACAGCGCGATCAGCACCACCTTGAGGTTTTCCCATTTGCCGAAGGACTCACGGATCGGCGCCTTGCTGGCCTTGCCTTCCTCTTTCATTTTCAGGAACGCGGGCGATTCGTGCAGGCTCATGCGGATCCAGGTGGAAATGCCCAGCAGCACGATGGAGAACAGGAACGGAATGCGCCAGCCCCAGACTTCGAACTGGTCACCGGTGAAGTAACGGCAGGCCAGCACCACCAGCAGCGACAGCAGCAGGCCGATGGTCGCCGTGGATTGAATCCAGCTGGTATGGAAGCCGCGCTTGCCGGCCGGTGCGTGCTCGGCCACGTAGGTTGCGGCGCCGCCGTATTCGCCGCCCAGCGCCAGGCCCTGCAGCATGCGCAGTACGATCAGGATGATCGGCGCTGCGATGCCGATGCTGGCGTAGGTTGGCAGCAACCCGACACAGAAGGTCGCCACGCCCATCAGAATGATGGTGACCAAAAAGGTGTACTTGCGCCCGATCATGTCGCCCAACCGTCCAAACACCAGCGCACCGAAGGGCCGCACTACAAAGCCGGCCGCAAAGGCCATCAGGGCAAAGATGAATGCCGTGGTGTCGTTGACCCCGGCGAAGAACTGCTTGCTGATCACCGCCGCCAGGGCGCCGTAGAGGAAAAAGTCATACCACTCGAACACCGTCCCCAGGGACGAGGCGAAGATGACTTTCTTTGAGTCGTTGCTGGTGCTCGCGTCGACCGGCGAGCCCAGGGTTTGAGCATGTTCTGACATCGGGTAGCCCTCACAGTGATTATTTATTGTTGTTCCACTGTCGGCGCCAGGTTCGGCGCCGCTATTCAGATTGCATGAACCAGTTCTTTCTCCGGGGCGAGACTCCTTGTATTCGGCGAAAGGATCAGCTGCGCGGCCTTCTCCGCGATCATCAGCGTGGGTGAACAGGTATTGCCAGAGGTGATGCGCGGCATGATCGAAGCGTCGGCGATGCGCAAGCCGGGCACGCCGTGCACCCGCAGTTGGGCGTCGACCACTGCGTCTTTATCGTTGCCCATGCGGCAGGTGCCGACCGGGTGGAAGATCGTCGTTCCGATGCGTGCGGCGGCTTCGTGCAATTGCGCTTCGGTCTGCAGCGAATCGCCCGGCAGATACTCCACCGGCTTGAACTGGCTCAGGGCCGGTGCGGCGACGATGCGGCGCGTCAGGCGGATCGCATCGGCGGCCACGCGCAGGTCTTCCGGATGGCTGAGGTAGTTGGGGCGGATCAGCGGTGCGTCCGCCGGGTTGGCCGAGCGGATGTCGATACGGCCCCGGCTCTGCGGACGCAAGTCGCAGACCGAAGCGGTAAACGCCGGGAACCCGTGCAACGGTTCGCCGAAACGCTCCAGAGAAAGCGGCTGCACGTGGTATTCCAGGTTGGCCGAGGTCTGTTCCGGACCCGAGCGCGCAAACGCACCCAGTTGACTGGGCGCCATCGACAGCGGGCCGCTGCGGTCGTAGAGGTAGCGCAGGCCCATGCCCATCTTGCCCCACAGGGTGCCGGCGATCTGGTTGAGGGTGCGGGCGTTTTCCAGTTTGTAGATCAGCCGCAGTTGCAGGTGGTCCTGGAGGTTGCCGCCGACGCCGGGCAGTTCATGCAGTACATTGATGCCCAACGGTTTGAGCACATTCGACGGGCCAATTCCCGAGCGTTGCAGGATGCCCGGCGAACCGACGGAGCCGGCGCATAGCACAATCTCCTGGCGCGCTTTCCAGCTCACTTGTTGGCCCTGTTGACGCCCGACCACTTGGCAGGCACGGCCGTTTTCCAGGAGCACGCGGTCCACTTCCACTTCGGTCAGCACGGTGAGGTTGGGGCGCTGGCGTACCGGCTTGAGAAACGCCTTGGCCGCATTCCAGCGAACGCCAGCCTTCTGGTTGACCTGGAAGTAGCCGCAGCCTTCGTTATCGCCCTGGTTGAAATCGTTGATGTTGGCGATGCCGCTCTGCGCCGCCGCATCGCGGAATGCATCGAGGATCGGCCAGTGCAGACGCTGCTGCTCGACCCGCCATTCACCGCCGTCGCTGTGAAATTCCGAGCCGCCGGCAAAGTGGTTTTCGCTCTGCTTGAACAGCGGCAGCACGTCCTTCCACGCCCAACCTTCATTACCTGCGGCCGCCCAGCCGTCGTAGTCCTGGGCCTGGCCACGCATGTAGATCATGCCGTTGATGGAGGAGCAGCCGCCCAGCACCTTGCCCCGTGGATAACTCAGCGCACGGCCTTGCAGGCCTTCCTGGGCTTCGGTCTTGAAGCACCAGTCGGTGCGTGGGTTGCCGATGCAGAACAGGTAGCCGACGGGGATATGGATCCAGGGGTAATTGTCGCGGCCACCGGCTTCGAGCAGCAGCACGCGGTGGGCGGGGTTGGCGGACAGTCGATTGGCCAGCAGGCAGCCCGCTGGGCCGGCGCCTACGACGATGTAATCGTATTCAGCAGTTGCAATGGGCATCTGAAGGTCTCGCTTGTTTTTCTTATTGGCCCCATCCTAGTTGTTAGTTTTCGTCTTAAAAATGTTAGTTTTTACCCAGCTGCTGTGCGTTTTTAAACAGCGTAGCCCAGGGATAGGCAATGGAGGCGTCATGTTCGACTGGAATGACCTGCGGTACTTTCTCGAGTTGCAGCGCAGCGGTCGCTTGCTCACCGCCGCGCAACGCCTGAAAACCACCCACGCCACTGTGGCCCGGCATATCGAGGCGATCGAGAAAAGTCTCGGCACCGCGCTATTCGTGCAGCATGCCCAGGGCTACGAACTGACCCCCGCCGGCGAGGCCCTGCTAAAACATGCCGAGGCCATGGAAAACGTCGCACTGCTGGCCGAAGACGAGCTGACTCATGCTGCCGCGCCCCTGGGCAAGATCCGCCTGGGTGTGGCCGAAGGCCTGGGCGTGATGTTCCTGGCCAGCCGCATGGGCGGGCTGTTCGAGCGCTACCCCGGGTTGGAAGTGGAGCTGGTGGCGGTGCCGCGCTTTGTCAGCATCCTCAACCGCGAAGCGGAAATCAGCATCCACCTCGAGCGGCCGAGCGTCGATCAACTGGTCACGCGCAAACTTACCGACTACCGCCTGGCCCTCTATGCCAGCCGCGCCTACCTGGCGCGCAACCCGCCGATTGAAAAGCGCGAAGACCTTGCGGCACACGCCTGGATCGATTATGTCGACGACCTGCTGTTCAGCCAGGAACTCAAATTCCTCAGCAGCTTCTGCCGCAACCCCAAGGTGGTGTTCCACAGCACCAGCGTGATCGCCCAGCATCAGGCGGCGCGCTCCGGTTTGGGGATTGCGGTATTACCGTGCTTCATGGCCGCCGGCGACCCGGACCTGGTGCCGTTGCTGCCGGGGGAGGGGATCCAGCGCAGCTACTGGATCAGCTCGCGCCGGGAATTGCACAAGTCAGTGCGGCTGCGGGTGTTGTGGGATTACGTGGTGGAGTTGTGCGCGCGTGAGCAAGGCTTGTTGCTGGGCGAAGCCAACTGAAGAAACCGGATCGATACCGTGGAGTCATTGAACCCCGTCAGGCACGCAACTCAAACTCGGCACTGCCCAGCCTTTCCCCATTCACCCACACATGCACCACATGCCGCCCAGGGTAATGCTTGCGGGTGGTCATGTCGCGAATGTGCTGTTCGCGCCGAATGTGCTGCTGTTCCCCGGCACCCAGGCTGAACGCCTTGAGTTTGAATACCTTGTTTGCACTGTGGCCGGCGCTTTTCACATAGTCGATGGCGTAGTCCACCACCAGCTTCTGTGGGGCTGTGGCGGTGGATTCCAGGGTGAAGGACAGATTGATCCGCTCTCCCAGGTTGATCACCGCCGGCGTCACTTGCAGATGGTGGATCTTCACGTCGGCCCTGGCCCCGGCCCCCATGATCGTCAGCGCACGCGTGTTGCCTTGCTTGATCAGGCTGCGCAGCGCGTGGCGGGCGATCCAGGCGGTGTGAGGGTTATCCAGATTCCAACCTTCGATCAGGCTGAGCACCCACTCCGGGTGGTCCTTGGTGATGTCGTTGAGGTGGTTGGCCACCGACTTGCGCACGTACAGGCTGGTGTCTGCCTTGAGGTTGTCGAGGATCGACGCACACAGTTCGGGGTTGGCCTGTACTTCGGCCAGGCGGAACGACCAGGGCAAGCGCGGCCGCGAACCTTCGCTGGCCAGGCGGCGCACGTGTTCGTTGGTATCCAGCGACCATTCGTGCATCACCGCCAACGTGCGCGGGAAGTCGTGCAGTAGAAAATGGCGGATCGCGAATTCGGCGGAGCCAAACGTCGTGAAGTACTTGAGCGCGGCCATTGAACGCTTGAAATCATCCCGCCCGTAGCTCGCCACGAAGTGCGGCAGGAACAGGCTGACAAACGAACTGTTCAGGCGCGGGGCCAGGGCGTAGAGCAGCTTCAGCGTTTGCGGGTAATCCAGCGGGATCACCGCATGCAGGCTCTCGCTGACCCGCGCCATGCGCTGCATCACCGACAATTTGGCCAGCCCGGCCTTGGCGTGCTTGAGGAACCCCTTGGCGTCGAACGCCGGGTACACCGCCGTCATCTCGCTGGCGATGTGTTGCAGGCGTTCGACGTTGAAGATTTCCTTGAGGGCCGGGGCGCTTTGGTCGGTCATCGATGATTCCGTGAGTGATATTAAAGAAACCAGCGATATTCCCGCGCATGGATCTCTTGCTGGAAGGCCAAGTGGTCCTGACGCTTGTTTTCGCAGTACACGTCGACAAATTCGGCGCCCAGCTTATCGCGCAATACCGCGTGATGCTGCATGGCACGCACGGCGTCGAGCATTTCCAGGGGGAAGTCGCTGCCGCTGCTGCGGTCTTCATTCAGCGGGGCGATGGGTTCGCGCCTGGCTTCAAGACCGTGTTCCAGGCCGACCAGGATCGCCGCCAGCACCAGGTACGGGTTGGCGTCGGCACTGGCCAGGCGATGTTCGATACGCAGGTTGCGCGGGTCGGATTCGGGGATGCGCACGCACGCGTCGCGGTCTTCAAAGCCCCAGCTGGCGCGGGTGGCGGCGTTGACCGTACCGCCCAGGCGGCGGAAGGCATTGTGGTTGGGTGAGAAGATCGGCATGCAGTGCGGCAGCAATTCCAGGCAGCCGGCCACGGCATGACGCAGTGGTTGCTGCTGGTGTGCCGCCAGCAAATTGTTACCCGCGCCATCATAGAGGCTGACATGCACGTGCATGCCACTGCCGGGGAATTGCAGGTAGGGCTTGGCCATGAAGCTGGCGCGGTAGCCGTGTTTCAATGCCACGCCACGGGTACTGCGGCAGAACAGGGCGGCCCAGTCGGCAGCGCGCATCCCATCGTCGAGGTGGCCGAAGTTGATTTCGAACTGGCCGGGGCCGATCTCGGCGGTGATCACCGTGATATCGATGCCCTGGTCCCTGGCGGTTTGCGCCATGTCATCCAGCACTTCGCTGAAGCGCGACAGCCGTTCGATATGCAGGTTGGGCTGGTCGTCGGCATCATTGCTCAGCGGGTCGCGGGCAAATTGCGGCAGGCCGTTGTCGAGTTTCTTGTCGAACAGGTAGAACTCCAGTTCAAACGCCACCACCGGGTGAATGCCCTTGTGTTGCAGGCGTTCCAGCACCTTGGCCAGCACTTCGCGCGGTTCGAACTCGATGGGCGCCTCGGTGCCGTCCGAGGTGATCAGCATCTGGCCCAGCGGCTGCGACTCCCAGCTCACCGGCTTGAGCGTGCCCGGCACCAGGCGGCGGTTGGCATCCGGGTCGCCGTCGTTGAAGCAGTAGTCGCCAATCTTGAACAATCCGCCCTGAACCCCCAGCAACACGGCGTTCTGTGGCAGCTTCAACGGGCTGCCGGCGGCGACTTTCTCCAGCATCTCGATAGGGTAGCGCTTGCCGTAGAAGTGCCCGGGAATGTCCAGGGCGATCAGGTCGACATAACGCACGTCCGGATAGTTCTGGCGAAAGGTCCGTACTTCGGCCAGTAACGTGGTGGCATGGCTTTTCACGGGTGTTGCTCCTAGTTGTAAACCCACAACACGCGGGCGGGCAGATCGGTGAGGTTGGCGTAACGGCAGTGAGCGAAGCTGGCCAGGTGAAAGCTGTCGCCAGGACCGAGGGTGACTGAGCCGGCTTCACCTTCCACCCACAACGTCAACTCGCCCTCCAGCACAAACCCGGCTTGTTCGGCGCGGTCGCTCATGGTCTGTTCACCGCTGTTGGCACCGGGGGCCAGCAGGCTGTCGAGCATCGAGAAGGCGCCGTTCATGCTTGGCGAAACGAGGATGTCGGTGATGCCGTTAGCGTAATACACCGTGCGCCGCTCGTTCGGGCGGGTGATCCAGTCCACGGCCTTGGGTCTGGGCTGGCTGTAGAAGTACGTGGTAGGTACCCCGAGGGCGTGGCTGATGGCGGTCAAGTCGGCCACGGTCGGGCGTGACAGGCCGCGCTCGACCTGGGACAGGAAGCCCACCGAACGCTCGATTTTCTGTGCGAGTTGGGCGAGGGTGAGCTTCTTGTGCTTGCGCAGGTCATGGATCAGCGCGGCAAGGGTTGCAAGTTCTTCTTGAGGCGTCATGAAATTAATTTCAAATAATTTCATGAAAAATTACAGGAATTATTTCACGCAGACAAGCCGCTTTGTCTCCATCCACTCGCGGTGCTCAGGGTCGGAAGATGAAAGGTGATACCTGCGCCTGGCCGCTGCGTTGCACACCACCGATCAGCAGCTGCAGGTTGCCTGTGTTGCGTGCCTGGACAAGCATATCGCTCATCGGCGCCTGCTGTTTGCGCAGGTTGGCGGAAGTGGGAACCTCAGGGTTGTATTTGCGCGATGAAAGGACCCGGGCGTCCGTGTTGCGCAGCGTCATCCAATACACGGTCGGTTGGCCGGGTCGACGGAAGACCAGCTCGGTGTTGAACGCAGAGTCGAAGACTTCATAGTGACTGCCCACCAGCAGCTCTTTCATCAGCATCTTGGTGTTGGTGTTGGTAGTGCGTTCCAGCAGGTTGGCCATCAAGGTGGGTCGCAGGCCCTCGGTGTTGAACCGTATCAGTTCGAATTGATTGGAAACGTCCAATGACCATTCGAACGGGCTCAGTCCCCTGGACAACGTGGGCATCAGCGCCAGCGGGTCGCTCGCCAACACCGCGCTTTGCTCAGTCAGTGCCGCACCAACGCCCTTCGTCCAGGCCCTCCAGTCATGCACGTTCTTGATCAAGTGAGCGAAGCCATTCGCGTTCAACCCCAATGGGTTGGCCCGGTCGAACAGGCGCTGGCTCAGTTGCCCCAGCGTGTGCGGGGTGAAAAGAGGGAACATCTGGCTCATATGCCGGGTAAGGGGACGGGGAAAGGGCACTTGGGGGACCACGAGCCAGTTATCCAGTTGAGCGTTGTATTCCACGATTCTGGGTTGTTCCAGGTTGGCATTCGCGAGGACATCTTCGAACTGCGCGAACGTCGAGTGCGGTCGGTTTGTCGGTGTAATGACGGTCTTGGCGCCTTGTACGGCGACGACGGTATCGCCGGGCAGAATCGCGTAGTAATGCTCGCCGATCTTGATGTAGTCCCGTAACGCGTGGCTGGGGGTGGCGTTGCTCCGCCGCCAGATGCCCGGGCGTCCCGGTACGGCGGTCATTGCCTGGTGTTCAAAGGCTTGCCCCCACTCCAGGAAGCGCTCGGCGGCCGGGCGTTGGGTGACCGTGGGCGGCGCGGGCGGCCGGTGCGGGCCGGGCGCGGGGTCGATTGTGCCGGCCGCGTGTGAGCCCGGCAGGTCTGTGCCTCTCAAACGTGCCCAGAAGCGCTCCTGGGAAATGCGCAGGTAGGTGAAGCTTGTATCGAGCTGGTCTGGCGCCAGCCTGAGGTGCAGCACCGTTTGCATTTGATGTTCCAGCACGCGGTTCACGGGAAAATCGAATGACTCGAATACCCGTCGGGCCTGCTGCTGATCCAAATGCGGGAAGAGGTCTATCAAGGCTCTTTCGGGCTGGGTCGGGTAAGAGTTTCCACCGCGCAAGCCCAGGTACGGAGAGCGTATTTCCCACACACCTTGTGCGGTGCGGAAAAGCGGGTCGCCTTTGTAAGCGCTGGGCGCCCGCCGTGGGTCCCTCAGCCGCCAGACTTGCGCGTCGTTATCCCGGCGGATCGAATACCAACGCTTGTTCTCCAGCAGAAAATGCCGGGGCGCCTCATAGGTGCCCGGCGTCACAGTGTCTTGCACGTAAATCTGCTGACCCGCCCAGCCCGCCAGGGGGGAGATGCCTTCCGGCTTCTTCCTTAATGCCAGCATTGGGTTGATCGCACGGCCGCGGCCTATGGCAGTACCTGTGGGCGTGACGCGTGCAGCCCCCATGACGCCATCCAGCACGGCCCCGACCATCTCACCCAAGGCACGCACGACGTACCCAGCGGCGGCCGCACGGTCGCCGAGCTGTGCGGCTTCCACGGCATTGATGATCGACAGCAGACTTCTGGACAGACCGATAGGCAACATCACCTTCACCGGGAAAAACAGGGTCGCGAAGTCCAGGGCCGCGGTGAGGACGGTCGTCGCGCTCTCGAGATTGGCCTCCTGGGTGCTGGTCGACTGTGCATTCGCGTCATTGATCACCGCCGACGCTTCTGCCTGGTAGGCCTCTTCAAGAAAATGATCGGCGATGCGGCTCAAGGCGATCACTGTCTCGTTGGCGCCGCCTTTGAGCAGGCGCTGGATACGCGGGCGTGCGCTGAGTTCTACGCGGGCGGTCAAGTAGTCACGCCACGCCGCATGATTGATGAAGTCGCGGTGCATGGCCGATGCGTCGGCGTACTCGTGAAACAACCGCCCATTGGCGGCACCAGGGGTATACACCACTAGTGACGCGACACTCTGCGTCGCAGTGGAAAACACCAGGACGCCACGAACGCGTTCACCGCGCAGCTTCAGGCGGCTGACCATGATCCGGTGTTCTTCGACGGTAGGGCGCTTGTCGTCATCGACAGGCCCGGCGAGGGCGCTCATCACCCACTTGTAGCCGCGGTCCAGGCGGTCCGGCAGGAAGTCACCGGCGATTTTCGCTTCGATGGCGTCCACCCGCAGTTGCAGGGCCATGCACCGGACGTAACGATCTTGCTCGGCTTGCGCTTCGTCGGAACTGATCAGGCGCTTTTTCAGGAATTGCTCGTAGCTGTTGCCAATGTTGACGCTGCGCACCAGGTCTTTGATTTGCTGCATCGTCAAGGCGGAGTAAGGTTTCTGTTCGGTGTCCGTCAGCCGCGAAAAGTGGGTGAAGTTGAGATCCAGCCATTCGACGTTTTCAAGCGCCAACTCCGTCAGGCTGAGTGCGCGCTGCGTGTAGACCGGCGTGCCTGGCTCAGATGGATGCGGCTTGCCGCCGGGCACATAACTGCCGGTAGGCCGAAGCGCATAGGTTTTGGTGTGGATGATGAGGGTGTCGGGGTCGACCGCCAGGCTGTGGTCGTCGATAAGTCGCTGGCGCAGTTGTTCATTGCTGTAGGACAGCAATACGGAGGGATCACTGAATTGGGACAACGAAGGCAGCCCTTCCGACACGGTCAGGCCTTGTAATTCATCGGTGTAGTCCTTCACCGCATGCGCCCAGGTCTGCTGGTCGTCACGGCTTGCTTCCTTGAGAAACTGCTGGAGTTGGCGCCGCAGTTTCTTGGTGTGCCGGGCTATCAATACCCCACCGACGTCGAATGCGCGGGTGAAATCGGTCACCCTGTCGAGACTTGCCGGCAAGAGCCAGGCATCCAGCGTTGCGGCCTGACGCTGGTAGTGAGTGACCATCCAGGTGAAGTCCGCTTGCGTCCGTTCATGCAGTGAGTCCTGGCTATAGAGGAAGATCGATTCCAGCCGCTCGATGTAGCGAAATTGACCGCTGGCGATCTGTTGTTGATGAAACGCCAGGCCGCTCGCCCGGTCGTTTTCGCCCATCAGGCCCAGAATATCGGTGAACGCTTGGGGGTCGTTGAGTCGACGATGCAATTCGCGATCGAGGCTTGCCAGCGAATCGAAGGCTTCGAAGCCGCTGTTCGGCAGAAACAGCAAGACGCTGCCGACATTGGCCTGGGGTGTGATGTCACGCACCTGCGGTGGCGGCTCCTCACCCGCGCGGTGTACCTGGTCATCGTCCTGGTCACGGGCCGTGAGCACGAATGCGCCATACAGCGGGATATCCCGGGACAATTTGTCCTTGACCGCCAGCCCGTAGGCACAGGGACGATAGCCGTTCAAGGCACGACGGGATGCGGCATCCGGGTAGCCCATGACGCGCAGGAGCAGCAACTCGCTCGCTACATCGAGCACGCCATCAAGCTTCAACAGTTCCGCTTCGGCCCTCATTACGTCCAGGCGTTTCTCGGCCAGCCATTGCTTGCAGGTCTGCGTATCGTGGGGGCCGATGGGGGCGTTCCAGAAGTGCTCCACATAGGTCTTGAAGCCCACGGCCAGGGTGCTGGTGAAGGTGTCGAGAAAACGGTCGAATGCTTGCGGGGTAAGACCCTGTACGGCACCGTCGTCACGGCCGTCGCTGGTCAGGTGGAAATGGGTCGGTTGCCCGGCATAGTGGGCGGACTTTCGGGTTACCAGGCGTTCCACGACCGCATCCAGGAGGGTGGGTAGTAACGGGGTGGATGCGTCCTGCCGTGCGGTGGTGGTCGTGTTTGCTCCATGAGCTGTGGGCGCGGGGTCGATCCTGAGAAATGTCTTGGTCAGGTCGAGGGGCGTGGCCAGTGTGTTGAACGATTGATTGAACGCGTCCTGCACAAAGCTGCGGAAGGTGGGTTGTCGTTGGAACTGCTCGTTGATTTGGGCATTCAGCGTCTGGATTTTTTCGGTCAGGCGCGTTTCCCGGCGGCTGTCGCGTGTGTGCAAAGTGGTGAGCATCGGGCTGGATAGGGCGTTGCTGTATCCCATGGCAATTACCTGCAAAGAAAGGTGAGCGGCCATGGTGGTGCTGGCGCGGGCACGCCGTGCGCTACTCAGGTAACACGTCAAGGCGGCACCTGGGAGGCGTCTGTCGCGGCGACGGAATGTTTGCGTGGCGCAGCGGTCCCAGCCTGGTAAGCCCCCATCATTGAAGGAGCACCCATGAAATCCAGATCCCTCGCTGCCTGCCTGCTGGTCGCCACCAGCCTGTCCACCGCCAGCTTTATCGTGCAGGCCGGTGACACCCCACAGGAAACCGTACAACCTTCGAACATCAATACCCGTGACTTGAAAGAAGGTGACCGTGCCCCGGATATCCTGATGCGCAAGGAGTCGGCCGTCAGCGACTGGAAAAAGCGCGGTCTCAAACAGCCTGAAGAAGACAGCCAGTGGGCGCGGGTAGGCGATAAGTTCGTGCTGCTCAAAACCACCAACGGCACCATTCTCGAGATCACCCCTGTCAAGAAATGACCTTGCATTTGTGCCCTGTTCCTGAGTTAAGGTAGCCGGCTGAAACGGCCGTGTTACCTTCAAGGAAAGAGAGCAGGATGCTTGCGACAATAAGAAACTACCCCCGCACTGTTAACCTGTTGCTGTCCGCCACATTGCTGCTCACGCTGGCCAAGGCAATCACGTTTCCCTACCTGGTGATCTACCTCACCCACCATTTTTCCCTCGACATCACCCAGGTTGGCCTGGTGATCGGCAGTTCGTTGATCGTCGGCTCGCTGCTCAGTGTGTATGGCGGTTTCCTGGTCGACCGTATCAACAGTTATCGGTTGTTGCTGACCTTCAGCGTGCTATTTGTGCTGGGCTTTGTCGGTACTGTTCTGGCCCAGAACATCTGGGCGTTCTACAGCTGCCTGATCCTGATCAACCTGGCTTATGCGGTGATCGATATCGCGGTCAAGGCCGGTTTTGCCAGCCTGTTGCCCGAAGACGCCCGCAGCGAAGTGTTTTCCATCAAGTACACCCTGACCAACATCGGTTATGCGGTTGGGCCCGCTTTCGGGGCGGTGCTGGCCAAGCTGGATATCAGCGTGCCGTTTATCCTTTCGGCGCTGTTGGGGGTAGGGTTTTTCCTGCTGTATTGGCGCTGGGGCGACCGTACCCTGGCCACCGTTGACGCCACGCAAAAGCCGGTGCCATTCCTTGCCGTCGGGCGAGTACTTTTAAGGGATCATCGTCTCGTGTGCTTCACCCTCGGCGGTGTACTCAGTGCCGTGGTGTTCGGCCAGTTCACCGCGTGGCTGTCGCAATACCTGGTGACCACCACCACCGCCGAATACACCTACACCGTGGTCAGCGCCGTGCTGACCACCAACGCGGTGTTGGTGATTGCCCTGCAATACCTGATCGGGCGGCGTATATCGCACCGTTACCTCGGCCAGTGGCTGGTCGCGGGCCTGGGCATGTTCATGCTGGGGATCATCGGGTTTGCGCTGTCCACCAGCGTACTGTGGTGGGTGCTGGCGATGGCGGTGTTCACCGTGGGGGAGATCATTGTGTTCCCGGCCGAGTACATGTTCATCGACCGGATCGCTCCGGACCACTTGCGCGGCATGTACTACGGGGCACAGAACCTGTCCAACCTGGGCGCCGCGCTGGGGCCGGTGTTGTGCGGGCTGGTGCTGGCCAGCCTGCCGGCCCATTACATGTTCTGGATGCTGGGAGCGTTTATCGTCGGGGGCGGGGTGTTCTACTTTATTGGGGCGTCGTTGAAGGCAAGTCATCCAGCGTGAGCTTGCCCATGGTGTTGCTCTGCAGTTCGTAACGCAGCTCTTCCACCATCTTTTCCACTTCTTGCGGGGTCTGCAGGCGGTTGGTGCTGATCCCGGTGACGACCAGGTCGACCCGGCCGGTTTCGGCGTCATAGACCTTGAGGGTCAGGGACGCATCCCGGCACAGGGTGAACTCGCACGTCAGCGGCGACAGGCCTTCTTCGATGCAGTTTCGCAGTTGAGAGAGGGTAAACATGCGGGTTCCTTCAGGCATTCAGTTTGATACCTTGAAGGTTATTGACTAGCCGTCGCCGCAATAAGGCGAATTCGCACTAGGTGCACTAGTGCATTTGCACTGTCACGGCTTGTTTTTGACCCGCAATTCCCCGGCGAACAGCCCGCGTTCACGGGCCCAGACGATGGCAGCGCTGCGGCTGTGCACCCCCAGTTTGGAGTACACCGTGGCCACATGATTACGCACGGTGTTGGGCGCCAGTTTCAGGCGCGAGGCGATCTCCTTGTCGGCCAGCCCCTCACAGATCAGGCCCAGTACATCGCGCTCGCGGGCGGTAAGGTCGGTAAAGGCCACGTTCGTTTGGCTGGCGCTGTTGACGCTCTTGGCGTTGGCCAGTTTTTCGATCAACGTCTGGCTGAACCACGAGGCGTCCTGCATCACTTCCTCGATGGCCGCCACCAGCTCCAGCTCCGAGCGTTTGCGTTCGGTGATGTTCATCATCACCATCAGGTAGCAGGGCACGTCCTGGATGATCACGGTGTCGGCGGAGACCACGCAGTCGATCACCTCGTTGCCTTTCTTGCGCACCTTGAGGTCCTGGCCGTCGAGGTTGCCGGCTTTTTCCAGGCTGGCGAACAACTGTGCGGCAGCCTGGGGGCTGTCGATAAAGTCGATGTCCTCGATCGATTTGCCGATCAGCTCTTCACTGATGTAGCCGGTGATGCTCATGAAGGCTTCGTTGATATCCACCACCTGGCGGTTACCGGCGCTGCACACCAGGGTCGGCACCGGAGTCAGGCGGAAGGATTTGGCGAAGCGCTCCTCACTCTGACGCAGGGCAATTTCCGCTTTGCGCCGTGGCTCCAGGTCCATGAAGGAAAACAGCATGCAGTCCTCTTCGTTCATGTCCAATGGCTGGCCAGCAACGATTACCAGCTTGCTGCCGCCTCCGGGCAGCCGTAGCTCCGCCTGCATCTGCGGGATGGTCGCGCCTTCGCCCAGGCGCTGGATGGCCAGGTCCTTGCGTTCGGCCTGTTCCAGTACATCCAGTTCATACACCGATTTGCCGATGACCTGGTCGCGGTTGTAGCCGGTCATCTCCAGGAAACCCTGGTTGACCTTGATATAGCGCAGGTCGCTGAGGCGACAGATCACCGCCGGCGCCGGGTTGGCATTGAAGGTTTTTTCGAAGCGCTGCTCGGCGCTGGCCCACTCGGTGGCGTCGCTGAGGATCAGCACCAGCAGTTCCGGTTCACCGTGGGAGTCGGTGATCACCAGGCTGCGCAGGCGGTGCACCCAGGTTTTTTCTTCGTCGGCGGTGGGCGTGACTTCCACCACCACGTCGCTGAACTCATCGCCCGCCGCGGCCCGGGCCAGCGGGTAGTTGTCTGCCTGCACCGGGTGGTTGTTGCGGTAGCGCAGGGCAAAGCGTTCGGCGTATTGCTGCCCGTTGGCCCCCAGCCCCATCACGTCACCCACGCCATGCATGGTCAGCGCGGCCTCATTGGCCCACAGGATGGTCTGGTCGACCTCGGCCAGAATCACCCCGTCGGACAGGCCGGAGATGATCTGCTGCAACTGGCGGCGGTTGGTTTCCTTGGCAAGCACATCCTGGGTCATAGGTCTTCCTGAGAGTGGGCGCATGGAATTACGACACCTAGGGCTCAGGATAGTGCAGGTGCACCAGGCGCAGACCTGCGTAAAATGCCCGTTTCATACGTATCAGGCACAGGTGCATTTTGAGCGCAGGCAAAGCCGTCGGACTGTTGTTACTCACCTCACTGCTGACGGCGTGCGGCACCTCGCCGCCACGTACGCCAAATGATCTGTGCGGCATCTTCCGCGAAAAAGACGACTGGTACGACGCTGCCAAAGTCACGCAAAAACGCTGGGGCGTACCGATCCAGGTGCCGTTCGCGATCATGTATCAGGAGTCCGGCTTCCATCAGGACGCCTTGGCCCCGCGTAAATACCTGCTGTGGATCATTCCCTGGGGCCGCGTCTCCACCGCCGCCGGCTACGCCCAGGCCAAGGACGAGGTGTGGAACGACTACCGCAAGAGCACCGGCCGCAGCGGCGCCAGCCGCCAGGACTTCGACGACGCCATCGACTTTGTCGGCTGGTACATGGACAAGACCTACACCATCAACGGCGTCTACAAATACGACGCCTACGGCCAGTACCTGAACTACCACGAAGGCTGGGGCGGCTATCGCCAGCGCACCTACGCCGCCAAGGCCTGGCTGCCAACGGTAGCCAGCAAGGTACAGGCGCGGTCGCAGATGTATGCGGCGCAATATGCGCGGTGCAAGGATGACTTGGGGCGGGGGTTCTGGAGTCGGTTCTGGCATTGGTTTTAAGGGGCAGCCCTTTCAAGGTCTTAAGGTCACAGGCGGTAAGTACCCTGTGGCGAGCGGGCTTGCCCCGCGTTGGGTCGCGAAGCGACCCTGGAGGAAGGAATGCGGTGAATCAGGCACTCCTCGGCCGCTGGTTTTGGGGCCGCTTCGCAGCCCAACGCGGGGCAAGCCCGCTCGCCACAGTGGCAGTGACCGCCCTATTGGGAGGGTATCGTGAAGAGCACAGCGTGGGGATGAGCTACATCTGAATCAACCAACCCACCAAAGGCACTATCATCAGCGTACTCAACGCCATTGAGGTGACATTGCCAATGTACGGGTGAAAGTGTGCGGGCAAGCGACCTGCAATTGCACAGGCCAGTGGCGGCGCGATCAAAGCCCCGAGCAGTGCACTTGAACCGATGACGGTCCAACTGCCACCGTGGGTCAATACAGCCGCCGGGACCACTGAGACCAGTGGAACGTAGGTCGGATACCATCCGCGTTTCTTCCACTGTTTTCGCCAGATCGCGACACCCAGTGCCGATGTCAGCGCCTGGGCCGCTATCAGGGGCAACACCAGGCCTGATCCATACGCCGGGCTGATCGGGTTCAGCGCATAGGCTACCAGTACACCTGCCAGCAACCCGAGACTGGCAAGTTCGTTCCCGAAAAAAGGCGCTTCGGAAAAATCTGCGAGCACCCGACGCAGACTCCAGGCAATACCATAAGTGGGGGGCGGGGCGGGGGCCGGTTTGGCGAGGGCTATGTAATCAGAACTCACCAACGACGGCACTCGGCGACAAAGTACAAACGCAATGACGCTGCCGAGTGCCATGCCCACCACGTTGCCGATCACCACTGGAAGACCCAGTGGAACGCATACGAAGTTCACGATCAGCAGACAAAGGGGGGTCACCAGCAATGCGCCGAATACCGCACCGTTTACGGCAACTTTCCAGCCGCCGCCGAACATCAGCACCATGGCTGCCGGTAACGAGACGAATGCCGCAAACGTGGGTTGCCACGTTTGTGCGGTGACGCTCCAACCCCACAGAAGATTGCTCAACATCAGCCCCAGCAGTGAACTTGTCACCAACCAAGGCCATAGCCCTGTTCCGTAGGAAATAGAAAACCCTTGCCAGGCTTTACCGTGCTTGCTCGCCCACCATGCAAGGTAGGCGCCGCCCAACAAACCGAGCGATGCCAGTTCGTGCTTGTAGAAGGCTACTTCACTGATATCCCCGACTATCCACCGCAGCCAGGCAACGGGATGGGGCAGGCTTGTGATCATCTCGGTATAGCCCGGCCAGGACCACTGGTTGCTAAGTGCAACCCACAGCATCAATAGCACGCTGGCTAATCCCAACATCAGGACGGTTATATCGGCCATGGACCGGCGGGGCCTCGTTTCTGTAATGAGTGTTTTCATACAGAGCCCTCCGATCAGCGTGGAAGGGCAGGGTGGCGGGAGTAGCCAAGCATTTGATCGTAGAGATCATTGCGTCGATCACGCTGCAGGTCATTAAGGCTGTTCCAGATCGGAGCACTGCGGGCGCTGGTGATATCAATGTCGGCGAACAGGATTTCCTGGCGATTGGCTGAAGCTACCGGGCCTATAGGCCAGCCGTTGGTTCCGGCAATCAACGAGCATCCGAGGTAGCGCGCTTCCCGCTCTTCGCCAATGCGGCTGGCGGCAGCGATAAACACGTTATTGACGTGGGCGGCGGTCATCGTCAGGTACGACGCCATGCATTTGCCTGCCTCATCGAACAGGGGCGGAGGCGTCCACACCCAGTTGTTCAGGCTGCAAATGATATCGGCGCCCTGCTGGCTGAGAATACGTGGCACCTCCGGGAACCAGATATCCCAGCAAATCAGCAAGCCAATGCGGCCTATCGGCGTTTCAAATACTGGAAATCCGCTATCACCAGGCGTGAACCAGAGCTTTTCCAGGTTCCATAGATGTGCCTTGCGGTATTTGCCGATGAACCCATCGGGACCTAGCAGCACAGCCGTATTGAATAACTGCATACCGTCTATTTCGCACAGGCCCGCCACCAGGTACACCTGGTGCTTGCAGGCAAAATCTGCCCACGCCCGCACACTATCGCCGCCTGGTATCAGCTCTGCATGATCAAAGGCGTCCTGGCGGCTGCTGAAGAAATACCCGCAATTGGTAAGTTCGGGCAGTACGATCAGATTCGCTCCACCGTTTGCCGCCTCGGTCGCCAGTGCAAGACTTTGACGCAGGTTGTTGGTTCGGTTGTTCATGCCAACCTGAGGGTCCAGTTGGATGACGGCTACGCGGGCGGGGCTTGCTGGTTCGCTCATGGCGGTGACCTCTTATTGTTATGCAACCGGGAGTCGGTTGGGCGTTTATAAGAGGCGAACAAATGTTTAATTAAAAGTCAGGTGATTCCCGTTGCGTTGTAGTCTCTTTCTTTTACGGTTCAGCTTTGTAGAGTGGGTAGTCATGCATCGTAAAGTCGCCATTGAAATCGGCTTGGGTTTTACTGCAAATGTTTATCACGGTATCAATTGCTCCCCTGAAGCAAGGTTCCGTCCAACCCGCATCTACGGAGAAAGATTCACCGCAGAGATACAAACCTGAGGTGTGAGAAAAATCTCGATTGTACTTCAGTAGCTTCATGGCGTCGTAATAAGTACCTGCACGATAAAGTTTTGCACAGCCAAGGGAGTTTTTATCATTCATCCACCGTTGAACCACCGCGTTATCGCGTCCGATATACGGTGATATTCTTTCCTTTATATTGGCAGATTTCAAAAGAATTCTGTCGAGGTCTTCGATGCACCGGTCAACCAGTTCTTTGTCAGTAAATATCGATAGTTTGGTAGCGTCGTCTTCCCATGTGTAGCTGAGAAGGATGCAATCGTAGGTATTGGTAGCGTTGTAGCGGTAAGTGTATACGTCATGAATCAAGCTATCTGTGACGATGGCTTGAGGGATTTTTTTATTTTGAGAGAGAAACGACTTTTTGAGAGGTGCGTACACCTTGCAGCTGGTTTCCCAGTGGGCTGACTTATAGGCTTCTATGACTTCAAATGGAAGCATTTCCTGGCTGAAGTTTTCAATTGATATGTGTGTTTCGATCAGCCACGAAGGCAGTGTCATTACCACAGAGTCGTAATCGATGAACTCTTTCTTTGCCTGTTCTTTTTGTGTGATGTTCCAGTCGAAATAGACCCGTATTTTCCCGTTCTTTAGTTTCTTGAGCTTTGTCACTGCACTGCTGGTCATGAAACCTGAATGACTTTTTATGAGGTGCTCGTATAGAGACTCATGTGTTTCTTGGGATTTGATGAAAAGGAGTGATTCGGCCAGTGAACCAAGGCCGATGTAGGTGGGTTTGTTGAATGCAAGGCCTCTTGAATCCAAGGTCTCTGGATGATTCAAGTAAGGCGATGCTATCGGTTTACCGTCCACGTCTACGCGCCCGTGGATTAATTGCAGATGACTGCTGAATCCAAATATCGCCGTGCGAAGTGGGTAAAGCGAGCATACGTCATAGAATGCCCCCCAACTGCCGTCACCAATGCCGATGGCGTAGAAAACAGCGGATTCCTGTGCGGTCATACCCAAACCACCGAAGTTTCCAGGGTCGCTGTGGTGCCAGCCATCAAGGCTTGGCATTTTTACCAATTCGCGGAAGGAAACACTTTCATATTTTTTGACGATTGAATTCCACATGTGCTCCCAGCCTTCACAACCGTAATGCTCGGAGACAATCAGCGTCATTCGCTCGGCGAAGGTTTTCCATTTTGCGAAAACACTAGCCAGTGTTTGACCGGGAGGCGGTGTTTTGCCATCAGTATTTTCCAGATAAGCATTGTGGGTTCGGTGCTGTCATCTATGCTCCCTTCACGTAGAAATATACCCGTGGACCGGACTGCAGGGCTGCCTGGGTTGGGAAAGTCTGTATGGCGCAATTCGAACTCGTTGGCGTAATAGGCCATGAGTGAACGCCCATCTTTAGGCAGTTCGTTTGATTTATTGAAGAACGGCATTCTCATTGCGCCCATTTCGAAAGGTGGTCTTCCAACGGTATCGGTATTGTTATTTCCAAGGGCCGTAAGGTGCCTGCCGCCTATACGTTGTGACTTTTCAATTAACGTTATGTTTGTGAAACCACATCGGTAAAGTTCACGTGCAGTTGTCAGTCCAGTAATGCCAGCGCCAATGATGCAAATTTTATGATGTGGCTCAGTGGCTTGGGCAATGCCATTGAATTGTTCCACCAAGGTGCGGTAGTCAAAACATAAGTCTGGTGGGTTTGGAAAGCTGGCCGCCCATTTGCTCTTGCTGGAGCGCTTTTTTCGATGAGCGTGTTGGGCTGTATCTGCGGGGTAATTAAAGGTGGAACCGATGGTCATTCTGATATTTCCTGTTCAGAGTTAACGGACTCTGAAAGGATGGATGTGAGCGCTGCTGGCCAGAAATAGGTTGCAGTTGGGTTTTGATGAGGGAAGTTCGTATTTTTTTGTAGGGGCGGTGCAAAAAATTTAGAGTGGGAGAGCATGCTTCACCCTTAACGACAGAGTATTACGAGCGAGGCTGCATGCACTCCAGTGAACGAGAATGGGCAGTGACCGACGAAGACTAGCCACGTAATTTGAGCGGCGCAAGCGGTTGGGATTCTTTCGGAAACGTTCTGCGAGATAAAGGGAAATGTCACTGACTTGAGGTGTGTCATCTCTCCAATATTCCGTATGGCGCCATAAGATCAAGGCGCAAAAACTGACATTAGTTCTCTGGCGCAAAGGTTTCGTACATCGTCATCATCACGGCACGCAAGCTTGCTTGAGGGGTAGCGGGCTTTTTTCATTGGTGTGTCATGTGTGTACAAAAAACGCATTGCCATTTAGCGGTGTGTAATATGCACACCTAAAGGTGGGCGATGAGAAGTCGAGAGGTGATTGACCTGTTGGTTGCAGATGGTTGGGTGGCGGTGAAGGGGAGTCATCACCAGTTCAAACACCCTGTGAAGCGGGGAGAGTAACTGTCCCTCATCCCAAGTCGGAGATTGCAGTATTTTCAAGTCAGTGCGGTTTAATGCCTCTTTGCCGGAACACCTGTTGCAACGCATTGATGAGTGTGTGCAGAAGGACCATCGCTATGCATCGCGGTCAGGGTTCTTGGCGACTGCCGCACTGCGCGAGCTTTCAGCGTAAACCAACTCAAGCAAACACTATCTATCCAACGGATTCCCCATGAGCCCCGAAGAACTCCAAATCACCGACATCCGCCCCGGCACCGGCAAAGCCGTGGTCAAAGGCGCGCTGATCACCACCCAATACACCGGCACCCTGGAAGATGGCACGGTGTTCGATTCGTCCTGGGAACGCGGCAAGCCGTTCCAGTGTGTGATCGGCACCGGGCGTGTGATCAAGGGCTGGGACCAGGGCTTGATGGGCATGCAGGTCGGCGGTGTGCGGACCTTGTTCGTGCCGGCGCATCTGGCCTATGGCGAGCGGTCGATGGGCGCGCATATCAAGCCCAACAGTAACCTGCGTTTTGAGATTGAGTTGCTGGAAGTACTGACGCGGGATGATTGAGACCTCCTGGATAAGCACTTCCTGAACCCTCCCTGAAGAATCTTCTTATTCACCATACGGAAACTTTCCTACGGTTTACTCTCCCATCATCGGGGCGTAAGCTTCGCGCGTTTTCATCAATAGCGGAGACCCTCAGTGGGTACTTGTTCGAGTGACAGTAGTCGGCCGGTTTCAGTAACCGGCACAGGCTTGGCAAGGTAACGCGCATTTTTCCGATGCCGTTGTCTCGCCACTAAAAGCGAGAAGCGGCATCCCGGCAGCGGCCAGTCCTGGCACCTGCCCGAATCCCTCTCATCGACGCTGACCAGCACCCGGTTCACCTCGGGATGCTACGGACGCGCCTGTCCTTTGCGGCAGGCGGGCCAAAGTGGCTGTGCCTGTAAACAGGGCGCGGCGCACAGGGCAGTACCTGCACGACGGTTTTTTCCTCGCGCAGGAGTAACACCATGAACCTCACTCTGCTCAAAGAGTTCTTTGCCGGCTTCCTGCGGACCCGGCACATCGCCCGGCATTTCCGCCGCCTGGCGATGCTCGAAACCGTGACCGACGCCAGCGTCAGCCGCGAAGTGCCGCCGACCCTGGCGCAAACCCTGGTGGTCTCGGCCAACAGCAGTGCCGTGCAATTGCTCGGTACCCTGGGCAGTCACGCCGAGGGGTTGAATACCCAGGAAGCCGACGCCCTGCGCGTGCAATACGGCCTCAACGAAGTCGAGCATGAGCAGCCGCTGCCTTGGTGGGTGCACCTGTGGCACTGCTACAAGAACCCGTTCAACCTGCTGCTGACGTTGCTGGCGGTGATCTCGTGGCTGACCGAAGACATGAAGGCCGCCACGGTGATTTTCTCCATGGTGGTGCTGTCGACGCTGCTGCGTTTCTGGCAGGAGGCCAAGTCCAACAAGGCTGCCGATGCCCTCAAGGCGATGGTGAGCAACACCGCCACCGTGCTGCGTCGCGATGAAGCCAAGCGCATCGAACTGCCGATCAAGCAATTGGTGCCGGGCGACCTGATCGTGCTGTCCGCCGGTGACATGATCCCCGCCGATTGCCGCGTGCTCAGTGCCAAGGACCTGTTCGTCAGCCAAGCGGCGATGACCGGCGAATCGATGCCGGTGGAAAAGTTCGCCCAGCAGCAGGACGCCAAGACCCGCAACCCGCTGGACCTGGAGAACATCCTGTTCATGGGCACCAACGTGGTGTCCGGCGCGGCGACGGCGGTGATCCTGACCACCGGCAACAGCACCTATTTCGGGGCGCTGGCCCAACGTGTAACCGCCACCGACCGTGCAACCACCTCGTTCCAGCACGGCGTCAACAAGGTCAGCTGGTTGCTGATCCGCTTCATGTTCGTGATGGCGCCGCTGGTGCTGTTCATCAACGGCTTCACCAAGGGTGACTGGACCGAAGCGCTGTTGTTTGCGCTGTCGATTGCCGTGGGCCTGACCCCGGAAATGCTGCCGATGATCGTGACCTCCACCCTGGCCAAAGGCGCGGTGTTCCTGTCGCGCAAAAAAGTCATCGTCAAGCGCCTGGACGCGATCCAGAACTTCGGCGCCATGGACGTGCTGTGCACCGACAAGACCGGCACCCTGACCCAGGACAAGATCTTCCTGGCGCGCCATGTGGACGTGTGGGGCGAAGAGTCCGATGACGTGCTGGAAATGGCCTACCTCAACAGCTACTACCAGACCGGCCTGAAAAACCTGTTGGATGTAGCGGTGCTGGAGCACGTGGAGGTGCATCGCGAGTTGAAGGTCGGCACCGCGTTCCAGAAAATTGATGAGATCCCGTTCGACTTCAACCGCCGCCGCATGTCGGTGGTGGTCGCCGAACAGGGTCAACCGCACCTGCTGATCTGCAAGGGCGCCGTGGAGGAAATCCTCTCGGTGTGCAACAACGTGCGCCATGGTGAGACCAATGAGGCGCTGACTGAAGAGTTGCTGGCGCGCATTCGTCAGGTGACGGCAGCGTTCAACGAAGAAGGCCTGCGCGTGGTCGCCGTGGCCGCACAGCCGATGGCGTCGGGGCGCGATACCTACAGCCTGGCGGATGAGAAAAACCTCACGCTGATCGGCTACGTTGCCTTCCTCGACCCACCGAAGGAAAGCACCGCGCCCGCGCTCAAGGCGCTGAAAGCCCACGGCGTCGCCGTGAAAGTGCTGACCGGTGACAACGAACTGGTCACCGCCAAGATCTGCCGCGAAGTGGGCCTGGAGCAACAGGGCCTGCTGATGGGCAACGACATCGAGGACATGACCGACGCCGAATTGGCCAAGGCCGTGGAAACCACCAACGTGTTCGCCAAGCTGACGCCAAGCCACAAGGAGCGCATCGTGCGCCTGCTCAAGGCCAATGGGCATGTGGTGGGCTTCATGGGGGATGGCATCAATGATGCGCCGGCACTGCGTACTGCCGACATCGGTATTTCGGTGGACAGTGCGGTGGACATCGCCAAGGAAGCAGCCGACATCATCCTGTTGGAAAAGAGCCTGATGATCCTGGAGGAGGGCGTGCTGGAAGGCCGGCGCACCTTCGCCAACATGCTCAAGTACATCAAGATGACCGCCAGTTCCAACTTCGGCAATGTGTTTTCGGTGCTGGTGGCCAGTGCGTTCATCCCGTTCCTGCCGATGCTGCCGATGCATTTGCTGGTGCAGAACCTGCTGTATGACATTTCGCAGATTGCGATCCCGTTCGATAACGTCGATG
Source organism: Pseudomonas sp. NFR09 (assembly GCF_900111535.1). Classification (NCBI taxonomy): domain Bacteria; kingdom Pseudomonadati; phylum Pseudomonadota; class Gammaproteobacteria; order Pseudomonadales; family Pseudomonadaceae; genus Pseudomonas; species Pseudomonas sp. NFR09. The sequence continues at coordinate 131,960 of NZ_FOIH01000013.1, forward strand.
ACGAGATGCTGAGCAAACCTCAACGCTGGCAACCGGGAGATGTCGGCCGTTTCATGCTGTTTTTCGGGCCGATCAGTTCAATCTTTGACATCACCACGTTCGCACTCATGTGGTATGTCTTCGATGCCAACACCCCCGACCACCAGACCCTGTTCCAGTCCGGCTGGTTCGTGGTGGGGCTGCTGACCCAGACGCTGATCGTGCACATGATTCGCACCCCGAAGATTCCGTTCCTGCAAAGCCGCGCGGCGATGCCGCTGATGGCGATGACCGGCGTGATCATGGCGGTGGGGATTTTCCTGCCGATGGGGCCACTGGCGCACTACTTCAAATTGCAGGCGCTGCCGTCGCTGTACTTCGTGTTCCTGCCGGTGATCCTGCTGGCATACATGGCGCTGACCCAGGCGGTGAAGGGGTACTACATCCGTAAGTTTGGCTGGCAATGAACAGGGAAGATTTCCTATGCAAGCAATCAACAACATCAACCTCGAATCCCTGGTCGACACCCTGGTCAGCCTCACCGCAGCCTTCATCCTGGGTGGCCTGATCGGTTTTGAGCGTCAGTACCGCCAGCGCACGGCGGGCCTGCGCACCAACGTGCTGGTGGCGGTGGGCGCGGCGATTTTTGTCGACATGGCCAGCCGGCTCGGCGGTGCGGAAGGTGCGGTGCGGGTGGTGGCCTATGTGGTGTCGGGCATCGGCTTTCTAGGTGCCGGCGTGATCATGCGCGAAGAAGGCAATGTGCGCGGGCTCAACACGGCGGCCACCCTCTGGGCGTCGGCGGCGGTGGGCGCTTGCGCGGGTGCCGACCTGGTCCTCGAAGCGCTGCTGGGCACGCTGTTTGTGCTGGCGGCCAACACCTTGCTGCGTCCCATCGTCAATAACATCAACCGTCAGCCACTGGACGTGGTGTCGGCGGAAGTCACCAACATCTTGTACGTGGTTGCCCGGCGTACCCAGCAAAAGGCCGTTCTGGCTTTGCTGGAGGCCGAGCTGGCGCGCTGTAACTACCCGGCCAGCGATGTGGATGTGCGGCCTTTTGGCACGGAAGAAGTGGAAATCGAAGCCACCCTGGCCGTGACCTCGGTAGACGGTGATGAGCTGGACGCCCTGGTGGCGCGAATCTCGATGTCGACCCTGGTGGTGCAAGCGTTCTGGAGCCCCAGTACCACCGAGTAGTCCCCGCCTGTCAGGCCTTGCCCCGCGCTCAGCTGGTCATGCTATGACTAGGAAAAGTCCTACAAGCATTGGAGACTATCCCTTCATTTGACCGGACACGCCGTTGTTAAGGTTGCGCGCTTGCGTCTTCCCAGGAGGCAGGGCGCAGCTCTACGTGTTTAGCGTGTTCTATCAAAAGGAGGGGTCTGTACTGCCTGAGGTGTCATGCAGAGTAATCAGTACCGTTTGTCGGAACTGTTACTTTTCACAGGTAGATAGGTCCCGTGTGATATGTAAGCGTACTGATCCCTCGGGGAGTCTTATGAGCAAAGCTTTAATTGTGGACGATCACCCTTTTATCCGCGCCACCGTGAAGTACCTGTTGAAGCAGGAGGGCTTCGTTACCATCTTTGAAGCGGGCAACGGCGCCGACGCCATGCAGATTGCTCGGGAGGAGCGCCCGGATCTGGTTATCCTCGATCTGGCAATGCCAAAGCTTGGTGGGCTGGAGGTGATCAGCCGGATAAAGGCGCTGGGACTGCCCTGCAAGATCCTGGTGCTCACGTCCTACCTGGCGGTATTTTTCTCAACTCGCTGCATGCGTGCCGGGGCCATGGGCTTTGTTGCCAAGACCGGTGAACTGGACGAATTGCAAAAGGCGATCAGGGCCATCAGGGCCGGTTACAGTTGCTTCCCGAGCACGGCCACCAGTTCAGTTCGCCGCGACGATTTGCAGACCACCGAACAGGAGTTGGTGGAGGCGCTGTCCGACCGCGAATTGACGGTACTGCAAAAACTGGCGCTGGGCCTGGGCAACAAGGAAATCGCCGAGGATATGCTGTTGAGCCACAAGACCATCAGCACCTACAAGACCCGCCTCAAAGAGAAGCTGCGCATGTCCTCGGTGGTGCACCTGTCCAAGTTTGCCCAGCGCAATCATCTGATCTGAAATGACCACCTCCCGGCTGGTGACATTCACGGCCATCCTGCTGATGGGGCTGTTGCCCTGTGCAGCGATGGCCCTGGACGAACCGCATGCCCTTCGACTGCTCGGCCATTCCACCCTGGAGCACCCAACAGTAGCGCTGGATGAAAGCGACTGGCAGTGGTTGCGCGAGCGCCGCAGGTTGGTGATGGGCGTGTCGGCACCCGACTACGCACCGTTCGACCTGAGCAACGACAACGATTTTGAAGGCATCACGGCTGACTACACGTGGCTGATCAGCCTGATCTTGAATGTACCTATCGAGGTTCGGCGCTACGACACCCGTGATGAAGTGATCGAGGCGCTCAAGCTGGGCGAGGTGGATTTGGTGGGGTCGGCCAATGGTTATGAGGCGGCCGACAAGGCGTTGGTACTGTCGCGTTCCTACGCCAATGATCAACCGGTGCTGGTGACCCGCACGGGTGAAAGCCATTCCTTGAGCGCCGACCTGGCCGGCAAGCGCGTGGCGATGCTCTACCACTATATGCAACCCGAAGCTGTCCAGGCCTTTTACCCCCAGGCGCAACTGTTGTTGTACGGTTCGACTCATCAGGCTATCGGCGCCGTGGCTTTCGGCCAGGCGGATGTCTACCTGGGCGATGCCATCAGCGCCCGCTATCTGATCAACAAGAACCACCTTAATAACGTGCGCATGGCAGACTTTTCCGCGCTGGAGGTCAACCCGTTCGGGTTCGCGTTTACTGCCGACAACCAGCGTCTGTTGACGATCATCAATGCCGCGCTGGCTGTTATCCCGGCCAGCCAGCAGATGGAAATCCTGCGTCGCTGGAGTGCCGGCGGCAGTGGGTTCCTGGAGGCTGACCGATTACGCTTGAGTGACAGCGAGCAGCGTTGGCTGGAGAAGCATCCCCGGGTGAGAGTGGCAGTACTGGATAAGTTCGTGCCGCTGTCATTTTTCAATGAGCAAGGGCAGTTCATGGGGTTGAGTGACGAGGTATTGTCGCGGATCAGCTTACGCACGGGCTTGAAGTTCGAAGTGGTGCAGGGCAGTTCGCTGCCTCGGCAAGTCGACGAGGTCAGCGCCGGCCAGATGGACATGCTGGCGGTGATTACGCCCAGTGTCGAGCGTTCCGAAAAGGTGCGCTTTACCCGGCCCTACCTGTCCAATCCCTATGTGCTGGTGGTGCGCGCCGGCGACGAGCGTCTGCTGACTCTGGAGGACATGCCTGGCAAACGCCTGGCGTTCATTGGCGGCAACAGCCTCGCCGCGCAGATCGCCCGGGACTATCCAGGGATCGAGTTTGTCGACGTCGAGAACCCGGAGCAGGCCATGGAATGGGTGGCCAAGGGGAGTGCCGACGCGACAGTCATTTCATTGATCAGCGCACGCTACATGATCACGCGCAACTATCGCGATCGGCTGCGTATCACCAGCACGGTGGGTACGGAACCGGCGCGGATTGCCTTCGGCGTCAACCGCAGCCAGTTGGAGTTGTATTCGATCCTCGAGAAGGCGTTGTTGAGCATTACGCCGGAAGAGATGGACGAACTGACCAATCATTGGCGCAGTGAAATCATTATTGAAGACAGCTACTGGGTCAGTCATCGCAACGTGATTATCCAGGGGTTTGGCCTGGCCGCGCTGTTGTTGCTGATCACCCTGGGCTGGGTGTTCTACCTGCGCAACCTGATTCACAAGCGTGCCCAGGCCGAACGCGCCTTGAGCGACCAGATGCGCTTTATGAGCGTTCTGATCGACGGCACGCCTCACCCGATTTATGTGCGCGACCGCCAGGGGCGCTTGATGGCGTGCAACAACGCGTACCTTGACGTGTTCGGCTTCAAGCTGGAGGACGTGATCGGCAAGACTGTTGTGGAGACCGATACGGGCAACCCGCCCCAGGCCCAGTCGTTCCATGCGGACTACCTGGACTTGATGGAGCGCGGTGAGCCACAGATTCATGACCGAGTGCTGAAGGTGCCCGGTGGCGGTGTGCTGACGATTTACCAGTGGATGCTGCCGTACCGTGATAGCAACGGCAACGTGGTGGGCATGATTGCCGGCTGGGTGGACGTGAGCGAGCGCCAGCGCCTGTTGGGTCAGTTGCGGGAGGCGAAGGAAGACGCGGACGCCGCCAACCGTGCCAAGACCACGTTCCTGGCGACGATGAGTCATGAGATCCGAACGCCGATGAACGCAGTAATCGGCATGATCGAACTGGCGCAGAAAAATGCTGAGCAGGGGCACGTCGATCGAGATGCGCTGGAAGTGGCATCGATGGCCTCGCGCAGTTTGCTGGAGTTGATCGGCGATATCCTGGACATTGCGCGAATCGAAACCGGTCACTTGTCCCTGACTCTGGAGCCGGCCAACCTGCACGAGCTGTTGGCCTCTGTGGCGCGGGTGTTCGAAGGGCTGGCGCGGGATAAAGGCCTGTCGCTGAACGTAGAGCTCGACCCGATGATCGACCGACTGGTACTGATCGATCCGTTGCGCTTCAAGCAAGTGGTGTCGAACCTGTTAGGCAATGCGATCAAATTTACCTACTCTGGCCAGATACGCCTGTGTGCCCAAGCCGCATCGGTGTTGGCCGGTGAGCATTTGAACCTGCGGCTCTGCGTGGAAGATGCGGGGATTGGCATCAGTGCCGAAGATCAGCAGCGTTTGTTCAACCCGTTTATCCAAGGCAGCAATAACGAGCAATCGGCACGCAGCGGCTCGGGCCTGGGGCTGGTGATCAGCCGTAACCTGTGCGAGATGATGGGCGGCCAACTGCACCTGAGCAGCGTGCTGGGCAAGGGGACGCGGGTGGATGTGACACTGGCACTGGCGTTGACCACGGCAGCACCGGTTGGCTCACCGGTCCCCTGTGTTCCTGCCACGCAGGCATTGCAGCTTCTGGTGGTCGATGATTATCCGGCCAACCGCTTGCTTCTGGCTCGACAGTTGACCTTCCTGGGGCATCAGATCGTTACAGCCGAGGATGGCGCCGAAGGCTTTGCACGTTGGCAAACCGGGCATTTTGATGGGGTGATCACCGACTGCAATATGCCTGTCATGGACGGCTACACGTTGGCGCGTGATATTCGTGCCCAGGAACGGCAACGTGGCCTTGTGCCCTGCCTTCTGCTGGGATTCACCGCCAATGCCCAGCCGGAGGAGGTCGAGCGCTGTCGACAGGCCGGTATGGACGGTTGCCTGTTCAAGCCGACGGGGCTTGACGATCTACGTGCGGCCTTGGCGTCGCGCACGGCCAGCGCTGCAACGGAAGAAGCCAAAGCGCAATTTGATTTGAGCTCGCTGGTGATGCTGACAGGCGACGACACGGCCGTGCTCAACGAGTTGCTGGCACCCTTGCTCATTAGCCTTGCAGAGGACCTCCGAATGCTGTCGACCCTGCAGGACCGGGCCGATTTCGCCAAGTTGTATGACCTGGCCCATCGTGTCAAAGGCGGTGCGCGCATGGTCAAGGCCCAGGCGCTGATCACCTGTTGCGAGGCTTTGGAGGATGCGTGCGAAAGGCGCGACGGCGATGCGGTGGCGGTGGCGGTTGCGGCATTGAGCGTGGCTATCGATGGTTTGCATCATGACCTGAGCCAGTACTGCAAGCAGGCTTGACCGAAGCGGGCAGCCGTTCGGCGAATTTGGGAGAACTCCTACATGGAACGGGAACAAGCCTGATTTTGTCGTCGGTATATGTCTGGAGAATGGGCCTCGCTCACTGACGAGCACTGCCTGCCCAGGGGTTCGCCATGCCAAACAAAGCACTGACCATCCTGATTGCCGATGAGCAACACCTGCAACGCCTGTACATCGAAAAAATGCTCAACCAGTTGGGTTATCACCGCATCGTACCGGTGCAGACCTTCGAAGAGGTCCAACTGCTCACCGCCATTCCGGCACAGCCTTTCGATGTGCTGATCATCAACGCGGGGCTGGCGATCCACACTTGCGGTCCTCAACCCCAGGTGCATCATGTGCTGGTCTATGACCACCTGGACCTGGGCCTGTCTGCCGACGCAACGCCGGCGGTGCTGGTACGCCTGCCCGGTGTGCCGGACAACGTCAATCTCGAACACTTCATGGACATCATCGACCCACCCGCGGCCGCTACGGGCCTGCGCGTACTGCCGTGGCTGCGGGAATTATCCCGCACGCCTGTGGCCGGGGTTTAGTCCCACTGGGGGGCGATACCCTTGGGGCTGGTGAGGCGATAGCCGCGTTCCAGCTCGGCCATCTGCGCCATGTCGGCAGGGCTCAAGGTCAGTTGCAGGGCCTTGAGGTTGCTTTCCAGGTTGGCGCGTTTGGTCGACGAAGGGATGACTGCATAACCCAGTTGCATCGCCCAGGCCAGTGTCACTTGCGCCGGGGTCGCCTGATGGCGCTCGGCGATTTGTCGGATCACCGGGTCCTTGAGCACTTCGCCGTAGGCCAGGGTCATGTAGGACGTGATCTGGATACCGTTGGCGGTGGCGAAGTCCACGACCTTGCGGTTTTGCAGGTAGGGGTGCAGCTCGATCTGGTTGGTGGCGATATTCTCCGCACCTACTGCCGCAATCGCTTGTTTCATCAGGTCGACGGTAAAGTTGGAAATGCCGATCCGGCGGGTCAGGCCCAGGCGCTTGGCCTCCAGCAACTGGCCCATGAATTCGGCGACAGGCACCTGGTCTTCCGGCGAGGGCCAGTGGATCAGGGTGAGGTCAAGGTAATCGGTTTTCAGTTTGCGCAGGCTCTCGCGCAGGCTGGGAATCAACTGGCCTTCGGCGAAGTTGGCGATCCAGATCTTGCTGGTGATGAACAGCTCATCGCGCGGGATGCCACTGTCGGCAATGGCCTGGCCAACATCGGCTTCGTTCTCATAGATTTGCGCGGTGTCGATGACGCGGTAGCCCAGCTCGAGGCCGGTGCTGACGGAATCGATCACCACCTGGCCTTGCAGACGGAAGGTGCCGAGGCCAAAGGCCGGAACGTTTTGCGTAGTGGACATCAGTAACTCCTGAAGGGGGGTGAACAATGGAGTCGAGTATCCGCCTGTCGTTCCTTCGGAAAAACCGTCGAATCCGAAAAGGACTCTTTACCGCAGATCACGAATTTACTGGGGGGGATGGGTGTCGCCGGGCTACCGCGACTGATGTAGAGTCGTGCTGCCGACTCAACCCAAGGAAATCGCCGCATGACCCAGGAATCCCGTTTCTCCCGGATGGACCCGGAAGTGCGCAAGGCCCATCTGGTCCAGGCCACGCTCACCTGTCTCAAGCGCGATGGTTTTCAGGGTGCGTCGATTCGCAAGATCAGTGCCGAGGCCGGGGTGTCGGTGGGGCTGATCAGCCATCACTATTCGGGCAAGGATGAGCTGGTGGCCGAGGCCTATCGCACCATCACCGACCAGGTCATGGGCCTGTTGCGCGCGACCATGGCCAAGGCGCCGCCGAACCCTCGGGAGCGCCTGTCAGCGTTGTTCCAAGGCTCGTTTTCCGCCGAACTGCTCGACCCGCACCTGCTGGACGCGTGGCTGGTGTTCTGGGGCGCGGTAAAGACCGCACCGGCGATCAACCTGGCGCACGAGCATTCCTACGGCGAGTACCGCACCATCATGCGCTCCGCCCTGACCGACATGGCCAGGGAGGAGGGCTGGAAGCACTTCGACGCCGACCTCGCCGCCATCGGCCTGAGCGCATTGCTCGATGGGTTGTGGCTGGAGTCGGGGCTCAACCCCGGTACGTTTACGCCCGAACAGGGCATCCAAATCTGCGAAGCCTGGGTGGATGGCCTGCAGGCTGGCGGTCGCCAGCGTTACCAGCTCAAACCCTGAGCCTTCTCCAGCCACCTGAACGCCAGGTTCAGGCAGGCCGTTTCCCTCCTGAAAAAATTTGCTGTTTGCTGATTGCCTTCTTGCTGAACACTTGTTTAGTATCGCCTCATGTCGCACCCCTCAGGCCAAATAAAACAATTCGAGGACGCCATGACTGCCGAATCGCCCGTGCTCACTCATGTAGAAGCTGGTGTTGCCTGGATCACCCTCAACCGTGGCCCGCAGCGCAACGCTCTGGACATCCCCACCCTCGAGCACCTGCATGCCTTGCTCGATGCCTTCAATACAGACGTCGCTGCGCGCGCGGTGGTATTGACCGGTAATGGGCGAAGCTTCTGCGCCGGTGCCGACCTGGCCGAGTGGGCGGATGCCGAAGCTCGCGGTGCCCTCGAAACCTACGGCTGGACCGAAACCGCCCACGCGCTGATGACGCGCCTGCACACTCTCGATAAACCCACGATTGCCGCGATCAACGGCACCGCCGTCGGTGCGGGCATGGACCTGACCTTATGCTGCGACCTGCGCATAGCGGCCCAATCGGCGCGCTTCAAGGCTGGTTACACCCGCATGGCCTACTCGCCGGACGCGGGCGCCAGTTGGCACTTGCCGCGCCTGATTGGCAGCGAACAGGCCAAGCGCCTGTTGTTTCTCGACGAGCTGTGGAGTGCCGAGCGTGCCTTGGCCGCGGGCCTGGTCGGTGAAGTCGTCGCCGATGACCAGCTCAATGCCTACACCACCGAACTCGCCACACGCCTGGCCAACGGCCCGACCTTCGCCTTCGCCCAGACCAAGACCCTGCTGCGTGAAGGTGCCGGGCGCAGCCTGCCCGAACAGTTGCAGGCCGAACGGGCGGCCGGCCTGTTGTGCGGGCGCAGTGCTGATGGCGCCGAGGCCTTGCGCGCGTCCGTGGAAAAACGCCTGCCGACTTTTTACGGCCAATAACACCACCACCTCCGAGCAGGTAGCGCCATGCATTTCCAACTCAGCCAAGAACAAGACATGTTGGTGGACGCGGTACGCAGTTTTGTAGCCAAGGAATTGTTGCCCCATGAGGCGGCGGTGGACCGTGCCGATGAGGTCTCTCCCGAGCTGGCCGCGCAGATCCGCGACAAGGCCATCGCTGCTGGCTTCTACGCCTTCAACATGCCGGAGGCGGTGGGGGGCGGTGGCCTGGACTATCTGTCCCAGGCCCTGATTGAGCGGGAATTGTCCAAGGTGTCGTGGGCGCTGCATGTGTTTGTTGCGCGGCCGTCCAAGATCCTCATGGCGTGTACGGGAGCACAGATTGGCGACTACCTGCTGCCGTGTGTGCAGGGCAAGAAAATCGACTGTTTCGCCCTCACCGAACCCGGCGCCGGCTCCGACGCCAATGCCATCAAGACCCGCGCCGTACAACGTGGCGATGAGTTCGTGATCAACGGCAGCAAGCACTTTATCAGCCATGCCGGGCACGCCGATTTCGCCATCGTGTTTGCGGTCACCGACACTTATGAACACAACGGTCGGCAGCGCAACGCCGTGACCGCGCTCCTGGTGGATCGCGGCACGCCCGGCATGACCATCCGCCGTGGCCCCAAGTGCGTTAGCAACCGGGGTTATCACACCTATGAACTGTTCTTCGACGACTGCCGCGTACCGGCTTCCAAGGTACTGGGCGAAGTGGGCAAGGGCTGGGACGTGGCCAACGCCTGGCTCACCGCCGGCCGTGTGATGGTGGCCGCCAACTGCGTCGGCCAGGCCCAGCGCGCGCTGGATGTGTCGCTGCAATGGGCGGCGGACCGCAAGCAGTTTGGTCAGCCCATCGGCACTTATCAAGGCGTGAGCTTCAAGCTGGCGGACATGGCCACACAGATCCGCGCAGCAGAACTGCTGACCCTGCACACCGCCTGGAAGATGGACCAGGGCAGCATGACCGATGGCGAGGCCGGCATGGCCAAGCTGTTTGCCAGTGAAACCCTGGGCAAGGTCGCCGACGAGGCGGTGCAGATTTTCGGCGGCATGGGCCTGATGGAGGAAGGGCCGGTGGAGCGCATCTGGCGCAACGCACGGATCGAGCGGATCTGGGAAGGCACCTCGGAAATCCAGCGCCATATCATCGCCCGTGAACTGTTGCGGCCGCTGTTGCGCTGATCGGCGCGGAGAACGCTTATGTCTCAGGCTATTCGCGACAACCTCAAGCGCCTGCTGGCGCCCCGGCACCTGGCATTCGTCGGCGGCCGCAGCATGGCCCGTGCGCTCAAGCGCTGCGCCGAAGGTGGTTTTAACGGGCCGATGTGGCTGGTCAACCCGCAGCATGACCGCCTCGACGGCATCCCTTGTGTACGCCGTGTGGCGGATTTACCGTGCGGGCCGGACGCGGTGTTTATCGCCACCAACCGCGAACTCACGTTGGCCTGCGTCGCCGAACTCGCGGCCATCGGCACAGGTGGCGCGATTTGCTACGCCTCAGGGTTTGCCGAGACCGGGGCCGACGGTGCCGTCCTGCAACAGCAGCTATTAAAGGCGGCGGGTGAGATGGCCTTGCTTGGCCCCAACTGCTACGGCCTGCTGGATTACCTGCACGGCGCAGCGCTGTGGCCGGTGGCCCATGGCGGCAAGGCGGTGGAGAAGGGCGTGGCGGTGCTGACCCAGAGCGGCAACTTCGCCTACAACCTGTCGATGAGCGACCGTTCGCTGCCGGTAGCCTACATGGCGTCGGTGGGTAACCAGGCGCAATTGGGTGTTGCCGAATTGATGGAGGTGCTGCTCGATGAACCGCGCGTCACCGCCATCGGCCTGCACCTGGAAGGGTTGAAAAATGTGCCGGGGTTTGCCCGTGTCGCCCACAAGGCCCTGGAAAAAGGCATTCCGATCATTGCGCTGAAAACCGGCGTGTCGCAGATCGGCGCCGAGCTGGCCTTGAGTCACACCAGTTCGCTGTCCGGCTCCGATGCGCTGTACGACAGCCTGTTTGCACGCTTGGGCGTGATTCGCGTGAGCGGGCCGGTGAGTTTTGTCGAAACCCTCAAAGCTGCGGCATGCGGCAACCTTCCTGCGGGTAACCGCCTGATCGCGCTGGCCTGTTCCGGGGGCGATGCGGGGCTGATTGCCGACTATGCCGAACGCAATCACCTGGCCTTGCCAACGCTCGACGCAGGCCAGCGCCGTGAACTGGCGCAGGTGCTGCCCAGCTACGCCAACCTGGTCAATCCGCTGGATTTCACCACGGCCATCTGGGGCAACCGTGCGGCCCTCGATGCCATGCTCGACACCGCCCTGCGCACCGAAGCCGATGCCGCCCTGTTGGTACTGGATTACCCGGCCGAGTCCACGGGTGAGCGCAAGGAGTGTGACCTGCTGCTGGAGTTGTTCTGCAACGCGCTTGGCCGGCATGGCAAGACGGGGTTTGTCACCTCGGCCTTTCCCGAGTTGCTGCCGGCCCATGCCCGCGAGCGCCTGCATGCTCAAGGCATCGCAGCGCTGCAAGGCGTGGAAGACGCATTGGCGGCGTGGGGACGGATTGCCGGTTACCCGGGCAATCGCCGCGTGCTGCTGGAGCGCGGCGAATCGATCCTCGAACCGCTGTGCCCGAAGGCCCTGCAAGGCAGCGGCGAGGCCCTCGACGAATGGGCTTCCAAACAAGCCTTGCGCGTGTTCGGCCTGGCCACGCCAACCGGGGTATTGAGTACTCCGGCCAGGGCGATCAGCGATGCCGCGGTGGTTGGCTATCCCCTGGTGCTCAAAGCGGTCAGCGCGCAGTTGCCGCATAAAACCGAAGCCGGTGCAGTGGTGCTGAACCTGCAAAACGGTATGGCGCTGACCACTGCACTTGAGCAGATGCGCGAGCACATCGCCGCTTATGCGCCGGATGTCGCGTTCGATCAACTGCTGCTGGAGGCCATGGCTGCGCCGCCTTTGGCGGAGTTGATCGTGGGCATCAAGCGAGAAAACGAGTTTGGCCTGGCACTGGTCATCGGTACCGGTGGCATCCTGGTAGAGCTGCTCAAGGACAGTCGCAGCCTGCTGCTGCCCACCACCGACAGCGCCATTTGCAATGCTCTGCTCAGCCTGCGCAGCGCCCCGTTGCTGCAAGGTTATCGCGGCCGTGACGCGGCGGATATGCATGTATTGGTCGCGGCCATTCGGGCGGTGGCCGACTACGCCTGCGCCAACGCCGGGCAGTTGCTGGAGCTGGATGTGAACCCATTGTTGGTCAGTGCCCAGGGCGCTACGGCGGTCGATGCATTGATACGTCTAGGAGATGAGCATGCACGATAAGGTGATGACCGGCGGCCAGGCCCTGGTGCGGTTGCTGGCCCATTATGGGGTGGACACCGTGTTCGGCATTCCCGGTGTGCATACGCTGGAGCTGTATCGCGGCCTGCCCGGCAGCGGCATTCGCCATGTGCTTACGCGCCACGAGCAAGGCGCCGGTTTCATGGCCGACGGGTATGCGCGGGTCAGCGGCAAGCCAGGGGTGTGCTTTGTGATCACCGGGCCGGGAGTGACCAATGCCGCCACCGCGATCGGCCAGGCGTATGCCGACTCGATTCCGCTGCTGGTGATCTCCAGCGTCAACAGCACCGCCAGCCTTGGCAAGGGCTGGGGCAGCCTGCACGAGACCCAGGACCAGCGGGCCATCACCGCACCGATCACGGCGTTTTCGGCGGTCGCACTCAGTGCCGAGGATTTGCCCGAACTGATCGCCCGCGCCTATGCGGTGTTCGACAGCGAGCGGCCTCGGCCGGTGCATATCTCGGTGCCGCTGGATGTGTTGGCGGCACCGATCAAGCGCGACTGGAGCGATGACGTGGTGCGCCGCCCGGGTCGCGGCGTGCCGTCGGCTGACGTCTTGGGCCAGGCGGTGGCCAAGCTCGCAGCGGCCCAACGGCCCATGATTATCGCCGGGGGCGGTGCACTGGCGGCAGGCGAGGCGTTGCAGCGTTTGAGCACGCAGTTGGCCGCGCCGTTTTTCACCAGCGTGGCCGGCAAGGGGTTGCTGCCGATCGATCACCCGTTGAATGCCGGTTCCACCCTGTGCGTCGAGCCCGGCTGGCAACTGATCAGCGAGGCCGATGTGGTGCTGGCGGTGGGCACGGAAATGGCCGACACCGACTATTGGTGCGAGCGTCTGCCCCTCAACGGTGAGCTGCTGCGGGTGGATATCGACCCGCGCAAATTCAATGATTTCTACCCCAGTGCCGTGGCGCTGCGTGGCGATGCCAATCAGACGGTGCTGGCGTTGCTGGAGCGTTTGCCAACCGTGTCGGCTGACGCGGAAACGGCAGCCAAGCGTGTTGCGGCATTACACCAGGCCGTCGAGCGGGGACACGGCCCGTTGCAGTCCATCCACCGTGCCATTCTTGACCGCATCGAAGCCGAACTGCCCGCCAATGCATTCATCAGCAGCGACATGACCCAACTGGCCTACACCGGCAATTACGCCTATCGCAGTCGCGCCCCGCGCAGTTGGCTGCACCCCACCGGCTACGGCACCTTGGGTTACGGCCTGCCGGCGGCCATCGGTGCCAAGTTCGGCGCACCGCAGCGGCCAGGCCTGGTGCTGGTCGGTGACGGTGGTTTTCTCTACACCGCCCAGGAACTGGCCACCGCCGTGGAGGAATTGGACAGCCCGCTGGTGGTGCTGTTGTGGAACAACGACGCACTTGGCCAGATCCGCGACGACATGCTCAACCTCGACATCGAACCCGTCGGCGTGCTGCCGCGCAACCCCGACTTTGGGCTGTTCGCCCAGGCGTTCGGCTGCACCGTGAACCAGCCCCACAACCTGGATGAATTGCAGACGCACCTGCGCAACGCTTTCCAACGCAATGGCGTAACCCTGATCGAACTGAAACAGGCCTGCGCTGTTTGAGGAACTCACATGAAGGTTTTGATTGTTCACGCCCATCCCGAGCCACAGTCGTTCACGGCGGCACTGCGTGACCAGGCGCTCGTCACGCTGCAAGGCCGGGGACACACCGTCAAGGTCAGTGATTTGTACGCCATGCAGTGGAACCCGGTGGCGTCGGCGGCGGATTTTTCCATGCGGGAAAACCCCGATTACCTGGTGTATGCGCTGGAGCAACGCCTGGGAGTGAGGAAACAGTCGATAGCGGCGGATATTCAGGCTGAGTTGGACAAGCTGCTGTGGGCCGATCTGTTGGTCCTCAACTTTCCGATCTTCTGGTTCTCGGCGCCGGCCATACTCAAGGGCTGGATTGACCGGGTGCTGGTGTCGGGCGTGTGTTACGGCGGCAAGCGCTTTTACGATCAGGGTGGGTTGGCGGGGAAGCGGGCGCTGGTCACCGTGACCCTGGGCGGGCGCGAGCATATGTTCGGCGAGGGCGCGATTCATGGGCCGCTGGAGGATATGTTGCGCCCGATCCTGCGCGGCACGCTGGCGTATGTGGGCTATGAGGTGCTGGCGCCGTTTGTGGCGTGGCATGTGCCGTATATCAGTGCTGAGGCGCGGCAGGATTTCCTGGTGGAGTATGAGCAACGGCTGCAAGGGCTGGCGGATGAGCAGCCCTTGGTATTTCCGAAACTTGAGCAATTTGATGAGGCGCTGTACCCGCTGTAGCAGCGCCTTGGTCGTTCAGCCTTGTGCGCGCAAGCGCTCGGCGGCGCTACGCAACAACTGCTCGGTGGCATCCCAGCCCAGGCAGCCATCGGTCACCGACACGCCGTACTTCATCGATGTGCTCAACGGCTGGCAGCCTTCGAACAGGTGGCTTTCGAGCATCATGCCGATCAGCGACGTGTCGCCCTGCAAGCGCTGCTCCAGCACGTCGTTGAACACCGCCGGTTGACGCAGCGGGTCTTTGCCGCTGTTGGCATGGCTGCAATCGACCATGATCCGCGCCGCCACCTTGGACTTGGCCAGGTCGTGTTTCACCTGCGCCACGCTTTGCGCATCGTAGTTCGGCCCACGGTGGCCGCCGCGCAGCACCAGGTGGGTGTCGGGGTTGCCCGGGGTCTGGATGATCGCCGGGTGCCCCTGGCTGTCGACGCCGAAGTGACGGTGCGGGTGGGACGCCGAGCGCATCGCGTCGCAGGCAATCGCCACGCCGCCGTCGGTGCCGTTCTTGAAGCCCACGGGCATGCCCAGGCCGCTGGCCATTTCGCGGTGGATCTGCGATTCGGTGGTGCGTGCGCCAATCGCGACCCAACTGAGCAGGTCATCGAAGTAGCCGGCGGCCATCGGTTGCAGCAGCTCAGTGGCGACCGGCAGGCCCAGGCGCAGCATTTCGCGCATCAGTTCGCGGGACAGGCTGAGGCCGGCGGCCATATCGTCGCTGCCGTCCAGGTGCGGGTCGTAGGCCAGGCCTTTCCAGCCGATGGTGGTGCGCGGTTTTTCGACGTAGGCGCGGATCACCAGCAGCATCTGGTCGCTCACTTCGAGTGCGAGTTTCCTCAGGTTGCGTGCGTATTCCATGGCCGACTCCGGGTCGTGGATCGAGCACGGGCCGACGATCACCAGCAAACGTGAATCCTGGCCATTGAGGATGGCGCGCACGGCGTGGCGATGGGCGTGGACTTGTTCATTGAGGAACGGGCTGAGCGGCAGCTTGAGCTTTAAATCAAGCGCGCTGGGCAAGCGCTGGGTCAGGGCTTCATTGGCGCTGGTCAGGGCAGAAACGGGCAGAGCGGCGGTGGCAGAGTTCATATTCAAGGCTTCCTGGGCAAGCGGCGGGCTGTTCCCGCGCGCCTGGCCCTACTGGGGTGTTCGACAGTGGGCCGTACTGGCTGTGTGTGTTGGCTTGCCACCCATAGGTGACCGATCGGAGGCGGCAGGCTGTCCCGAGCGGAGCTGGCTAAATCGCCATGCAGTGGAAGTGTCGTAGCGGTAATAGGTGGCGTAGTTCATGTCGTGTGTCCTTTAAGTGTTCATCAAAAAATATTGGGGCCTGAAAAAACAAAACCCCCGGTCGGGGAGCCGACCGGGGGTTTGGATTTCTCTGGTAGGCGACCCCTTGAGTAGTGGGCGCCGATTTCAGGTATCAGGCGCGCCAGTGGCTAAACCAATACCCAAAATAAAAGCTGACCAGTGCGCTCGAACCGTTCACACGGGTAGCCGATACCGAGCGCGGGGCGCTGGCAACAGGGCAGACCTGAGGGGTGGTGAGTTGCAACATGGTGTGTCTCCAAATGATGGGGGGAGCTTACTAGAGGCACGCAGGTGGATTCAATCAGTAATTTCTATTGCGCGGGGGTACTGGCCGCTATCGACCGCGATATGCTTGTCACACCTTGGATGATTGCCTGGACGCGACCATGACTGCCCTGACCCTTGCTGCTGCTCAATCTGTTTCCATCGCGGGCGACGTGCCGGCCAATATCGAACGTCACTTGGCCCTCATGCACGCGGCGGCCGAACATGGCGTGCACGTGCTGGTGTTTCCGGAACTGTCGTTGACCGGCTATGAGCCGTCACTGGCGGCCGCATTGGCGATTGCTCCCGAAGACGCGCTGCTCGCACCGCTGCGCGAAATGGCACGGGAGTGGGGCTTGACGGCGGTGGTCGGCATGCCGATTCGCCTGGCACCTGGGGCAGGTGTGCTGATCGGCGCGCTGGTGTTGGGGGCAGACGGTTCTCTTGCGGTGTACACCAAGCAGCATCTGCATCCAGGCGAAGAAGCGGTGTTTGCCCCAGGGCAGGGGGGAGCGGCGCTTGACATCGGCGATGAGCGGATTGCGCTGGCGGTGTGCGCGGATTTCTCCCGCGCCAGTCACCCGCGCCAGGCGGCCCAGATGGGCGCCACTGTCTATGCCGCCGGTGTGTTGATCAGCGAAGGCGGCTACGCAGCGGACAGCGCGTTGCTCCAGGGATATGCGGCCGAGCATGGCCTGGTGGTGCTGGTAGCCAACCATGGCGGGCCATCGGGTGGCTATGTGTGTGCCGGTAGCAGCGCCATTTGGGCCGCAGATGGCCGTTTACTGGCTGCTGCGTCAGGCCTGGGTGATGCGCTGGTAATCGCCCGTCGTGATGGCGCCGTGTGGGCTGGCCAAGTGGTAGCGCTGTAAATGGCGTTTCACCTGCGCGCTGCGACGGACCAGGACTTGCCGTTCGCCCGAACCCTGACCTTTGAGGCCATGAGTCGCTATTACCTGCAATACGATCTGGTGTGGTCCAACGACGGCTTCGATGTGGCTTGGGCGGGCCGCGAAAACTGGCTGATCTGCAACGACGAGACCGTGTTGGGCTTTATCAGTTTGAGCCGCGACAGCCGCGCACTCTATATCCGTGAGCTGCATATGCTTGCGGCATGTCGTGGGCAGGGCGCGGGCAGTTGGGTCTTGGAGCAGATGGCGCTCAAGGCTCAGGCCCTGGGGTTGCTGCGTCTGACCGTGTTCAAGACCAATCCGGCCCGAAGGCTCTATCAGCGCATGGGGCTGAGTATCGTCGGTGAAGAAAACTGCTTCTGGCGCATGGAACGTCTCTGTCCATCAAGCTAAACCACGCACCCAATTCTAATAAGCGCATACTGGCTTCAGGAAATGACCTCCTGATCGTTTTTTTGAGCATCAGCCTCAGAATGGATGATCCCTTCTTTCATGCCCAGGAGGACCGCTACCTTATGGGCCTCTCCACGTCGTCCCTTTTTGCGCCCAGCGAGCACTTGATAGGTGGTTGCCGGATCAACGCCATGTTCACGGGCGAACGCTTGAACTGACTTTCCTTGATGTTCCAGCCAGGCCTTGGCTTGTGCGGCAGTACGGATTCCGGGCATAGTTCAAAACCGTTCAAGTTTGTTCAGCAAAATGATGAGTGTGTCACCTCTTGGGGTGTCCCAACCAGGATCATACATCCAAATGAGTGGAATCGGTTCGCGTTTGAGGCAAGAAAGGGAGCGACTTGGCTTGTCGCAAAAAGTTTTTGGTGAAATAGGCGGCGTTGAAGCCAACGCACAAGGTAAATACGAAAGTGGAGGACGGGCGCCTAAAGCGGACTACCTGTCGCGTGTCGCCGAGAAAGGTGTGGATGTGCTGTACGTGTTGACCGGTACGCCTACCCCGATTCAACTGGACAACCTGAGTCAGGTTGAAGAAAAAGTATTGGGTGACTACCGCGCGATGTTCAAGGAAGACCAGGCTGCAATCCGTCGCTTGACGTCAAGCCTGGCCGAGCACTCCGTGTCACTGAATGGAAAAAGCAGACCGCAGCCCCAGGAATCCTGACCTGCTGCCCAACAAATAGAGCCGTCCACCGCAGGGTGGACGGCTGCTGTGTATTCAAACTCTATATATATGACGCTTGCAGCTAGGTCTGCGCCTTGGTTTTTTGCTAAGGTGTTCAGCAACCTATAAGACCATATCGCGAGGTGTCTGCTTGATTAGGGTGCTAGTAGTCGATGACCATGATCTCGTTCGTACAGGCATTACACGAATGCTGGCTGACATCGATGGCCTGCAAGTAGTCGGTCAGGCCGAGTCCGGGGAAGAGTCCCTGATCAAGGCCCGGGAGTTGAAACCCGATGTGGTACTGATGGACGTCAAGATGCCCGGTATCGGTGGTCTTGGCGCCACGACCAAATTGTTGCGCAGCCACCCGGACATTAAGGTCGTGGTGGTGACCGTGTGTGAAGAAGACCCGTTCCCGACGCGCCTGTTGCAGGCCGGCGCGGCCGGTTACCTGACCAAGGGTGCCGGTCTGGCCGAGATGGTGCAAGCCATTCGCCTGGTGTTTGCCGGGCAGCGTTACATCAGCCCGCAGATCGCCCAGCAACTGGCCATCAAATCTTTCCAGCCCACCAGCGACTCGCCGTTCGATGCGCTGTCGGAGCGGGAAATCCAGATCGCCCTGATGATCGTCGGCTGCCAGAAGGTGCAGACGATCTCCGACAAGTTGTGCCTGTCGCCCAAGACCGTCAACACCTACCGTTATCGCATTTTCGAGAAGCTCGCCATCAGCAGTGATGTTGAATTGACCCTGCTCGCGGTGCGCCACGGCATGGTGGACGCCAGCGCCTGACATGACCACACCGTTTGATCCCAGTGCCTTCCTCTCGACCTGCAGTGGCCGCCCCGGCGTGTACCGCATGTTCGACAGCGAGGCGCGCCTGCTGTATGTCGGCAAAGCCAAGAACCTGAAGAACCGCCTGGCGAGCTACTTTCGCAAGAGCGGTCTCGCGCCGAAAACCGCCGCGCTGGTGGCGCGCATCGCCCAGGTCGAAACCACCATCACCGCCAATGAAACCGAAGCACTGCTGCTTGAGCAGACGCTGATCAAGGAATGGCGGCCGCCTTACAACATTCTGCTGCGCGATGATAAGTCCTACCCCTACGTGTTTTTATCCGACGGCAACTTCCCACGCCTGAGCATTCACCGGGGCGCGAAGAAGCAGAAGGGCAAGTATTTCGGGCCCTATCCCAGCGCCGGCGCGATCCGCGAAAGCCTGAGCCTGCTGCAAAAGACCTTTTTTGTGCGCCAGTGCGAAGACAGCTTCTACAAGAACCGCACCCGGCCGTGCCTGCAATACCAGATCAAGCGCTGCAAGGCACCCTGTGTGGGCCTGGTGGAGCCGGCCGAGTACGCCGAGGATGTGCGTCACTCGGTGATGTTTCTCGAAGGGCGCAGCAATGCCCTCACCGACGAACTCTCCGGCGCCATGGAGCAGGCGGCCAGCACCCTGGATTTCGAAAAGGCCGCCGAACTGCGCGACCAGATCTCCCTGCTGCGCCGCGTGCAGGACCAGCAGAGCATGGAAGGCGGTACCGGTGACGTCGATGTGATCGCCGCCTTCGTCAACCCGGGCGGTGCCTGCGTGCACCTTATCAGCGTGCGGGGCGGGCGGGTGTTGGGCAGCAAGAACTTCTTCCCGCAGACCGGTATCGACGAAGACGTGGCTGAGGTCATGGCGGCCTTCCTGGGCCAGTACTACGTGAGCAGCCCGGAGCGCGATTTGCCATCGGAGCTGATCGTCAACGTGGTGCACGAAGACTTCCCCACGCTGATCGAGGCGATCCACGAATTGCGCGGCCGCGAGCTGGACATCAGCCATCGCGTACGCGGCACGCGAGCCCGTTGGCAGCAACTGGCCGTGACCAATGCCGAGCAGGCCCTGGGCGCACGCCTGGCCAATCGACAGCACGTCGCCGCACGCTTCGACGCCCTGGCCGAAGTCCTCAACCTGGACGAGCCGCCGCAGCGCCTGGAGTGTTACGACATCAGCCACTCCAGTGGCGAAGCCACGGTGGCGTCCTGCGTAGTGTTCGGGCCGGAAGGGCCGATCAAAGCCGATTACCGTCGCTACAACATCGAAGGCGTCACCGCCGGCGATGACTATGCGGCCATGCACCAGGCCCTGACCCGGCGTTTCAGCAAGTTGAAGGACGGCGAGGGCAAACTGCCGGATATCCTCCTGGTGGACGGTGGCAAGGGCCAGCTGTCCATGGCCCGCGACGTGCTCAACGAACTGGCGGTGCCCGACCTGATCCTGCTCGGCGTAGCCAAGGGCGCTACGCGCAAGGCCGGTTTCGAGACGTTGTACTTGAATGATGCCGCCCATGAGTTCACTTTGAAGGGCGACTCACCGGCGTTGCACCTGATCCAGCAGATCCGCGATGAGGCGCACCGTTTCGCCATTACCGGTCACCGCGCCCGACGCGGCAAAACCCGGCGAACCTCAACCCTGGAAGGGGTGGCGGGCGTCGGGCCGACACGGCGACGCGACTTGCTTAAACATTTTGGTGGCTTGCAGGAGCTATCCCGTGCCAGCATTGACGAAATAGCCAAAGCTCCCGGTATCAGTAAAAAGCTCGCTGAGTTGATTTATGCGAATCTGCACAGCGAATAGAATGCCTTTCCACCTCGTAGCCAGTTGTGCCGATGAATATCCCTAATCTGATCACCGTTCTACGCGTCCTGCTTATTCCTATTTTCATCCTGTTGTTTTATTTGCCGTACGAATGGAGCTATGCGGCCTCCAGCTCCGTCTTTGCCTTCGCGGCTGCCACCGACTGGCTCGACGGCTACCTGGCCCGTCGCCTGGAACAGAGCACGCCGTTCGGCGCGTTCCTCGACCCGGTTGCGGACAAACTCATGGTGGCCGTCGCCCTGGTCCTGCTGGTGCAGGAACACGGCAACCTGTGGCTGACCCTGCCGGCCGCCGTGATCATCGGTCGCGAAATCGTGGTGTCCGCACTGCGCGAATGGATGGCCGAAATCGGTGCCCGCGCCCATGTCGCTGTCTCCAACATGGGCAAATGGAAAACCGCCGCTCAGATGCTCGCGCTGGTGATCCTGCTGGCCAACCCGTCGGACTTCTCCTTTTGGGTGTTGACCGGCTACGCCCTGCTGCTCATCGCCGCCGGCCTGACCTTGTGGTCCATGCTCCAGTACCTGCGCGCTGCCTGGCCGCATCTGCGCACCACCGTTGAAAAGAAATAAAACATTTTCGAATCAAGGGGTTGACCGGTTCTGATAATTCTATAGAATGCGCATCACCAAGACGCGGGAATAGCTCAGTTGGTAGAGCACGACCTTGCCAAGGTCGGGGTCGCGAGTTCGAGTCTCGTTTCCCGCTCCAAATATTGCGCTACAGAGTTCCGCTGAATTCTGTAAGTGATTGAAATCAGGGCCTTTAGGCCCTTTTTTCGTTCCAGCGGGAACCACTGAAATCCAGCTCCATCCAGTGCTTTTAAGTCCCGATTTAAGTCCCGAACGAGGATCTTGGATTTGGATGTGCACTGAATCGGTTTTTTGCTGGAGCAGCTTGGATAGCGAGACGAGCATCTGGCCCTGACTCTGTTCAGGAGCTCTCGATGGCACTCTCAGATACCACCGTTCGGCAAGCCCGAATCACCGGCAATGACTACACGATAGGCGACACGGATGGGCTCGCGCTCAACGTGACCGCACGCGGCGGGAAAATCTGGCGTTTCAGATATTACTGGGCGGGTGTGCAGAAGCGCATGTCTCTCGGCAGTTATCCGCAAATCAGTCTCAAAGAAGCCCGTACTCGACGTGACGAGGCGCGCGCCTTGGTCGCCCAAGGCATCAATCCCTATGAGCACCGTAAACAACAGCGTCGTGCTGTTCGTTTTGCGGCAGAGCATACCTTCGAGGCCGTGTTCAATCTGTGGGTGGAGTTTCGCAAACTGAGCCTGAAGGAAGGCCGGCAAAGCACGCTCTCGCAAATCTTGAGAATCTTCAATAAAGACGTCCTGCCCACGCTGGGTGGGCGGTCCATCTACGATATCAATCGTCACGATCTGTTGGATTTGCTGAGCAGGATTGAGCAGCGCAAGGCCTTAACGACCGCCGAAAAATGCCGGACCTGGTTCAACCAGTTGTTCCGCTATGCGTTGGTGAAGATCGAGGGGCTGGAACACAACCCAGCTTCAGACCTTGATGTGGTCGCACTTCCCAAACCTCCCGTGACGCACAATCCATTTCTCCGAATGGATGAGCTTCCGGCATTGATGGCTGCTCTTCGAAACTACGGTGGCGCCAACCATACTCGGCTTGGCCTTCGGTTGTTGTTGCTGACCGGTGTCCGCACGGGCGAATTGCGGTTGGCGACACCCGACCAGTTCGATCTGGAGAAGCGCTTGTGGGTCATACCGGCGGAAGTGGTGAAACAACTCCAGCTAGCGATGCGGAAGCCTGGAAAGCAGACCCAAAACGTACCGCCTTATATCGTGCCGCTGTCAGTTCAGGCGCTGGAGATCGTGCGTCACTTGCTGGATCAGGTTGTCCCCGCACAGCGCTACTTGTTTGCGCATCGAAGCGACCTGAGCAAGCGTATCAGTGAGAACACGCTGAATGGCGCGTTACGTCGGATGGGGTACGCCGATCAACTTACCGGGCATGGGATGAGGGCGACGATCTCGACGGCGTTGAACGAGATCGGATACCCGAAGGTTTGGGTGGATGCTCAGCTTTCTCACGCCGATCCGGACAAGGTGAGTGCGGCCTACAATCACGCGGAATATGTCGAGCAGCGCCGGACCATGATGCAGGATTGGGCGAACCGTCTGGATCTTTGGGGGCAAGGCCAGCTGAAAGCGGCTAGCTCTCCGCTTACTATTCGTTTAGAAGGTGCAGCTTCGTTACCTTCGTTGGAAAGCGCGAACGCAAACGCCGTTCTGTACAGCAGTGGCTTCCCTGCGACGACGGCCCCAGTCTCCAAAATGTCCGTCAGCAACGAACAGGTCCTTAACGCGGCTCAGTATTCACCTGTCCTACCTATTCCAATGCAGACTGAACAGCTGCGCGAACCCCAAGTATCTGACATTCAACGCCAGCGCGCCGAGATGCTAGCCACCTATGATGTTGGCGCTGATTGAAAACTGACCCATCCTGCCGATTGAAAATTGACCCAGGACGGATTGCTGATTTCTGTCCCAGCAATTGTGGATAAGCTTAGCAGCAGTGTGCCGATTTAAGACGCATCAACCCCCACCGCATGTATGCATGCAGCAGGGTATTTATGGTGCGGATCAAAATGGCTCATCGTCCTCGATATCATCTCCGTCCTTGCGCTTTCGTTCCCGTGACTTGATCTTTGTCTGGGCCGCCAAGGTGCTGTGTTGCAAGCGGTAAGACTCGTTGCCCGTTTCGACGATGTGGCAGTGATGTGTCAGCCGATCCAACAACGCTGTGGTCATCTTTGCGTCGCCAAACACACTCGACCATTCCGAGAAGCTCAGGTTGGTGGTGATGACCACGCTGGTGTGTTCGTACAGTTTGGACAGCAGGTGAAATAACAGGGCACCGCCGCTTTGGCTGAAGGGCAAATATCCGAGTTCATCCAGTATCACCAGGTCTGTGCGAAGCAGTGCCTGGGCGATTCGCCCTGCCTTGCCATCGTACTTCTCACGTTCCAGCAGATTCACCAGATCCACCGTGGAAAAGAAGCGCACGCGTTTGTTGTGGACCGTGATTCCGGATACAGCCAAGGCACTGGCCAGGTGTGTTTTCCCGGTTCCAGGACCTCCGATGAACACGACATTTTGCGCGGTTTCAGTGAACGCTAAGCTGGATAGATCGCTGACCAGCCGGGCATCAGCGCTGGAAGCGCTGAAGTCAAAGCCAGCTAAGTCACGGTGCATGGGGAGTTTTGCCATGTTCATCTGATGATTCACCGAGCGCACCGCGCGATCCGCATGTTCCTGCTGAAGCAGATGTTCCAGCAGCCATTTCGATGAAGCCGTCGACGCTGTTCCTTGAGATACCAGTTCTTCCCAAGCACTGGCCATGCCGTGCAGGCGCAGTTCTTTGAGTTCAGTCATCAGGTCACGCATTGCGATTCTCCTCATCGGTCGTACGGAGCCGGTCGTAGCGCGCCGTATTGGCAACAGGCGCGACCTTGAGTTGCAGGCTGGTTTCTACACAGGGAGGTGGTGCGGTGGGGGTCAGGCGGGCAAGGACATTGAGGATGTGATCGGCGCTCAGACTTCCCGATTCAAGTACCAGTTCCACCGCCACCAGCACAGGTTCGAGACCCGCAATTGGCACAGCAGCCAGTACCTGCATCATGATTCGATCACCGTTGGTGTGACGCCTCAGTCCTCGTTTGAGAAGCCGTAACGGTTTTGGCAGATCAGCAAATGGCGCGCCATTGCGCAGTGCACCAGGCTTGCGTTCGATGAGTGGGATGTAGTGCTGCCAGTCAAAACTGACCTGATCTCGATCAAAAAGGCGCTCATGGCTGGCGATCACCGTTTCGTCGGCAATGACCACGATCCGCGAAGGGTACAAACGGCTGCTGACCCACTGACCAACACGCTCGCAAGGCACCGAATAACGATTGCGCGCCACGCTGATCAGGCAGGTGCTAGAGACACGGACGGTGCGTTCCACGTAGCCATCAAAGGCCGTCGGCATCGGCATCATTTCAGCCTGCTCCAGCTCCAGGACTTCTGCCACTGTCAAACCGTTGTACTGCGGATGTACAAGTTCGGCCCAGAGCGTACGACAGCGTTGGCCGAGCCAGACGTTCAGCTCCTCGAAGGTATGGAACATGCAGTTTTGAGCATCGAGCCAGATTCGTCTCCGGCTGTCCTGCACGTTCTTTTCGACGATGCCTTTCTCCCAGCCAGAGGCCACGTTGCAGAAGTCCGGATCGAACAGATAGTGCGCGCACATCACGGAAAACCGGGCGTTAACCGTGCGGCCTTTGCCTTTGTTGACCTTGTCCACAGCCGTTTTCATGTTGTCGTAGATGCCGCGACGTGGCACGCCACCCAACGCTCCAAACGAACGGGTATGGGCATCAAACAGCATCTCGTGGCCTTGGCTGGGGTACGCAACCAACCAGAATGCGCGACTGGCGCACAGCTTCATGTGGGAGACCTGGATACGTCGAAACAGGCCACCGATCAGCAGACTCTCTTCGCTCCAGTCAAATTGAAACGCCTCGCCGAGCGCAAAAGTCAGCGGTACAAAAGCGCGTAAAGACTTGCCTTGCTCACCTCGCCAAGAGCGCACAAACGCCGTGAGCTGGCTGTAGCCGCCGTCGTAACCCTCGGCCTTGATCTGCTCGAAAAGCGCTTTGGCGCTCCTGCGGTTGTGTTTTGGCCGGAACGAATCGGCCTTGAGCGCCTGTTCCAGCGTCTCGTGGAAAGGGCTGAGTTTGTTGAAGGTTGCGCGCCGTTGGTACGCCGGCTGATTGGCTTCGGGGGCTCTGACCCATTTTCGGATGGTGTTTCTAGACAGCCCGGTACGCTTGGCTATCTGATGCAGCGAGAGCTTGTCGCGGAAGTACATCCGCCGGATTTTCCCCAACATTTCCATGCTGATCACCCTGTGTTCTCCTGCTCAAAAAGTGAGCAGAAGCAGTTGAACACCTGGGTCAGTTTTCAGTCGGCAGAACAGCCTCTACTGGGTCAGTTTTCGGTCAGCGGCAACAGTTCTGCACGAAGATGGTGTCTTTGAACTCATGCCACATCCCGCAGTATTGGTTTTGCAGTCCCAGTTCGTCGGCTGGCACCAGGCACTCGCCATTGGGACCGAAGATACTTTTGGGCTTCTCGCCGGGCTTGGCGTAGAGCACGTCCATCACTTGGAACGGATTGACGTGTATATGAAAGATGTGGGGTTCACCCTGCGAGGTCAGCACCCAGTCGTCGGTGGTGTTGACCTGGCGAGTGAAGTCGATGCGGTCCGGATCATAGGACTTGTAGTTGATGTAAAAACCGAACGCGCCTGTCCAGGGTTCTCCCGGTTTTTTCGGCGGGGTAGCGGGCGGTGAGGGCGGGAATGGCGGAGTGCCGATGAAGAAGTCAGCCTTCTGGATGTCGTTGTTGACCACCGCATCCTTGAGGTCGTCCATCCCGCGCCAAGGTTTCAGGTTGCCGCTCCGCAACCCTTCGAGGGCCTCGGCGGGCAGCGACGGGTCCGTTTTGTTGGCGTTATAGAGCGCTTGCTGAATATAGCTTTGCGGGTCGTCGGTCACGACCTTGCCGCCAGAGACGATCACCGTCGCCAGCAATTGGGTTTCGTTCGGGCGCTGGCCATCCGGGCCGCCATCGGGGCCGGCATTGGCGCGTTCTGCGGGCGTGGCCGCCTGGTTCAGCACACAGTAGGTGCCGTCGTGGGGGAACATCAGCAACACATCACTGCGATAGCCGGGTTGCAGGAAGTTGCTGCCGATGCCACCGCTGACGCTTTTTTTGTTCGCGCCGATGGGGCGAATGGCAGTGCGTGTGAGTCCGTCGGCGGCGATCTCGAATTGAGGGACGAGCTCGACCGGTTTGCTGGCGTCGGGCACGGTCACCGGACACAGGTCGGCGATCAGCGCAGCCTGTTCCTTCGGTGTACCACTGAGCACACCTTTAAGCGCGAGACTGGCTTTGGGATTGGTCGTGTTCATGGGCACGATCTGCAGGTTCACGGTGTCGTGGATACCCCCGTGAATGAAGCGCCAGCGTTGGATTTCTCCCGCGGCAATGCCCTGGAGGGTCGGTTGCACCACGCCGTTGATGCTGGTGAACCGACCGCTCTCATCCCAGGCAGTGGGCGAGGAGAGTTGCGCATCGAAGTTCTCTACCACACCTGTCTTGCCGCTGGGACACGTCCAGGTGCCATCTTTTTGCTTAATGATGTCGCCCTTGTCGTCGAAACAGGCATAGGGGATTTGCTGGAACAAAAAGACTTGTTCGGTAATGGGCTTGCCGGCGGCATCCTTGAGAATGGTGTCGATGTCGCCTGGCTTGCTGCCGGTGTAGGGGCGGTTGCCGCGCACAATCAGGGCGCCTGCGGCACCGCTGGCAACTTGCAGCGCTGTAGAACCATGCCGGTGCGCGTGGTACCAAAAGGTACCGCGCCAACAGTTGTTCGGCGAGCAGTTGCGCGCTCAACTGCCGATGAAGGCGTTGGAGCTTTCGATCCGGGGCCAGCAAGGTTTCACTGTGCAGGGCTATCGGTATATCGCTGCGCTGATGCAACTCAGTGAGCCTGAGCGCGTTGTCGAAGACCGCCCGATTGTGATCCGCTCGCTGGCGCTGGTGCGTCGGCCCGGTGCCCAGCCGGATAAGGTCGACAACATGTTCGTGATAGAGCCGCAGGACCTCCAGCCAGGGCCGGTGGTTCTCTATCGGCCCCTGTACCCTCAGTTGCTCACACAGTATCCCGACCGCGAAGCTTTACTTGCCGCGATTGCCCAGCCCGGTCCACTGCAGAACAGCGTACTGATGTGGCTACACGAGCACGCGCGGCTGGTGTATGCCAACGGTGGATTCATTGAGCCGCATATCCTGCGTTTCGGACTGGGCTCGGAATTCGATGGGCTGGAAACACCCGCGCCCGCCATGTTGGCCGTGGATGAGGGCAGTGAGGAATTGCTGCAACACCTGCGCTCCAACCGATTGCCGGGGTATTTGTTTGGTGAGCATGCACGGGCGCTGATCGATCTGGCGGACCGTGAATCCGTGTCCAATGCCGAAAGTCGCTGGGCGCTGTTGCTCGAAGGCGGGGGGTTGCTGCTCAACACCTTGCTGTTGCCCCTGCTGCAAGGCTCCGCCATGTCGATTGCCTGGTTGTTGATGCTGACTCAAAGCCTGAGCCAGGACATACCGGCGCTGGAAAGTGGCGATCCGTCTACGCGGTAGCGGGCGTGGGTGGACCTGTTGAGCAGCCTGAGCCTGGCCCTGCTGCATGTGGCCCAGGGCCCGGCGCCTCGCGTTGCAGGCCCGCGCAATACCGCACTGGCATTGGCGCCCCTGCGTCGCCCCAGTGGAATCTTGCCTGCTCCGGCAAAACGAGGAGCAGTCACCGTAGCGCTGCTTGACGTGGCAATTGCTGATGGTCGAACCGCCTTCGATTTTGCTTTCTCCAACCCGCTGAACCATCTCAGCAGCAGCCAGCGCGCCCACGCCCACAGCTTCAGCATGCCTCGTCCCGCCACGCTGCCGACGCCAATCATGAGCGGGCCTTTGCAAGGTCTTTATCGCCTGGAGAATGGATTGCATGCGTTGGTGGGCAAGGGCTTTTTTCGTGTCAGCCGCGAGTCTAACCGTGTGCTGATCGTTGATCCCAAAGACCTGTCGCGCGCCGGGCCCTGGTTGAAAAGTACGGGCAGTGGCCGTTGGATCTTTGACCTCGCACCCAAGCTTCGGGCGGGCGCTCCGAGTGACAGGATCAAGGCGCAACAGTTGAGAAATAGCACTGCACGGAAGGCGATGCAGGCCGAACAGGGCCGGCTCACTCTGCAAACCGAGCAATTGGCCAGCGTCATGAAGGTGCATTTCGATCAGGTCGAAACCCAGCGAGAACTCTATCTATCGGCGCGAAGAAAACTGCGCAAATGGTGGGCATTGCTCACGCAAAACACCGATGAGCGGAAAGTCGCGTTCTTGAAAAAACAGCACGAGGATGAGCAAGCTACCTGCCAGGCACTCCTTCAATCACTCAATAACGCACTCGATGCGTTCACATCCAAGGCCACGCTTCTGATTGATGCACGACGCGCGTTGATCAAGGCGATTAAACCCGCCGAGGCCGTACTCGACACCAGTGACTTCGAAAAGGCCCGCTCCGGCGAATATGCCTCCATTAGCTCCACGCAATTGCTTATTCACAACCTGCACTTGACGTTGGCCATGGACAGTAGCCTTTCGCCGCGGGGTGAAACCCTTGGTGAGATCGCCAGACGTATCAACGCCCACGCGCCGGCTCAGACCCCAGAGGCCTACCAGGATCTGATCATCCGCTTGATGGACATGAGCGACCGTGAAGAACAGTTGTTGCAAGACACCTATGCGCTGGAGGCGACACTTAATGAACACGCCCACGACTCCACTCGGGGCTTGGGCGCCAGTCGCGTATTCATCAAGTCACTGCCCACCCAGGAGATGGCGGACCCCTTCAACGTTGTGCTGAATAATCTTAACCTGCTGAGAAGCCTGAGTATCGACCGGCTCAAGCTGACGGACGCCCCTCACCTCCAGCACTTTTACCAGTTGCTCAACGAGCAGAACTTACGATCGGCGACGTCGTCCCACATTGCTCTGAGGACGTATTCGCATTTTTCCGCCAGCGAGCGCAAGGCGGTGCTGACCACCTTGATCAACCAGTACACCAGCCTGGCCAGCGCGTCTGGCTCACTGCATGAGCTTGAGCCCGCGCTCAGTCGCCAGATCTATCAGGCCCGTTTTCTGAAGCGATTGGACCAAGCCCGCAGCAATGCCGAGTCCGACCTGGCGGCCTTGGTTCGCGAGGAGGAGGGAATACCCGTGCAGACGCGTGGGCCGTCACTGCGAGCGCTCACACGTTCGACTCAGCGGGTGTTCAAGACCCAGCGACGCGGCACCCTGATCGGCGATATTCGTGAGGCGCAGGCCGATGAGCCGGTGGTGATCATGGATATTCGCGATCCGCTCAACCAGCAACCGATCGCCAGTTTTATCGAGCACCCCGTTGAGGGGGTGTGGAAGGAGCTGATCATTGCTCGTCCTGAGGCGCCGGCACCGGCGCCGATCCAGCGTTCCCTTGCCAACTTGAAGAGTGTCGTCAATCAACTGATGGAGCAAAAGACCGGCATAGAGCGTTCTATCCAATTCCAGATGAAAAAGCTGCACGACCCGACACGTCGCGAACAGGTCAATCCGATGGATTGGGGCATCATGTTGACGCAGCACGCCGACAAGCTGGGCAGTGTCATTCTGGAAATGGAAGCTGCTCATGCAGGTAAGCCCGGTGTGCCTGCGTTGTTGACCGAGTATCGAGCCACGGTCGCCAGCATGCGCGAAGCAGCACATGACTACTGCAGTACAGGCTACAAGGCCCAGCGCCCCACCCAGGAAAACGTGGACTACTTGTGGACCCACCGAAAGGTCGATATCAACCTGGTGCACCACCGAGAGCCCACTGCGAGCGGCGACTACGTTGCAGAGTTCGCCATTCAGGAAAAAAACCAACCCGATGTGCTTTGGTATGCGCACTTTCACTATGCGGACACCCAAGCGGCGGACAGCGACTACCGCGTTGCCCATCTGAAACTGGCAGGCCAGCGCTACTTGCTGCAAAAAGACCTGGTGCGCGAGGCTGGGCCCAGCGACGCAGCTGTGGTGAGGGTGATCTATGCTCCGGTGACGCCACCACTGGACCACAAGTTGTTCCTCAATTTGCTGGGGCAACCACACTAATGAAGGTATCCATGCTCGAACGTGCCGATCACAGGTTTGCGGTGCCTGAGGAAATCGTCCAGAATCGAGTCCATCGAAAGCGTTTAAGCAGTGGAAATATCAATAAATTCAAGTGCTTAGATGGCTGGTAGATGTCTCGTTTCCCGCGCCAATTATTTTTCCACAGACTTCCATTGAAGTATGTAGAAAACCAAAAAAGAGGCTTATGCTTCTTTTTTCGTTCCAGTAAGTTCTTCTTTAAACTACTAGCCGCCGCGGTTTTTTAGTACATTATCTAGTCCATTAATCCGGCGCTTGGTAGATCACTTTTTCGTGGGGCTCGCTTCGCTGGAAACCGTAAAAATCTCCTCTATTCAAACGAGACGGAGATTGTACGATGGCTCTCACCGATACCGCGGTCAGACACGCCAAACCTCGTGCCAAGGACTATACCCTCTCTGGCTGCAACGGCCTCGCGCATATCTTGGGAGTTGTATCTGACGAACTGAGTCGACAGGTTGATCCGTCGCGCCGAACCGAGCGTGCTAGCCCATACTGCATGCAGATCGTGATAGATGACTTTTGAACTGGTCGCTTGCCGGGGCTGGCCTTCATTTTCGTGTTATGTAATGATGTTGCCTAGTTAGTTAGTCTAAACAAAGTTTTTATCTATCTGGTAAGTGTGAGGGTGAGGCGTCATGGATGCGAAATTATTTACTGTTCCGCTACGAAATGGGAACCAGCTGATTATAAAAATGGAGGAGGAAGTAGTTGAGCTGTCGTATGGTGAGAGCCCTATGCTGATCGCCAGGATAAATACGGTAGATGAGGTGTGTGGAGCTTCAGTTAAAACAGTCGAGTTGTCGTTACGAGATGAGGCGTTGTGGTCTTTATTCTATGCCTTAATTATAATTCGGCCTGAGGCGAAATTTTTTTTCGTTGAAGTTGATTCTCTTCCAGTTGATCTTTCTGTCGCGGTGTCGGAATGTGTTGCGCTCGGTGAGGGGTGGCAGCGTTATGTGTTCTCAAGTGCTGATTTTTTACAAGTCGCCAGTCCATGGTTGTCGCCCAGGCGAATACTCCAGCCTGCTATAGATGTGGAGAGAGATAAGGGGGGCGCTCCTGTCAGGCTCCCGAAGCCCCGTGGAGAGTGCTATCGTCGCTTCGATCCGGCATTGCAGGATATTTTAACATTTCGACGTCTGGAAATTGAAAGTGATCTCGTGATGTTTAATAAATGGCAGAATGATCCGCGAGTGTTGCCATACTGGCAGGAGGGTGGAACTCTTGATGATCATTTTGAGTATTTGAGTCGGATTGAGAGTGACCCTCATATATATTCAATGGTTGCCTGCTTTTCAGGCGAACCTTTTGCATACATTGAAGCTTATTGGGCAAAAGAGGATCGAATAGCTCCCTTTTGTGAGGCGCAAGACTATGATCGTGGTTTTCATGTCTTGGTAGGAGAGAAACAGTTCTTGGGGCGCCGAAGAACCGATTGCTTGATGTCTTCGATTGTTCATTATTTGTTTCTCGATGATATAAGAACAGATCGTATTGTTGTCGAGCCGCGCGCGGATAATTCGAAGGTTATTTCGCTGCTTAGGCGTCATGAATTTGTACTGAATAAATATTTCGACTTTCCGCACAAGCGGGCCGCTTTGATGACTGTCGGCCGGAAAGCTTTTTTTACCCGGAATCACCTGTGCGGCACTCCTGATTGACGCATCAGGTAATTCAAGTCTTGTCAAGGCATGGTATTGGCTGCTGTGTCAATATTTTTTGTTCGAGGTCCGTGATGTCGTTATGCCGTCGTGGTCAGTTCTGTAGTGGGTTCGGGGTCTGACGAGTGTTATTTCTGCTGGCGGGGCATTCCGCCTTCCCTTATTCGTGATGTCAGGAAAGTTACGCCTCGTGTCTGGCCGGCGTTGGTGTATTTGAGAGCGAGTTGCAGTCGTCCAGCAGCTTTGCGAATCACACGGCGTGTCAATAGTCCAATTTGAATTCGTATGTTGATTTTTCACGGAGGGCAGGTACTATTGCGTTTCTGCCTACACCGTACAAGGATCGTATATGACAGAAAAAGTGAAAGTCGTCCCCATCCTAGGCGCCTCCGACGCTCGGTTCGGCACTGCCTCCAAGACATTTGGCTTCATGCGGAATGCTACTTTCGCTAATGGCTAATAAGTGGCAGGCCTGCCCCCCCGGTTCTAACGATCCCTTTAGAATATCGCATTCATCTGTGTGCTTCTGTGTGGGGCCTGCATTGTCTAAGGTGTATAGCCGGTATATGGTATTGCCTCATCAAGTGAATCAAATCCGATTGATAGTTGGTAGCGGGTTTGGTAGATGGTTACTGTGGAGAAAGTTATGACTGATCACAAAGAGCGTTTGCCCAAGGCTATCCCTATCCTGGCGTCGACAGATATTGGGCGTACGCTGGATTTTTACAGATCTTTGGGATTCAAAGCGCATCAAGTTGACGAGTTTTCTTATGGAATGGCGGCGTGGGGCGAGATAGAACTGCACTTTTGGAAGTGCGATGACAAACGCATTGCGGAGAGTACGTCTTGCTATATTCGAGTAGAGGACATACGCGAGGTTCACGCTAATTTGAAAGCGGCGTTACCAGAAATACGGGACGTTGTGCACACTGGCTGGGGAACCCTGGAATTGTACGTTTTGGATCTGGATGGCAATCTCCTAAAGTTCGGCCAATCTTTAGAAGACGAGCACCATGACCACGACTGATTTTCATGTCAGCGATATCGTCTTCTCTCCCGTTGAGGGGGCGGGGGTGTCGCTGGGTGAGTGATGGGTGTTAAAAGATTGCTGGATATCTGCGCGGCCCCCTGTGCCTGTGTTGGGTAGTGTTCCTGCAAGCCCGTGTTGAAACGACTGTAATGGAATTGATATGTTCAAGTCTGGACCCAGTAATCTACGGTCGGCTGCCAAGGAAGAAAGTTTTCGCGTTTCACACTTGCAGGAATCTATTTGGCTTAAAGAGCAGCGCGCTCCCGACGAGGCTGTCTACAATTCACCTATTGCCGTTCACATCAATGGCGTTCTCGAGGAAGATAGGCTTTTAGCGGCTGTTAACAGCGTTATTGAGACTAATGACTCATTGCGGGCGTGTTTTGTTGAGCGCGACGGTATGCTTTGGCAGTTTGCTGGTGCTTATGTACCTGTCCCTCTGTTGGTCGAAGATCTGTCAATGTTTCCTGCTCCGGAGCGTTGGCGCAGGCTTTACGCAGCGATCAAAAAGCATGTAAGCAAACCATTCGATTTGAGGCGGGGGCCTTTGCTCCGCTGTGCGTATTTCGCACTCAGTGCAAACGAAAGTGTGCTCGTGTTGACGGTGCATCATATCGTCTCGGATGGTTGGTCCCAGGGGGTGTTGGTCTCTGAGCTCGTTTCCCGCTATTTAGGAAGTGCAGCACAGGCATCAAGCAAATTGCAATTCTTTGAGTACGCGCATGCCCGGCGTATTGAATTGGAGGCTAACCCCAGCGTGTTTGAGGCTTCTCGCACGTATTGGCATCGCTTCATCGAGGGGCAGCATTGTGCTGCGTTACCTTGTGATCGTTCACGGGCCATGGTTGAGTCCGGAGGGGGGCGCAAGCAGTTTTTCGCGCTCGCGCAGCACAGTAGCCTTGAATTAAGGGCGCTGTGTTCCTCTGCGGGAGTGTCGCCATTTACCGTGTTTCTCGCGGTACTTGGTTTATTGCTGAAGCAAGGAGAGGCGGGCTCGGGCAGTTGGTGCCTTCCGGTAACTGTCGGTTATCGCGATGATGCACGCTGGTTCGATGTCATCGGTTGTTTCGTTGATCATGTATTGGTAAAGCCGCATGCCGACCCAGGCTTACCGTTCTTATCTTACCTGCAGCAGGTATCGTCCGCCTGGCAAGATGCTTTTGCGCATCGTGATTATCCCTTTGACCAGTTGCGCATGGAGGCTGCCAAAAAAGGTCAACTGCTGGATGCCTCTGTAGTTTTCGTCTACCAGAACGGTGCGGCAGTCTCCAGGATTGACAGCGTCGAGTTTACCCCGCTGACATTACCTGAAGCGCCGGCCAAGTTTGATTTAACCGTTATGGTTGCCGAGCAGTCGAATGCATTTTCTCTCTCTCTAGAGTACGACTCGACGCTTTATGATGAAGCGACAGTGAAGAGTCTGGGCACGCGATTTATCCATTTGTGCGAGCAACTGATAAGCGCCCCTGGGCAACCTGTGGATAGCGTCATGTGCAACGCTGGCTTGCTTTCGCAAAGCAGTGTCATTGAGGGTGAGAGGAGGCAGTGGCCCCAGCAAACGGTTGCCCAGTTATTCGAGTCAACCGCCCGACGCTGTGTTGATGAGGACGCCATACGTTCAGGAAGCACGGTGGTTTCCTTCGGCCAGTTACAAGAGCGTGTCGAGGGGGTCGCTGCCAAGCTGCGATCACTGAAAGCGCATAGCTTGAGGGTTGGCGTGCATCTGGATCGCTCTATAGATCTGGTAGTATCGCTACTTGCGATCTTGAGTGAGGGGCACTGCTATGTGCCGTTGCCGCCGTCGTCTCCCGATGCCCGTTTAGAATTACAAATCGCGGACTGTGCTCCTGCATTGATCATTACGGATGCACAGGGCCTTGAACGGCTGCGCACATTGAGTTCTGATTGTGCAGCTTTCGACATACACCTGGCCGAACCAGGCGAGCCTCGTGCGGTGCCAACGGCTCAACGGCAGGCGCGCGCGGCGCCTGCCTACCTTATTTACACCTCTGGCAGCACTGGTCAGCCCAAAGGTGCCTATGGGTTGGTGGAATCCGTACTCAATCGACTTCATTGGCAATGGAGCAACTACCCGTATGAGCCGGGTGATAGGGTCGTACTGCGTAGCCCGCCAATGTTTGTCGATTCGATCATTGAAATGCTTGCGCCGATCCTCGGTGGTGCCTGTGCAGTAGTGGCGCCTGACGATGCCGTTCGTGATCCTCGGCAGTTCTGGGCGTTGCTTGTTCGCGAGCGCATCACGCACTTGACAGTGGTGCCGACGTATCTTGAGTCGCTTCTCGATACCCATGAGCCTAGGCTGCAACCTGTCTTGAAAAGGGTTCACTGCAGCGGCGAGTCGCTGTCTCGCTCCGTCTCGCAGGCGTTTCGAGATGTATTTCCAAGTGTGCCGCTGCTCAATATCTACGGTTCTACTGAAGTGACGGCAGATGCCACCTGTCACCTCGTCGACGAAGCGGAACCCCTAATCGGTCGGCCGATCGCCAATACAGCCCTTGCCATCATAGATGCCCGCGGTAATGTGGTCCCTCGCGGGGTTGCAGGCGAGATTGTCATCTGGGGGGTGCCAGTGGGTGGCGGTTACCATAACGCGCCTGAGCTGACCGCAGATCGATATTGGCCGGCGCTTCAGGATGGTCGCATGTTTCGCACCGGCGACTTGGGCCGCGTCGATGAGTCGGGGGTTTGTCACTACCTCGGGCGTTCCGATATGCAGGTGAAGGTGCGCGGAATGCGCACCAGCCTACTCGAGATAGAGGAGGCCATTGGCACCTGTCCGGGAGTGCGCGACATTGCAGTCATAGTGGATGAGCAAGATGGCAGGCGGTTGACGGCCTTTTACTCAGCGCACGCTAAGCTGTCCAAATCCCAGCTGCTCGAGCATGCACGTAGCTTGTTGCCGGCGCATGCTATCCCTGGCCGCTGGGTGTTAGTGAGTGCGATTGCGCGTACCGACTCGGGCAAATTACTGCGCGATGGCAAAGCACTTCATGCGCTGGCGCTACCGGTTGAAGATAAAACCCTTGGTCACGCCAGCCTTACAGTACTGGAACGCGAAGTCTTGGGTGTTTGGATCCAGGTCCTGGGCGATACCGCCGTATCGATTGACGATCATTTCGAGCAGGTCGGTGGTCATTCCCTCATGGCGATCCGCTTGGTGGATACGTTGAACTTGCATTTCGGCTGCTCAGTGCGCCTCGCTGATTTTTTTGCAGCACCTACCGTTCGTGGCACTGTCTTGCAGATCAGCAAGCAGGTTGAGAGCGGGCGGATTGTCACCCGGACTCCTTTGAGCGCCGATGTGCAATCGCGCCATGAGCCTTTCCCGCTGCTGCTCATGCAACAGGCTTATCGGATCGGGCATGACGTGAACGATAAGGCGCAGATGTCTACGATCTGTGCGTTCTCCATGGACTATGACACCTTGTCGTTGCCTGCATTCACGCAGGCACTCAATCGTGCTATTCGTCGCCATGATATGTTGCGTGCTGTTCTCGTTGGCGAGGATGGCCAGCGTATCCTGGCTGAAGTTCCCCACTACTCAATCGAGACGTGGGACCTGTCTCGGCTGGCCGGGCAAGCGCTGGCAACTGAGCTAGAGCACCGGCGGGACTCGTTCTCCAGGTTGCGCTTTGAACCAGGGCGATGGCCCTCGTTCCGTGTTGCGGCAGGCTGGCTCGGCGGTAATCGTTACCGGCTTTTTTTCGCGTTCGATATGCTCTTCATTGACCTCTTCAGTGCGCGCCTGCTGATGCGTGAACTGGAGTTGATCTACCGTCAAGAAGACGTCGTGCTGCCGCAGGTTGCGATCTCATTTCGTGACTACGTGCTCGCGACCCAGTCCGCCCGTCAAGGGGCCGAGTTTGATCGGGCCAAAGCTTACTGGCTTGCGCGCATAGATCAGTTGGGCAAGACACCGCAGTTGCCAATCGCGCGGAACCGACCGGCTGATGAAGGACTGTTGCGCTTCAAGCGTCGCGGGATGCGCATGTCGCGAGACCAATGGCAGGCCCTGCAGGTCAAAGCGGCAGCGGCCGGCGTTTCGGTCACCAGCGTGTTGCTGGGTGCCTACGCATCCACCCTTGAAACCTGGAGCGGCAATGAGGCTTTCTCGCTCATCCTGACGCTGTTCGATCGCCAACTTCTGCATGCGGACATCGACAAGCTGGTGGGCGACTTCACCTCTTCGTTGGTCTTCAACTGCGAGCCCACAGGTGATGAAGTCGCTGCCGATACTTTTATTCGAATGCAATTGCAATTGCGCGAAGTTCTAGAGAACCGGACGTTTTGTGGTGTGCAAGTTCAACGTGAACTGACTCGGCGCAACGGCGGCGAACGAATTGCGATGCCCGTCGTATTCACCAGTGCGCTGGGTCTGCCAGAGGCGGATGCTCATCAGTCGAGTCTGCTGTCCGGGCGACTGATAGACAGTGTCACGCAAACGTCAAATGTGTGGATAGACTGCCAGATCGAGGAGGCGGATGGCGGGTTGGTCGTTAACTGGGATGCCATCGACGACATGTTCCAGCCCGCAGTGGTCGAGGCGATGTTTGCCCACTACCAGTGCCTGCTGACGGCGCTGGCGACCCGAGATGATTCTTGGACGGTCAGTCTTCGTACCACGTCGATGCCAGCCTGTGACTGCAGGCTTGAAGACAACCCGATTGCGAACGGTACATTGCCTGAGCAAGTACTCAAGACCGCACGCACCCATCCGGATCAGGTCGCGCTCATCGCGGCTGGTCGCGAGCTCACCTACGCGCAGTTGCTTGACCTCGCCCTACGGCTGCTGGGGGGGCTTGAGGCTCGTGGCATACATCCTGGTGAACGTGTAGGCCTGCTGTTGGATAAGGGCTGGGAAGCCGTCGTCGCTATGCTCGCCGTCTCCCTGGGCGGCTGCGCATATGTGCCGATTGATCCGACCTGGCCCCCGGCGCGACGTGATGCGGTCATGTCTGCGGCGAAGCTTGCGGTGCTGCTGGTCCACAGCCATTCGGACGTTGACGATGCGACCTGCTGCCCGGCGCTGGTGCTCGACGACTCGGCATTCGCACATGCGCCATGCGTGCAGCCGGTCGGTGCCCGGCCGGATGACGTCGCCTATATAATGTTTACGTCGGGAACCACCGGAACGCCCAAGGGCGTGGTGATCGAACACGGTGCGGTAGTCAACACGATTGACTCGATCAACCAGCTGTTCGATTTGACTGCGCGCGATCGTATCCTCTGTGTATCTTCCCTATGCTTCGACCTCTCCGTGTTCGATATCTGGGGGCCGCTCTTTACCGGAGGCGCCTGTGTGATGCTGACATCGGAGGAGACTGCGCGCCCTTGGCGCTGGCCCGAAATCATTCGAAAGCATCACGTGTCAGTGTGGAACTCTGTGCCGGCGCTCATGGAATTGATGGTCGACGCCAGTGCGGGCCGTGCAGAGGCCTTGGCCAGTCTGCGTCTGGCCATGCTCAGCGGTGACTGGTTACCGTTGACGGTGTACGAACGCCTGAAGCAGGTTGCGCCTGGCGCGAAGTTGATTTCACTGGGTGGAGCTACCGAAGCATCGATCTGGTCCATCTATTTCCCCGTCGAATCGATCGATCCGAATTGGATCAGTATTCCTTATGGCCGAGCGTTGCCGGGCCAGCGAATGTATGTACTTGACGATCTGCTCCAGCCTTGCCCTGTCTGGGCGACAGGTGAAATCTATATTGGTGGGGCAGGGTTGGCTCGCGGCTACTGGGAGTCACCCCAGAAGACAGCTGCGCAGTTCATTGATCATCCTCGAACGGGGGAGCGTCTATACCGCACGGGCGACATGGGCTGTTATCTACCTGACGGCGATATCCGTTTTATAGGCCGACGCGATGGGCAAATTAAACTCAATGGCTTGCGGATCGAACTTGGCGAAGTTGAAAGCGTGCTGCAGGCGCATCCGTTAGTAAAAAATGCCGTATCGACCGTGACGGGTGGCCGCCAATTGAATGCTCATGTGGTGCTTGCGCCTGGCAGCGACGAAATGAGCGGAGCGCAAATCCGTCGGTTGTTACTGGACCATGTCAAAGCCCATTTACCCGGCTATATGGTACCGACTGCGCTGCAAATCCTGGCTGCCTTGCCGATGGGCGCCAATGGAAAAGTCGACCGCGCTGCGCTGCGTGATGAGGTGGTCTGCGAGGCTGGTACCTTGCGGGACCGCGGGTCGAGTGATGTGATTGTCGAACCGGTAGTCGCTGAGCTTTGGCAGGTCATGCTGGGGGTGATGCATCCGCAGAAACAAGACAACTTCTTCACGAATGGCGGGGACTCCCTCGTCGCCACCCGCTTCGTCGCCAAGCTCAATTCGATCTTCAGCCTGGACCTGACAGCACGGGCGATCTACGATTATCCGAATTTGCAAGCACTTGCCGAGTATGTGGAAAGCTGCCGGGACGCCAGAGGCGGGACAGTCGCTCCGCTGCCTATGGCCGTTGCCGCTGATTCGGCGCAACAGTTCCTGCCGTTTCCGTTGACGGACATCCAGCGTTCATATCATGTCGGGCGACGCGACGACATGACCTTGGGCGCCGTTGCCGCCCACTCCTATATCGAGATCGATTATCGTGGGTTGGATCTCGATCGCTTCGAAGGGGCGGTGAACTCTATCGTCGAGCGGCATGGCATGCTGCGTTGCGTGTTCAGGGACGGGGGCGAACAACGAGTGCTTGAGCGGGTACCGCGCTACGTCATTGCGGTGGATGACGTTCGCAGCCAGCCCGCCGAGCAGCAAACGCAGCAATTGGCCGCCACTCGCCGCCGACTCTCGCTGGCCGCCTATGACCCCACCCAATGGCCATTGTTTTCTATTGCAGCCAGTCGGCATGCAGACAACGTGGTACGCGTGCATATCAGCCTTGACATCATCATTGCGGATGCATGGAGCACCAACCTCATTGCCCGGGACCTGCTTGCCTTCTATCGGGAGGATGCAGGTTCGTTGCCAGCTCTGAATTTCGCGTTCCGTGACTACGTCAACTACATGGCCACCTTCCGTCATTCACCGCACTACTCGCGTATGCGTAATTACTGGCAGGAGCGGCTTGAAACATTGCCGTCACCGCCTGCGCTGCCAATCAACCACGCCGCAGACGAATCGACAGCGGCGAGGTTTACCCGTTATACCCAAGTGATTGATCAGGAGCGGTGGACGCGTTTGAAAATGCGCTCGCTCGAATGCGGCGCCACGCCTTCATCGATGCTGCTGACAGTCTTTGGTCGGGTCCTGCGTCTGGCCAGTGCCAATGCATCCTTTGTCATCAACGTCACCCACTTCAACCGGCCGCCGATTCATCCTGACATCAACGATATCGTTGGCGACTTTGCATCGACCTTTCTGCTCGAATACCGATGCAACGACAGCGAGCCGTTGAACAAGGCGATTGGGGCATTGTGCCGGCAGATCTTGTCGGACCTGGACAATAGCCAGTACAGCGGCGTGCAAGTCCTGCAGGATTTGTCCAGGCATCGCGGCAGAGTCGCGCTCGCTCCCGTTGTGTTCACCAGTGCACTGGTGCTTCCCGTCAACAGCGGCGCCTCTTTGGCGCTCGAT
Source organism: Pseudomonas sp. NFR09 (assembly GCF_900111535.1). NCBI lineage: Bacteria > Pseudomonadati > Pseudomonadota > Gammaproteobacteria > Pseudomonadales > Pseudomonadaceae > Pseudomonas > Pseudomonas sp. NFR09. The sequence continues at coordinate 172,785 of NZ_FOIH01000013.1, forward strand.
GATGTCCAGGGCGAGGTAGTGCATGCCCTCACACAGACGCCTCAGGTCTGGCTTGACCACCAGGTCTACCAGGAGCATGGAAACCTGCTCCTCGCCTGGGATATCCGCGACGATGTGTTTGATGCGCAACTGATACAAGCGCTTTTCGCACTCTACGTGGCTGCACTTGAGCGGTTGGGCGATGATCCGAATGCTTGGGGCGCGCCACAGTTGGAGGCGCCGGCGCAACTGTTGAGCGCTTGCAGTGATCATTTGGCGCGGGTACGGGCGGTACAGGACCCTGTTGATGCCGTTGTGGCGCATCTCGATGCGCACCCTCATGTCATCGAGGCGTGGAAGCAGACCGCCGACCGCGGCATTGCGCCTGCGGCGGCTGTGCGTCTGGCAGTGCCTGTGCTGGAGCGATGGGCTAGAAGTTCAGCAGATGCACTCGCAAGTTCGCTTTCCTGGTTTGATCGCCTTGAGCATATGCGCCAGCGGATGGTGGGTGCCAAGGATGTGAACGGTGACTGGTTGGTCCCTGATCCGGACGCGTCTTCACGATCGGCAATACTCGCCCGTCGTAGCTATCGAGCTTTTTGGGGCGCGGCATTAGAGCCGGTTTTCCTTGAGCATTGGTTCGAAGCGGCGCACATGCCGTGCGGCACGCCCCTGCATACGCGGCCAATCGATCTGGCTGATGTACTGGCATGGATCGGCAGTCTGGCGGCGCTGGACGTACCTTCGATGCCATTGCCCAAGTTTCCCTATCCCTCAGCCGGCAGTTGCTACGCCGTGCATGCCTACCTGGGTGTGCCTGACGGTTACGGACTGTCGGCAGGTTGGTACAGGCTCGACCCGGTGGCGCGTAGCTTGAAAGACTGCGGAAAGGATGTGATTGGCCGTTCAATACCCAATGACGGCGTCTATCTAGTGTTGGCAGCAGACATCGAGCGTATCGCGACGCACTACGCAGACAAGGCGATGGCGTTCGCCGAGCTCGAGGCGGGCACGATGAGCGCCGTTATCGATCAAGCCGCTCGTGAGCGTGGTTTGTGCATGCGCGAAGGCGCGCTTGATGTATTACCTGCTGTCCCGGGCATGACCCCATTGGCAGCGTTCGAACTGTGCGCTGGCCGTGATTCGCAGCCGCGCCCACAGCTGCCATCTCTTGCGGTTCGCGCTTGTGTGTACCGTCGTCAGGGAGCGGACTTGCAAGTCTTTGCCTATGAGGCCGGCAGCCGGTTTACCGAGCAGCAGTTGTGTGGTCCGCACCCTTTACTTGACGGGTTTGTGCACAGCGGCACAGAGCTGCTGATCGAATTGTATGTGGATTGCCCTTCGGACGACGCAGCAGTAAAACGCGCTGCTCGACTGGCGATCGGTGCGTTCAGCCAGCGTCTTATGACCCATGCGCCGCAGCGTAACCTGGGCATGTGCATGCTGGGCTTCAACCCGAACGGCCTGGCCGCTCTGCAGGGTTCCAGGGTTCGCTGCGCGGTGCTTGCCGGGCCGCTCGACGTGCGTCAGCAGAGCATCATGCAGGGCGATCTGCGTGGCGAGCGCGAGCTTGCGTCGATGTTGCTGAGTGAGTACGCGGCTGCCCGGGTCGGCTGCGCGCCTGTGTCTGTCGTCATCGACACGGCGGAGCCGCGCGCAGTCGAAGCCTTGAATGATGGTTTGAGCGTGCCGGAACCGGACGAGCCGGCGGATCTGGTCGAAGCCGCCGTTCGCGCGATCTGGTGTGATGTATTACGCGTTTCACAGGTCTCGGGCGAATCGAATTTCTTCCGCATTGGCGGCACGTCGATCGATGCCCTTGGCATTCTGGGGCGCCTGTATGACCTCTACTTCATCGAGCTACGATTGCACGATGTACTTGCCGAGCCAACCGTGAACGGGATGACTCGGCTGGTGCGCAGCAATAGCCGTTGGGTGGGAACGATTAAGGAAGTTCACGCAATGCTTATGGCTTCGACAGATTCCACTGTGCCGTTTGTATGAGGGGCAGGAGGGCAGGAGCGTCATCGACGCGTGCCTGCCATAGCAGTTAAACAACACCATGAATATCTACAGGAAGGAGATTTCGATGTTCGACAATGATGAGCAGGTTAACTTTTGTGTCGTACTGAACGACGAGGAGCAGTATTCAATCTGGCCACAGGAGCGCGATTTGCCGAACGGCTGGCGTGCAGAGGGAAAGACGGGCACGCGACAGGAGTGTCTCGATTACATCGGTGAGGTCTGGACCGACATGCGTCCGCAAAGCCTGCGTCGCTGGATGCAAGAGAATGCGAGCTGAGCATGGCCTTTGCGATACCAGGCACGTCGGATGACATCGCTGGTCGGGTCGATCTGGAAACCTGCCATCCGTTTTTTGGTTCAGTGCTCGATGCTGACCAGTTTGTGCAGGCGGCTGTGCTGCCGAACCTACCCGCAGAGCGTGAGCGGTTGCGCGTCATCGACTTCGGCGGTGGACAAGGGTTGCTGCTCGATCGGTGTATAAATGCGTTGGCAAGGCGTGGCATTGAATGCGATGCCTTGGTTGTCGATGCGAACCCTGGCTTTGTGGCCCGTGCGCTTGCTCGCGGGGTCGATGCGGTAGTGGGTGAAATTGCCGGCTACTCAGGTAAGCCTGCAGATATTGTCCTGATGCGGCTGGTGTTGCATTACAACAGTGCGCCCGTGCAGCAAGCGATGCTGGCTAATGCCCGCCGACATTTGGCTGCGGACGGCGTGTTCGCGTTGCAATATGAGACGGGCGACACAATGGCGTGCTCGCTTCGCAACCGGATTGCCGGACTGTGTGCCGATGCGACGGGCAGCGAGGCGCGCTTCTGGGTAGAACCTGACAGGTTGGTGAGCTGGTTGCATGAAGCCGGTTTCACCGGCGTGTCTGTGGTTAATGAGCCTGGCTATGAAAGCGACGTTGTCGCGTTGCTGCGCAATGCCTGGCAAAGACAAAGCGATACGCTCAGCGCAGCCGGCCTGTCTGAGGCTTCATTCTACCGGGCCTGTACGGATATCGTCTTCGACAGCCGTGAAGGGCCTGATTCAGGCGGGGTCCATAGCAAGGACGGACGTCTTGCGCTGGGTACGCGTTATCCGCTCTTGTGTGCCACGGCAGATTCGCCTCACACGTTGCCGCTGTCTGGAGGGTCACTGAATGTCGGCTGCTGACTGTATACGGTCTCTTGCGCGTGGTGGTGATGAGCGGGTGCGCCTGGTGTGCTTTCCTCACGCTGGGGCGGGCGCATCGATCTACCACGCCTGGAGCAATCACTTGCCCTCATGGGTGGGTATCTACGGGGTCCAATTGCCCGGGCGCGAGCAGCGCATAAACCAGGCGCCTGTCACCGCCTGGCAACCCTTGGTCGACGAGATCATAGCGGTGCTGGCCGGTTGGGATGATACGCCGTTCATTTTTTATGGGCATAGCTTGGGTGGGTTATTGGCCTACGAAGTTGCCAGCGGACTGCAGCGAGCGGGTTTGCCTGGGCCAAGAATCCTGTTCGCCGGCGGCGCCTACGCGCCATCGGCTGTATGCAAGGAGAAGACGCGCTTTAATGACGAGGCCGGCCTGATGGACGCGGTCCGCCGTTTGGGTGGAGTGAATGATGCTGTCATGCAGGACCAGGACTTCATTCAACACTTCATGCCGGTGATCGCCGCGGACTTCACGTTGTTCAATCGTTATACCCCTGCCGTGGTGCAAGTGCCGTTGGATTGTCCCGTCGTTGCACTGTTCGGCAGCTTCGATGAAGACCATGACCGGGAAGGAGCGATGCGTTGGCGAGAGCACACGCGTGGGCGTTTGTATGTGCATGAAGTGGCCGGAGGTCACTTCTTTCACCGTGAAAGTGCGGCCCAGACACTGGACGTCGTAAAAAGGTTCGCCACCGCTGGAGGCTGGTGAACACAGCAAACGGAAGTGGCCCGCAGGGTGCGCATCGAGAGGCAGCATTGGAGCAAGGGATGAATATAGACGGTACACAAGAACGCTTGCGTGCTCGCGCTAACGAACTGATCGGGCAGATGGCTGCCTGTGCCGATTGGACAGCGGCACGACGACTGGCCCAGGTAATGGCGGAGTTAGGCTACTTTCCCAGCGCGTTGCAACGCCCCAACCGTTATATCAAGAGCATTGCCGGCCCAGCACTCTATCGTGCCGAAGATTTCGAGCTGGCTCGCCACCTTGAAACCCATGGTCAGGTCATCGTCGACGAAGTGCTTGCGGCTGTGAAGATCGGCTACCAGGATTTTTCAGACGTTGAAGAACCACTGGTGGAAACCGGCGGACAGTGGCAGGAGTTGGTCTTCTTTGAGGCGGGTGTACGCTCGGAGCGTGCCGCACGTCATCTGCCCGCGACCTTTGCTGTCCTCAATGCACTGGCCCCAGAAATACTGGGCGCTGGCGTGGTCATGTTGTCCCGGATAGTCCCGGGCACTCACATTGTTGCGCACTGTGGTGAAACCAACGGTCGATTGCGCCTGCACATGGGCATCAAGACGCCATCCGATGCGGTCATGCGGGTGGGCTCGGAATCAGTGCGCTGGCAGGCAGGTAAATGCATTGTGTTCGACGATTCGTTCGAGCACGAAGTGTGGAACCTCAGTGATGAGGACAGGATTGTGCTGATTGTCGACTTTCTTCATCCGCAGGCCCCACCTTCATCGGTCACGGGCGCCGGCGCCGGGATTCAGGGGAGGGTGGCTGAATTGCTCCGCGAGGCTCACCTGTCGGGAATTCATCTTGAAGAACAAAGTGGTGAGCCGCGGCTGCTTCCAGACGCGTTCCTGGGCGCCAAGCTGCGTCGCTATATGAATGAGCTAGGGGCGCAGAAGGTCGAGCTAGACGCTTCGGAGCGCCTTCTTATCACCAAGGATGCGCGAGGTCGGCAAGATGTCGGTTGCTGATTCAAATGCCAGGTTGAGCGCTTGCCAATCCATGCTGCCGTTGGGTGTCTTGCTTGAGAGACTTGACGATACAGCCTCGACGCTGCTGGTGCGGGCCACTTTGCCGAACATGCTTCTACGCGATGTATTAGGTAACGGGAGTGCCGAGCTGAGTGAGTGGGCCAGGTATGAAGGGGCGGTGCTCTTTCGTGGCTTTGCGGTTGAGGGGGCCGAACAGTTCGCCGATGCGATGACCGCTTTCACCGGTGTGTCCCTGGAATATGAAGAGCGCAGCACGCCACGCACACAAGTGGGGGAACACGTGTATACCGCGACGGAGTATCCCGCCCGTGAACCGATTTTCCTGCACAACGAAAACGCCTACGCCTCTTGCTGGCCTCAATTCCTTGCATTTCACTGCGAGCGCCCCGCACCTCAAGGGGGAGCAATGATTCTCGCCGACACCCGCCGCGTGTACGCGGGCATACCGCAGGAACTGAGCGCAGACTGCGACCGCCGAGGCTTGCTGTACAAGCGTCGTTTCATCGACGGCATCGGTTATTCCTGGCAGCAGGCGTTTGGCGTTCGCGACGAAGAACAGTTGGCCAGCGTGCTCCAGGAGCGCGGTTATCAGTGGTACCACGAGGGCGACCAGCTTGTCGTGCAGCGTACATCGAGCTGGTCCACAACTCATCCGCAGACCAACCAGTCAGTGTGGTTCAACCATGGTGTGTTTTTCAACGCGATGTCGCTGCCGCAGGCGACGCGCAGCGCTTTCGCCCATCTGTTCGGCCAGGATATCTATCCGTTTCAGACCCTCTATGGCGATGGTTGCGCGATAGAACCCGCCACTTATTCACTGCTCAAAGGCGCTTATGAACAGGCGCTTTATCGAGTTCTGCTGCAGCCAGGCGATGTATTGCTCATCGACAACCTGGTGACTGCGCATGGCCGTGATGCCTACACGGGACTGCGCAAACACTATGTAAAAATGCTTGCTTAAACCCGGTCTCGCAGCGGCGAGGAGGCGAGCCGGCCCCGCCCAAACCAACTTACGAACGGAACGAAGAAAATGATTATGGATCATCACCAAGCACCTACTCTCTCGGCCCTCTCTATGTTCGATGAGCAAGTAAGGCGTGTACCCGATGCGGTCGCGTTGCGCGAGGATGCGCGCGTTATTTCCTACCGTGAGCTGGATGAGCGTGTGTGCATCGCCAGTGGCGGGCTGATAGCAAAAGGCGTAAGCCCCGGCAGTCATGTTGTGCTTTTTATGCCGCGCAGCATCGACTTTGTGGTGGCAACCCTGGCGGTCCTGAGGGTGGGAGCGGCCTATGTGCCAGTCGACCCTGCGTCGCCTCTTGTGCGTCTGCAGCGCATGCTTGCCCGCTGTGCGCCGGCGCTGGTCATCACCTCCGGGCGGACCACGTTACCGGGGATCGACTGGCCTGCTCTGTCACTGCAGGAGTTATGTGAAGACGGACAGGGGGCGCCGGCACCGGCCAATGGTTATGGCTCCGGCGATGAGATCGCCTACGTGCTGCATACCTCCGGTACCACTGGGGAGCCTAATGGTGTGCAGATCACTGGTCGCGGCCTGGCCAACTATCTGTCCTGGGCCGCCAAGACTTATGCAACCGACGGCACCTATCAGGCGTTCTGGCATACGGCGGCGACTTTCGATTTGTCGATCACCAGCTTCCTTGTGCCGCTCGCATCTGGCGGCTGTGTCGATATCCTGCCAAACGAGTCGGCGTTGGAGTCGCTGTTAAATCGCCTGGCGGATAGCCGTGAACCCTTTGTTGTAAAGGTAACGCCGACGCACGTACGTGCCATCGTTGACTGGTTCGATGCACAGGGCCGCTTGAGCACGGTCGCGCACGTGTTTGTGATCGGCGGAGAAGAGTTGTTCGTACGCGATTGCGTCGCCCTTGAGCGGTTGTTCCCTAATGGCCGTCTCTACAACGAATACGGCCCGACGGAGGCAACAGTCGGATGCTGTGTTCAACAATGGACCGGTGCAGCCTCGGCTAATGGCGAAACCATGGCGATCGGTACGCCGATCGATGGGATGACCCTCTATGTGGTTGACGAACAGGGCGAGTTGGCAGCTGTCGGGGCCCGCGGAGAGATTCTGATCGCCGGTACAGGTGTCATGGCCGGCTACCTGGGCAACCCGCAGCTATCCGCGCAAAAACTCAAGTCCGTCCATTGGGCCGACGGCCTGTGCTACAAGACGGGCGATCTTGGCGCACAGCGTGAGGACGGTACGTTCGTATACTTCGGGCGTACTGACATGCAGGTCAAACTCAACGGCTATCGGATTGAACTGGCCGAGATCGAGACCCTGGCTCTGGAGGTCGGCCAAGTCCGTCATGCAGCGGCAGTGGTAACGCACGCTGGCTCCAGTTCGACCCTGACGCTCTTTGTCGAGACCCAGGCCGCGGACGTCGAGGTGGCGGTTGCTCGGCACTTGGCCAACGTGCTGCCTGAGTACATGCGACCTTCGCGCATAGTTGCCTTGCCCGCTTTGCCCGTGACGGCCCACGACAAGATCGACCGTCGTGCGCTGGCCGAGCTTGAGGTGGTGCAGGCGCCGGCAGCAGCCGATGGCCATATCGATAGTGTCGAAGAAACGCTTATCGCCGTCTGGCAGCGTGTGCTGCAACACGAAGGCATCGCTCTGGATGACAATTATTTCGCGTTGGGTGGCGATTCGCTGCGCAGTATCGAAGTGACCTCGATGGCTTACCAGCGTGGTGTGCGCTTCTCTATCGCGACATTGCACCTGAACCCGACGGTCCGTGCACTGGCCAAGGCCGTGCGCGAGGCGGCGACGCCGATCGACGTGCCGATGTCCGAACCGTTCTACCTGGTGTCGGAAAAGGACAGGGCGGTGGTGCCGGACGATGTGGAGGATGCCTATCCGCTCAATCTCCTGCAGGAAGGCATGATCTACCACCGCGAGTTCGCCGCAAAGTCAGCGGTTTACCATGCTATCTGCTCGTATCACGTAGAAATGCCCGTGGATGTCGCGGCAATGCGCACCGCTGTCGAGGAATTGGTTGCGCGTCATCCGCTGCTGCGCACCTCGTTCGACCTGACTCACTTCAGCCGGCCCCTCCAACTGGTCCACAAAGCCAGCGAGCCGGAGTTTGGGTACCTGGATCTCAGGGACGTTGATCCGCAGACACACCAGGATTATGTGGATGCTTGGCTTGAAGATGAAAAAAAGCGCGGCTTCGAAATCGAACAGTACCCGCTAATCCGTTTCATGTTGCACCATTTCTCGGAGGGCAGTTGCCAGCTCAGCTACAGTTTCCACCACGAAATCATCGACGGCTGGAGTGATGCCTTGATGGTGACCGAGCTGGTCAATCGCTATATGGCTCGGGTCAACGGGGAGGCATTTGAACTGCCTGAGCTTCGTTCTACGTTCCGCGATTCGATCTTGCTCGAACAGCAAGCAGTCAGCGATGACAGCTACCGGGAATTCTGGAACGAGAGGATGCGTGACGTCTCGGTCATGCGTCTGCCAAGCTTCGTGGCGCCACGTGCGGACCTGGGCCAGCGCGAGATTATCAAGTTCGAGGTGCCCATCAGCGTCGAGTTGTCCAATGACCTCAAGCGCCTGGCCAATCAACTGGCCGTGCCGCTCAAGTCCGTACTGCTGGCCGCGCACATGAAAGTAATGAGCCTGCTCGGCGGGGTAGACGATGTAATGTCTTATACCGTATCCAATGGGCGGCCCGAGAACCGCGACAGTCATGCGGTGATCGGCCTTTTCGTCAACAGCCTGGCGTTCCGCATGAGCCTGCCCGGAGGCAGTTGGAGCGATTTGATCCTCGATACCCTGAACAGTGAGCATGAGGTATTGGCTCATCGGCGTTACCCTATGGCGGAGGTCAAGCGCCAGCACGGCAGCGAGCCGCTGTCGGAGACGCTGTTCTTCTTCAACCATTACCACGTTACCGATGCGTTGGAGCAGTGGCCGAACCTCAAGATGCTGGGCCTCAAGGTCTATGCGGAGTCAACATTCCCCTTCTGTGTCAATGCGTTTCTGACGCCTTTCGACAAGGACCTGCGCGTACGCCTCGAGTACGATAAGTTGCGTTATGACAAAGCGGTGATGGACGTCGCTGGCGACTTCTATCTGGCCGTGTTGTCGGCGATGGTGGCTGATCCAACGGCCAACTACCATGCGCAGTCCTTCCTGCCTCAGCAACAGCTGGATTGCGTACTGGCCTCGAACAACGCTGCACCGGCGCTCAAACAGCCGGCATTTGAATCCGTCGTGAAGCGGATCAGGGAGCATGCGCGACGTTCGCCCGAGCAAGTGGCAATCGTCAGTGGACAGTCGAACATCAGCTTTGCTGAGTTGGATGCCATGGCCACGCGCTTCGCCGCCCGGCTTGTACTTGAAGAGCAAGTGCGCCCAGGAGACATGGTTGGGTTGCTGATGTCCCGAGGCATTCCTGCAATCGTTGCCATGCTGGCGATCCTCAAGGCTGGCGCCGCCTATGTGCCGCTTAACACCGAGCAACCGGTAGCGCGCCTGTCGGCTGCTATTGCACAAACCGGTGGGACAGTGGTCTGTGACGACGCGGTCCATACGCAGATTGTGCCGGGCATTGAAGGCGATATTCGCTTTGTGCGCTATTCGGATGCGGCGGTCGCCGGCGGCGACGCAGTGGTGGACGTAGCTGTATCAGGCCATAGCGCCGCCTACGTGATCTTCACGTCCGGTTCCACCGGTACACCTAAAGCGACGGTGGTGTCTCACGCTAACCTCGACAGCTCTACACGCGAGCGAGTGGCCTATTACGGGCTGGGGCACGATGACCGTTGTGCGCTGCTGTCTTCCCCGGCGTTCGACAGTGCGGTTGGCGTCATCTTCGGCGCGCTGGTGGGCGGGTCGACACTGGTCATCCCGGATGAGGATACCCTGCTTGACCTGGTGGAGTTGGTCCGGTTCCTGCGCACGACAAACGTAACCATGACGCTGTGCACGCCTTCGTTGCTTGACACGCTGTTGGCCGCGGACGATTTCGTCACGCTGAAGCTGCGCCAGATCATCTCGGCCGGTGAAGCCCTGTCGTGCGACACCTATGCGCGTGCCGCAGCCATTGCGGGGGTTACCGTGTTCAATGAGTACGGACCTACCGAGGCGACTGTCTGGGCGAGCGTGTGGCGTGGCCAGTCCTATCGCGACATGTCGACGATGCCCATCGGTCGCGCTATTGCCGGAGCGCAGCTCTACGTGCTCGATGAGCGCATGCATCCGCTGGCGGTAGGGGTTCCGGGTGAGCTATACATCGGCGGCGCCGGTGTCGCCCAAGGCTATCTGGGCGCACCGGCACAGACAGCAGCGGTGTACCTGCCTGACCCGTTCAGCCAAGTGCCAGGGGCCAGGATGTACCGTACCGGCGACCTGGTTCGCATCGATCTTGAAGGCAACGTGGAATTTCTGACGCGGCGTGACCGGTTGGTGAAGGTCCAGGGTTTCCGGGTTGAGCCCGGGGAAATCGAGCACGTGCTAGCCACTCACCCTCAACTGCACCGGGCTGTCGTGGTGGTCAAACCGGTGAATGGCATCAAGCAGCTGGTCGCGTATGTGGTTCGCCGCAATAGCGCAGAGGAACTGTCGGTCGATCAACTCAAGGCGTTCTGCAAGCAGAACCTGCCCAAGTACATGCTGCCCGCACAGTTCGTATTCGTTGACGCGGTACCGGTCTCGAGCACTGGCAAGGTCGATCTGGCTTCGCTTGAACACTCGGCGATGGAGGCTGCAGCCGGTGCTGTATCTGCCGCGCCGCAATCGCCCCTGCAGGCGATGCTGGCGGATATCTGGCAAGCCGCGCTCAATGTCGAACGCGTCGGTATTTACGACGACTTCATGGCATTGGGGGGCGAGTCGCTGGCGGCCCTGCGTGTTGCCGCAAAGGTACGCAGCACGCTCGACGTCGACATTCCGGTTCGTACGCTGCTCGCTTCAATGGACACCATTGCAGGCCTCGCCCTGGCACTGGAGTCGCATGCAGCTTCGCGCGCCGACGACAAGCCTAAGGAAGAACTTGAAAGTGGCGTACTGTAACGCCACTGAGGTTGCCGGAGATCTGGTTGCTGCGGGGCTTGAGCTGTGGAGTGAGGGAGGGCGGTTGCGTTATGCCGGCCCTGTCGGGGCGTTGAGTGATGAACTCAAGGCCCGCGCAGCTCAGGTCCGCGGTGCCCTTGTCGAACGTCTTGCTCAGGGGGACCGGCTCGCGCCGCCCTCCCGTGCGCAGCAGCGCATCTATGCTGCGCACGCTATGGGTGGGGAGGGCGACAACTATCTGGTGCCGCTCGCCTGGCGCATGGACGGTGCGCTGGAGGCGGGCCGGGTGCTTGAATGCGTGAGCACTCTGGTCAAGCGCCACGAAGTTCTGAGGCAGGGCTTCGTGCGTTTCGGCAAGTATCTGGTGAGTGTGGTTTCGGCGCAGGCAGAGGTGGACTTTGCCGCGCTGTCCGTCATCTGCCTGCCGGGTCAAGACCTGTCCGTCGCGATCCGCAGCTGGATTGAGGAGGAGTCGGCCAGGCCGTTGGATGTGGCACGCTCTGCGATGTTCCGCGTCCGCTTGGTGACGGCACGCGATGGCAGCTGCTACCTGTTGTGGGTCCTTCATCACCTGATCTGTGATGAGTGGTCCAGCGCTCAACTGCTGCAGGAATTCGTTGTGCTTTATAGCGCAGGTGCCGAGGCGTTGCCGGCGCCGGTTGCTTATCGGGATTACGTCCAGTGGGAACACCTGCAAACGCGCGAGCGGTCACCGCTGCTGGATAAATGCGTAGAGCGGCTCGAGCTGGCCACAGGCGAGACGAGTACGCCGTCGCGTCCGCATTCGCAAGCCGGCGACAACCGTACGGCACTTGCGAGGCTGGACCTGACGCCTGCCGCGAGTACGGCTGTCGCCAATGCGGCGCGTGCAATGAAGGTTTCCGAGTTCGTTTTCCTGTTGTCCGCTTTCGTGATGCTACAAGCGCGTTACTCCCGTTCGCGCAACACCGGGCTTGTGACGCCAGTGACTGCACGCTTGGACGAGCGCTTCATGAATGTCGTGGGACCTGTCCAGCAGTTGGCGATCATATCCAGCACGGTCGGGCCTGATCGCACATTCTCCAGCCTGTGTGCAAGCATTACCCGCCAGGTTAATGACGCGTTCTCCCCTGAATACCCACCGATGGAGCATATCTTGGCCGAACACTCGGCGCGCAAGGGCGGCGTGCGTACTGAGTTGCCGGGGACATTGTTTGTAATGGCCGGCCCGGCCATGAATCTGTCGTTGGGAAACGTGCAAGGCGTCTCCATGAGCCTGCGCAATCGAGAGGCCAAGACTAATTTGCTGGTCTGTGCGGCGCGCAGTGAGGGCGTCTTGCAACTGGCTTTTGAATATCGGCCCGCTTCATTGGAAGCAGCAATTGCGCGGCAGATGCTGGATGAGTATGCCTCCTTGCTCCCGCTATGTGCGCAAGACACTTCGATTTGCGAGCGATTAGTCGAAGCGGCCACAGTTCGCCGCCAGGCGCAAATGCCTGTGGCCTTGGCAGCACGCGAGGGCAATGTGCTGCAGTGGTTTGACGAGACCGTGTTGCGCAACCCCGATGCTGCTGCCGTAACCGGTGCCCAGTACTTCAGTTACAGGCAGTTGGCGGGGTTGGTCAACCACATCAGCGTTGGCCTGCCTGCGAGTGTCGTAAACCGTGGAGCCTGTGTGGCGGTATGGGGCCGTCTTTCGGCGCGGATGATTGCCACCCTGCTTGGGGTGATGCGTGCGGGCGCGTGTGTGGTGCCGTTTGACGCGGACATGCCTGAGCAGCGTGTCGTGATGATCTGTCAGCGCGATGGCATCGATCTGCTCATCGTGTGTGATCCGGCACTCGCAAGGCCGGGAATTGAATGTGCCGTTGGCGTGCCGGTCATGCTGCCTGATGAGCTGGCGTGGGACGGCGTCGATCCTGCACCACTCGAGCACTGCCCGACGCTGCATGTCGATTCGCTCGCCTATGTCATGTATACGTCTGGCTCCAGCGGTGAGCCTAAGGGCGTGAGCGTGTCTCATCGCGCTTTTTCCCGGTTTGTCGAATGGGCGAGCGCAGCCTTCGCGTTCAATGAGCTCGCGGCGTTCAACGTCCTCACACATGCATCGTTCGATGTCTCGCTATTCGAAGTGTTTGCTCCACTGGTGACGGGTTGCCCGTTGCATATCGACGCGGGGCAGACCTACCTGGAGCGGTTGCGTGCATCGGCAACGGGCGCAATAGCCGCCGTGCCGTCGGTACTGAGATCGGCCCTTGCCGCGGGTATTTCCTTGAAGGCTGCGACGCATCTGTTTGTCGCCGGTGAGGCCTTCTCGCCGGCGTTGGCCACACTACTGGCAGCCCAAGTGCCGCATGCTCAAGTCTGGAACCTGTACGGGCCTACGGAGGCGGTGGTCTACACAAGTATCCACAAGATTGCGGCGGGCGGGCCTGTACCCATCGGCGTGCCTCGCGATGGCCTGGCCTGTTACGTGTTGCGTGATGACTGGACGCTGTTGCCCAATGGCGCACTGGGCGAGTTGGCCATCGGCGGGCACATCGCTCGGGAATACCTGGGCATGCCGGCCCTGACGGCGGCGCGTTTTGTACCTGATCCTTTCACTGCGCACGCAGCAGGCCGGATGTACCTGACCGGCGACCTGGTATTCGTCGATGGACACGGGATATTGCACTACGTCGGGCGTCGGGACCGTCAGCTCAAAAATATGGGCGTAAGGTTGGAACCGGAGGAAGTCGAACGGGTGCTGCTCGACCATCCTCTCGTTACCGCAGCATGCGTCTGCATGGGGCAAGACGATGCTCAACTGGTTGCTTTCGTCGAAGCGGACATCGCGTCAGTGCAGGAGCATGACCTGCGCCGGCACTGCTATGAGCGCTTGCCGCGTGCGATGACGCCGCAGCGTTTCGTGTTGAGCCCCGCCCTCCAAAGAACGCCTGCCGGAAAACTCGATGTGACGGCATTGCGTGCCAGGCTTGCGCATCTCGCCGCCCAACCATTGACCGGACTGCAGCCTGCAGGCGCGACTCAAACCCTGTTGATGGGGTTATGGGCAGAGGTCCTGGGACATACCCGTTTCGATATCCGCACCAACTTTTTTGAAGCCGGTGGTAATTCGTTGCTGCTGCTGGCGCTTTTTGATCGGCTGCCGGGTAACAGTGCCGAGCCGCTGAGTGTGGTCGACCTGTTCAACTACACGACCGTGGAGCAACTCGCGGGTCGACTCGATCAGTCTTCTCGTTCCATCCGGCACGATATGCCTTCCTCCAGCGTGAAAAATTACAAGACGGCCCTGCGTCGCCACAAGGTTAAGTATGGAAACGATAAATCAGTTTGAAGATGAGCAGTGGCTGGGCAAGGCCGCAATAGTTGGCCTGTCGTGCCGCTTTCCCGGTGCCGAGGATGTGCACCGCTACTGGTCGAACCTGCTGGATGGCGTTGAGTCGGTAGAGCGCTTCGAGGCAACTGAGCGTGCCCGCAGCCGTTTCGCTCCAGGTGACATGGACCGCGACGCGTTCGTTGGGGCCGAGGCCGTCATGCCGGGCGTGGATGAATTTGACCATGAGCTGTTCGGTTACACCCCGGGGGAAGCCCGCAGGCTCGATCCGCAGCTGCGCATTGCGCTGCAATGCGCTCACGAAGCACTCGAGGATGCGGGGTGTGGCGGCATGGCGCCCCATGAGGGCAAGGTAGGCGTGTTCTTTTCCGCGAGTATGAGCACCTACCTGCTGGAGCACGTGCTCGAAGAAAACATGGACGGCCTGGGGGCTTTGTTGGGTAATGACAAGGACCATATCGCCACAACCATCGCGTTTCGCCTGGGGCTGACCGGGGCAGCCGTCAGTGTCGGCAGCGGCTGCTCCAGCTCGGCCGCGGCGCTCCATTTCGCATGCCTTGCGCTGGCTACCTACCAGTGCGATGTAGCGCTTGTCGGCGGTTCATCCATTATCTTTCCACAACGCCAGGGACACGTTTACCGAGAGGGCGGTGTGTATTCCCAGGACGGTCACTGCCGGCCGTTTTCGGCTGATGCCACGGGAACCATCGGTGGAAGCGGGGTGGGTGTGGTTGTGCTCAGGCGCCTTGACGAAGCCGTGCGCGATAACCATTCCATCTATTGCGCTATCGCCGGCAGTGCATGTGGCAACGATGGCCGGCGGAAGGTTGGCTATGCAGCGCCTTCCGTTGAAGGCCAGGTCGAAACGATCCGTCTGGCGCTGGCCACGGCCCAGGCCGATCCGAAAGACTTTGCTTACATAGAGGCCCATGCCACCGGCACCGCGCTGGGAGATCCCATTGAGCTTGATGCGCTGCATCGGGCCTTCGGACCGTCAGGCGGTGATGGCGCATACTGTGCGCTGGGCTCCGTCAAGGCCAATATCGGTCACCTTGACAGTGCCAGCGGCGTCGCCAGTGTGATCAAGGCTGCCTTATGCGTGTCAGAGCGTAAGCGACCGCCGCAGATAGGCTTCACTCAGGGCCATCCACTGGTGCCTTGGCAGACCTCGCCCTTTCGCGTCGAGTCGCAAGGCGGATCATTGTTTGAGGGGGCCGGCACCGGCTATGTCGGCGTCAACTCGCTCGGCATGGGTGGCACGAATGTATTCGTCGTGCTTGAACCCGCGCCGCAGCGTATGCGGCTGCAGAGCCAGGGGAACCAGCCCGTACCTATCCTGCTCAGTGCGCATCGCACGGATGTGCTGGAGGATGTGATCAGTGCCCTGCATGCGTACGTCCTCGCCGAAAGTCCTGACCTGACGGACCTGGCCTACACGCTGTGTGTTGGCAGAAAACCTTATGCCTGCCGCGTGGCGTTCCTCTGTCGAGACCTCGACGAGCTGCTGGCACAACTCGAGCAAGGCCTTGCAGCGAGCCTTGCGATCGATGAGGCGGACTCCATGATCAGCGCCTGGCTCGCCAATGAACCGGTGGACCTGCGTGACCGGTTCCCAGTAACAGCACTTCGTTTGCATTTGCCGGCTTACCCTTATCGCCGCACGCTGTGTCGAATGGAGGCGCGGGCAGCGCTTAGCGTACCGGTGTGGCGCAGGGCATTGATGGCAGTCCCTGAGGCGCCTTCACGGGAGCAGGACCGGACCGTGCACGCGGCGTTGGAAGACTACTGTATTGCCCTGGTGCGAGATTTTCTCGCCGACCGCGCCATTGACTTGAGTGCTCGTCAACCGTTAGAGCGTGTCCAAGTGCTTGAGCAGTTCGGGCTGGCGCCCGCATACGCACGTTTTGGCGAATACCTCATCGACGTGCTGCTATCGCGCAGTTTGTTCACGCCCGAACAAACGGCTCTGAGGCCAACAGGCCTGACGGACTTGCCACATTCTTCGCAACTGGCTGCCAGCATCTGTGAGCGCTGGCCTGTCTACACGCCATTGGTGAAGTTGCTCGCCGAATTGGCGCGTCAGCGCGAATCGATTGTCTGCCAGGGACGCCCCGTTCTGGAAGTATTGGCCAACCAAGGCCATGACGCGATCGCAGCCGCTATTGCCTGTGATGCGCAGCGCAGTGCGGTGCTCGCTGATCAGTTCAACCAGATCGACAGTTTTCTGCGCCAGTTCGCAGCCCAGCTGGATCGGCCGTTGCGCGTACTTGAGATCGGTTGCGGACATATTGCCCTGACTGAGCACCTGCTCGTCGCCACAGGCAGCGAACACATCATGGAGTATTGGGTAACCGATGCCGATGAGCGGCTTGTCGCCAAGGCGCGCGAGCGGCTGGAAGGCACCGTTACGTCGACCTCCAGCCATCTGCATTTCGCGCGCTTCGATATTGATCGCCGCCCGGCCACCCAAGGATTGCCCATCGGCCATTTCGATGCGCTGATCGGGTTTAACGTTCTCCATGTAGCCGCAGATTTGCACGTTGCCTTGGATAACCTTGGCGACGTCATTAACGAACAGGGCGTAATGTGCCAGATCGACACGGTTGATCCGCGGCTGTCGACTCAGTTGATCTGGGGCATGCTTCCAGAATGGTGGCGCTACGAAGATCAGCGGGTGCACGGCCCGTTATTGTCGATCGAAGCTTACCGGCATCTGCTGGCGTCGGCATGCAGTGAACATGCCCTGGTCGGGCGACTCGACGAGAAGGCCGAATCGCTGCTCTGGTTTGCCACGCCGAAGTCGCGGAGCACGGAGCACACTTATGTGCCAGCTTGGCGCCGCGTCACAGGCCTGTGCCCTCAGCCTTGGCGCGCGGGTGAGGTGGTGCTTGCATTTGTCGATGATGCGATGCTTCGTGCGGGAATCGACAGCCTGGCCGGCGAGAATGCTGTAACGGTCATGGGCATCGTACGTGCAGGCCTTGACCCGGTGTATCCTGATGATCGGGCCGCTGTGCCGGGCGCCGAAGCGGATGTGCGGGCCGCGATCCAGGCGTGCCTGCACCGCCACGGCAAGATCGACCGGGTGGTATATGCCTGGGATGCGCCGGTGCTGGGTTGCGAGCAGGGCGATGCACTAGTCACTTCGCTGGGTACACTACACTGGGCAGCCAAGGCCCTTGATCAACTCCAAGGCGAGGCCGCTGTCGAGTGGTTGCTCATCTCCCGCGGCCTTTACAGAGTCGCCGGTGACGAGCGCGTGCAGGCACAGGCAAGCCTGGCCCAAGACATGATGCGAATGATTGAGCTGGAGTATCCGCAGTTTCATCTGCGCCATGTCGAGCTTCCGCTGCAGGGCAGATTGCCGCAGCAGTTTGTCGCCGCCTGTACGGCCGCGCATGATGGCGATACGCTAGCCATTCGTGGTCGTCATCTCTGGCAGCCCTACCATGAACGCGTTGACCTTCCTGGCACCGAGCCCGACCTGAATGGAGCCGTGGTCGTCCTTGTGGGCGGCCTGGGCGGCCTCGGCCTGTCAATCGCCCAGGCATTGGTCAGTCGCTTCGAGCTGCATCTGGTCATCGTCCATCGCGCCAACTGGCTCGACCTTCCCGCTACCGAGGACAACGAAAAGCAGGCGCTTATTCGCCAACAGCTCGCCACGATCCAAGGCCGGGCGATGTCCCTGCAACTCGAACACGCCGATGCCAATGAGCGCGACGCAGTGTTCGCTGCTGCCCGGAGCATTGGTGAACGCCATGGCAACGTTGACGGTGTGCTCTACCTGGCAGGGGAGGTCGATCGTCAGGGCGTATTGAGGAATCGTTCGTTCGCGGCGCTCGAGCAATCGGTACGCACCAAGACCCACGGTGTGTCTCACGTGACCGAGGCTTTTGCCGGCCTCGCCCCGCGCTTTCATGTCAACTTCTCGTCCATCGGTACAGTCCTGCACAAAGCAAAATTCGGCGAAGCCGGCTACGTAATCGGTAACGGTTACTTGAATGCTCATGCGCGTGAAGGCGGCGATGCTGCATGCCGGTTTATGTGTATCAACTGGACCGATTGGCAGGCTGACGGCATGTGGGCCTACGCACAACTCGAATTCCAGGCACGCTACGCGTTGAACACCGACAGGCGCGACAGCGAGTCCGATACCTGGGGCGATTCCCATTGGCTGCAAAGCCTGTCGGCACGCCAAGGTGTCGATCTGTTGCTCAGGGCCCTGGCATCGGAGCACGATGAAATTGTCGTGTGTGCCCAGGATCTGCAAACACTCATGGATTACCAGAAACGCGCGACGCATGCCGATTACGGGCGCTATCTGGACACATTGCAATTAAGCGCTGCCGTGCAGTCGCCGCGTCAAACGCAGGTGCCGTCTTTCGCGGTACAAGGCACCCCCCGTGTTCTGGCGCAGATCTGGGAAGAGCTGCTAGGCGTTTGTGTTCAAAGCATGGAGGACAACTTTTACACAGCGGGCGGGGATTCGCTCCTGGCACTGCGTCTGGCCGCGCTTGTGAAGCAGGCCTACGGGGTCGACCTATCACTTTCGACGCTGCTCGATACCCTGACTTTTGGTGGGTTCGTGGCGTACATCGATAGGAAACTTGCCGAGAAACCCTCGGCCTCGGAGGTCAGCATTGGGCTCTGAATCCCCGGCGTTCTCACTGCTCGTCGAGTTGTATCGGCAGGGCGGACGCATCCTGCCCCAGCAGGACGGGCTGCAGGTCAAGGGCCGCGGAGAGCGCCTGGGCAGTGATTTGCTCGAAGGACTGGTTCGACATAAAAGTGACCTGCGTCAGTTGCTCGGCGTACGGATGGACGGAGCCACCGGTTCTATCGCCGTCCCGCTTTCCAGCGCCCAGGAGGAAATCTGGGCCGTGGAGCGGGCTCGGCCCGATACCACGCGGTTCGGACTCACCAGCTGTGTGCTGATCAAGGGCCGCCTGGACCACGCCATCGTCACAGAAGTGCTCAATGCACTGGTCGAGCGCCATGTCGCCTTGCGCACGGGATTCATCGAGGAGGGCTACCCATCGGTCCGGCAGGTGGTTCATTCCGTGCGGCATTTCGAAGCAGTGGTAGAGCGGGGACCTGCGCACTTGGTGGATGACCCATCGGTCTTGCTGCGGCGTGTCGCGGCCAATCAGGCGAGGCGCACCTTCGACCTGGCTGCGGGGCCATTGCTTGACGTGGAGCTATTGATGCTGGGCAAAGAGCATGTGTTGTTGACGCTGCGAAGACACCACATCGCCAGTGACGGGACCTCTTTCGCAATCATTGTTGATGAGTTTTGCCGCGACTACCTTGCCCTGCATACTGGCAAGCGTCTGGTACAGGAAACCGGCACCCTGGGCTATCCGGCGTTCGCGGCTTATGAACAAGCGGCCATCGCCCGTGATGGGCGTGGGTCATTGCGCAAGTGGTGGCGAGATGAACTCAGTCGCGCGGCACGATTTGCGGCTGCGGCTGATCGTCCTGGCCAGGCGCTGGAACCTGTCACCTTGGCAGAACACCCCATGCGCTCGTTCGACTTTGTGCTGCAAGCGTCACTTCTGGTCGAGTTGCGGGCACTGTCACAGCGCTGTGGCGAATCGTTATATTCGACGATGTTTGCGCTATTTCGCTTGCTGTTGGAAGCCAATAATGCGCCAGGTGCCGAATGCATCGGCGTGGATGCTTCGATGCGCGATGAGGCAGAGTTCGAACGCACCGTCGGGCTGTTTGTCAACCGCGTACCCATCGTTCAGGGAGTCGAGCCCCAGTCATCGTTCGAGTCGATGGTTGCGCAAGTCGGAAGAACCCTGCGTGGTGCTTTGGCGCACAAATGGCTGGCGCATCATGAGATCGAGGCGCAGGGTACTGCGGCAGGGGTGTCGTGTTTCGGTTACCTGTTCGGCTTCCATAACAATGCCCATGCCACCTTTTCTCTGCCGGGGTGTTCGGTCGTGGCGAACCATGTTCACAATGAACAGGAGCACGATGTTCCTTTTGTCTGCTACCTGAGCGAAATACATTCGAGCCTGCGAATGAGTGTGGCCTATCGCGCCTTGCCTCATACCGAGGCGCTGGCCAGTGACTTCCAATCGTCATACTTGCAGCTTGCAGGGCTCGCTGTCGTCTCGTCCAATACCTCCTGCAGCCAGTTTATTGCCGCAGTCCAGGCTCGTCAGCAGCAGGACAATGACGGGCGTCGGAGTGCTTTTGCCAGGTTGAAACGGCATCGTCCATCGCATGTAAACGGGGAAAACGACAATGCATGAATGGAAGAAGCGTTTCTCGCGGACTGCCGGGGCCGCTACGGCCGCGACGGCGGACACCTGGAAGGATCTTGTGCTGCACGTTGGTGACGAGAGACCGTTCATGTCGACGTTCACTCCGGTTAAGTCAGGGACCCGGTTGGCAGAGGTTTTCCGACGTCATTGTGCACACATCAATGCCCTGCTCGATGAGCGTGGTGCCCTGTTGTTTCGCGGCTTCGAAGTGGGGGGCGCACGCGAACTCGAACTGCTGGGCCAGTGGGTCGGCCACGGCGCCTGTGAAAGTCGAGAGGAGACCTCTCCACGCAGTCACATCGCTGGCAACGTGTATACCGCGACCGAATACCCGGGGCGATACCCCATCGCCTTTCACAACGAATGCTCCTATCAGAAAACGATGCCGGCAAAGTTGCTGTTTTATTGCGGTCAACCTTCTCATACCGGGGGAGCGACCTTGCTTGCTGATGGCCGAGCGGTATGGCGGGCGCTACCCGAACCCGTCAAGGCCTCATTCGCCGGCCACGGCTATCGTCTGATGCGTACCTACCATCCGAACTTCGGCATGTCCTGGAGGCAAGCGTTTGGCGCGAATGACCGGGCGAGCGTCGAAGCGATGGCTTTGAGTGATGGAATCTCACTCGAATGGAAAAGCAATGACGTGCTGACGACCACACAGACGCGGCCATGTGTGGGTATCCATCCCCGCACCGGCAAGGCCAGTTGGATCAACCACCTGTATTTCTTTCACCATTCGAATCTGCCGGAACACGCTCGGCAAGCGCTGCTTACGGATGCCGGTGCGGACCTGCTGGTCAATGACACCTGTCATGCCGATGGAACGCCTATTGCGCTCGACACGCTCGCGGCGATCGGGCAGGCTTATGAGGCCAATACACTGTCAGTTGAATGGCAGGCTGGTGATGTGCTCTTGGTCGATAACCTTTGCGTAGCTCATGGCCGCACTCCATACGAAGGAGTGAGAACCCTTTATTTTGCTCAACTTGACCGCGTTGAATGGGCACAACTGCATAATTCGTTACTTGTTCAGGAAGAACATCCATGAGCCTTTCTTCTCTTTCGTTGCCGCAACTTCAGGCCTATGGCCGTGGTTCCTTCAGCGAAGGCCGTGCAGAAGTCATCTGCAGCACGTTCTCTCTATCAAATGAAATTCCCGTTGAGAAACTGCGTCAGTGGGCTGGCGATCTGCTACTTGAGGCCAATATTCCGTTACCGGGCATGGAGCAACGCTGCCCCGTCGACATGGCCCAGGCATCCAGCCTCGATCGCGCGTGTGAGCGCATAGTGCAAGTGCTGCGCCAGGGTGACTGTCCCTGTGCGTTGACGCAGGTATCGATCAACGGCGCGGCGTGGCTGATAGCGGTTGCGCGTCCTTGGGTATTTGATGCTGACGGCTTGTCCCGTTTTGTGCACCGGGTGCTTGAATGCGGCCAGGGTGTGGTGAAAGGGGCGGATGAGCAGTCCAGCTATCTGGATTATGTACAGTGGCAACGCGAACTGATGGCCAGCCCGGAGGCGCAGTTCGGCAAACAGTTTTGGACACGGATGGCATTATCTTTTCGTCCGCTGTGTGACCTGCGCATCGGCGAGCGCCTGGAGACAGTCGCACCCTGGAGAGCCTCTTTCAGCACGCTAAGCCTGGAACCGATCTTTGCACAGCGCCTGGAGTCGATTGCCGCACGACTGCGGGTATCCATTGATGCGTTGGTGCTGAGTAGTTGGCTGGTCGTGCTGGAGCGCCTTCTCCCAGAGGAAACCAAGGATCTGGTCGTGGTGGTTGCAGATAGTGCTGACGAGGGATTCGGCGACCTGCTCGGGCGGCTGGGTTTTGAATTGCCGATGACGTTCAACGTCGCAGATAGCAGCCCTTTTGCCAGCCTGGCCAAGCATGTCGATAAACAGCTGGAGGAGGGCGGGGAGTGGAAGGAGTGTTTCTTCGAGCAGCATCTCTCGATCGATGCCGACCGTCTCGGCGCGCGGTTTTCCACGCGCACCCTGCAACATTTCGATGGCCAGGACACAAGCTGCCGTGAGCATCTGCACCCTTCGTTCGCCCCGTCGAGTTGCCTCGAAGCAATTTTCGTGCGGGGGCCGCAGCCGGCGCTTGCGCTTTGTGCCGATGCGGCGTGCTATTCGCAAGCCACGCTGGATTTCTTACTCGGCCAATTGCACAGAACGTTGATGCGGGCGAGCGACGATGTGATGGCGTCGGTCGGGCAATTGAAAGCCCCTGATGCACTCGCGGAGCAATCCAGCGTTACGCAGGTTGGCGGTAGTGACGAGACCGCGCCGCAGTCGGTGCCTGAACGTATCAATGAGGTCATCGATCAGCATGCCCAAACCATTGCCATTGAGTATGGAGCACGCTCATGGACTTACCGTGAGCTGGGGTTGCTTGTCGAAGAACAGGTGCGCACGCTGGAGCAATGCGGTGTTGGCATTGAGCAATGTGTTGGGTTAACGGTGTCTGATCCGCTGCGCTATCTGGTCGCCGCACTGGCGGTATGGCGCCTGGGGGCACACTTTGTCGCGCTGGGTGAAAACCTGCCGCAAGCACGTATGCAGCAGATTATCGAGCGCACGGGGGTCCGGGTGATCGTCGACCCCGATGGAGGCCTGCGCACGCATGGCATGCCCATGACAGCGTGCGCACCGTCGCAGCTGCGCCCGCCACTGCATCCCGACCTGCTGGCCTACGTTATCTTTACCTCCGGCACCAGCGGGGAGCCGCGTGCCGTTGCTGTCTCGCACCGTGCGCTGGCCAACCAGTTGGCCGCATTGACTCGGCAGTTACCCCTCGAACCCGGTGCGATTGTGTTGGGACGTACCACCGCGACCTTCGATGCTTCGCTATGGGAGTGGATGTTCGCATTTTGTGCCGGTGCGCGGCTGCTCGTGATGGGCCCCCTGGAAGCTTCTTCGGAGCGGGCGATTATCGCTGCGCTCGAGCAACGCCCGATCAGCATCGTGCAGATGACGCCAAGCCTGCTCGCGCGCTGCCTGCGGGTGGGCGGCGCCGACGCGTTGGCTAAACCGGCGCATGTGCTTGTCGGGGGAGAACCGCTGGATGGGTCGCTGGTTGCGGCGGTGGTGGAGCGAGGCGGGACATTGGTCAATGCTTACGGCCCTGCCGAGACCTGTATCAATGCCAGCCTGTTTCGTGCCGCCCGAGACGCGTATCCCCGTACAGTGCCGATCGGCGAGCCCTTGGATGGGTACGTCTTCTACGTTGTTGATCGCGCACTTCGGCCGGTGCCTCTGGGTAGCTGCGGCATGTTGTGTATTGGCGGAGCGGGTCTGGCCAGGGGCCTGGTGGGGGCTCCAGGCGCTACCGCCCATGCGTTTGTGCCGGACCCGTTCAGCCATCGGCCGGGTGCGCGGATGTATGTGACAGGCGATCTGTCACGCCGCCTGCCGAATGGTAACATCGAGTTTGTCGCGCGTCGGGACGATCAGTTGAAGATCAATGGTGTGCGTATCGACAGCGCTGAAGTCCTCGCGGCTATCAAAGCCGAGCGATCTGTGAGGGACGCCACACTGATACAACTGCGCGAGCCTGCGGTGAGCCTGGTGGCCTGTGTCGTCCCGGTGTCGGCCAACCATTTCAGTGTCGACGCCTTGAACGCTGCATTGCGGCTGCGCTTGCCCATGAGCATGTGCCCGGCCAGGATCATTGTTCTCGACACCTTGGCGCTGGATGCGCATGGCAAGGTCGACCGCCGCGCGCTGGCGGCAATCGCACAGGCGCAACTGGAGTCCACATACGTGGCGCCCAGGACCCCGACAGAGGTTGGCGTGGCACAATGCTGGTGCTCGGTGCTGGACGTCGAGCAGGTAGGTGTACATGACAACTTCTTCATGAATGGTGGTCATTCACTTTCATTCAGTCGCCTGATTGTGGCCCTGCGCGAGAAATTTGGCATCAGCCTGTCTCTTGGCAGTGTGATCGATGCGCCGAGTATTGCCGCTCTGGCAGCTCATATCGATATGCAATTGAAGCCTGATAGCTGAATGGATATGTTCGAAAGCCTGGCTATCGTCGGAGGAGGCCAGTCAGCCAAGTATCTGCTGTTGGGCATAGCCCATGCGGTCGTGGCGGGACGACTCCCTTCCACGTTGACTATCGGGATCTATGAGCAGGGACACGGATGGGGCACCGGACTGGCCTGGTGCCCGGACAATGTCAGTGACGTTCACGTGTCGAGTCTTGCCACACCTTCGCGGAGGGCGGAGGTCGGTCGGGGCGAACTGAAGCGGTTCGAGCAGATCGTCGCCTTTCTCGTCAGCCTGGGGGTTAGCGTCACAAGCAGGAGCGCAACCCTTATCAGCTCGGTTGAGCGCGCCGGCCAGGGCTGGACCCTGCGCAGTGACAAAGGCGCCCTGTACCAGGCCCGGCATGTGGTTCTGGCAATCGGGCATAGCGCCTTTGCCGAACAACGTTTCGTCGGCCAGGCGCACCTGCGCCCGTGGCCGTTCCGTACGCTGTGCGAGCGTGTTCAGGCGCGTGTGGCGACGGGGAGGGCCGATGTCTTGGTGTTGGGCAGCTATCTGACGGCCGTTGACGTAGTGGCCGGTCTGGATGCGAATTTCGGTACGGACCCGGCCCGATTGCGCATGAGCGTGCTCTCTGGCAGCGGTGAGTTACCCAAGGTGTGGGGCGCGCCGCCGCCCGCGCTGGATGTTGATACGCTCAGCCGGCGTGTGCTGTCTGATACGGTTCTGCAACGATGCGCTGGCAACAGGTTTGGCCTGGATGAGATCGAGCGGATGATTCTGCAGGTCGCTTTTGAGGGCGGCACAGAGGCAGTGCCAGAGACCTCGCTGGAAGCAGAGTTACGCCGGCTCTGTGCCGGCGAATCCGCAGAACGCTTGAAGCGGGATCTTCAGGAAACAGCCGGAGGCGCTGTGATTGCATGGCAAACCGCGCTTTTCGGTGGGTTGCCGCTGTTGAGCGAAGCCTTCGCTGACTTCACTGATCGGGACAAACTCCGCTTCCTGTCGATACGTTCGCGTTACTACCGGGCCGCTATGCCGATGGCGCGTGAAAATGCGCTGCGCCTGGACGCTCTGTTTGACCGCGGAGTACTTTGCACCCTGGCTGCGCCTGCGGGCTATCAGCTCGATTACAGCAACGAACGCCGTGTGCATAGCCTCAGTCTGGCGGATGAAAGCGGGAGGAGCAGGCACGTCGGTGAGTTTGATTTTGTCGTAGCGGCCGCCGGGTCTGACACGCGGCTTGCCCATAGCGCCTCGCCTTTGCTACGGCAGTTGTACGATAGCGGCTTGGCGTGCGGGGTGTATGCCCATGACGCGGGCAGATCGGTCGAATTGGGTGGAGTGCGCGTGAATGCGCGCACCTGCGAGATGTTGCCGGCACGAGCGTCCTTGGAGGCGGGCGCCGGTCGCCTGTTTGCGATGGGGCCGCTGTTGATCGGCACTTTTCCGGATGCACAAAGCGTGGGTCATATCGCACGCGATGCCGAGCGTATCGTCGAACGACTAGTGGTGTTGAACATCAAGGATTGATTGCGTCGCTCTCGGAATCACGAGAGGGCGCAGCTCAATGGAACTGAACAGCCAAGCGAGAATGCAATGCAGTCGAACATCAAGTTCCTTCTCCCCGGGAAGCAGAACAGTGTCTTTTTTCCGGCGTCGTGGTTCGACGCAGGGCACGGGCTTTTATCCGATGACAGTGTCGGTCCTGGCCGCAAGTGCGCGTTGTCGCATGACTCTCTGGAAAGGGCTCGAGCATGACCACGCTGCTTGATCGAACCGCAACCGCTCGCAGGAACATGTTCCATTACCTGCGCGACGGCGAGACCATCGCCACATCGTGCAGCTACGACGAACTGGACGATGCGGTCCGCGACGCCGCGGCGTTTCTTTATCATGCCTGCGACCTGCGCGAGGGGCAGCACGTGCTGATCACGCTGCGCGATCCGCTGCGTTTCGCAATCTCTTTTCTGGCTTGCCAATACGTCGGTGCCGTGCCGGTCGGGCTTTCGTCGAACCTAAACCGTTACAGTGTGGGCGGTCAGTTGGCCACCATTGCACGTGACTCACGCGCCACGTTGCTGCTTACCGATGCGATGCGCCAGGAGCATACGGCAATCGAGACGTTGCGCGAGCAGACCGCCATCAAGGTGGTGGGCATCGGCGACCGTTTTGAGAGCGGGTATCCGGTAGTTACGCGGGTTGATTCACCTGTCGCGTTCGTTCAGTACACCTCTGGCTCCACCCAGGAGCCCAAGGGGTCGGTGGTGAGCCGTACGGCGCTGCACACGCAATTCGAATTGCTGGTCCGTACTTTCGGTTTCAGCGAACAATCAAGGTTCGTCAACTGGCTGCCGCTGCATCACGACATGGGGTTGGTCAGCAAGTTGCTGCTGCCCTATCACCTTGGTGCGACAAGCGTGCACATGTTGCCTGCAACCTTTATGCAGCGACCTTCGCGCTGGTTGCGTGCAATCGATCAGTTTGGTGGCACAGTCAGCAGCGCGCCTAACTTTGCTTATGAGTTATGCCTGCATATTGCGCCAGAGGAGCTGCAAGGCATCGACCTTTCGAGCTGGTCCAGCGCGGTGTGCGGGGCAGAGGCTGTACGCCATGCCACGTTGGCGGCCTTCGCCGAGCGGTTCTCCCGTCACGGTTTCCATCCCCAGGCTCTGTGCCCCGCCTATGGCATGGCGGAAGCGACTTTGCTGGTCACTGCGCGGCGCGGGTTGGCGCATGACGCCCCAGGACTGGTGCACAAGCCTGTCGAGCGCGAGTCAATTGAGAGCCTGGGTGCACTTGCCAGTTGTGGGCTACCCGAGGAGGGTGGCCCGGTGATTAAAATCGTCAATGCGGCGAATCGCAGCGAATGTGCGGCGGGTCAGGTTGGCGAGATCTGGGTGTCAGCGTCGAGCCTGGCCGACGGTTATGTGCACAACGGACACATCGAGCGGCAAGCGTTCGCGCACGTCCTGCCTCAGGATCCTTCCCGCAGTTACCTTGCCACCGGTGACCTGGGCTACATGGGACGCTCCGGTTTGCATGTGCTGGGTCGGGTCGGCAGCGCGATTGCAGTGGCAGGACGCAAGTATTTCTTTACCGACATCGAGTTCGCCATGACGCAGCTCGACGCCCGTTTCGCGCCCAACTGTGCGGGCGCATTCAGCCGGGACGGCGGTCAGAGCCTTACCCTCGTCTACCAGGTACGTGCGTCGGCCATCAATGTCGATGAGTTCGCTGCACTCGGTGAGGCGTGCGCGGCAAAGGTCGAAGCCCTATTCCCGATTACCGTGTCCGCCGTGCTGTTCACCACGCGTCCACTACCACGTACCAGCAGCGGCAAGCTGCAGCGTGAGCGCGTACGCGAGTTGTTTGAAGCCGGGCGGTTGCTCGGGACGTTGTGTGTCCGTGATGCGCGGCTGGCAGCCGATGTCGGTGCTGTCGTGGAGGGTCAAGAGACGTCTGGGCCTGCACTGGAAATCATCGCTCGATTGCTCGGCCTATCGGTGCAACAGGTTGAAGTTGAGCGAACGCTGGTTGAGTTGGGCGCAGACTCGCTGACCATCGTGCGGATCCAGTTCGAACTGGAGCGCCGCTTTGGCTGTGCGCTTAACCGCGCCAGAATGTATGCATCTGCCCGTGTGGGCGATCTGCTTGAAGACATTCGCGTACCTGCAACTCGGGCCGACGCCCTGCCTGCTCCCTATGGCAGAAACAGTTTTCCGGCGACTCATTACCAACGTGCGTTGGTGTTCGCCCAGACATTGGCCGGGGCACCGATTTATACGCTGCAACGCGCCGTGCGGATTACGGGTGGGATCGAGCTTGAAGTATTACAGCGCGCATTGGTCATGCTGGAGCTCAAGCACGCAGCATTATGCAGCCAGCTGCTTTCTGGCGCGGCCGGGCTGGATTATGTGGTCGACTGCGAAGCTACCCAACCAGTGGTACTGGAAGAACTGGACGGTGATGACGGCGCCCGCGCCAGGCTGCACGCTTGGGCGGCACGTGGCCTTGAGGCCGATGCGGCGCGCCTTTACCGGGTCGTTCTGCTGCGCAGCAGCGACAACGTGTCGTATCTGTTGCTCCAAGTGCATCATGCGGTAGCTGATTTCTGGTCGTTCCTGCTGGTATGGCGTGATCTCCTGGCGTGTTACCAGGCCGCCGCGCGCAACGAACCGCTGGCGCAGTTACCCGGCGCGGTGGCCTACGGGCAATACTGCCTCGATCACCAGTCATACCTGGCCTCAGAACAGGTACGCAAGGATGTGGCGTTCTGGCAAGGTACATTGGACCCAGCCGGTGACCCTCGTTTGCCGCTGCTGTCCCACGGCCTTGAGCGGTACGAGTCCCGCCGGGAGCGCAGCGAATTGCCTGCCGACCTGGTGAAAGCCATTCAGGCCAGGGCGGCCAGCGCCGGGACCACGGTGGGCTGCGTGCTGCAGCTGGCACTGGAGGCCAGTCTGGCGGTGCTCACGCGTCGCCGGCGAGTGCGCTACGGCGTCGCGTTGCTCAACCGCGCCGGGCGATATCAGGAAACGGTAGGCATGTTCGCCAATCTTGTGCCGGTGGATGCACAGGTCGATTTAGCCGCTCCGATCAACGATGCGCTGGTTGCTGTTCGAGACAGGCTCTCCAGTGCCTTGGCCCACGAAGCCATGCCCTTGACGCAACTCGGTACGGACCTTGCCGCTAGCGCAAGCACGCCCGGCACCTGTTTCGATGTCGTGTTCGCCTACTTCGAAATGGCCGGCCTCGATGCGGGGCCTGGTGGCGTCGATGTTGCGTTTGAACGGGAGCACGCGCACATCCGCCTCGGCGATCTTGAACTCTCGCCTTACCCATTGACGCCTGCTTACACGCATTACCCGGTGCAGATGCAATTGTTGGGTGACAAAGATCAATTGCAGCTGTGCGTCGACTATCGCTGTGATGCACTGGAACCTCTGCTTGCGTCGTCCTGGCTCGAGCAGTTTCGTTTCGCATTGGAGGTCATTGCCAAAGACACCACCGTATCGCTGTCAGAGGCGACAAGGCTGCCGCCAGCGGTCAGTCAGCGTTTGCATCAGTGGGGTGTTGAACCAGGCACCATTGCGCCCTCCACCCTGGTGCGAATTGTCGACAATGCCTTGGCTCATCCGCAGGCGACTGCCCTGATTTCGGCGGGTGACGATGAGACCTGGAGTTACGCTCGCCTGCTCGAGACTGCGTCGCAGTATGCCAGGCAAGTGCTGGCCCTGGCCCATGGGCTTGACGGTCATCAGCCGGTGGTAGCAGTCATGTTGCCGCGCAGCCCGTCGGGAGTAGCGGCCTGTCTGGGGGTAATGCTTGCTGGCGGCGTTTATCTACCCATCGATCCGACAATGCCCGCGTCCAGGCGTGATTACATGCTGCGCGACAGCGGTGCCGTGGCAGTCATTGCCCAAGCGGGGAGCCTGTCGTTGGAGATTGCCCTGCCGATGATCGACGCCGAGCAGGGCATGGACGCTATGCAGGCGCTGGACGCTTTGCCCTACCAGGCCCTGCCTGGCGATGCGGCCGCCTATTTGCTCTATACCTCGGGCAGTACGGGGCAGCCAAAGGGTGTACTGATCAGTCATCGAGCCCTTGATAATCGACTCGACTGGATGATCGACCGGCTCGCGCTTTCGCGCGCAGACGTTTTTGTGCAGAAGACTATCTGGACCTTTGATGTGTCGCTCTGGGAAATTCTGGCGCCGTTGGCCCTGGGGGCCAAGGCCGTGTGTATCCAGCCGGCACACGAGCGCTTTCCTGAATCCGTGGCAGCAGCTATTGCGCAGCATGGCGTGACCGTGGCGCATTTTGTTCCCAGCGTGTTGGGGCATTGGCTGGGTATTGAGGGTGTATGTCAGGCACTTGCGGGATTGCGTCAGGTCGTGTGCAGTGGTGAAAGATTGCTGGAAGCCCAGGCCCGGGCTTTCTTTGACGCCGCGCCGCAGGTACGGCTGTACAATTTTTACGGGCCCACCGAGGCGGGTATTGATGTGACCTATGCCCAAGTGCATGCACACCAGGCGAGTATCTCCATTGGCCGGCCGGCGCCCAATTGTGAGGTCTCGATTGTCGATGGGCACGGGCTGGCGGTGCTCCCGGGGGCGGAGGGCGAGCTCGTCGTCGGTGGTCCGCAAGTGGCAATCGGCTATGTCGGCAAAGCCATGCTGAGCGCTACGCAATTCACGCCATCACCTCTGGGCAGTCTGTCACGTTGCTACCGTACCGGCGACCGGGTGCGTTTTGATGCCAGCGGCAATATTCACTATCTTGGCCGCCAGGATGGGCAGGTGAAGGTCGCGGGATACCGCATCGAACTGGCCGAAATTGAGCAAGCGATTTCCTCCCTTGCCGGGGTGCGCAATGCGGTGGTTTTGCTCGATGAAGTGGCTGGAGCCGAACGTCTTTGCGCTTTCCTGCAGGTTGAAGAGCACACCGACTTGACCCCGCGTGACGTGGAAGCTCACGTGCGGGCCTGGCTTCCAGAGTTCATGGTTCCCCGTGAATGGCGATTGCTGACGCACTGGCCGCTGTTGGCGAGCGGCAAGGCGGATAGTGCGCAATTGCGCAGCTTGCTGGTGCGTGAGAACGGCCTATTGCCGGTCGATGAAGCGCACGACCTGCGCAGTCAGCTTGCCGGCCAATGGCAGAGAGTTCTTGGGGGGGCACCACCCCTCGATGAAGATGATTTCTTCGCCTGCGGTGGTGATTCGATTCTGGCACTGCATTTTATTGGTCGGTTACGTGCCGCGGGTATCGCGCTGTCGGTACAGACCCTGTTCCGGCACAGTAGCTTTGGTGCGATGCTCGCGCAGATCGAGAATACGTCCTGGTGTGTGTCGCCAAGCGAACCCATCGCGCCGTTTTCCCTGCTCAGTGAGCGTGACCGTGCCATTTTGGCAACGGATGATGTGGAAGATGCTTACCCGCTCAGTTACTTGCAGCGCGGCATTCTGTTCAAGTATTTCAATGATGATCACTACGAGGTCTTTGTCACGACGCTGGAGCTTGTTACGCCATGGGATGAGCGCGCGATGCACAGTGCGCTCAAGAATGTGACCGCCGAACATGGCTTTTTGCGTACCTGTATTGATATCGAACGCTTCGACGAACCGATTCAGATCGTTCGCCGCTGCGTCGAGTTGCCTCTGGTGGTTGAGGATCTGACGACGCTGCCCGCTGAGCAACGGCAGGCGCGGCTGGATGCCTGGATCAGCGCAGAGAAGAAGCGCGCCTTTGCCTGGGAGGCGGCGCCCCATTTCCGTTGCTCGGTGCATTTGCTGGATAGCGAGCGCTTCCAGCTGACCTTTGCTGACGCTGCCCTCGACGGCTGGTGTGTTGCGACGGTGCTCACCGAGCTCTTGCAAGCTTATTCTGCTTATCGTGCACTACAGCAACCACTGGTTGATCAACAGCGCAGGCTGTCCTACGCCGAATTTGTCGCGTTGGAGCAACAAGCCTTGACCAGCAGCACCCAGCGTCATTTCTGGAGCCAGTTGCTGGCCAACAGCAAGTTCAATCAAGCGGACTTGCCACCGACCGCTCCCAGTGCGGTGCACAGCCGGTTGACCTGGCAGGTGGAGCCGCAGTGGGTGGAGCGTCTGGAAACCATCGGGCAAGCCGCCGGCGTGCCATTGAAGAACCTGTTGATGGCAGTGCATTTTTCTGCGCTCTCTAGCGTCACGGGCGTGCCCGAGCAGTGCAGTGGCATGGAGTTCAATGGAAGGCCGGAACTGAGTGGCGGCGAACGTTGCGTGGGCGTGTTCAATAATCTGCTTCCCATCGCGATCAACCTTCAGGGCAGCACTTGGCGGCAGCTGATGGAAACCTGTTTCGAAACAGAGCGCAGCTACCTGCCTTACCGGCGCTTTCCCTATGCCCAACTGGTCGCGATGAACGGCGGTCGGACGTTGTTCGATACGTTATTTGTGTACACCCACTTCCATGTCTATCGTGGCCTGCTGCACATGCCTTTGCATGTCGCCAGCCACTACGCATCCGACCAGACTTACGTGCCGCTGACGATTCACTTCAATCGTGATCACGGCGGTGAAGGCTTGCGTATCCTGTTTGACTATGACGCCCGCCGTGTCGATGTCACTCATGTCGAGCGCTTGCGAGCGGTTATCGTGAGAACCCTGCATTCGCTGGCAAGGTGTGACTCGATTGACGAGGCATTGGCCGAGATCGTCTTTCCCGGTCCGCCTTTGCCTGTCAGCTCCTCTCTGAACGTTACACTGGACGATCAATATGCCTAGCAATTGCGACAAGGAACAATTTCTCAGCGAACTGCTCGGGGAACTGCGAGGTGAGGCGACAGCATCGTCCACCGATGTGTTGTCCGGGCTGGAGGCCATGCTGCTGGATATCTGGTGTGAATCGTTTGCCCGTCCAGTACAGTCCGATGACAACTATTTTGCGCTGGGTGGCGACTCCCTCAAGAGTATTCGTATCTCGGCGCGGGCAAAGCGGGCAGGGCTGTCTATCGCCATGCAGGACATCATCAACTATCCAACGGTCCGAGCCTTGGCCAAGCACCTGGCCACGGGAACCGAGGGCGAACGCCCGCCGGCAGGGCCATTGACCTCGACCCGAAACATCCAGGATGACATCTATCCTTCTACGGCTGCCCAGGAAGGTATGTTGTATCACTGCCTCGCGGCACCGCACGCCTCACTCTATGTGTCGCAGTTCAGTTGCGTGCTTGTGGGGGCGCTTGATCCTGCGCGCTTTGAGTCGGCACTGCGTTTACTGATACGCCGTCACCCAGCCTTGCGGACGGCATTTGCAGAGGATCTTCGCGCACGGCATTGTCAACGGCTCCACGACGAGGTTGCGCTTGACTACCAGTACGACTCGCCTGTTGTTGCCGCACAGGCGGAGCAATTGCAAACACTGGTGCGAAACGAGCGCGAGCGGCCATTTGATCTGGCCACTCCACCTTTACTGCGCATTCGGTTGGTCAGACTGTCTGCCGACCGGCACCTGTGGGTTTGGACGCAACACCACCTTGTGGCCGACGGGCGTTCCCAGGAACTGATGATGGCGGAGCTGGCCGACCTGTATTGCCGCCTTGGCCCTCAACCGGACCTGCAGGTTGATGAGGACCACTCTTATCGTGATTTGCTGCTTGCCACCGAGTCAGTGCGCCGTTATGAACCACGCTTTTGGTCTGAGTATCTTGCGCATGCCGAGCCCGTGGCGCTGCTCGAGACTAGGGGGGACGACGCCGTGCCCGTCGAGGTTTCGTTCGAGCTGTCTCAGGCGCAACTGCAACGCCTGACTGCGGCCTTGGCTGATGCACAGGTCACGATGGCAAGCGCTTTTTCGGCATGGTTTGCCTTGGCCCTTGCCGTAACGTTTGAACGACGTGACTTATTGGTTGGCCTTGTCACCTCGGGGCGCCATGGCGAGCGCGCATGCTATGCCAATACGGTCGGCAATCTGATCAGTACCTTGCCGTTGAGAGCAACCCTCAATCGGGGCCGTACATTGAAGCAATGGATGCGAGCCACGCAGCGCTGCATCGCGGACCTGCAATCCCATGAACACGCATCGCTTCCCGATATCAAGCGCGGTATCGGTTGGCCAGCCGAGCTGGCGCTGTTCGATGCTATCTATGTACATGAGAACCATGCCACGACCGATCAACTGTTCAGCGCACGTACAGGACTGCGTGTCGAGGACACGCGGTTCCACATCAACGAAGGCTACCCGCTGATACTGGTCTGTGAGCAGGGTGCGCGGGCGCGTCTGACGTTGCGCTTTCAGTCCCAGGCCTGTCCACAACCGTTGGCGCAGGCGTTGCTGAGCCGAGTGGCGCGCCTGTGTGACATTTGGCCAGGCGCTGCGTCCCTGGATCTGCTGGAGGTTGCGCAACAGATCAAGTGATTCGAGCGAACGAGCCGCGACGGCTGTGCTTCAGCCGATCGCGGCGACAGCTTCGTCTAGATACGGCAGGTTCGCTCTCTGCGCCGCCCGCTTGACCCGTTCAAGGTTGGCGCGGTTGATGAAGTTCTCGGTAACGGAGATCCCGGCGCGCTCATTGATTACTTGGTGCCACCAGCCGCTAGGAGTGAAGACCAGGTCGCCTGGCTGCTGCACACACTCGATCGCATGCGCGTCAGCGAACAGTGGGTAGGCTTCGAGGTCGGGAGAAAAGCAATCCACCTTTCCCTGATACAGCAGCGGCTGTTGCTCGGGGGCGTAGAAGCGCCAGCGCTTGCGACCGGTGATCACCGCATTCCAGGCGCTGGTGTCGAGCACGTCGACATGCAGGTGTGTGCCGGAACCGGCGGGCCCGATGAACATCCAGCGCCATTGCGGGCGCAGGTGTTCGGGCAGTCTGGATTCGAGACGTTCGAAGAGTGAGGGGTTGGTGTAGTCGTCGAGCAATTGCGGGCAAGTGCGTTCGAAAACCCAGTTCGACAGGTAGAGGGGGTCGCGGTCGAGGGAGGCATCCAGATACTGCAGGTAGTCGTCCAGGCGCATTTGCTGTGGGTCGCGGCCGTTGCTGCGGCACACACTCACCAGTACTTCACCGAAGTGTCTCGCGAAAAAATCGTGGGTCCATTTTCGACGCGCAGGCCAGCCATCGGTGAGGCCGCGTATCAGTACGGGCCTGGCAAGTTTGACGTAAAGGCTGTCGAAGGTTTGAAGGTCGGGGCGGGTAATCACGTCAATCGGTCGTGGCGGCTGCAAGCACTTGGTGACAGGCATAGTTAACATGGCCGGAATAGGTGGATAGGGGCCCGGCGGGACAGCTGAGGGCGCCGTTTAGGAAGACATCTTAGTGGAGTTTATGCCACTCTACCAATTGGTCGCGATGCATCGATCGTGCTGTGGGCTACGTCTTTCAGCGCTTCACAGGCAGCGTGACAATCAACAAAATATTCAAGGAAGAATCGATGCGCGATGACCTTTTCGCCAATTATAAGTCTCTGACTGCGCAACAGCGCGAGGCGTTGCGCCGCCGATTGGTTGAGCGAGATTTGATTGAGCCCGCGCAAGCGTGCGCAGAAGACACCTTCATCTGCGACGCCCGTGATCGCGAGCTGATTGTCTCGCGAGTGCCGGGTGGTGAGGATAATCTTGAAGGCATCTACCCGCTGACGCCCTTGCAGGAAGGTTTGCTCTACCATCATATGCTGTCCGGCGATGCCGACCCTTATGTCCTTCACCAGACCATTCACTTTGCATCGCGTGATGAGCTTGACTGTTTTGTCTCGGCCTTGCGCAAGGTTATTTCGCGTCACGCGATACTAAGGTCGGCGATGCAGTGGGATGGTCTCGCCATGCCGGTGCAAGTGGTGCTGCGCCACGTCGAGTTCCCTTTGCAGGAAATCGAGGCTCCGGATGCAGGTGCCGATGATCAGTGGCTGGCGGCGCAGGCGGGCTTGCCTTGCCACCGGATTGACATAGGCCGCGCGCCCCTGATGAACGGGTTGGTCGCTCGCTCATCTACAGCAGGCTGGTCATTGTTGGTCATGTCGCATCATTTGATTGGTGACCGCACGTCGTTACGCGTGATGCAGGACGAGCTAAGCGTGATCCTGCGCACTGGGGGGCATGGGCTACCGACACCTCCCCAGTTCCCTGACTATGCGCTCAGAGTGTGGAAGCTGGGGACGCAACGTGACGAGTCATTCTTCCGTGAATTGCTGGGGGACTTGCGCACCCCCACCACCCCGTTTGGCTTGCTCGAAGCCCTTGATCTGCGAGCATCGTTGGGTGAAGCGCGGTTAACGCTTGACGCTTCGCTCGTCCAGCGGCTGCGTGAGCAGGCGAGCCGACGAGGCTTGGGCATGCCAGCGCTGCTTCACTGTGCATGGGCGTTAGTGCTTGCGCGCTTGAGTGGGCGCGATGACGTGGTGTTCGGTACCGTACTGTCGGGGCGCATGACCGAAGCGCCCCGGACTTCGCAAATGTTAGGCATGCTCATCAATACACTGCCATTTCGCCTGAAGTTGCAAGGACGAAGCATCACCGAATGCTTGAACGTTTCGCAGTCTTTACTCGGCAAAATGATTGATCATGAACACGCATCGTTATCGCTCGCGCGCCGTTGCAGCGCGATTGAAGGGGGGGGCGCGCTGACCGGTGCACTGCTGGACTATCGCTATCTGCCTGGGCAGCAAGAACCGCTATCGGTACAGAATTCACAGCCTGCTCCCGGCAGCGAACGTACCAGCTTCCCGCTGGTACTTTCGGTAGATGATTCGGGGCACGCGCTGGCGTTGACCGTGCAGACCCTGGCCCATCTTGATCCGAGCATGATCACTCGCTGCTGCGAGCGGGCTCTGGAGCGCCTGGCAGACGCGCTTGAGCAGACACCTGGGTGCCGCGCCGGTGATCTTGATGTGATGCCGACGCAAGAGTTGATCCGTCTGTGTATGAAACCGGCGCCAGACCGCGCCGACAGGCCGGCTATGCCCGAGGCCTGCGTGCACTGGCTGTTCGAGGCTCAAGCCGCTCGCACGCCGCGTGCTCCGTGTCTTATCAGCGCTGCTGGCAGTCTTGATTACGCGCAACTGGATCGCCGCGCGAACCGGCTGGCCAGGCATTTACATAATTCAGGCATGAAGCGGGAGGATAGAATTGCGCTGTGCATGTCGCGCAGCGTGGAAATGGTCATCGCGATGCTGGCTGTGATGAAAGCCGGTGGTGCTTATGTGCCGCTTGACCCGGGCTACCCGCAGGCACGCCTCAGGCTGTTGCTTGGGCTGGCCAGGCCGGCGCTGGTCATCGGTGGGGCGCAGGCCGGTGCTCTGGCTTTGGAGCAAGGGCTTTCTTACTTTGATGTGCGCGAACTCGAGCAGTGCCAGTGCTGTGCGCACGAAGAGGCATGGTCGCCTGCGCGTTTCCATTCACCGACACAGACTGCGTATGTGATGTTCACTTCAGGTTCGACCGGTGAGCCCAAAGGCGTGGCTGTCGAGCACCGCAGTGTCGTTGCATTCATGCGTGCTCAGGTACAGTGGTGCGGGCTGGATGAGACGGATCGAGTCCTGCATTTTGCCTCGCCATCCTTTGACAATTCGATCGCTGAGATCTTTCCCGCCCTGAGCATTGGCGCTGGGATCGTGGTGCGACCTGACGGGCCGATCGCACCGGATGCCGCCTTCGTTGGGTACCTGGCTCGCCATCGCGTCACCGTAGCCGACCTGCCGACAGCCTTCTGGCATCTATGGGCGCAGCAACTGGATGCCGGTGATCTCGACTGTCTGCCAAAGCCGCCGTTGCGAATGGTCCTGGCCGGAGGCGAAAAGCTCCAGCATGAGGCATTGCGCAGTTGGTTCAGAAACCCCGCAACAAATGGCATTCGGCTTTGCGATACGTATGGTTTGACCGAAGCAACGGTGAACTCCATTGTCGGCGAATTGACCGGTGAGCAGGCGCGGGCGCAAGGGCCGCTGCCGCTTGGCAAGGCACTGGGCGACAGCCGTGTGTGCATTGTAGATAACCAGGCAAGGTTAGCGCCTGTCGGGGTAGTGGCAGAGATTTGCGTCGGTGGCTTGGGTGTGGCTCGAGGCTATTTTGATCGACCTGCGTTGACCGCGGCACGTTTCGTACCTGATCCATTTGGCCCGCCAGGTTCGCGCCTCTACCGTACGGGTGATCTTGGACGGCAAACGCGTACCGGCGCGATCGAGTACATCGGCAGGAGCGATACGCAAATTAAATTGCGCGGCTACCGTATTGAGCCCGCGGAGGTTGAGTCGGCGTTGCGGTCGGTCAACGGCGTACTCGATGCCAAGGTTGTCTGTGACAAGGAACGGTTGATCGCTTACGTTATTTGCGATGATGGCGTCTCGCCTGGCAGCGACGTCTTGCGAGCCAGGCTGAGTGGTTTGATTCCCCTCTACATGGTGCCGTCCATATTTGTTCCCTTGGTGCAATGGCCGGTCAATACCCATGGCAAGGTCGACCTGTCGGCATTGCCTTCGCCTTCGACGCTCAAGCGCGCTGAGCGTGAGACCCACACTCCCTTGACGCCGATGCAGGCACTGGTGGCCGGCGTATGGTCTGAGCTCCTCGCGCGCGATGTCATAGATATCCACGACGATTTTTTTGCGCTGGGCGGGCATTCGCTTCTGGCTATTCGCGTGATATCCAGGATCCGTGCCGCGACCCAGGCTTTGGTGAGCGTGCGCGATGTATTTGCCTATCCGGAGCTGAAGGCGTTCGCGCAGGTACTGGAACGGACGACACGCAGGCCGTTCGCAGCAATTGGCCGGCGTACAGGCCCGGCACGCATGTCGTTCGCTCAGGAGCGTATGTGGTTCCTGTCCCGCATCGACCCTATGCAAAGCCTGGCCTATCACTTGTCGGGCGGGCTGCGGATCACGGGTGCGTTGGACAAGGACGCACTGAAAGCTGCGTTCGAGGGCGTGATCGAGCGTCATGAAGTGCTTCGCACTGTGTTCCCGGAAAGCCATGGCATGCCACATGCTGTTGTCGTTCCTGTCGATTCAAACCTTGAGTGGCATACCCAGGTTCTGTGTGCAGGCGAAGAGGCGGAGTGCTGCCTGGCCGGGCTATTCGCGCGTGCCGCCCAGCGGCCTTTCGATCTTGCGCAAGGTCCCTTGATACGCGCTACTTTGCTGCAAGTAACTGACGACGAACATGTGCTGGTCGTGTCAATGCATCACATTATCTGCGACGGTTGGTCAATGAGCCTGATTGCCAATGAACTGTCTGGCTTGTACGGGCACTTCGCCCAGGGCGCTGCCTACCCGCTGGCGCCGATGCATTTGCAATATGCCGACTACGCCGTATGGCAGCGCGAGACCGTCGTCGCACTCGATGACGATCTGCGTTATTGGCGAAAGCAGCTGGCCGGTGCTCCCGCCTGCTTGACGCTGCCCACCCGTCGCCCGCGTCCTGCCGTGCAGGATCCGGCAGGTGCGGGCCTGGCCTTCACGCTCGACCAGGACCTGACCAGTGCGCTGCGCGACCTGGCTGCCCGTCATGGTGCAACCCTATATATGATCTTGCTGGGCGCCTATGCGGTGCTGCTTGCCAGGTTGGCGAGCCAGTCATCTGTCGTTATCGGATCGCCTGTCGCGAACCGGCCAACCCTTGAATTGGAAAGCCTGATTGGTTGTTTCGTCAACACCTTGGCACTGCATGTCGATCTCGGCGACAAGCCGAGCGTGGCTGTATTGCTGGCGAGGATAAAGGGCCTGGTCATCGAGTCGCAGGACCGCCAGCATGTGCCGTTTGAGCAAGTTGTCGAAACCATGAGCCCCGTTCGTAGCCGAGCCTACAACCCACTGTTCCAAGCAATGCTCGTCTGGCAGAACACCCCGTCAGGCAGTGTGCTGCTTGATGGCCTGCAGATTATTGAGGTCCACCCGCAGATCCTGACCACCCACTGCGATTTGGCATTGATGATGGAGGAACGTACCGATGTGATAGCAGGCACGCTCGTGTATGCGACAGCCTTGTTCGATCAGTCCTACATCGCGGGGGTTTTGCAGGGGCTCAAGAGTGTGTTGATCGACATGAGCGAAGAACAGGATATCTGTGGTGCTACGCCTGCTTCGCCCCTGCGCGATAGCGCACTCGCTGTTGCATCGACTGCGCCAAAGCACATGTCGGGCTACTTGCATGATGCGGTTGCCCACTGGGCACTGGAAACGCCGGATGCTATCGCGATCACCGATCAGTGGCGTAGTCTTTGTTATCGTGAGCTGGATGACAGCGCAAATCGGCTCGCGCGTCACTTGCTCTCGCTGGGCGTAGGGCCAGGCGCGCATGTTGCGGTTGCGATGGGCCGCAGCATCGAACTGGTGGTTGCCATTATCGCGATACTCAAGGCCGGTGGTGGTTATGTGCCGCTGGAGCCCGCATCGGCTCGGGGGCGTTTGCAGGAGATCATTGACGATAGCCAACCGGTCCTGGTGCTGTGTGATCAGGTCGGCAAGGAAGCGCTGGGCCCGCTCACAGACGTGACGATTGTGGACTTCCATCAGGATCATGCCCTTTGGAGCAGCCTGTCGTCCCAAGGACTGTGCAATTCGGAGGTCGAGCTGACGCCACAGTGCACGGCCTATGTCATTTACACATCGGGCTCCACAGGGCGTCCCAAAGGCGTGACCGTAGAGCATGCGCAAGTCAGCACCTTGCTTGAGTCGTTGGCCAAAACCCTGGGAACGGATGGGTCGGATGTCTGGAGCCTTTTCCATTCGATCGCATTCGATTTCTCCGTTTGGGAATTGTTTGGTGCGCTACATGCCGGTGCCAGGCTGTTGATGGTGCCGGCTGCCGTTACCCGCGCGCCCGATGAGTTCTATCGCTTGCTTTGCCGGGAAGGTGTGACCGTACTCAGTCAGACGCCGGGAGCCTTCAGCCAGGTGCTCGACGAACACCTGCGGGCTCCTGGTGCCCACCGACTGCGCCAGGTGATATTTGGGGGTGAGCAACTGGACCCGACAATGCTGGCTGGTTGGTTCGATTCGAATCCCGGCGGTGAAACACGGTTTACCGACATGTATGGCATAACAGAGGGAACTATCCATACGACCTGGCGCCGTTTAACCGTGGATGACACCCGGCCGGGGGCGGAGCGCTCGGTTGGCCGTGGGATTGCTGGGCGCGAAGTGTATGTTCTTGACGATCAGCTACAAGCGGTCGGGGAGTGGACTCTGGGTGAAATCTGGATTGCTGGCCAAGGAGTTGCCCGTGGCTATCATCGCCTGCCCTCCTTAACAGCACAACGCTTTGTCCCTGATCCGTTTTCCCCACTACCGGGTGCTCGAATGTATCGCAGCGGCGACCTGGGACGCTTGCGTGCCGATGGCGAGCTGGAGTTTGCAGGGCGTGCCGACGAGCAGGTGAAAATACGGGGTTTCCGTATCGAACTAGGGGACATAGCGTCGCGGTTGGCCATGCATCCTGCTATTGCGCAGTCCCACGTCATAGCGCGCACGGAAGAAAAGGGCGGCGTACGACTCGTCGCTTATTGTCGTGCCCGGCACAGTGATCAGCTGCCAGTATCACCGGTCGCACTTCGTGAGTACCTTACGGCGTATCTGCCAGGCTATATGGTGCCCGTCGCCTACGTTCAGATCGAGAATTTTTCGCTCACAGTGAACGGCAAGGTGGATGTTGCAAAGTTGCCACCTGTGCATTCGGATGATTATGCGCGGCGCCTTTACGAGCCTGCGCAAGGCACGACTGAGGTCTGGTTGGCCCATACGTGGTCAGACTTGCTCGGTGTGGCAGAGGTGAGTCGACACGATGACTTTTTCGAGCTTGGAGGGCACTCGCTGCTGGTCGGTCAACTGACAGCGCGAATACGCGAAGAATTTGAACTGGAGCTACCGATGGCTGATGTTTTTGAGGTGTCGGTGCTGCATGCGTTTGCGGCTCGCATCGACAGCGCACGGCTTGTTGAGTTCGAGAGTTTTGAGATTTGACTGATCAGTGAGTGGAGCAGCGAGGCGGCTTGATCTTGTCACCGCCTACGGTATTGAATACGCAAGCAGGGCAGTCATGAAAAGCTGCCGTTTTATTCGGATAAGAGGTTA
The DNA here is from genome assembly GCF_900111535.1 of Pseudomonas sp. NFR09. NCBI lineage: Bacteria > Pseudomonadati > Pseudomonadota > Gammaproteobacteria > Pseudomonadales > Pseudomonadaceae > Pseudomonas > Pseudomonas sp. NFR09. The sequence goes on from NZ_FOIH01000013.1 coordinate 214,887, forward strand.
AAATGAGCGATTTGCCAAGCAGCTTGAAGCTTGTCCTGGTGTGCAAGACGTTACCGGAAATTGGAGAGTCTGCGCTCGTCGGCCTGCAAGACAAGGAGCAGGCGGTTCATGCTGGCGTGCAGGCTAAAAATGGGAGCCATGAATTCTCCTGTGAAATTCAACTACGCGACAAGGGCAGTGGGGTCGTCGACTATGCCGGGGCTTTTGTCCATGGGAAACCGCAGGAGCGCTTCGTGTATTTGAGCTGGAAGCGCATGGGCACTTGCGCCGCCCCCTGGGTTCAGCGTGTCAAGGTGCCTCTGCGATTTTCGGCCGCCGAGTTGGCGAAAGCGAGTGTATTGCGTGCGGATATAACCGGACGAAAGCCCCACTCGATTGATACGGTGGCGTGGCAGATCACCTGAGCTGCCCTTGTTCACAGGCGCTCAGTGAAGCGGTGAGCGCAGCGGTGATTTGCGCGCTTCGAGTGGCAAGTACTGACAATAGCGTGTCGCTCAGGCCGTGCGAGCTCTCGCAGGCGCCTTGAAGAAAGATTGAGGGGCGGAAATCGGGCGTGGTGTGCAAGCGGTACTGCCTGTCCACGCGGAAGTCGCCCAGATAGCTGGCCAGTGGTTTGAGCAAGGCCAGATGATGGTCTCGCCGATAGCCGGTGGCCAATATCACCGCGTCATAAGTGTGGGTGGTGCATGCATCTCTACACCGGTCCTTCAGGGTGATACTGACGCCCTCGGCGCACGATTGGACCGCCGTGATTTCTTGATTGTTCAGGATGCGATGGCCGTTCAGGCCTCTGACTTTCTGCTGATAGATCACTTGATAGATGTTCTCCACCAGGGCCAAATCGGCCGCTGCGTAATTGGTATGCCAGAAGTCCTTGATGTAAGCAGCATTCTGCTCAGGGCTGTCGTAGAGTTGATCGATCAGGTCGGCGTTGAAGATCTCGTTCACGAAAGGGCTATCGTCAGCGACTCTCAGGGCGCTGTTGCGCATGATCAGGTCGACCTGCACATTTGCCGATTGATTTGGCAGGTCCATGAATATCTCGGCTGCACTTTGCCCGGCGCCTATGACTGCGACACGCTGGGCGTGCATGTGCTCGGGTATGCTTTTGAGATAGCCACTTGAGTGGAATATCCGCTTGTCGTGTCTGAGCTGCACGAATTGATCAGGGATGCGCGAGCTGCCGCCAATGCCTATGACGAGATGGCGCGTCAGGTGATAGTGGTCCTGGCCCTGCCTGTCGCGGGTATGGACCTTCAACAGGTGGACACCTTCTTGTCCCAGGTGAGGCGTAACTTCGAGTACCTCATTCCCGTACTCGACGCAGTCACTGAAATGGCCCGCAGCCCAGGCAAGGTAATCGCCAAACTCGTGACGGCTGGGGTAGAAGGTCTTCAGGTTGATGAAGTCCTGAAGACGATTCTGTTCATGCAGATAGTTAACGAAGCTGAAATGGCTCCTGGGGTTGCGCAACGAGACCAGGTCTTTGAGAAAGGCAACTTGCATCCGTGTATCGGCCAACATCATGTGCTCATGCCAGGCAAATCTCGGTTCCCGCTCCAGGAATAGCATGCGCACAGGCTCGCCTCGCGAGCCGTGCTCCTGCAGTGCAATGGCCAGGGCCAGGTTTGAAGGACCGAAGCCGACACCGATCAGATCATGTACTTCCATATTCAACAAAATTCCTCTGGATGGCGTCTCAGTGGCCGTGGCGAAAAATGTTCATCTCCCGATTACGCGTTATCGGGTAGGGGCTCGCTCACCAATGCGTCGCACCGATGCAGGCTGAGCAATGAACCGTATTCCATGGTAACAACTTGGTCAGCGACATCGAAATAGCGGTCATCGTGACTGATGACCACAACCGCCTTGCCTCGTTCGCGCAGTTTCGGCAGCACCCTGCGATAGAAAACCTGCTTGAATCCTGGGTCCTGATCGGCAGCCCATTCATCGAAAATGTACAACCCACGATCTTGAAGCAAGGCTACTAGAAGAGCCAGGCGCTTGCGTTGGCCGTCTGACAACGCCAATGTCGAGAAGACGCCGTTTTCAATCGTGACCTTTCCCTCCAGTCCTAAATCAACAAGGAGCTCTTGCGCCTGGTCTTGAACCTGGTCTGTCAGTGGGCACAATAATTGGTCGAACAGGTGATAGTCAGAATAGATCGCTGCGATTTCCTGGCGAAACCCTTCACGCGATGCATCATTCACCGCGCGTCCATCGAAACTGATGGTTCCCTGCAAAGGCATGTAATGCAGAGAGATCATTTTGCACAACGTCGTCTTGCCCGAACCGTTCCCGCCGACGATGAACGTCAACTCTCCACGGCGGATGTCCAGGGAAATCGGACCGACCTTATAGGCGTCTGCGTGGGTGTTGGTTGCGTGCTGAAAGACGAGGTCGGACAGGTGCATGCACTCCCAGTGACCCGCAGGCGCAAATGTCTTCGCCGAGCTGTCCTCGGACAGCTCGATGAATAATTTTTCTATATTTCGCAAGGCGGTTTTACCCATGGTGATCGGAAAAATCACATCGATGATCATTGAGACCGGCCCTGCCACATAGAGCAAGGCCATAACAATCCCGACCAGTTGCGTAGTACTGACAGTGTGATAATTGACGAATACGAATGACACCACCCCAATCAGGAAGAAGCTCAACAGGTCCCCGTATGAGTTCGCTGCAACCAGAATGGTGTACGTGGTCTTGTCTGCCTTGAGTAACGCTCGTTCGTGAGCAAGAACAACGTTTTCCATATAATGCTTACGGCCCTGCGCATCCAACTTTAGTTCTTTCGCGCCGAAAATCAGGCCTGTCATTGCCGTTTGCAGCTTGCCGAATATTTGTCGTGACGCGGTGAAGCTGCGATTGCCAAAGAATACCGGCAATTGATGGGTCAGGACGCCAATGCAGATTGCCTGAACAACGAACACGAACGCCGCCGTGTTCAGAAAGGCCAGGAATGACAGCATGCCCAGGAGTGTCACGCTGCTCATTAGCAAGTCGGGTAACAGTTGCCCGCCCACGACCACACGTCGAATGTCCTCGGTCATTGCCGCCAACAGCCTGGATGAGCCGACGGATTCCAAGTTACTTAAGTTTGCGCCTGTTATGCGCTCATACAAGTGGGTGCGTAGGTCCAGGGTCATTTCCGAAGAGATTCGCGTCAATATGGCACGCGATGTCGTCCGCGCAAATACTATGAATACGCAGAGCGCCAGGAATACGGCTGCGATTCTGTGGTCGGCAATTTCTATCGACAGGACCGTGTAACGCGCAGCCTCTGCCAGGTCGATGCCATCACTCTCGCCGCTCAGGCTGCTCAATACGATTGGGATCAGGCACGCATAACACACGCCCGCCAGGCAGCCCAGGATCAGGGCAATAAATAGACGGTTAGGCGCTTTGCGCCCAAATTCACTGATGAGCATCATGGTGTGGAGTGCTTCCTGAAGAGTCCTTTTCAATACCCGTCGACTTCAGCGTCATGCGATAGTACTGGCCTTGCTCAAAAGGTATAAGCATGTCTGCGTAGTGAGCGCTCATGACGTTGCCGGATTGCCCAGTGGAATTCATATATGAATAAACGTTTGTACCTTGCCCCATCTGTATGATCTGGCGAAAACCCGCTCCGGTGTGCTTCAAGTAACCCTCTGAATGGCTGAACCTCGAATAAGCGACATTGACGGTATCGGTCGAGCCGGGCGTACCGACTTTACGCTCAAAAAACGTATTGAACGGCTTGATAAAACTGAACGGGTTATGTTCGTAGAAAGCCGACTGAACGTCGCCCCAGCGCCATGCCTGCATGTCGGTGCCCTTGAGCTTTTCCAGTTCATCCAGAGTTTTATCCAGCGCTGCGTAAAGGGCTGTGGCGCAAGGCATTGGTTTTTCTCCTGGCCTGCACCAGGGACTGTCAGCTTCAGTCAGGGCGGCGTACAGCTGATCGGTTGTGGTGTTGGCGAACATGGCTTCAATATTGGCGATATGCCCTCGCTGATTAAATGGCACTGCTGCTTTGGCGGCGAAGACCTGGTCGACCAGATGGCGCATCCACACATTGAAAATCGTTGCGGGAACACTGTCCATTGACATGCTGCCATCCCAATGTTGCAAGCGCTCCAGGGCTTGTTCCTGACGTGGTGTGCGCCCCGCGAGCAAGCCGAGGGCGCCCATCATTCGCGTAGCGGGAAGGCTGAGCACGTCATGCTGTATCTGCTGATGAGCGTTGAAGTCAACCTCGCCCGTTCGCTCGATACTTTGCGCCAGCAGTTGGCGAATGCGTTGGGCGCGGCCAGGAGGTGCCCAGCTATCGGAAATGAAGTATGGGTAATCGGGTCCGGTGATGTCGTCATTGGCCGACACCAGGTAACCTTCCGGCGGATTGTATCGCTGGGGCATTTTGTCGAAAGGAATGTAGCCCTGCCATGCGTACTGGTCATTCATGCCTGGAACAGGGAGGGCACCTTGCCTTTGCTTGCGTATTGGGATCCGACCGGCGCCCATGTATCCGATATTGCCCTGAACATCCGCGTATAGAAAGTTGAGGGCCGGGGACACGAACAATGCTAATGCCGATTTGAACTCCTGCCAGTTCCTGGCGTAATTCAAATTCAGCAGGGCTTCGTATGTGGTATCTGTGACTTCCAGTGCGACCCAGCGCAATGCACCGGTGGCATCCAGCGCAGGCTCGGTATCGGTGACGATTGGTCCGTGAAGCGTACTTCTGATTTGCAACTGCACCGGCTTGAGTTCGGTGCGCAGGAACGACGGGAAATCTGCCTTTACTTTTATCTCTTCCGACCTCACCTCCAACGGTTCCCATTTACCGTTGTATAGATAATGTCCCGGCCTGCCGGCATCGAGCGTTTCAAAATACAGATCCTGGACATCAGCCGTCATGCTGGTGGCGCCCCAGGCAATGTCGTCATTCAGGCCCAGCACAACGGCCGGAAGACCGACCAGGCTCATGCCGGTGCTTCTCAGGTGCTTGCCTTCGAGCGTGGCCGGGTACCACCACGACGGGATGCTAAGACCCAAGTGGGGATCATTTGCCAGCGTTGCGCGGCCTTCTCTTGATAGTCGCCCTGAAGCAACCCAAGCGTTGCTTCCAAGCCATTTCCCACCGAGGTTGAGGTCTGCCTTTACGAGCCGCTGCCCCTCCAGGACTGCGGCCAATGCCTGCATCCTGGCACTTTTCTGCGCTTCTGAAATGTCAGCTCTTTCAGCGTCATGGCCTTTGTACAAAAAGGCGATCTGTTCTTTAGTGAAATAAGCGCTGGCTATATAACGTTGCATTTCGTCATCCAGGTTGCCTGACAGGTTCAACGCAAATACTTTGATCCAGGCAAGTGAATCTACCGGCGTCCAGGGCAGCGGCTGTATCCCGAGCGCAATAAACTCGGGGGGCAGCGTGGGATGTCCGGCGACCCAGGCATTTACACCATCTGAATAGGCTTGCAGCGATGCACGCGCGGAATCACTCAGGGCCAGCAGATCCTTGGTTGCAGTGCGGTATAAACCCAGTGTTCGAAACCACGCGTCCTGCTTGATCAGGCCTCGCCCGAAAACTTCACTCAGGCGCCCCTGGGCGATTCGCTGCTGCAGCGTCAATTGCCAGAGACGATCCTGTGCCTGGGCGTACCCCATTGCGTAAAAGACCGCCAGGTCGGAATCACCCTGGATATGGGGGACGCCGTGCTCGTCGCGTAAAATGGTGACGTTGCCAGGGTCATTGCCGGGCCATGCCAGCGTGGTCCGCGGCGAGGGCAACGAAGAAAGCATGGAGTGGTATATCAGCGCGAGTGCTGTTACTGCCGGGATAATAATTAGTAAGCAAAGGCGGGACAGTAACGGAAACCTTTTAATCACGCAGAGAGTCCTTTCAAACGTTCGATCATTCCATGAGCACCAACGGCCTGGGCAGACTTACCGCTGGCGGTACGACGAAGACTGCGCAAGAAGGTGCTGTAACGATTAAAGCCATTGCACAAGCACCGCTTTTGAACTCATGGTTTTTTGCGGGGTGTTGCAAACCTGCCGATTCAAAACATCCTGTCGGGACCCACATAAACAGCCAGTGGACTTGGCAAGCACATCGCAAGGTGTGATGTCTGGCGTATGAAATACAGTGCTCAGATCCGGAGGATCTTAGGGCAATGCGTAACCGAACGCTACTGTGTTCAAGTTTTCAATTCCCCTCTGCCCACGCCTGTTTCGTGCGACGCAAGTCCAATTGCGGGCTGGGGACGCAGAATTCAAATCCCAACGCAGGATAACGGGCCAAGCCCTAGAGAGCGTACCGCTCCCGAGATTCATTGTGTTACGATTTCGATGATTAAGCCTGCCTGGGCTCGGCGTTTTGGATTGCTTATCCGCGACCAGCCCCAAGGTTATCCCCAAAGGAATGGACGCGCGATTCGCCCGCTGGGCTATCTGCGTATTACTCATGGATTGGAGTTTTTCACTGTGCAAGCTGACGTTTCGTCTATTCCGCAAGATCCCTTGATCGAAATTCTGCAGACATTGGATCGCTCCGGTATTCGACTTAGCGTGGGTGCCCAGGGTCAACTCAGTGTCAAGGCGCCGAAAGGGGTCTTGACCGCCGCCTTCAAGCAGCTGATTGCCGATAACAAACCCGCGATTGTCGAACGCCTGCGCAACACCGGCGCACTGCTACCGCTGCCTGCTGAACAGCGCGCGCTGCCGTCGCTGCTGTCCTTTGGCCAACAGCGGTTATGGTTTCTCGATCGCTACGAACCGGGAAGCGCACGCTACACGATTTCGACAGCCGTTCGCCTGCGCGGGGGGGCGATTGATATTGATCTGCTGCAGGCTGCAATCGACGCGTTACTCGCGCGTCACGATGTGTTGCGCACTGTTTTTATTGAAGTGGACGGAGAGCCCAGGCAGTGCGTGCAGCCGACTTCAGTGTGCCCGATCGCTTTTCTGGACCTGGGGCCATCAAGCCCTGCAGAACAGCGGGACCGTATCGATGCGCTCATGCAGGAAGAGGCAGTCAAGCCCTTCGACCTGACTCAAGGCTCATTGCTGCGCATAAGCTTGGTGCGTTTGACGTCGACCGAGCATGTTTTATTAATAAATTTGCATCACATCGTCGCCGACGATTGGTCGATGACGGTATTGATTCAGGAAGTAGTGGACTTTTACACCAAGGGGTTGACCGGAGTGGAGTCCGAGCCTCCCGCGTTGGCTCTGCAGTATCTCGACTATGCGGTCTGGCAGCGTCAACGGGCCCAGGGTGGATTACGAGGGGAGCAGTTGGCGTACTGGCGGGGGCAGCTTGCGGGGGCTCCTGAGGTGTTGGACTTGCCTGCGGATCGACCTCGGCCTGCGGTCCAGACCTACCGTGGGGCGAGTTTAGGCTTGCGCTTGGACAGGCGCACAGTCACACGGCTCAAAGCGCTTGGCCAGGCACAGGGTGCAACGCTTTTCATGGTGTTGCAGGCAGCATTCTGCGTGCTGTTGCACCGCTACAGCGGGCAAAGGGACCTGTGCATAGGGGTCCCCACCGCAGGTCGTAGCCGGCTTGAGCTGGAACCATTGATCGGCTTTTTTGTGAACACTCTGGTATTGCGCGCGCAGGTCCAGCCCTTATCCGGTTTCAACCAGTTACTTGAGCAGGTGAAGGCTTCGGCCTTGCAAGCCTACGCCAATCAGGATGTGCCCTTCGAGCAAGTGGTCAGCGAGCTCAAACTGACGAGAAGTTTGAGCCACACACCTTTGTTTCAAGTCATGATGGTGATGCAGAATGCCCCGCGCGGCGGGATTGAAATACCAGGGTTGCGCGTTGAACCCCTGGATGTTCCTGTCCATGTCAGTAAATTTGACCTCACCTGCACCTTCATGGAGGACGGTCACGAGGGCCACCTGTTGGGTGGCATGGAATATAACTCTGATCTGTTCGACGAAGTGACTATTGCCCGTTACATACGGCACTTTCAGGCACTGCTGCAGGACATTTGTGAGCGTCCGCTCGCGCCGATCCATACGTTGCGGATGCTCTCGCCCGATGATATGCAGCAGATGCTGTGTCAATGGAATGACACGCAAAGCCAGGAGGTTGAGCCTGCACTTTTGCACCGTCAGTTCGAACGACAAGCGCAAATCACGCCTGACGCCTGCGCGGCAATCTATGAAGATCATTCGCTGACCTATCAAGAACTTGAAACACGCTCCCGCCAGTTGGCGGGAGCGCTCATTGAGCAAGGCGTAGGCGCTGGCCATTGCGTGGCGGTGTTGCTCGATCGCGGCCTGGATATCTTCGTTGCGTTGTTCGGAATACTTCGTGCAGGGGCGGCCTATGTACCGCTGGACCCTAGCCATCCTGCCGAACGGCTGACATTCATGCTCGCGGACTGCTGCGCGGGCATTGTGCTAAGCGACAGGCGGAATGTAGAGGGGCTTGACCTGCCGCTCCATTGCCGAGTGCTTGAGTCGCGCTCATTGTTCGGGCCCGATGTGCCGCTGCCGTCGTCCCGGGAGTTGCCAACGGTCGCAGGCAATGACCTCGCCTACGTCATCTATACGTCCGGTTCCACCGGCGTGCCGAAAGGTGTGATGGTGGAGCATCGCAATGTGGTCAACCTTCTTCAGGCGATGCAGCGGCGTATCCCAATAGATGGTACTGACGCGTTTTTATCGGTGACCACGCTGTCCTTTGATATCGCCGCGCTCGAGCTTTTCTTGCCATTGGTTCACGGTGCCTGTGTCGTGCTCGCATCGAGACGGGTTGCGTCTGACCCTCAACTGTTGGCGAGCGCTATAGATGCCCATGCAGTTACCTTGATGCAAGCGACGCCTTCGACTTGGCGAATGTTGGCAGAGCAAGGCTGGCCTTCACGCAAGATACGCGTGCTGTCGGGGGGCGAGCCTTTGCCTGCGGGGCTTCGGCACAAACTGCATGCTTACGCAGGATCATTCTGGAATTTGTATGGCCCGACCGAGACCACCATATGGTCGACGAGTCACTGTTTTGAGGGCATTGGCGCAAGCGATGTCACGATTGGCAAGCCTGTCGATAATACTCAGGTCTACGTGCTCGGCGCTGCTGGCGAGTTGTTGCCTGTCGGGGGCGTAGGGGAAATCTACATCGGCGGAGCCGGCGTCAGTCGTGGTTACCTGAACCGTCCTTCTCTGACGGCCCAGCGATTTGTGCCTGATCCATTTGGCACCGAGCCAGGGGCGCGATTGTATCGAACAGGTGATCTGGGGCGTTGGCGAGCCGACGGCAGCCTTGAGTACTCGGGGCGCAGCGATTTTCAAGTGAAGGTGCGCGGCACGCGTATTGAACTTGGCGAAATCGAGTCGAAACTGGTGCTGCATGAGCAGGTCAGCCAGTCCGTTGTGGACGCACGCCCTGATGCGGCCGGGAACCAACAGCTTGTCGCTTATGTGGTGCCCCAAGGCGAGGCGCAGGACGAATTGGTCCCCGTGCTGCGTGCGTATCTGCGGGCAGTGTTGCCCGAGCATATGTTGCCCAGTGTGTTGGTGTTCCTGAAGACCTTACCCTTGACCGTAAACGGGAAAGTCGACCGCAAGGCGTTGCCTGTTCCCGAACGTGTTGTACACGCCACGGCACAAGAGCAGGCCCCGCGCTCGGAGCAGGAACATGTGCTGGTGGAGGTCTGGCAGAGTGTGTTGGGCCTTGAGAAGGTCGGTCGCAATGATCATTTCTTTGAGCTTGGCGGCCATTCCCTACTGGCGGTATCGATGGTTGCCAGGCTGCGAAAGTATGGCTTCGCGCTGGACGTCCATTCGATCTTCGCCCTTCCGCGATTGGCGGACATGGCCGTCGCTTTGCGGGAGGCATGCCAGACGGTCGTACCCCCGAATACGATCACGCCTGACACCACCTCGATCACGGCACAGATGCTGCCTTTGGCTTCTCTGACCCAGGCCGACATCGACCTGCTGGTGCAGCGTGTTCCAGGCGGCGTCGCAAATATTCAAGATATTTACGCGCTGTCGCCCATGCAGGACGGCATCCTGTTCCATCATTTGTTGGCGCAGCAGGGTGATCCGTACCTGATGGCCTACGAGATTGCATTTACAGACCGCTCATTGCTTGATCGCTACCTTGAGGGTGTCGAGCAGGTTATCGCCCGTCACGATATCTTGCGCACCTCTTTTTTTTGGCGTGACCTCTCCACGCCGGTTCAGGTCGTTTGGCGCCAAGCACCTCTGCGAATCGTTTATCCGCAGCTCGATGAGCGGCACGGGCCTGTGCTTGACCAGCTTCGTAAACGTTACGATCCGCACCTGCATAGCATTGATATCGGCGAAGCGGGTCTGTTGCGTGCGAGCGTTGCAGCAGATCCTCAGGCGAATAGATGGTTGCTCCATCTGCGCCTGCATCATCTGGTTGGAGACCATTTGACGCTGCACATGCTCAATGATGAGGTCGTTTCCCTACTGGCGGACAAAGATTCCACGTTACCGCCAGTCCGACGGTTCCGTGATTTTGTGGCGCAAACCTTCCTGGAGCCTAACCCCGGAAGATATGAACGATTTTTCCGTGAGCATCTGTCCCAAGTACGTGAACCGAGTTTGCCGTTCGGGGTCGCGCACGTGGACCCTGCTCATACTCAGGAGCACCGTCAGCTAGTGCCTTCGGCGCTTCTACAGCAATTGGACGCTCATGCCCGGCGTCTCGGCGTTAACCTGGGCAGCCTGTGCCACCTTGCCTGGGGGCTGGTAGTCGCTCGTACCAGCGCTTGCCGGCACGTGGTGTTTGGCACCGTGCTGCTAGGTCGTGCGTCTTCCCTGGAGTTTGCCGAGCAGGCCATGGGGCTATTGATCAACACGTTGCCTCTTTACTTGGGGTTAAAGGACCTGTCGGTCGACAATGCTGTGCTCAATACCCATGCCGGTCTGACGGCGCTGCTGCGTCACGAACACGCACCGTTGGCGCTGGCTCAGCGCTGTAGCCGCATCTGCGCACCTGCGCCGTTGTTCAGTGCATTGCTCAACTACCGGCGTAGCACTCAGTCGAGCGCGCTCAGTGATTCGCTCCCTATGGGTATGCAGTGGTTGGGCGGGCAGGTGGGGGCGACTTATCCCTTCTGCTTGACTGTCGAAGACCAGAGTGACGCGATGGAGTTGATTGCACATGTTGCGGCGCCAATTCCAGCGAAGCGGATATGTGAGTACATGCTCCAGGCAATGCATGGCTTGGCCAGTGCGATGGAACAGGGCCGGCCAGTGATGATCGACAGCCTCGACATCCTGCGCTCTGAGGAGCGTCGGCAAGTCTTGCAGGGTTGGAACGATACCGCACACCCTGCACCTGCCGGGGATCTGGTGCAGTTGTTCGAGGCCCAGGTGGCACGCACGCCGACGGCTCAGGCGCTCTGTCATGGCGAGCTTCAACTCAGCTATGCCGAGCTTAATGCCCGCGCCAATGCCGTGGCCCATGCCTTGCTGGCCGAAGGCATCGGTGCACAGGACGTGGTGGCCTTGGCCATGCCCCGCTCGGTGGAACTGGTGGTGGGGATTTGGGCCGTGCTCAAGACCGGTGCGGCTTATCTGCCCCTG
>NZ_FOIH01000021.1:0-3421 GCF_900111535.1 Pseudomonas sp. NFR09
CGGCCGGCCTGCCAGTTGAAGAGCGTCTGGCTGTTGAAGCGGGTGCTCAGCGTATCCAGGACCGCTTGGTTATAGGCCTGTTCCCGTTCTGTTTGAACCGGTTAATGGGGTCTGACCCTGGGGAGTCACGTTGTTAGGCACGAAAACCCCGTTTGGTACGGCGCTAGGTGTGTATGTCGGCGGAGTGGGTTATAAGGGCTACGGCTTTTACGAGGAGGCTAAGGGTGACGATTAGTAAGTTGATGTTCTCGGCAATAATGGCGGCGGGTGTTTTAGTCGTAATGCTTTCCATAGGATGCCTGCTGGCATTGTTGCCAGTCCTGTTTATTTCTGCAGGGTTTGAGGTGGAATTTGATGTGGTATTTGTATGGTTGGGAATGCCATTCTCGATTTTTTTTGCGTTAAGTTGGTTTTATAAGTATGCAGACTTCGCAAAATCAATCATCTTTAGGCATTAGTGAGTCCCGTTTCTGTTAGCAACGCATGGGGTAAAGCGGGCTTGGCGAAAAGGCCGTTGACTATTGTTCTCAGCGTCCAAAGCGACAGTTGAAAGATGAGGCGTTCCGGAAAGTCTATACCGTTGAATCGTCACGCCGCATGGTAAATAAATCAAAAAAGCAGACGGACCCTGAGGGATTCCCACACATTCACCCTAAACCCCGGAGAGCGATCTTGAATCTGCTCTGCTGGCGAAGTCTTAGGCTTGGCGAGGTCGGTGCGCGGAGTCTCTAGGTGACTCGAATGATGAGCGGGCGTTGCGCGTTGTGCTAACGCTTTTAAAAGCTAGAGAGGAGTCGATTGTCATTCACAGGTTTCAAGCCTAGAACGATAACCAGCTATCAGCAGTATTATGATAAGCAGGGAAGTCGGTTAAAATATGAAGCTGGGGAATGGAAAAACTAGGAGTGATGGTGAATGACTTTATTATTTCCTGATCTTATGGCTGAGTTGAGTCCTGGCTTGAGTGCGGCTGGTTTTTATTTGGGCGAAGACTTTTCCTGTGTTCAGGAAAAAATTGGCGCTGTGGAGTGGTACGACTCAAACTCCGCTCTTAATAAAATTTTGCTCGAAAGTTCAGGTTGGATTGGCGTTCGAACGCCGGTGGGCTCCGCCATCGATGTAGGTGCAGTCGTGGAGTCTTTCAGCTATCGGAATGACTGGGTTTCATTGGATTTCGGAGAGGGCAATAAGCTATATAGGATTGTGGTTGGTAGAGGCTATCAAGGAAAGTTTAAAGTGGTTATGCCTGGCAGTGACCTACTGCTGCTTGAGGATTTTTACGAGTTGGATTTTAATGATGTGGATGATGAGTTTCTGATTATTGAAAATGGTGAATATATAGAGGGGGTCAGCTTTATTACCGACTATAGAGCACCGTTGGAGTATGAGTCTAATCAGAAGATCGAATTGATATCGGTGCATGACTGGTCGTTTCAATAGAAGTAAATTTTGAACCAAGTATGCTGGGCGATAAAATAAAGAGTTTAAAGGGGGGCAGCCCGCGCGCAGTAAATGGCGGCTGACCCTGAGCAGTCCCGTTAGAGTAGTTGGAGAGTAGCTGTGAACGAGTCTGATTTTAATGATGTTAAGAGACAACTGATTCGGTACCTCTCAACCGGGCTTGTCGAAAATGCAATTGAATATTTCAAGGCCTGCTCGCATTCACTGTCTGATTATGCATGTGCTGAATGTTTAGGTGATATATGTTTCTATCAGCGTAACTTTGCCCAGGCTATTAAGCATTATGAAGTCGCTACCCAGTTGGCCCCTGATCAAGTCATAGCTCGATATCTTTTCCTTGCAGGCGTATCGAATGAGCGTGCGTCAAATGTTGTCGACGCATTCAAGTATTATCAGGCCGCCATTGAAGCCGAACCTTCATTTGTCGATACGTATCTTGAACTAGGTGCGATGTTGGTTAAGGTGGGAGATCTTGAAGGCGCCTTGCAGTGTTATGAGGATGCTATGGAAATAAAGCCTACAGACTTGGCTATTCATGAAAGTCTGGTGTCGATTTTGGGGGAACTTCACAAGCGCACTCCGGAAAAATATGTTGATAAGTATTTAGCGGTCAACGCGGAAATTGAAAAAATTAAGCATTCCGGAACGTCGACACCCTCGAACCGTCACGCTGCGTGGTAAGTAAAATTGATAAAGGGGATCCTAAACGGGGCGGATTTATTGACTTTGAGGTAGGTGACGAAACGAATCGAGTGATGATGCTGTATCTAATTCGGGCCGACAATCGCCTCGCGCTGAATGGCGGGCTCATGGGGTAAACGGTGTCTGACCCTGAGGGATCCCTGTGGAGGTGTTGTCGAGCAACGCTGACGGGACGCGAAATGCAAAATTGGTGGCGCAGTTTACTGATGTGAATATTTCGAAGATTAAAACGAGCACCTTGTTCCCCGCGTCCTGGTCGGATGCACAAACGATGAGTGCCGTTCGAGCTACTGGAAATGGCCCGGCGCTTGCGACGAGGGCCGATGGCGCCTCGTTGCATCAAACGACAGTTAACGGGGTAAAAGTTGAGGTCATCAAGGTTGGGGAACGCGTTACTGCTGGCTATCCTTGTGGCAGAGGCTGTACGGATCCGACGAAATTCTGATAGGTGAAATATGTTTAAAGAATATGAATTTTTGCTGGATTCAATAGGGTCAGAAGATTACTGGTCGGATGTAGGAATTGATGTCGCGGCCTCCAAGATCTCTCAGTTTGATAATTCAAGCTGGGACGAACTTGAATCTACTCTTCTGGCGAAGTCTGAAGTCTGGCGAGGTCGGTGCGCGGAGTCTCTCGGTGACTCGAATGATGAGCGGGCGTTGCGTGTTTTGCTAACGCTTCTAAAAGCTGGAGAGGAGTCGGTTGTCATTCATGCAATTGAATCAATTGAGTCAGTTTTTTTGGCTGGCTACATTTATGACAGGGCGCAGGTCTTACGCGCTCTAGATGAAGGATTTGAGGCAGAGAGCAGAACGTTGAAGCTAATGGCGGCTACGTTGGTCAGGAAGTTAAGTGAGGCATGAAGATTGCTCGGTAGCTGACAGAGGACGCCTCCTTTTCCTACAGGTCATTGTTTTGCCACGCTTTGACAAGCCAACCCAACCCGACTAACTTTCGTGGCGTGACGTATTCGCGTACTCACGCTATGCAGCGATTCTATTTCTCTAGCACGTTTTTCGTGGCCCAGTTGTGACTAGTCGGTAGCAAATGACTGTTAATCATTGGCTCCCTGGTTCGAGTCCAGGTCGTGGAGCCAGATAGTGACATAAAGAGAAGCCTGCAGAGATGCAGGCTTTTTTTGCCTTGGTTTCTCCTTGGCTATCAACGCGTCCAGTCTGGCAAGCCGGTACTAGGGCTGTGAAACTGTGGCGGTGCGAGGCACGGCTGCTTGGCGAATCGTGTAGCGAATATGCAGGAT